>NZ_JBIUBW010000005.1:0-258779 GCF_044548465.1 Streptomyces sp. NPDC052023 | reverse complement strand
CGGCGGGGGGGGGGCGGGGGGGGGGGGGGCGCCGGGCCCCGGGGGGGGGGGGGGGGGGGGGGGGGGGGGGCCGGGGGCGGCCCCCCCCCCCCCCCGACGGCGATGTGCCGTCCTAGTCGAAGTAGTCCGGCTGCGTCTGCACATTGAGCTCGCGCAGCTTCACCCACCGGGCGGGATCCGTGCGCCGGTCGTCGAGCTTCAGGACGTCGAAGCCCTTCGCCATGTCGTTCGAGTAGATGTAGCCGTTGTAGTAGTACGCCGACCAGGAGCCGCCACCCGTGAGCTGCTCCGTGCTGATCGGGCCGCGCTCGAAGTAGGCGATCTCCTGGGGACGGGCGGAGTCGGTGAAGTCCCAGACGGACACACCGCCCTGGTACCAGGCCTGGACCATGATGTCCCTGCCCCTGACCGGGATCAGCGAGCCGTTGTGGGCGACGCAGTTCTCGGTGTCCGCCTGGTGCCGGGGGATCTTGTAGTAGCTGCGGAAGACGAGCTCGCGCCGGTCTCCCCGGCCGACGATGTCATAGATGCCGTCGGCGCCCCGGTTCGGGCCGATCTCGGCGTTGCAGGTGGCCGCGCCGCCGCCACCGAGCTCGTCGGTGAAGACGACCTTGTTCGCCCTCTGGTTGAAGGTCGCCGAGTGCCAGAACGCGAAGTTCACGTTGTCCTGCACGCGGTCGATGACCTTCGGGCGCTCCGGGTCCTTGATGGAGAACAGGATGCCGTCACCCATGCAGGCGCCGGCCGCCAGGTCCTTGGAGGGCAGCACGGTGATGTCGTGGCAGCCGGTGGTCTTGGAGACGCCGGGGTTGGTGGGTCCGCCGGGGTTGCCGCCACCGTCCGGGCCCTCGCCCGGGAAGAGCACCGGGAAGCCGACGACCGCCGCCTTCTCGGGGGCGTGGCGCGGCACCTTGATGACCGATATGCCGTCGTGCGGCGGTTGGCAGTCGGGGTAGGCGGCGTTCGGCGAGTACGAGGAGACGTACACGTAGACGTTGCGGCGCTCGGGGATCAGCGTGTGGGTGTGCGAGCCGCAGGCGGTCTCGACGGCGGCGACGTACCGCGGGTTGCGCTTGTCGCTGATGTCGAAGACCTTCATGCCCTCCCAGGAGGACTTCTCGGTCACCGGCTGTGTGGTGCTGTTGCAACTGCTGTCGCTGCGCGAGGAGTCGGTGGACAGGAACAGCAGGTCGCCTGAGACGGAGATGTCGTTCTGCGAGCCGGGGCACAGCACCTGGGCGACCGTCCTGGGTGCCCGCGGGTTGCTGATGTCGAAGATGCGGAAGCCGTCGTAGTTGCCGGCGAAGGCGTAGCGGCCCTGGAACGCGAGGTCCGAATTGGTATTGGGCAGCACGTCCTTGGGGATGTTGGTGAGGTGCTCGACGTTGGCGGAGTGGACGATCTCGTCCTGGCCGGGGATCTCACCCGATTCCAGCGCCTCGCGCACCTCGGCCTGGGTGCTGCGGGAGACCTCCTTGCCGGTCTGCGGCCCGTCCCCCGGGTCGGGGGTCGCGGTCGCCGGCTGAGACGTCAGCAGTGCGGCCAGCAGTCCGGCCGCGGCGGTGGCAACGCCAAGACGTCTGAGCCGCGTTCGGGGATCGTTCGACAGGATCACTGCGTCTTCCCTTCTTCCGTTCGGGAGGAACGGTTCACGGACCCCCGCAGTATCGTCTTCGCCATGCACAGATCAACAGAGGGACAGCGAGATGTAACGCAGGTTTTCGCCCGGGCGGTCCGCGTCGCGGTGCCGCTGACCGCGTCGGCCGTGCTCGCGCTCACAGCCTGCGACTCCGGCGCGGACGCCGGGCCGGACGGAGCGAGCGGTCCGTCGGTGATCGTGCCCGGCGGCCCGGGCGAGGCGAACCGGACCCTGTCCGCCGAGGACGCGGCGAAGCAGCGCGCCGACGACGACACCCCCAACTCCGCCGACGTCGACTACACACGCATGATGATCGCGCACCACTCCCAGGCCCTGGAGATGACCGGACTCGTCCCGGACCGAGCCGAGTCGTCGCAGGTGAAGAAGGTGGCGGAACGGATCCAGGCCGCGCAGCAGCCGGAGATCACAGTGATGCGCAGCTGGCTCGAGGAGCACGGGAAGACCGAGGAGGGCGGAGGTCATGATCATGCCGCGATGCCCGGCATGGCGACCGAGGCCCAACTGGCCGAACTGCGGGCGGCGCGGGGGAAGGCCTTCGACCGGCTCTTCCTCTCCCTGATGATCACTCATCACGAGGGGGCCATCACGATGGCCGCGGACGTGAAGGCGCAGGGCAACAACGTCCGGATCGAGGAGCTGGCCGACGATGTGATCGCCCAGCAGACCAGCGAGATCACGCGGATGCGCGCGATGCTGTGAGGCCGCCGCGGGCGGGGCGGTGGCCGGGCGGGGTGCGGGGTGCGGGGCGGTGGCCGGGCCGGACAGGGTGCGGGACGGTGGCCGGGCCGGACAGGGGTGCGGGACGGTGGCAGGGCTGCGGGTGAGGGCAGCGGGCCGGGCGGCGGGCAGGCGAGGGGGGGCCGGGCGGCGCGCGGGCAACGGATAGGCGAGGGGCCGAGCGCCGCGCGGCAACGCGGCCAGGCGGCAGGCCGGGCAGCGGGTAAGGCGGGGCCGGGCGGCGCGCGGGCGGCGGGGGCCGGGCGGCGCAGGCAACGGGGCCAGGCGGCAGGCCGGGCAGCGGGTAAGGCGCGGGCCGGGCGGCGGGCAGGCGAGGGGGGCCGGGCGGCGGGCGGGCGGCGGTGGGCGGTGGGCCGGGGCACTCCATTCGGACGGACTCGCCACCTCGTGCCGTCCGGCACCCTGTCAGCGGAGCCACGGCGGTGCAATGCTGGACCCATCAGCGATCTCCCGTGCTGCACCGGACGATCCACCGGTGACCCACCGGACGAAGGAGTTCCGCCGTGCTGCGTGTCGCCGTCGTCGGCTCCGGACCGAGCGGGGTCTATTGCGCCCAGACGCTCGTCCAGCAGGACCCCACCGTCCTCGTCGACGTGCTGGACCGGCTGCCCTGCCCCTACGGGCTGGTGCGGTACGGCGTGGCGCCCGACCACGAGAAGATCAAGTCACTGCAGAACAATCTCCGGGCAGTTCTGGAGCACGAGCGGGTGCGCTTCCTCGGCGGTGTGCAGGTCGGCGCCGGCGGGGTCCCGGCCGCCCGGCTGCGGGAGCTGTACCACGCGGTGGTGTACTGCGTGGGCGCCGCGACCGACCGCCACCTCGGGATCCCGGGTGAGGACCTGCCGGGCAGTTACTCGGCGACCGAGTTCGTGTCCTGGTACAGCGCCCATCCCGACGCCCTGGCCGACGGTTTCGTGCTCGGCGCGCGGTCGGCCGTGGTCATCGGCGTGGGGAATGTCGCCGTGGACGTCACCCGGATCCTGGCGCGCGGCCCGGCCGAGCTGAGCCCCACCGACATGCCGCACGCGGCGCTCACCGCGCTGACCGCGAGCCGGGTGAGTGAGGTCCGGATGGTGGGGCGGCGCGGCCCCTCACAGGCCCGGTTCACCACCAAGGAGCTGCGCGAGCTCGGCGCGCTGCCGGATACCGAAGTGTCCGTGGAACCGGACGAGTTGGCACTGGACCCGGCGTACCTGGACCCGTCGGCGCTGCCCGCCGTGCAGCGGCGCAACGTCGAGGTGCTCCGTAGCTGGGCCGCCGAACCGGCGAAAGATCTGCCGCGCCGGATCCGGCTGCGCTTCTTCTTGCGTCCGGTGGAGTTGCTGGCCGACGGCGGCCGGGTCGGAGCGGTGCGCTTCGAGCGGACGCTGCCGGACGGACGGGGCGGGGTGACCGGGACGGGCCGGTACGAGGACATCGAGGCCCAGTTGGTGCTGCGGTCGGTGGGGTATCGCGGAGTGCCGCTGGAGGGACTGCCGTTCGATCCGGCCACCGGCACCGTGCCGCATCTGGCCGGGCGCGTGGTGCGCGGCGGCGTCGTCGCGCCGGGCGAGTACGTGGCGGGCTGGATCAAGCGCGGCCCCACGGGCGTCATCGGCACCAACCGCCCGTGCGCCAAGGAGACGGTGTTGTCGCTGGTCGAGGACGCCGCCGTGCTCGTACGGAAGGACGTCCCGGACGAGCCGCTCGCCGCACTGCGGGCCGCGGGGGCCGAGCCGGTCGAGTGGTCGGGGTGGCGAGCCATCGAACGCGCGGAGGCCGAGCTCGGAGCCTCACTCGGGCGCGGTGTCGTCAAGCTGCCGGACTGGGAATCCCTGCTGGCAGCGGCACGCGGCGCGTCGTGACGGAGACGCTGTCACGGCAGTCGGCCGCCGTCGGGAATGCAGCGTTCCCACGATCGACGCGGGCGCGGTGACCGTCCCGGTTGAGCGGGCGGCGCGCTGAAGCTGTCATCCGCGGACCTGGCAACCTGATCCCCGCGGATCCGCCGATGTGCGGCCGCGCTCTTCAACCGCCTTCCTGGTAGGGGCGGTTCAGCCGGCGGCACCGAGCCGGGTGGCCTGCCGGCCGGCGGCGGCGAGCAGGCTGGCGAGGAGGCCCGGGAAGAGAACGTCCAGGTCCTCCTGGCGCAGGCCGTTCATCTTGGCCGTACCGCGGTACACCTGCCGGATCACGCCACTCTCCCGCAGCACCCGGAAGTGGTGCGTGGTCGTGGACTTGGTGACCGGCAGGTCGAAGTGCGAACAGGAGAGCTCGTCGCCGGCGCCGGCGGCGAGTTCACGCACGATGCGCAGCCGCATCGGGTCGGAGAGCGCGTGCAGCACGCCTTCCAGCCGGATCTCCTCACGGGCCGGGTGCGGCAGGTCGCGGCTGCTGGTGACGGGGGCTGCGGGCCTCACTGCGGCTCCTTTTCGTCCGGGGATCCCATCGTACGAGAGACATCGTAGTTTGACAGCCACCGTACTACGACACCTATCGTATTACCCGGCCGGCCGATGGCCGCCCAACAGCCGCGTGATGATTGGAGTCCGCCGTGAGTGCGCTCTTCGAGCCCTTCGCCCTGCGCGATGTGACGATTCCCAACCGGGTGTGGATGCCGCCCATGTGCCAGTACTCGGCCGTACCCGAGGGGCCCGATGCCGGCGTGCCGCACGACTGGCACTTCGCGCACTACGCCGCCCGCGCGGCCGGCGGTACGGGGCTGATCATCGTGGAGGCGACCGGGGTGTGCCCGCAGGGCCGGATCTCCCCGTGGGACCTCGGCATCTGGAACGACACGCAGGTCGAGGCGTTCCGCCGGATCACACGTTTCCTCGTCTCGCAGGGGACCGTGCCGGCGATCCAGCTCGCCCACGCCGGGCGCAAGGCGTCGACGGGGCAGCCGTGGAAGGGCGGGGCGCCGGTCGGGGCGGACAGCCACGGGTGGCAGCCGGTGGCTCCGAGCGCGGTGGCGTTCGACGAGCGGCATCCGGTGCCCACCGAACTGACGGTCGCGCAGATCCATGAGATCGTCGGCCAGTTCGCGGACGCGGCGCGGCGGGCGCTGGCGGCCGGGTTCGAGATCGCGGAGATCCACGGTGCCCACGGCTACCTGATCAACGAGTTCCTCTCGCCGTACTCCAACCACCGCATCGACGCATACGGCGGCTCCTACGAGAACCGGACCCGGTTCGCCCTGGAGGTCGTCGACGCCGTACGGGAGGTGTGGCCGGACGGCAAGCCGCTGTTCTTCCGCGTCTCGGCGACGGAGTGGCTGGAGGAGGGCGGCTGGACCGGGGACGACACGGTCCGCTTCGCCCGCGAACTCCAGACCCACGGCATCGACCTCCTGGACGTCTCCACCGGCGGCAACGCCTCCGGCGTCCACATCCCGACCGACCCTGGCTACCAGGTCCCCTTCGCCGCCCGGGTCAAGGCGGAGACCTCCCTGCCCGTCGCCGCGGTCGGGCTCATCACGGAGGCCGAACAGGCGGAGAAGATCATCACCAACGGCGAGGCGGACGCCGTCCTGCTGGGCCGAGAGCTCCTGCGCAACCCGTCATGGGCACGGCACGCGGCTCGTGAGCTGGGGGGCGCGGTACGGGTGCCGGAGCAGTATCACCGGTCGGCGTGAGCGGGTTCCGGCGGAGACGGACGGGGGCTGTCACCTGACGGTGAGGGGTCCGGCGGGCCTGTTTGAGAGGGCCTTCACACGCTGCCGTCCGCCGTCGGCCGTCGCTCACCCGCGCACTTCCTGGCGCCCCCTCAGGCGCCGAGGCGTGCCAGCACGTCCTTGAGGCCGGCGGGTGCCCCCTCGCCCAGGCGTACGACCGCCCGTTCGATGTGCGGCAGCGATCGCTGGCCCGCGACCGCGAGGGCGATGGCGGCCAGGACGCCCGCCCAGGCGAACGGCCCGAGCGGCGTGCAGCCCAGTGCCTGGCTCACGCCCGGGGTTTCCACCACGGCGACCAGGGTCACGGCGGAGCCGAGGACGGTCAGGCGGACCAAGGGGCTGTCGCGGCGGTCGGCGAGGGTCTGGGCGAGCTGGGTGCCGACCACGGCGCACAGGGCCATCGTGGTCGTACGGCGGACCGAGCCCGTAGTGAACCGGCCGATCAGCCAGGCCGCGACCGCGCCGAGACACGTGGTCAGCGCCCGGTGCCGGATCTGCCGCATGAGCGGCGTGCCGAGCAGCGACGTACCCAACGGCCCACTGCCCGCGCTCGCCTCCTCCCGCACGTCCTTCTGGGGCGTGACCGCCACCGCCATGGCCGGGAACAGGTCCGTGAAGAGGTTCACCAACAGCATCTGACGGGTCGACAGCGGCGAGGTCCCGCCGAGCAGGCTGCCGACGATGCCGAAGCCGACCTCACCCGCGTTGCCGCCGATCAGGATGGCGACGGCGTCGGCGACGCTGTGCCACAGGGCGCGGCCCTCCGAGACCGCCTCGACGAGCACCGTCATGTCGCCGTTGGTGAGGACCAGGTCCGCGGCGTTGCGGGCGGCGGCGGAACCGCGGGCGCTGATGCCCACGCCGATGTCGGCGGCGCGGATGGCGGCGGCGTCGTTGGCGCCGTCGCCCACCATGCCGACCACCCGGCCGGAGTCCATCAGCGCCTCGATGACCTGGAGCTTCTGCTCGGGCGCGACCCGGGCGACCACACCCACGTCGTGCAGCATCCGGGCGCGCTCGGAGCGGTCCGCGGCGGCCAGTTCGTCGCCGGTGACCACGTCGGTGTCCTCCGGCCACCCCAGCTGGACGGCGATCGCGCGGGCGGTCTGCGGGTGGTCGCCGGTCAGCATCACCGGTCGTACGCCCGCCTCGCGCAACCCGTGCACGAGCGCGGTGGACGACTCGCGGGGCACGTCGGCCAGCGCGAGGAGCCCGGTGAACTCCAGTCCCTTCAGGGGGGCTTCACCGGCCTCCGCGTCCTTCTCCCCTTCGGCCAGCGGTCGTTGCGCCACCGCCAGCACCCGCAGTCCGTCCCGGGCGAGGTCGTGGGCCTTGTCGTAGGCGTGGTCGGGGACGTCGCGGCAGGCCGGCAGGACGACCTCCGGCGCGCCCTTGACCACCAACACCCGCTTGCCGTCGCCGGAATGGCCCACGGCACCGGCGTAGCCACGGCCCGCCTCGAACGGCCGGCCCTCGGTCTGCACCCACCCGGGGTCACGCCCGGCGGCGTCCAGGACGGCCTCGTCGGTGGCGTGCACGGGCTTGTCGGGTCCCTCCTCCGGCTGCGGACAGGCACGTACCGCGACCCTCATGGTCTCGGTCTGCGCGGCCTCCTCCGGCGTGGAAGTCCTGCTGTCGGCGTCGGTCACCCGCACCAGCCGCAGCTTGTTCTCGGTGAGGGTGCCGGTCTTGTCGAAGCAGACCGTGTCCATCCGGCCGAGCGCCTCCAGCGTGCGCGGCGCGCGTACGAGCACGCCCCGGTGGCTGAGCCTGCGGGCGGCCGCGAGCTGCGCCACCGTGGCCACCAGCGGCAGCCCTTCGGGGACGGCGGCCACCGCGACCGCCACCCCACCGCTGACCGCCTCCCGGATCGGGGCGCCGCGCAGCAGCGACAGGCCGGTCACCGCCGCGCCGCCCGCCATCGTCAACGGCAGTGCCTTGCTGGTGAGTTCCTGGAGCCGGGCCTGCACACCCGCGGCCGGGGGCTTGCGGGCTGCCAGGTGGACGGCCCGGGCCGCCTCGGTGCGCTCGCCGGTCTCCACCACCACGGCCCGCGCCTGTCCCGCGACCACGGTGGTGCCCTCGAACACCATGCAGCGGCGGTCGGCGACGGCGGCACTCGGTGTGGGCTCCGTCTGTTTGTCGACGGGCAGCGACTCGCCGGTCAGCGCCGACTCGTCCACCTCCAGTCCGTCCTCCCACAGCAGGCGCGCGTCGGCCGGTACGACGTCGTCCACCTTGAGCTCGATCACATCCCCGGGGTGCAGCCGGGCGGCGTCCACGGTGTGCGAGCCGCCCGCGTCCCCGTTGCTGACGCGGGCCTTCTGTTTCTGCTCGGCCACGAGCCCGGACAGCGCCCGTTCGGCGCGCAGCCGCTGCACGCCGCCGACCAGCGCGTTCAGGTCGAGGGCACCGACGACCAGCAGGGCGTCCACCATGGAGCCGAGGATCGCCGACGCGGCCGAGCCGACCGCCAGCACGGGCGTCAGCGGGTCGTCCAGCTCTCCCCGGACCGCCCTGCCCAGATCGAGTGTCCAGCGGACCGGCGCCATACCGGGGGCGCGCACGACGGTGCGCGCCGCCTTGCGAACCCCGCCGACCGCGGAGGTGACAGGCGTCTGCTGCTCCTCCGTGCGGCGTTCCAGACGCTTGCGCACGTCGTTCACCTTCAGGGCGTGCCAGGGCACCCGTGGCCTGGGGTGCGGCGCACGGGCCGCCGCCACGCCGACGGCCGCTCGCGTGCCACCCAGCAGGGCGAGGGCGGCGCCGATGTCTACGGGCGCGTGCCGCAGGCCGACGAGCGGGATTCCGCCGGGGGTGGCGCCCCCCGACTCGCCCACGGCGACCAGCAGCCCGGACAGGGCGGCGCCGGATCGGGCCAGGACCTGCGAGCGCCGGCCGACCCCGCGGGCCGCGGGCACCGCGCTGAGCAGTCGCCACACGTCGGCGAGTCCGCCCGGCGCGACCAGGTCGGCGCCCCAGGCGACGGCCGAGTCCCCGTCGGCGAGCGCCACGGCCACGTCCCCGGCGAGCAGCCCGGACAGCGCGTCGGTGTCGTCGGCGGAGGAGGGCCGGGCGACCGAGATGACGCCCCCGCGGCCCCGCAGCCGGTCCACCACCTCGCCGGGCGCGCGGTCGGCGGCGACGATGTGGTCCGCGAGTGCGGCGAACTCGCCGAGCGCGGGGTCGGCCACCACCACGACCCGCAGGCCGGCCCGCCGTGCCGCGTCGAGAACGGCCTCGGCCATCGGGTCCGCGCTGCCGTCCGCGCTGTGCAGGGCGCTCGGATGCAGGAAGACCGTGCCGGCCGTCTCCAGTTGCCGCAGCCGGTCCATGTTGCGTACCAGCACGCCGGTGCGGGCCAGTGCGCAGCCCAGGACCGCGTGGAAGGCAGCGGGGCCGTAGCGCGCGGCCTTCGGGGAGCCCGCGAGGATGGCCTCGGCCGCTTCGGTGCCACTGTGCTTGACCAGCAGGGTCACGGCGGCTCCCACCACGCTGCCGGTCTCGGCGTGGACGGCGTACTCCTGCGCGGGCGCGGTCCGTAGCGGCGGGCGCGGGAAACGGTGCGCGGCGACGTCGTCCCGTCCGGGTCCGACCACCTGATCGTGCACCGACTCGAAGGCGGCACCGCGCGCCAGCGCCTCCGCGAGCTGGAGGAAACGCAGGGCGCCGTCCAGCACCAGGGAGGTCGGGGACTGCCCGGCGCCATGGGCGGCCGCGTTGGCGACGGCCAGAATCAGGTCCGTACGAGAGGCGCCGAAACGGGACCGCAACCAGCCACGGAAGCGGGGGTTCTCGCGCAGCAGGGTGACGCCCGCGGTCACGAACCGGGGTGAGGGCGGCAGCCGCAGCATGGACCCGGTGACCGCGGCGACGATGCCCGCCGCGTCGGCCACGATCGCCGCCGACACGGTCCGCACCTCGCCCGGGTCGCCGGGATGCGCGAACTCCTCGACCGGGACGTCCGCGGGCACGAGCTTGTACTTGTCGGCCAGTTCGTTGGCCCGTTCGAGCACCCCGTCGGTCAGCGTCGCCTCGCACGCGACGACCACCAGCCGGGCGAGCCCGCCGTCCCAGTAGGCGTAGGCCACGTCCGGGTGCTCGGCGAGGGCCTCGGCCATCCGACGGGCCGCTCGCGCGGTGGCGGCTGCCCGGTCCTCGCGACCTGCCCGTTCCTCCTGCTCGGGCTGCGCGGGTTGCTCGGGCCCCGCCGGCGGCTCGGGGCGCTCCGGCCGCTCAAGCCCCTCCGGCTGCTCGAATCCTTCCGGCTGCTCGGGGCGGTCCGGCTGCTCGCGTCCCTCCCACTGCTCGGAGCTCTCCGGCTGCTCGGGGCGCCTCGGCTGCTCGCGTCCCTCCCGCCGCTCGGGGCCCTCCGGCTGCTCGGGCTCGGTGGCCGCCCGCAGCGCGAGATGCACCCGGTTGCCGGCGCGCCAGTGGCGGTCCCCGCCGGGCAGCGCCGCACGCGCCACCCGCGACACCCGCACCATGGACTCCGCGCCGCGCACCCCGGCGCGCGCGGTTCCGGCCACGGCACCGGCGGCAGCACCGACCGCGGGCGCGGTCCCGCGCGCCAGCAGGCGCGGCCCGGCCATGACGATGTCGGAGACGGCCGCCGATGAGCTCCTCAGCAACCAAAGCCCCATGTCACGCCCTTTTCTCGTATGTCAGGCGGGCCGGTGTTCAGGGCTCCGGCCCGCCGTCCCCTAACTGCCGCTCGCGCTCGCCTTGCGCCGGCCGCCGCTGGACGAACTCCGCCCGCCCGAGGTGCCCGACTTCGCACGACTGGAGGTCGTGCGCTTGCTCGTCGACGACGTACGCCGCCCGGCGGCCGCCGTCTTCCCACCGCTGGATGTCGTGCGCCTGGCCGTGGACGACTTGGTGGCCGTCGCCTTGGTGGCGCCCGTCGTGGTGGCCGCCCCGTTGCCCTCGTGCCCGGGCTTCGGCTGGGTCAGCCAGGCCACCCCCGCCACCGTGAGGGCCACCGGCCACTCCACCAGGCCCGCGACTCCGAGCAGCCCGGCCCCGGTGTACACCGCCACGCGACGGCCGCGCGGCGATACGGTGCCGACCGCGTCCAGCGCTCCACCGGCCGCCTTGGTCACCGCCTCCGCCCCGGGCACCTTGCGCAGCGCCGTCACGGGCGCGCGCAGTGGTGCCGGGAGTTCGGGCGAGGTCTTCTGCCGTGCCATGACACTCACGCTCCCTGGCAGATCCATGTGTCACCCCGCCGGGTTCCCTTGATGCCAGAGGTCACCCGTATGAATGACGAAAAGGTCGTATAAATGGGGGCACCACACCATCGCGCGATACCGCGTGGACCGTGGCGTCGCCGGGAAGCGCGCGTTTCCGCACCCCTCGACGTGGCCGGACGCCCGAGAGGGAGGCGCCCGGAAAGCGCTTACCCCGGAAGGGTCACCGGCGGGGCGCTTCGCACGGCCGCCGGATCACATCCGCCGCACGGCGGCCGTCAACTCGCGCTGGTAGTCGGCGTAAGCGGTGCGCAGAGCGGCCCCCGGCCAGTCGGCGGCCAGAAGTTCGGGCGGCAGCACGGGGTCGGCGAGCAGATGGCGCAGGGCGGCCGCGAGGGCGGTGAGACGGTCGGCCGGATGCTCCACGCGCGCGATGTGCCCGAGCAGCGCGCGGGCCGTCGCGGCCCAGGTGCCCAGCGGCCACAGGGTCGCCGCCAGGTCGCGCGCGGGCTGCGCGGGCCGGGCCGTGAAGGGCTGGAGTACGGCCGTCAGGTCGTCCGGCAGCGGGCGGCGCAGGTTGGCCGGCCGGAGCCAGACGCCCTCACGGAGTTCGGCAAGCCGGAGTGCGGTGAGCCGGGCGCGCAGGTCGGCGCGTTCGGCGGGGCCGCGGCCGGTCGCGGTGATCACGGCCATCTCCCAGCCGCCGTCCCACGCGCGTGTGCGGGGGTGCAGGGCGTCGTCCTGCCGGCGCTGGCGCTCCAGAAGCCGCTCGCCGATCCGGTAGCCGGTGTCCGTGCGCAGCAGGTCTCCGGCTGCCGTCATCCGGCTGAGTGCGGCCCGCAAGGTGGAGCCGCCGACGCCGAAGGATTCCACGGCACGGGCGAGGTCCCGCCCCGGCAGCTCGGGCGGATGGACACCGAGCAGGAGGCTCAGTACGACGGACCGGGCCGACAGCGGGCGCAACTCGACCGCGCCGGACGGTGTCGTCTCGTCGATGCGCATGGTCACGTACTGTACGGCGCGCATTTCGTGTTGCAGTATTGCTGCGATCGCAGCCTCAGTGCAACACTCCCCGCATGGTCTCGACACATGACGGTCCTTCCGGTGGCGCCACCCACGTCGTCACCAACCAGCCCCCCGCCCTCACCCCCTACGACGCGTCCGACGACCGAGCCTTGCTGGAGGGGCTGCGGCGCGAGGGAGCCGGGTGGGCCGAGAACGGCATCCGGCGGCTCGGCCGGCAGGCCGGCAGCGAGGAGGCGCAGGAGTGGGGTGAACTGGCCAACCGGCACGAACCGGTACTGCGCACCCACGACCGGTACGGCAACCGGGTGGACGAGGTCGACTTCCACCCGAGCTGGCACCACCTGATGCGCGTCGCGGTCGCCGAAGGCCTGGCGGGCGCCCCCTGGGCGGACGACCGGCAGGGAGCTCATGTCGCCCGTACGGCGGGCGGGCTGGTGTGGGGACACACCGAGGCCGGACACGGCTGCCCCACGTCCATGACGTACGCCGCCGTCCCCGCGCTGCGCCGTCAGCCGGACCTCGCGAAGGTCTACGAACCACTGCTGACCGGCCGGGAGTACGACCCGGAGCTCGACGTTCCGGCGCGCAAGAGCGGTCTGCTGGCCGGCATGGGGATGACCGAGAAGCAGGGCGGTTCGGACGTCCGCACGAACACCACCGTCGCCACGCCCACCGCCGAGCCCGGCGTGTACACACTGCGCGGGCACAAGTGGTTCACGTCGGCGCCGATGTGCGACGTGTTCCTGGTGCTGGCGCAGGCTCCCGAGGGGCTGTCCTGCTTCCTGGTGCCGCGCGTGCTGCCTGACGGCAGCCGCAACACGTTCCGCATCCAGCGCCTGAAGGACAAGCTCGGCAACCGCTCCAACGCCTCCTCCGAGCCCGAGTTCGACGGGACCGTCGCCTGGCTGGTCGGTCCCGAGGGGCAGGGCGTCAAGACGATCATCGAGATGGTCAACTGCACACGGCTGGACTGCGTGATGGCCTCGGCGACGCTGATGCGCAAGACCCTGGTGGAGGCGGGGCACCACGCGCGGCATCGCAGCGCGTTCGGGGCGCGCCTGGTGGACCAGCCGCTGATGCGCAACGTGCTGGCCGACCTGGCGCTGGAGTCCGAGGCGGCCACGACGCTCACCCTGCGGCTGGCGGGTGCGGCCGACCGGGCGGTGCGCGGGGACACTGGCGAGGCGGCGTTCCGCCGGATCGCCACCGCCGTGGGCAAGTACTGGGTCACCAAGCGGGGCCCGGCCTTCACCGCGGAGACCCTGGAGTGCCTCGGCGGCAACGGTTACGTGGAGGATTCGGGCATGCCCCGTCACTATCGCGAGGCGCCCCTGCTCTCCATCTGGGAGGGCTCCGGGAACGTCAACGCCCTCGACGTGCTGCGGGCGTTGAGTCGCGAGCCGGGCACCACGGATGCGCTGTTCGCCGAACTGACATCGGCCCAAGGGGCGGACGCCCGGCTCGACGGCGCGGTACGGCGGCTCAAGGACACGCTGGCGCAGGGGTCGCAGGCAGGCGCCCGGCGGCTGGTCGAACTGATGGCGCTCACCCTGCAGGCGTCGCTGCTGGTCCGCCACGCACCGCCCGCGGTCGCCGACGCGTTCTGCGCGACGCGTCTGGGCGGCGACTGGGGGCACGCCTTCGGCACCCTCCCCGACGGGGCGGACCTGGGCGCCATCCTGGAGCGGGCGCTGCCCACGTCCGATCCGGCGGGCGTACCTGCGGCGTCGGTCGTGTGAGACCGCTACGGCGCAGGTCTCGTGACGCCTCTGCCGGGCAGGCCTCGTGGCGCCGCCACGGCTCGGGGCGTGAGGCGCCGCCACGGCTTGGGGCTCGGGGCTCCGCCACGGCCCAGGGTCGTGAGGCTCGCTACGGCGCGGGGCGCGGGGCGCCGCCACGGCTCGGGGCGTGAGGCGCCGCCACGGCTTGGGGCTCGGGGCTCCGCCACGGCCCAGGGTCGTGAGGCTCGCTACGGCACGGGGCGCGTGGCGCCGCCACGGCTCGGGGCGTGCGGGGCCGGTGCGGCTCCGGGCTCCGCCACGGCCCAGGGTCGTGAGGCTCGCTACGGCACGAGGCGCGTGGCGCGTGGTGTCAAAGGCTCGTCGTCTGGTGCCGCGCACGGCACAGGTCGTCCTGCGCGGCCCCACCTGACGCGGTCGAGGCCATGGTCCACCCGACGCACTCGACCGGCCCGGCCCACCCCGCGCAGACGAACGGCTCAACCCGTCCGGCGCCGCCGTAGCGTGTCGAAACGGGCCCAGTCGGTCTCCCACTGGTCCAGGCGCCGGCGTTCCAGCCGGTTGCGGAGCAGACGGCCGCCCGTCAGGGGCAGGGCGGCCGCGCCGAGGCCCGCGAGGGCACCGATCAGGTCGGCGCGGACGCGGGCCTCGCCAGGCGTGGTCGGCTCGGTGACCAGACGGCCCTGCCGGTCGATCCAGACGGTGACCGGCGTACCGGCCGGGCTGCCGGGGCGGACCTTTGCCTGGCCGGTGCGGTCGGAGCCGTCCGGCGCCGGCCAGCGAACCTCGGCCCACAGTCGCTCGGTGTCCGGCGCGCCGGACCTGGTGGGGGACGACCCCGGCACCGACTCGGACAGCCGTGCCTCGATCCGGCGCCACTCGACGCGTTCCCGGGCAAGCTCCAGCTCGACGTTCCGGCTCACCGCCGGTCCCGCGAGCACGGCGGCCGCCGCCGCCAGCGCACGGACGCCGAGCAGGACCCAGGCCTCCACCCTGTCGGAGCGTCGCTTGAGCGGGTTCCGCCGCCAGCGCCACAGCCACACCTTCCGACCACGGAACGCCATCGAAGGCTTCCTCCTCGCGAGCCGCACGAACATCCCCACCGCCCTCCCATACGGCGCACGGCACGCCGACACTCAGAGGCCGCCCGCACGGGGCCTGCCCCGAAGGCCAGGTGGCCCCCTCCACGCCCCGGTGCGCAGCGCCCACCGGCGCGCGCGGCGGTGACGGCGACACCGCACTGACCTGCGGCAACTCCATCGATGGGGGTGACTGTCAGTGGTGGGGTGCAGACTGGCCGGTGTCTGGGACAAAGACGTCGCGGAGGTGATCGGCATGACCGAAGTACTGCTCGCCGTGGGCACACGCAAAGGCCTGTTCATCGGGCGCCGGCGCGGGAGCGCCTGGGAGTTCGACGAAAGTCCCTACTTCAACGCACAGGCCGTGTACTCGGTCGCCATCGACACCCGCGGCACCACCCCGCGTCTGCTGGCCGGCGGCGACAGCGCTCACTGGGGTCCGTCGGTGTTCCACTCGGACGACCTGGGCCGCACCTGGACCGAACCGGCTCAGCCGGCCGTGAAGTTCCCCAAGGACACGGGAGCTTCACTGGAGCGCGTCTGGCAGCTGCACCCGGCGGCGGCCGAGCCGGACGTGGTCTACGCGGGCACGGAACCGGCCGCGCTGTACCGCTCGGAGGACAGAGGGGAGACGTTCGAGCTGGTCCGCCCCCTGTGGGAGCACCCCACGCGCTCGCAGTGGCAGCCGGGCGGGGGTGGCGAGGGCCTGCACACCGTGGTCACCGACCAGCGTGATCCCAAGACACTGACGGTCGCGGTGTCGGCGGCCGGGGTGTTCCGCACGACCGACGGCGGCGCGAGCTGGGCCCCGTCCAACTCCGGTGTCTCCGCGGTGTTCATGCCTGATCCCGACCCGGAGTTCGGCCAGTGCGTGCACAAGATCGCGCAGGACGCGGGGACGCCGGACCGGATGTACCTCCAGAACCACTGGGGTGTGTACCGCAGCGACGACGCGGGCGCCCACTGGACCGACATCGGTGAGGGCCTGCCCTCGACCTTCGGTTTCGCCGCCGCGGCCCACCCCCACCGCGCGGAGACGGCATACATCTTCCCGATCAACGCGGACGCCGACCGGGTGCCCGCCGACCGGCGGTGCCGGGTCTTCCGGACGGCGGACGCGGGCAAGTCGTGGGAGCCCCTGACGGCCGGGCTTCCTCAGGAGGACCACTACGGCACGGTGCTGCGCGACGCGCTGTGCACCGACGACGCGGACCCGGCGGGCGTGTACTTCGGCAACCGCAACGGCGAGTTGTTCGCCTCGGCCGACGACGGCGACAGTTGGCGGCAGTTGGCGTCGCACCTGCCGGACGTGCTGTGTGTGCGGGCCGCGGTGATCTGATGGCGCGTACGGGGGGCTCGGGGTCGCGCGGTGTTGGCCACTGGTTGATCGCCGCTGCCGGTACGGCAGTAGGGTGACGCCGTGGCACCACGACCCTTGCATGAAATCGTCGAAGCGGGCTGGGCGCAGGCCCTGGAACCCGTGGCCGGGCGGATCGCGGAGATGGGTGACTTCCTGCGCGCGGAGATCGCCGCCGGACGCACCTATCTCCCGGCCGGGCCGAATGTCCTGCGGGCCTTCCAGCAGCCCTTCGACGAGGTACGCGTCCTGATCGTCGGACAGGATCCGTATCCGACTCCGGGGCACGCGGTGGGATTGTCCTTCTCCGTCGCACCCGATGTGCGTCCGTTGCCGGGCAGTCTGATCAACATCTACCGGGAGCTGAACACCGACCTGGGACTGCCCCAGCCGTCCAACGGTGACCTCAGTCCGTGGACCCAGCAGGGCGTGCTGCTGCTCAACAGGGCGCTCACCACCGCCCCGAGGCGTCCGGCCGCGCACCGGGGCAAGGGCTGGGAGGAGGTCACCGAGCAGGCCATCCGCGCCCTGGCCGCGCGGGGCAAACCGCTGGTGTCCATCCTCTGGGGCCGCGACGCGCGCAACCTCCGCCCGCTGCTCGGCGACCTGCCCTCGGTGGAGTCGGCGCACCCCTCCCCCATGTCCGCCGACCGCGGGTTCTTCGGCTCGCGCCCGTTCAGCCGCGCCAACGACCTCCTCATGCGTCAGGGAGGTCAGCCGGTGGACTGGCGTCTGCCGTGACGGGAGCACCCCTCGGCCGCGCGCCGGCGAGCGCCGGCGGCTTCCTCGCCGTCGACTCCGGCGGTTCCGGGCTTCGCGTCGTCGTCGGCGACGTCGAACGGGGACCGCTGGCCGCACGGGACTCCCGGGTGCCGGTGCGGACGGGTGACCGGGGCATCGACGCCGGGCATCTGATGGAGCAACTGGTGCCCCTGGTGCGGGCCTCGACCGCCGACGCCGGGATCGCGGCCCTCGGCACGGCAGCCGTCGGCGCCGCCGGTTTCAGCACGCTCGGCGACGCCCTGCGCGCCGAACTGCCGGGCGCCCTGCGCCGGGAGTGCGGGATCCAGGCCGTGGCCCTCGCCGCCGACGCGGTCACCGCGTATGCGGGCGCCCTGGGGTCGCGGACCGGTGCCGTCGTCGCCGCCGGTACGGGTCTGATCGCCGTCGGCACCGACCTCACGTCCTGGCGGAGGGCCGACGGCTGGGGGCATCTGCTGGGCGACTGCGGCGGTGGTGCCTGGATCGGGCGGGCCGGGCTCGAGGCCGCGTTGCGCGCGTACGACGGGCGGGAGGGCGGATCCGCCCGACTGCTGGAGTGCGCCGAGGAGTTGTTCGGGCCGATGCGGGAACTGCCGGGCAAGCTGTACCCACGACCTGACCGCCCTGCCGTCCTCGCCTCCTTCGCACCCCGGGTGGCGGACTGCGCGGGCGAGGGCGATCCGGTGGCCGTGGCCGTGCTGCACGCCGCGGCGCGGCACATGGCCGACTCCGCTGCCGCCGTCTGCCCGGCGGAGGGCCGGCCCGAAGTGGCGATCACCGGTGGCCTGTTCAAGCTGGGCGCCGCACTCCTCGTACCCCTTGAGGACGAGCTGGCCGGACGGCTTCCGCACGCGCGGCGAGTCGCCGCGGAGGGCGATCCGCTGCACGGCTCGGTGCGGATCGCGACCGAGTTGGCGACCGGGGCGCTCAGCCTGCCGCGTGACGAAAAGATGCTGTACGTCGCGAGCGCGCAGGGCGACTGATCCGCCGAGTTGTACCTGTTCGTTCCGTTCACGTCAGCGGCCATCGTACGGAAACCCGCTGATCACTTCCATTTCGTACGTAACTCATCAGACAAAATGGGACGGATACCGCTCACCTGCACCCTCCCCGAACAGGGGAGCCCAGTAAGCCAGTAACATGCGGCGCCATGAGCTCCCCCACTGGGCCTGCGTCCGGCCTGCCAGTACGAATGCCGCGCCCCCGCCAGCCAGGGCGGCACCGCCGACCCGAGCCGCTGGCGGCTCCCGAGGGCGCGCCCGCGCTCGTCCTCGCGGTGCCCGGCACTCCCAGTGCCGTCACGCGCGGCCTCGCCGAGGAGGTCGTGAGCATCGCCCGCTCCGAGCTCCCCGGCCTGGACGCCCGGATCGGCTATGTCGACGGGGACGGCTCGGAGTTCCCCACGCTGCAGGCCGTGCTCGCGCACGCCGCCGACGAGCGCACCGCCCGCTTCGAGCAGGCGCGGGCCGCCGGGATGGACGTCAAGGAGCCCGACGGGCCGGTCGCCGTCGTGGTGCCGCTGCTCGCCGGCCCGGACAGCGCGCTGTTGCGCCAGGTCCGCCAGGCCGTGATGGACAGCCGGATCGCCGCCGAGCTGACCGATGTGCTCGGCCCGCACCCGCTGCTCGCAGAGGCCCTGCACGTGCGGCTGTCGGAGGCGGGTCTGGCCCGTGCCGACCGTGCCCGGCTGTTCACCGTGGCGACGGCCGCCGACGGCATCATCCTGGCCTCCGTGGGCGGCGAGGAGGCCGTGCAGGCCGCCGGGATCACCGGCATGCTGCTCGCCGCGCGGCTCGCCGTGCCGGTGATGGCGGCGGCCCTCGACCAGGAGGGCTCGATCTCGTCCGTCGCCGAGCAACTGCGCTCCTCGGGCTCGCAGCAGCTGGCGCTCGCCCCATACCTGATCGGCCCGGAGATCGACCCGGTCCTGGTCGAGGAGGCGGCGAGGGAGGCGGGCTGCGCCGCCGCCGAGGCGCTCGGCCCGTACCCGGCGATCGGCAAGCTGGCGCTGGCCAAGTACACGACGGCGCTGGGCATCGCCCCGCAGCAGCCGCAGGGCACGCCGGTGCGCTGAGCCCGGCGTACGACAGCCGTTGGATCGAGGGCCCGTTCCGCCTGCCGGACGGGCCCTCGGCCTGTGCCGCGCGCCTCAGCGCCCGTACCGCGGGCCTCAGCCGATCACCACGCAGGACGCCGCGGGCACGGCAACCGAGCCGGCCCGCCGGGGCAGCCCCGTGCCGGGGTCGAGGGCGAACCACGTCACGTCGCCGGAGCGCTCGTTCGCCACGTACAGGAATCCGCCGGACACGGTGATCGCCCGTGGCCAGTGGCCTCCGCACGGCACGGTGCCCGTCAGCCGCAGCTCGTCGCCCGCCACGGCGAACGCCGACAGCACGTCCTCGCCACGCGTCGCGGTCCACACGAACCGGCCGTCGGGCGAGGCGACGACGCCCGAGGGGAAGGCGTCCCCGGCCGGGCCGGCGGGCAGGATCCGGGTCTCGGTGAGTGGCTTCAGCGAGCCGTCCAGGGCGTTCCACCGGCAGACGGTGACGGTCGGGGTGAGTTCGTTCACGACGTAGGCATGACTGCCGCCGGGATGGAAGGCCAGGTGGCGAGGGCCGGAGCCGGGGCGCAGGGCGACCTCCCGGTGCAGGGCCAGGGTGCCCTCCTCCAGGCGGCACACGCGTACCGAGTCCGTGCCCAGGTCGACGCTGAGGACCCAGCGGCCGCTCGGGTCGGCCTGCACGTGGTGGGCGTGCGGACCCTGCTGCCGCAGGGTGTGCGGACCGGAGCCGGTGTGCCGCAGCACGCCGGAAGGGGCCGTGGCCAGGGTGCCGTCGGGGCGCAGCGGCACGGCGGTGACGCTGCCGGAGCCGTAGTCGGCCGTCAGGACATGGCCCGCGAAGACGGTGAGGTGGGTCGGGCCGTCTCCGACGGGGACGGGGCGGCCGGCCGGTTCGGGTTCCGGCCGGGTGACGCGGTATGCCGCGACCGCGCCGTCGGTCGTCTCGCTGACCGCGTAGAGGGTGTCCCCGTCGGCGGAGAGGGCCAGGGAGGAGGGGTTGGGCACACCGTTCAAACTGCCCCGCACCGTCAGGGCACCGCTCGCCGCGTCCACGGCCGCCGTCAGCACTCCGCGGCCCCCGGCCGCCGTGAACGACCCGATGAACGCCCGCCCGCCTTCTCCCACCGCTGTCCCCTCTCGGTTGCCGGTTCGCGGGCGACGCTAGCAGCTGATCGGGTGCGGTCTAGACCAAGTGTTGTGCGAGCGGAAAGGTCGGGCCGGTCCGCCGCGGCCCGCCCGCCCGCGGTGGCACGCGGCACCAGCCGTCAGGCCCCGACCAGCGGCGACCCGGACGGCGTGCGCAGGGGCGCGGCGAGTTCCGCCAGAGCGCGCTCCAGACCGTGCAGGTGGGCGAGGGCCGGTTCGTGCGCGGGCGGCTCGGGGGCGAGGGAGGCGGTGCGCTCCGCCGTACCGTCGGTGAGCGCCTCCACCGCGGCCTCCACGCGCCAGCAGGCCGCGGTCAGGCGGACGTCGTGGGAGGCCTCCGGGTCGGCGGCGACGGCGACGAGGCCGCGGACCTCGCGGGCGCAGTCGTCGAGCAGGGCGATCACCTGCCGGGCGCGCCGCTTGCGGCCCAGCATGGGGTTCAGCGGGTGAACGAGCGGGGCGAGCGCGAGCCGCACCCGGCCGAGGAGCTGCTCCAGCTCGGCGACGCGCGGCGACGGGTCGGCGGCGGCGTCACCGGCGAGCCGGGCCGCGGCCTCGGCGGTGCAGGCGTGCACGCAGCGCAGGGCGCGCCGGATCCAGGCGTTGTTGACCGTGTGCGTGGTGACCGGCAGCACGAAGAGCACCGCCAGCACGGCACCCAGCGCCCCCACGCCGGTCTCGGCCAGCCGCAGCGCGAGCAGCGCGGGTTCGAGCAGGTCCAGCAGGCCGTAGAGCAGCTCGGCCAGCAGGGTCACGCAGAGCATCATCCAGGTGTAGGACACGGCGGCCGTGTAGAAGATGCCGAACACGCACGCCGCGACGAGCACGGCCGACGGGGCGAGGGCCCCGTCCAGCGGTACGGCGACCAGCAGGCCGAGGCCGATGCCGAGCACCGTGCCGAGGACGCGGCGAAAGCCCCGTACCAGCGTCTCCCCCCGCGACGTGGTGTTGACGAAGATCCACCAGGTGGCGCCGACGGCCCAGTACCAGCGCTCCTCGGACACCAGCTGGCCGACGACCAGCGCGAGCCCCGCGCCGGCGGTCGCCTGGATCGCCTGCCGGGTGGTGATCCGGGAGAGACCGGAACCCTCCACCGGGGCAACCGTCGGGACCGGGGGCGTACGGCGCTCGTAGCACCACAGACCGAAGCGGACCGCGGCCGCGCCGAGCACGGACAGCAGGACGGCAGCCGACAACTCGGGCAACTGCCCGGGCGTCGCCCGCAGGAACTGCGCGATGAAGAAGGTCATGAACGCGAACACGCCGAGGCTGTGTCCGCGCGGCCCCCAGCGGCGGGCGTAGACGCCCAGGCCGACCACGACGAGGAAGGTGACGTCACGGGCGACGGGAAGGTCGTGCAGCCCGGCCGCGGCGGCCAGCACCGGCAGCCCGACGACCGGCAGCAGCGCGGTAGTGACCGCCTGCCCCCGCACCGTGGCGTCCGTGACCGTGAACAGGGCGAGCAGCGCGGCCAGTCCCCCGGTGACGGCGCCGACGAGGGAGTGACCGGCGAGCCCGCAGACGACGACCGCGAGACCGATGCCGAGCACGGCGCGCGCGGCGAAGCGCAGCCGCGCCCGCCCCGGGTCCGGCGCCACGAACACCCTCTTCAGCACTGCTTCCCGCCCCCTTGCTGTGAACCGGCACTGGAACCGGTGCGGAACCGGCCATGGAGCCGGCATGGAACCGCATGAAAAAGGCGCCGCGGGTGTCCGCAGCGCCATCGACGCCACCATGACAGCATCCGTTCCGCCATCGGCTCAAGTCGCCCTCGATTGACTGGACCATTGGTACAGCAGAGCGCAGGGCCGTCAGGTCATCGTCAGGCCAACGGCCCACGTCGGACGGTCCGGCCGCGTGCCGCGGCACTGGGCCATTGGTACAGTCGACGATGATCAACGGGAGGAGGTCTGTCCCATGGCCGTGGACGAGCTCGACACCCGCATCCTGCGGCTGCTGCTGGAGCAGCCGCGTACCAGCGTGCGCGAGTACGCCCGCATCCTCGGAATCGCCCGCGGCACCCTCCAGGCCCGCCTCGACCGCCTGGAGAGGGACGGTGTGATCACGGGCACGGGACCGGCGCTCTCCGCCGCCGCCCTCGGCCACCCGGTGCTGGCCTTCGTGCACGTCGAGGTCACGCAGGGCCACCTGGACGAGGTGGGGGACGCACTGGCCGCCGTACCGGAGATCGTCGAGGCGTTCTCGATCACGGGCGGCGGCGATCTGCTGACCCGGGTCGTGGCGCGCGACAACGAGCACCTCGAAGACGTGATCCAGAAGCTGATCAGCATGCCCGGCGTGGTCCGCACCCGCACCGAGGTGGCGCTGCGTGAACGCGTCCCGCACCGGCTGCTGCCGCTGGTGGAGTCGATCGGGCGGACGGCACGTAAGCAGCCCTTGACATCATGACCCCATGAGCCATCCAGCCACCCTCTCGGTCATCTTCGATCTCGACGGCACACTCGTGGACAGCGAGCCGAACTACTACGAGGCAGGCAGGCTGACCCTCGCCGGGCAGGGCGTGCCGCAGTACACCTGGGCCGAGCACGAGCGCTACGTCGGCATCAGCACGCTGGACACGATCGTCGACTGGCGGAGGCGCTACGGCCTGCGCGCCCCCGTGGCCGAGTTGCTCGCCGCCAAGAACCGGCGGTACCTGGAACTCGCCCGCGCCTCCACACGCGCGTACCCGGAGATGCGCAAGTTCGTGGAGCTGCTGGCCGGTGAGGGTGTCCCGATGGCGGTGGCGTCGGGTTCCGCACCCGAGGCCATCGCGGCGGTCCTGGCCGGTACGGGTCTGGACGCCCAGCTGCGCACCCTGGTCTCGGCCGACGAGGTCGCCCACGGCAAGCCCGCTCCCGACGTCTTCCTGGAGGCCGCCCGGCGCCTCGGCGCCCGCCCCTCCGACTGCGTGGTCGTCGAGGACGCCGCCCCCGGCGTGGCCGCCGCCCACGCGGCTGGCATGCGCTGCATCGCGCTGCCCTACGTCGCCGGCCAGGCGGACGGCCCGGAGTTCGCGACCGCCGACCTGCTGGTGCGGGGCGGTCAGGCGGAGTTCACGGCACAGGCGGCGTACGACTGGTTGTCACGCACCGCCCGCACCGCCTGACCGCGCGGGCCGGGGCGCCGGCCCGCGCCGGTGTGTCGTCCCGGAGCCCGCCTCACCCGTCCCGCGTGTCACCGACGTCCGGGACAACACACCTAGGAACGGCGGCGGGGTTTGCCACGGCGGGCGCCTTTGGGGGTGCCGGACCGCTGGGTCTGCTTCGCGGCCGGTTTGCGGCGCGTGGCGGACTCGGCGCGGCGCTTGTCGCTCTGCTGGGCGGCCGGCTGGGTGCGGCCCCGGGTGCTGTTCACCGTCCGGCCGCGCACGATGCCGATGAAGTCCTCGACCAGGTCGGTGTGCGCGCCCTCCGGCCAGGACAGGGCCACGCCGGACTGGGGCGCGTCGACGAGCGGCCGGTAGGTGAGGTCCCGGCGGTGATGCAGCCGCGCCAGGGACTGGGGGACGGCGAGGACCCCGATGCCGGCGGCGACGAGTTCGACGGCGTCACCCGTGGTGGCGGGGCGCTCGAACGCGGGCTCGCCGGGCGGCCGCTCCCAGCCGAGGACGTCGTCGAGGGGGTGGAGGACGACCTCGTCGGCGAGGTCCTCGAGCGTCACCTCGTCCGCCGCCGTGATCACATGGTCCTTGGGAACCACGACGACCGTCGTCTCGGTGTAGAGGGGGATCGCGCTGAAGACCGTGCGGTCCACGGGCAGGCGCACGATCCCCGCGTCCGCGCCGCCGTCGCGCAACACATCGGATGCCTCGGCGGCCGTGACCGGGAGAAGGGTGAGGGAGACGTCGGGCAGGCGTTCGTTCCAGATCCGCACCCACTTGCCGGGTGTCGCCCCAGGGACGTACGCGAGCCGGAACGTAGCGGGTGCTTCCGAGCCTGTCACCCCGCCAGGTTACCGGCTGTGGTCGGATGTCTCGTATCCGGCGGATAGTCTGGAGTGCATGAAGTCGCACCAGACCACCCAGACGATGAAGCCCGCGACCGCGGCGAAGAAGCTGGGTGTGTACCTCCCCGCCACCCCCGCCGAGTTCCAGGAGGGCGTCGTCTCGCGCGCCGAGCTGAACGAGCTCCAGGCGAACCCGCCCGCGTGGCTGCGGGAACTGCGACACAACGGCCCGCACCCGCGGCCGGTGGTCGCGGCGAAGCTGGGCGTCTCCATCGCGGGTCTCGCACGCGGCGGGATGACCGAGCCGCTCACCACCGAGCAGATCGAGACGCTGAAGCAGGAACGCCCGGAGTGGCTGCAGAAGGAGCAGGCCACGCAGGCCGAGGTGCGCAAGGAAGCGGCCCGCCTGAAGGAGAAGAAGGCCGGGCGTTCCTGAGAACGTCTCTTCACACCATGCCGGGGGCGGGCGTGGTGGGCCGCTCGCCCACGGGGAGCGGCCCGAGCACGTCGCTACGCCGCCACCGCGCCCTCCTTCCGGTGGATCGGCGTCCCCGAGCCGGTGAGCGGCAGGCCGGTGCCGCCCTGCCGGACCGCGATGATCTCCGCGGCGATGGACACCGCGGTCTCCTCGGGTGTACGGGCTCCCAGGTCCAGGCCGATCGGTGAGCGCAGCCTGGCCAACTCCCGCTCCTTCAGGCCTGCTTCCCGCAGCCGCCGCTCCCGGTCCTCGTGAGTGCGGCGGGACCCCATCGCGCCGATGTACGCCACGGGCAACCGCAGAGCCTCGGTGAGCAGGGGTACGTCGAACTTGGCGTCGTGCGT
This sequence comes from Streptomyces sp. NPDC052023, assembly GCF_044548465.1. NCBI lineage: Bacteria > Bacillati > Actinomycetota > Actinomycetes > Kitasatosporales > Streptomycetaceae > Streptomyces > Streptomyces sp. NPDC052023. The sequence goes on along the minus strand of NZ_JBIUBW010000005.1, from coordinate 233,596 downwards.
GAGGACGCAGAGGACCGTGCGCGCGTCGGTACGGGTCTGCCGCAGGTACCGGTGCGGCCAGTCGACGACGATGTCGTCGGCCTCGGGGAAGCGGGCGCGGGTGGCGAAGACGGGGCGGGCGTCGCAGACCGTGACGTGGTAACCGAGGAGCTTGGCGGTGCGTACGAGAGCCGCGGCGAAGTCGACCGCCCCGAAGACGATCATGCGGGGCGGCGGGACTTCGGACTCCACGAAGAAGGTCAGCCCGGCCAGTTCGAGCGGGCCCGTGCGGCCCGCGGTCAGCATGGCGTGGGCCTCGGTCGCGATGCGGGTGCGGTGCGGCAGGTCGCGCAGCGCCCCCTGTCCCCCGCCGGGCGCCGCCAGTGCGTACGTGCCGTCCTCGTGGACCAGCAACGGGCTGCCGAGCAACTCCTCCGGGCCGCCTGTCACCCGCGCCAGAGCCACTGTCTCCCCCCGGGACGCGGCCCGCAGCGCGTCCCTGACGAGCTCCGCGTCCTGGGTGACCGGCGTGATCAGGACCTCGATCTCGCCGCCGCATGTCAGACCCACGGCGAAGGCGTCCTCGTCGCTGTAGCCGAAGCGTTCGACGACTGTCCCGCCGCTCCGGAGGGACTCGACGCACAGGTCGTACACGGCGCCCTCGACGCAGCCACCGGAGACCGAACCGACGACCGTGCCCTCGGAATCGACCGCGAGCGCGGCGCCCGGGGCGCGGGGGGCACTGCCGGAGACGGAGATGACCGTTGCCACGGCGAAGTCGCGGCCCTCGGCGGCCCAGCGGTCGAGTACCTCGGCGATGTCAAGCATCGTCGGCCGCCAGCAGGACCCGGTCGGGCCGGATGGGCAGGTTGCGGTGGCGCACGCCGGTCGCGTGCCAGACGGCGTTGGCCACCGCCGCCGCGGCGCCCACGATGCCGATCTCGCCGATGCCCTTGATGCCGACGGGGTCGTCGGGGTCGGGGTCGTCCACCCAGTCCGCCTCGACGTGGGGGACGTCGGCGTGCGCGGCCACGTGGTACCCGGCGAGGTCGGCGCCGACGTTGCCACCGGAGGCCCGGTCACGGACGGCTTCCTCGTGCAGGGCCATGGAGATGCCCCAGATCATGCCGCCGACCAGCTGGTTGCGCGCGGTCAGCGGGTTGACGATCCGGCCCGCGGCGAAGATGCCGAGCATGCGCCGCACGCGTACCTCGCCGGTGGTGACGTCCACGGCGACCTCGGCGAACTGCGCTCCGAAGGAGTGCCGTTCCCGCTGCGGCAGGGCACCGAGAGCCGCGGTCGTGTCCGACCGGACGGTGATGCCCTCCGGCGGGATGTCCGCGCCCGGGGCGAGCCGTTCGCGCAGCTCGGCGGCTGCCGCCGTGATCGACCAGGCCCACGAGCGGGTGCCCATCGAACCGCCGGCGATCATCGCCGGCCCGAAGTCGCTGTCCCCGATCCGTACCCGGACGCGCTCCGGCGGCACCTCCAGCGCGTCGGCGGCGACCAGGGTGAGTGCGGTACGGGCTCCGGTGCCGATGTCCGCGGCGGCGGTGCGCAACGTGAACGTACCGTCCGCCTCCGCCGTGATCGCCGCCGTCGAGGGCGCGGCTCCGGCGAAGAACGAGGACGCCGCCGTGCCCGTACCGATCAGCCAGCGTCCTTCGCGGCGGACACCGGGGCGCGGGTCGCGGTCCGCCCAGCCGAAGCGGCGGGCGCCCTCCTCGAAGCAGGTGAGCAGGTTGCGGCTGCTGAACGGCAGCCCTGAGACGGGTCCGGCCGTCGGCTCGTTGCGGGCGCGCAGGGCGATCGGGTCGATCCCGCACTTCTCGGCGAGTTCGTCGAGCGCTGACTCCAGCGCGAACGCCCCGGGTGCCTCGCCCGGCGCGCGCATCCACGTCGGGGTCGGCACATCGAGCCGTACGACCTCGTTGGCCGTGTGGTGGGCGTCGGCGTCGTACATCACCCGGGCCACACCGGCGCTGGGCTCGACGTAGTCGAACACGGTCGACGTGTGGTTGACGGAGCGGTGCTGCAGGGCCCGCAGCCGTCCGTCGGAGTCCGCGCCGAGCCGCACCCGCTGTGTGGTGGGGCTGCGGTGGCCGGCCAGCGTGAACATCTGGCGGCGGGTCAGCACGACACGGACCGGGCGCTGAAGCGCGGTGGCGGCCATCACGGCGGCGACCTGGTGGGCGCGGACGCCCTTGCTGCCGAATCCGCCGCCGACGTGCTCGCTGCGGACCCTGACCGCGCCCGGGTCGAGGGAGAAGATCTTCGCGATGCTGTCCTGGACCCAGGTGGCGCCCTGGTTGGAGTCGACGAGGTCGAGGCGCCCGCCGTCCCAGCGGGCGGTCGCCGCGTGCGGCTCCATCGGGCTGTGGTGCTCCTCCGGGGTGGTGTACTCGGCGTCCACGACGACTGCGGACGCGGCGAGCGCGGCCTCCAGCTCGCCCTTGGCGGTCACCGCCGGCATGTGGCCGTCCAGCGGGTGCGCCTCGGGGTGGTCCGCGGAGAAGGCGACCTCGTGCGGTTCCTGGTCGTAGTGCACGACCAGTGCCTCGGCGGCCTCCCGGGCCTCCTCCGAGGTCTCGGCGACGACCAGCGCCACCGGCCAGCCGACGTGCGGCACCCGGTCGTTCTGGAACAGGGCGGCCGACGGGTCCGGCGGGACGCCCAGCAGGCCGACGTGGTCGGTGTCCAGACGGGGCGCGTTGCCGTGGTGCAGGACGGTGATGACGCCGGGCATCGCGAGGACGCGGTCGGTCTCCAGGGCGCGGATACGGCCGCGGGCGACCGTGGACAACGCCAGCCAGCCGTGGGCGAGTTCGGCGAAGGGGATCTCCGCCGCGTAGCGGGCGGCGCCGGTGACCTTGTCACGGCCCTCGACACGGGTGTGGGCGGTGCCGACGGAGGACGTCGGCCGGGTCACGGTGGTCATCGGGCGTCGGCCTCCCCGGCGAGTTCGGTCAGCACGGCGACCACGAGGTTGCGCATGAGGGTCACCTTGTATCGGTTGTGAGGCAGCGGCTCGGCGGCGGCCAGTTCGGCGTCCGCCGCGGCGGCGAAGGTCTCGGCGTCCGCCGGGGCCCCGGTCAGCAGGCGTTCGGCCGTCCGCGCCCGCCACGGCCGGGACGCGACAGCGCCGAACGCCAGCCGCACCTCGCGTACGACTCCCTCGTGGACGTCGAGCGCGGCGGCGAGGGAGCCGATCGCGAAGGCGTAGGAGGCACGCTCACGCACCTTGCGGTAGCGGGAGCGGGCGGCGACCGGGGTGGGCGGCAGGGTGACGCCGGTGATCAGCGCGCCCGGCGGCAGGGCGGTCTCCAGGTGCGGGGTGTCACCCACGGGCAGGTAGAACTCGGTGAGCGGCAACTTGCCGGGTCCGTCCGCCGTTTCGTACCAGACGACGGCGTCGAGAGCGGCGAGCGCGACCGCCATGTCGGAGGGGTGGGTGGCCACGCATGCCTCGGAGGCACCCAGGATGGCGTGGTTGTGGTGCTCGCCCTCGATGGCGGGGCAGCCGGTGCCGGGGGCGCGCTTGTTGCAGGGCTGGGTCACGTCGGCGAAGTAGCCGCAGCGGGTGCGCTGGAGCAGGTTTCCTCCGACGGTGGCCATGTTGCGCAATTGGCCCGAGGCGCCGGCCAGCACCGCCTGTGTCAGCATCGGGTAGCGACGGCGGATCTCGGGATGGGCGGCGAGATCGCTGTTGGTGACGGTGGCACCGATGCGCAGCCCGCCGTCCTCGGTCGGCTCGATCCGGTCGAGGGGCAGTTCACGGACGTCGACGAGCAGCGCGGGCCGCTCGACGCCGGTCTTCATCAGGTCGACGAGGTTGGTGCCGCCCCCCAGGAAGCGGGCGTCCGGGTCGTCGCCGAGCAGCGCGACGGCGCCCGGGACGTCGTGGGCCCGCCGATAGCCGAATTCCCTCATGCCGCGGCCTCCTCGGTCTCGTGGCGTTCGTCTGCCGCGCGGCTGACGGCCTGCACGATCGACACGTAGGCGGCGCAGCGGCACAGGTTGCCACTCATCCGCTCACGGATCTCCTCCGGTGTCAGGGGTGGCGGTCCGGCTTCGGGGCGTACGTCGTCGGTGACGGCGCTCGGCCAGCCGGCCGCGTGTTCCTCGATGACGGCGATGGCCGAGCAGATCTGTCCCGGTGTGCAGTAGCCGCACTGGAAGCCGTCGAGGTCGAGGAACGCCTGCTGGACCGGGTGCAGCCGGTCACCGTCGGCCACGCCCTCGATGGTCGTGATCTCCCGTCCGTCGGCCGCGACCGCGAGCTGAAGACAGGACACCGCCCGGCGGCCGTCCACCAGGACCGTGCAGGCACCGCATTGCCCCTGGTCACAGCCCTTTTTCGTGCCGGTCAGATCGAGGCGCTCACGCAGCGCGTCGAGCAGGGTGGTGCGGTGATCGACGGACAGCGGGTATTTCTCGCCGTTGATGTTCAAGGTGATGGCGCTGGACGTCGAGGGGGCCATGATCAGCCTTCTTTCACGTATCCGAGGCACACGGACGAGGAAGAACAGAAAGAGGAAGAACAGAAGATGAGGACCGGAAGCGGAGGACCGGAAGGGGAAGACCGACGGAGCCGGGGACTCCGGACGGAGACGGGTACGGGAAGGTCGAGGTCGGAGGTGGGGCGGGGGCGCCGATATATGGCGCTGTACATGGCGAGAACAACTCTCTCGCCGCTATGGTGGAGCCAACCGGACAACTGTCCACTATCGCAAAACGTACCGGACAGCTGTCCGCTTAGCAACACCGGGTTCCGGTCACGGCCCGTGGGGAGGACGAGTGCAGGACAAGAAGGCAGGACCCCAGCGCTCGGACGCCCAGCGCAACCGGGAGCGCATCCTGGAGGTCGCCGTGACCGAGCTGACCCGCTGCGCGGACGCCCCGCTGAGCGCGATCGCCAAGAAGGCGGGCGTCGGGCAGGGCACGTTCTACCGGAACTTCCCCAACCGTGAGGCGCTGGTCCTGGAGGTCTACCGGCACGAGATGCAGCAGGTCGCCGACAGCGCCACCGAACTGCTGGAGTGCCGGGAGCCGGACGAGGCGCTGCGGGCATGGATGGACCACCTCGCCCGGTTCGCCATGACCAAGGCGGGCCTGGCGGAGGCGATCCGGCAGGTCACCAGCGCGTCGGGGGCGCAGAAGCCCGGCCCCACGCCGGTACTGGCCGCCGCCGAACTCCTGCTGCGCGCCGGCGAGGAGGCCGGCACCATCCGGCCCGGCGTGACCGCCGACGACTTCACCCTCGCCATCTCAGGTCTCTGGCAGCTCGACCCCGACACCGACTGGCAGGCGCGCGCCACCCGGCTGCTGGACATCGTGATGGACGGGCTGCGGGCAGGGGCTCCGGGGCGGTGAGGAGAGGCGGCGTTCGGCGCACCGCATTCCGCGGAAGTCAATAGCCGTTCTGTGCAAGCGATATCAACTGCCGTTCACCGATGCTTCTTTGTGCTCCCGTGCGCCCCCGGGGAAGGGGCATTCGAGGAGCCGACCCCGGGTTGAACTGGGCAGAACAATGACTCAAGAGCGGGGGGCCGGTGAGCAGTCACCGACTTTCCGTGTGTCGGCTGAGGCAGGGGGTATTCGATGAGTGGTGCCGTGACCGATCCGACGCGAGTATCGACCGTGGGTACTGCACCAGGCATATTCCCATCCGCCAGTCATGCTATCGCCTTGTTCCGGCGCCCGCTCGACTTTCTGAATTCCCTGCCCGCACAAGGGGATCTGGTCGAGTTACGCCTGGGCCCGCGGCGCGCCTGGATGCTCTGCGATCCGCAACTGGTCCATCAGATGCTCATGGACCCGCACACCTTCGACAAGGGCGGCACCCAGTACGACCGGCTCGGTGCGCTGATGGGCAACGGCATCGTCACCTGCCCGCAGTCGGAACACCGTCGCCAACGCACGCTTCTGCAGCCCGGCTTCCACCCGTCCCGCATCGCCGCGTACACCGAGCTGATGGCCGCGGAGGCCGAGGCCCTGTGCCGTGAGTGGCGTCCGGGCGGGAAGGTCGATGTGACCGGGGCGATGATGACACTCACGACGCGCGTGACCAGCCGGGTGCTGTTCTCGGGCTCGCTGGACGCCGCGCGGGCGGCGATGGTGCGGGAATGTCTCGCCGAGGTGGTGCGGGGCCTGTTCGTCCGCACGGTCGTACCGCTGGACGCCGTCTTCCGGGTGCCCACGCCGGCGAACCGGCGCTACCGGGGGGCGTTGCGCCGGCTGCACGCACTGATCGACGCGATCATCGCCGAACGGCGGTCGGCTCCGCCGCGCGAGGATCTCCTGGGCACCCTGCTCGCGGCGCGGGACGGCGCGAGCGCCGGGGACGGGCCAGGGCACGGCGAGGGCCCGCGAGGGATCACCGACCAGGAGATCCACGACCAGCTCCTCACCCTCCTGCTCACCGGGGTGGAGACCACGGCTATGTGCCTGGCCTCGGCGTTCAGCCTGCTGGCCGTGAGCCCGGAGGCGGAGGAAGCACTGCACCGCGAGGTCGACGCGGTGCTGCCCGGCGGACGCGCACCGGGTCACGACGAGCTGGCGCGCCTGGAGTACACCCGGTGCGTGATCACCGAGACGCTGCGGGTACGACCGCCCGGCTGGCTCTTCACCCGGATCACCACCCGGGAGACGGAGCTCGGCGGGCACCCGTTGCCGCGCGGGGCGATGGTTCTGTACAGCCCCTATCTCCTGCACCACGACGCCTCGTCCTTTCCCGAGCCCGAACGGTTCCTTCCCGAACGCTGGCTCCCGGAGCGGCAGTCGGCCGTACCGAAGGGCGCGATGCTGCCTTTCGCCGCGGGGAACCGCAAATGCATCGGCGACCGGTTCGCCATGGCGGAGGCGATGGTGGGGGTCGCGACGATTGCCGCTCACTGGCGTCTGCGGCCGGCGTCGGGGCACGAAAGCCGGCCCCGCCCGGCGGCGACATTGGGGCCGCGGGTGCTGGTGATGATCTGTGAGCCGCGTCATTACAGCCACCACAATCGAATGGCAGGTGACAACGGTGTCGACAATCTATGAGGGCATTCCCGTCGCATGCGGGAGCGAAATGCCGATGGGCAGCCTCAAGGAACTGATCGAGGCAAACCTCTACATGCCCTTCCCCTTTGCGATCAACCCCCACGCCCGCGAGGCGGCGGCAGGCGTCGACTCCTGGTTGCGCACCTGGGGACTGACCGACGATCCCGTCATGGCGGAGATGATCGTCCGCACGCGGCCGGCCGAACTCGCGGCCTTGAACAGTCCGGCGATGGCTGCCGACGTACTCCAGCTCGTGGCCGATCAGATCGCCTACCAGTTCATCTTCGACGATCGTGCGGAGGAGGTCGGCCGCCGACAACCGTGCCGACTGCTCCCCATGTTGAGCGAGAGCATCGGCATCCTGCGCGACGACGCCCCTGCCACCACCTCACTCGGAGCCGCCTTGGCGGACCTCTACCGGAGGGTGCAGGAACGGTGCACACCTGCTCAGGCCGCCCGATGGGCATGGAACTGCCGCGAGTACGTGCACGGCCTGCTGTACGAATCCGTGGCCCAGACGCAAACGCTTCCCGTACGTATCGGACTGTGCAGCTCGATACGTGCGTTGACCGCAGGTGTCGAGCCCTTCTCTCCGCTGTGCGAAGCCGACGCGCCCCACGAACTGCACCCGGAAGAGCTCTACCACCCCACCATGCGGCGACTGGGACGGCTCTCGGCCGACGCGGCGGTGTGGATACCCGACCTGTACTCCGCCGTGAAGGAACAACGCGAGGGCGGAGTCATCAATCTGGCCCTGGCCCACAAACGGGCACACAGCTGCTCGCTGTCCGAGGCCGTCATGCTGGCCATCCGCCAGATCAACGGCACCATCAGGGAATTCGAGAGGCTCTACGCGGAGATTGAGTCAAAACTCAGCCCCGCCGGCGTCGCGTACGTGGAGGGCATGGTGGGCTGGATACGCGGTTGCTACTACTGGTCACGCACCGTACCTCGCTACGAGGAAACGGCCACGACGACCGCAGTTCTCTGAGAGCAGATCCGATCCAAACTACCCCGGCAAGGACCCGCCGAACCCACTAGAGGGGTGGATTCACCCATCCCTGTCGTCCTCGTACCCAGGTTTGGCCATGGCCCATCGATGTGCGCGTACGCTCGGCGCTGTCCTCCGAGGGCCGACGAGAGAAGATCGGGTACGGCACATGGTGAATGGGCTGCGGCAACCGAACAGCGAGCACCAGCCGTTGCTGGAGCGCCGCCGGGAACTCGAGGCTCTCGACAGTGCGTTGACCAAGCTGAGTGACACTGTCGACGGCGCGCCACGGACACCACAGGGCGGGTTGCTGGCGTTCACCGGTTCCGGCGGTCTCGGCAAGACGACGCTCATGGCACAGGCCCGCACCCGAGCGGTCGCTCACGGATTCACGGTGTTGTCCGGCATGGGCGGCGAGTCGGAGCAGGAGCTGGCGTTCCGCGTGGTGCGCCAGCTCATGCAACCCACGCTCGCGGCTATGGACGAGGCCACCCGGCGGGATCTGCTGGGGAGTTGGTACGACATCGTCGCGACCGCACTGGGGCTTGAGGCGGCGGGCACCGCGTCCGTTCCGGATCCGACCGGCGTGCGCGACGGCCTCGACTGGGTAATGACACGCCTGACCGTGAAGAAGGGGCCCATCGTCCTGCTGCTGGACGACCTGCAATGGGCCGACGCCGAGTCCCTGGGCTGGCTCGCCTCCTTCGCGCCACGCGCTGCGGACCTTCCGCTTCTGATCATCGCCGCATACCGTCCCGACGAACTTCCCCTGGAGGCCGCGGCGTTCCGCGCCCTCTTCGAGGGGCACGGCACCCGTCCTTACGCCCTGGCCCCACTCACCGCGACCGCTGTGGCGCGGATCGTCCGGCACGAACTGGGCGACGGAGCCGAGGACATGTTCTGCGACGAATGCTGGACCGTCACCGGAGGAAGCCCATTCGAAACGGTCGAGCTTGCCATCCGGCTCGGTGAGCACGGGCTGAAGGGCACCCATGACGAGTTGCCCGCGATGCGCAACCTGGCCTCCGCTGTCAAGGGACCCGGTCTGCTCGACCAGCTGACGCGGCTCGGCACGACCACCGTCCGTTTCGCGTGGGCAGCCGCCGTTCTCGGCACGTCCATCTCGCCGGAACTCGCGGCCTCCATCGCGGTCATCGGCAGCGAACAGGCCACCGTGGCGACCGAGCAGTTGCGCGCCCACCGGATCCTGGCGCAGGGAACGGGGCCGGGCGCCGGCCTGGAGTTCGTCCACCCGCTGATCGCCACGACGATCTACCGTGCCATTCCGCCGCACCTGCGCGTCGGCCTGCACAACGCCGCCGCGGTGGCGGTCCGCGCCGCGGGCCTCGGCCCCACCGCTGCTGCCCGGCATCTGCTGGAGGTTCCCGCCGAAGGCAACGCGCAGGCGGTTTCCTGCTTGCGCGACGCCGCCCGCGAGTACCTGCGGGCCGGCGCTCCGGAAGCCGCACGGCGGGTCCTGACCCGCGCACTTCAGGAGCCGCCGCTCCCGGATGAGCGCGCCGAACTCCTCAACGAGCTGGCCTCCTCGACCTTCCTCATGGATCCCGCGTCGACCGTCAATCACCTCCGTGAGGCGCTGGCGGAGCCCGGGGTGGCACCCGAGCTGCACGCCTCCATCGTCTACCGGCTGACCCAGGCGCTGGCCCACACGGACCAGATGGCGGAGGCAGCGGCCGTCGCCGAACAAGAAGCCCGGCAGACCCCCAACGCGCGGATCAGGCTGCGTATGCAGGCGGATCACTTCGTCTGGAGCATGTTCCGTGCCGACGAGCCCGACTCCCCCGCCCGTTCCCGGAGACTTACCAAGCTGGCCCGGCAGCTTCCGGGCCGTGGTCTGGAGGAGCGCTACCTCCTGGGTCTGCGCGCCTGGGACGCGCTGGTGCGTGGCGAGCCCCGCCAGAACGTGCTGGGGGCCGCCGAGGATGCTCTCCGCGGCGGGATGAGCTGGACCGACGAGAACCGGGGCTTCGAGGTGCCCGTCTCGGTCGCCCTCACATTCATGTACTGCGATCAGCCGCACCGGGCTGAAGAACTGTTCGCCAAGGGCATCGCCGAGTGTGTCGCCAAGGGCTGGCGCGGGTCCCACCTGGCCCTGGGCAACACCCTGTCCGGCTACATCCGCTACCGGCGCGGCTGCCTCGCCGAGGCGGAGGACCTCGTCCGCGATGGTCTGCGTATCGCCGAGAAGGTCGAGGGTGCCGTACCGGCCCAGTGGTTCGCCATCGGCATTCTCATCCAGATCCTGCTGGCCCGCGGCCGCATCACCGACGCCCGCGCGCTCGCCGACGAGTACCACTATGGCGACGTGGTGCCGAACGCCGTCATCTACCCCGACCCGCGGACGGTCTACTCCGAGTTGCTCCTGGCCGAGGGACGGCACGTCGAGGCCGAACACGTGCTGACCACCCTCGGCGAGCGACTGGAGGCTCGTGCTTGGCGCAATCCCGCATGGTGCCCATGGCAGCTGAACCTGGCGAACTCCGTCGCATCGAAGGCCCCCGAACGGGCGGTCCGGCTCGCGCGTGACGCCGTCAAGCGAGCCCGTGATTTCGGCGCTGCCTCCGCGATCGGCCAGGCTCTGCACACCGAGGCCGAGGTGACCGGCGGGACGGCCGCACTGGATCTGTACGCCGAGGCAGTGAGCGAACTCCAGAGGTCGCCCGCCGCATACGAACTGGCCCGTGCGCTGGTCGGGCACGGCGCCGCACTGTCCCGCAACGACCGCGTGCAGGAAGCCGCTGACCGGCTCTATCAGGGACTGGAGTGCGCGGTGCACTGCGGTGCGGAGGCCCTGGCGACGCGGGCCCGGGACGAGCTCTCCGCAGCGGGCCTGCGGCCCTTGCCCCTCCGCTACTCGCAGACAGACACCCTCACCGCCCAAGAACGCCGAGCAGCCGAGATGACCGCGCTGGGTAAGCCGGTGGCGGTCGTGGCGAAGGAGCTGCGACTCACCGAGCAGGGAGTGCGGCAGTTGCTCTCCCTGGTCTTTCGCAAGGTCGGAACGGATGCTGCAGGGTTGGCAAGAGCCTTGGAAACCTTTCCCCGACAGCGGTCGTGACCCCAACAGGGACATGTGACACCGGCCGCAGCAAGTCCTTGCTGACAGGGAAGCCGTGCCGGGAGGCCTGAACGCGTTACCCGCTCACCCGCACCCCTAAGACCCCCGCGTACACCGCCCCGTAGGACTGGTAGCCGGTGGCCGGCACTGGAGGGCGTAGTCGGTGGGGGTGGTGCTCAGGTAGCGGCCCACGCAGGCGTTCGCCGTCGTGCGTCCGCGTTCGGCGCAGAAGGTCAGTGCCGCGCGGCCGTCGGCGAACGGGCCCGGGGCGTAGATCACCCAGTAGCCGGGGCGCAGTGAGGCGTAGTCGTCGCTGCGGACGAAGGCGGCCTCGGGCACGGATTCGCGGATCCGCGCGAGGCGCTGGTCGCGGACCGCGGTGCCCGTGGAGAACGGTTCGGAGTGGAGCTGGGCGATCCAGCGGCCGCCCCCGGCCGGTGCGGAGGGCGCGGACGGAGTCGGGGTGGGTGTCGGAGTCGGGGTGGGTGTCGGTGTCGGGCTCGGGGACGCGGTGGGGTTGGCCGGCGCCGAGGAGGTCGTGTCGGCGGAGCCTCCCTGCGCGCCGACGGTCTGCTTGCCGTCCTTCCTCCCCTCGTCGGGCGTGAACAGTGTGAGGGCGAGTGCGGTGACCGCGACGGCGGCCAGGGCGGCCGCGACGACGGCGAGGAGGAACGGCCTACGGGTGCGGGGAGAACGGCCCGGCCTCGGGGTGTCCAGGCGCGTCGGCGTGGGGGCGAGAGGCGGGGGCGGTGTCACCGTCCGTGTCGGCTGGGCCCAGTTCGGTGTGGAGCCGGACTCGACCTGCGCGAGCAGTGCGTCCAGTTGCCCGGCATCGGGGCGTGCCGCCGGGTCACGCACCAGGAGGGCCTGCAGGACGGGAGCGAGGGGGCCGGAGCGGACGGGCGGGGGCACCGGGTCGTCGAGCACCGCGGCAAGCGTGGCCAGGGTCGTCTCGCGGCGCAGGGGACTGACACCTTCCACGCACACGTACAGGACGAGCCCCAGGGACCACAGGTCGGCCGCCGGGTCGTCGCCGTGGCCGCGGACGCGCTCGGGCGCCATGTACTCGGGGGATCCGACGAGTTCGCCGGTGACCGTCAGCGCGCTCGCGCCCTGCAGGGCGGCGATGCCGAAGTCGGTGAGCACGGCGGTGCCGTCGGGGCGCAGCAGCACGTTGGCCGGCTTCACGTCCCGGTGCTGGACTCCCGCGGCGTGCGCGGCGCGCAATCCGGAGAGCAGCTGACGGCCGATGCGCGCCGCCTCATCCGGCCCCAACGGCCCCTCCTTGAGTCGCTGTTGGAGCGAGACGCCCGGCACCAGCTCCATCACGATCCACGGGTGGGGATCCGCCTCGACGATCTGGTGGATCGTCACCACATACGGGTTGCTGAGCCGCGCCAGCGCCCTCGCCTCGCGCATGACCCGCTCCCGCACGGCCTCGGACGCCTCGGCGTCCGGGCGTACTGCCTTGAGGGCGACGTCGCGGTGCAGCACGGTGTCCCGGGCCCGCCAGACCGTGCCCATCCCCCCGCTGCCGAGCCGTTCGATCAGCTCGAAGCGTCCGTCGACCATGTCCCCCGGTGCGTTCACCCGCCATAGATTAGGGCAGGAAACAGGACGACCGCGTGGTCATGCCGCTGATCCGCCCCGCACCCGGGGTGAAGATCGGCCGAGATGCGCCGGAGCGGGGGTCGCGGTCCGGTTCCGCCCCCCTACGTTGCCACCAGCGCTCCGTGCCGTCCGGCTCATCAACCCCGCGCACCGGGAGCTTCCTTGAACATCGAAAGCACCCCACGAGCACGCCGAAGCGGCCACCGAAAGCATCCACGAGCACGCCGCCGAAGGAGCCGACGGAAGCACCCACGAACCGGGAGTTGGACGTCTGCCGGCGGGTTCTCGCCGGTGGCGGGCTGGTGGCGCTCGGCACGGACCAGCCGATCGTGCCCGTCGGACTGCATCTGCATCTCGCCCTGCGTGCACTGCACCGCGCCGGACTGCCGGCGGCCGAGGCGCTGCGGACCGCCGCCCTCCTACCGGCGCGGGTCTTCGGTGTGCAGGACGACCTGGGCACGCTGGGAGGGCAAGCCGGCCGACCTGACGATCGTGGCGGCGATCCCTACACCAATTCACCACGCTGCCCCACACGACGGCGGTGCTCCGCGGCGACGTCCTCCTCGAGCAGGCGGGGCTGGTCGAGGCGTTCGAGGCGGCGGCGCCGCTGAGCGACGCCGCCTCGGCCGTGGACTGGCTGGAGATCGGCCGCCGCGTGCGACGGGAGGGCTGCTGCGACGTGGAGGGCGACTTGTGACGACGGTGGGGCGGCCAGGGGCTGAGACATACAGCCCTCAGCGGCAAGGGAACTTCTTGGCGCTCAGCGGCGAGGAGGGTTCCTGCGCGGCGCGATCACCGCGTTGGGCAGGCTCGGCGCGGGGAGGCGGTCGCCCGGGTAGCCCTCGACGGTGCCGAAACGGTCGGAGGACGCCTCCCAGTCCTCCCGTGCACGGACGATGTCCTCGTGGCTGCGGCCGACGAAGTTCCACCACATGACGATCTCCTCGTCGAACGGGGTACCGCCGAGCAGCACCGTCCGCGCCGGGCCGTCCGACTCGTTCGCCAGCGTCAGCGAGTCGATGCCGGGGTGGACATAGCCCAGCTCCGCCGGGCGAAGCGGCGTGCCGGCCACGCGGACGTCTCCGCTGTCGACGAGGAGGCCGTGCTCGAAGCTGGTGTCCACGGGCAGGGTGATCGCCGCGTTCGGCGCGAGGTTGATCTCCGCGCCGAGCAGGGGCGAGAAGGTTCGCACCGGCGAGGTGTCCCCGGCGAGTGACCCCAGGAAGACCCTGATCTCGGCGTCCTCGATCCGTACCGCCTCGGGTACGTAGTGCTGGAAGTCGCGCGCGGTGTTCCGGTGCTCTTCGGGCAACGCCACCCACAACTGGACGCCGTGCAGGACGGTGGTGTCCGGGGTGGACACCTCCGTGTGAGCGATGCCGTACCCACCGGTCATCAGGTTCATCTCGCCGGGCCGGACGAATGCGTGGCTGCCCAGGGTGTCGCGGTGCTCGATCTCGCCGCTGAACAGCCAGCTCACCGTCTGCAGTCCGGTGTGCGGATGCGGGGCGACGTCCATGCCGCCCGTCCGGGAGACGTCGTCCGGACCGTAGTGGTCCGCGAAGCACCAGGCCCCGATCAGCGTCCGGGCACGCTGCGGCAGCGTCCGCCGTACGGGCATCGCCCGTGGCCCGCCCAGGGGCACCTCCCGCGCGGAGAGCACGTCGACGCGCGGCACCGCGGCAGGCTGCCGGTCGTCGACCAGTGCCCCGCACCGTACCTCCGAAGGCTCCGCTTCCACGTTGCTCATCGAGACCACCTTCCGCCCGCTGCCACGGTCAGCGACCGCGCGATTCCCGTTATGCAGAAAGTGTAATCGGTTGAGTTTTCAACCATCCCGGCGGGTGGCCGCACTCGCCGGGAACGTGCTTGTCCGGCCCCTCGGCCGCGCACTCCTTCGTGATGTGGATCTCTTCTCACGCTCCTGGGCTGCATTACGCGCGGCGGTCGCCGAGCTCGCGGACGAGGATTTCGCGCAGCCCTCCGGCTGCGCCGGCCGGCTCGTGCGGGACCTGGTCTGCCATCTGGTCATCGACGCCCAGGACGTGCTGATCACCCGGGCGACGCCCACCGAGGCGTGTCCGACCCGCGACGCGGTGACCTACTGGGAGGTCACCAGCACCCCTCCGACCGGCGACGACCCCCTCGACGCGCTGACCATCCGGCTCGCGGCTGCCTTCGAGGCACCCTGGCCGCTGACGTTCCACCTGGACGACATCGGCTCCACCGCCGGCCGAGCCGCCGGACTCGCCGACCCCGCCCTCCGGTTCGGCACACTCGACCAGGTCCTCACCGCGGGCGACTTCCTCTCGGCGTACGTCCTGGAGTGGACGCTGCACCATCTCGACCTGATCGCGCACCTCCCGCATCTGGCGGGACCGCCCACGGAGGGGCTCGCCCGGGCCCGCGAGATGCTGGAGGAGATCGCCGGGTCGCGTTCCCCGCGTCGTTCTCCGACACCGACGCCCTGCCGGTGGGCACCGGACGGCGCGCGGCGACCGCTGCCGAGAGGGCCGAGCTGGACGCACCGGGCGGACCCGGCGGACCGGCCTCGAAGCTCCCGCTCGTCCTCGGCTGATCTTCCCCGGCGAGGGCTCGGTCAGCCCAGGAAGCTCAACCGCACCTGCCGGTTCGGATTGTCCCGGTTGGTGTCGACCAGGCACACCGACTGCCACGTCCCCAGTGCCAGCCGCCCGCCCACGACCGGCAGGGTCGCGTGGGGCGGGACGATCGCCGGGAGAACGTGGTCGCGGCCGTGGCCGGGGCTGCCGTGCCGGTGCTGCCAGCGGTCGTCGGCGGGGAGCAGCGTGTGCAGGGCGGTGAGGAGGTCGTCGTCACTGCCGGCGCCGGTCTCGATGAGGGCGATTCCGGCGGTCGCGTGCGGGACGAAGACGTTGAGCAGGCCGTCACGGCCCGCGGCCACCTCCCCCAGGAAGGACTCGCAGTCACGGGTGAGGTCGACGACCGTCTCCTCGGAGCCGGAGGAGACCGGGAGCACTCGGGTGGTGAACGCGTCTGCCATGCTCCCCATCCTGACTCATGACTGAGGCGCACCTCCACGGACGGCCGTCGCGGTCGCCCGGACGCCGGCACCAAGGGACCGGACGCCGATACGGACGGTCCACTTCGCGAGACGGCCATCGACCGCGAACATGCCATCTGGCCACGTTCAGCGGCATGTTGCGTTCAGCTCTGCTCACCACGCGCGGTCACATCGACCTGCTGCGGGTGACTTCCGCCGCGTGTCGCCGCGGCCGCTGACGCCCCCTCTCCCTTCCTGGTTTCCCTTGTCTCCCGCCCCTGTCCGGGTGGACCTGATCCCGCTGTGAGCGGTCGCTGGCGTCCGGGAGCGCATGGGAGTCCTCTGCTGCCACCGCCGCGTTGCCCTGACCGGCGCTTTTCGGCCTGTCGTCCTGGCGCTGCGTCGCCGTGCTGCTACGTCGCTGTGCCGCTACGTCGTCCTGGCGCTATGTCGCCGTGCCGCTATGTCGCCGTGCCGCTACGTCGCTGTGCGGGGATCCGAGGTGTCGACGCCCAGCTCATCGAGGCGGGTGAGTCGCTCGGGCTGTCGCGGTGGGGCTGGTGCGCCATGTCGTACTGCCGGGCGCGCTGCCCGGTGCGGTGACCGGCCTGCGCTACTCGCTGGGAATCGCCCGGCTCGCGCTGGTCTTCGCCGAGCAGATCAACGCGGACGCCGGCATCGGCTTCCTCATGGTGCAGGCACGGGACTTCCTGCGGACCGACGTGATCGTGGTCTGCCTGATCGTCTACGCCTTCCTCGGCCTGCTCGCCGACTTCGTCGTCCGCACTCTCGAAAGGCTGCTGCTGCAATGGCGGCCGACGTTCACCGCGCGGGGAGCACCCGCACGGCGGTGCACGTCGAGGGCCTCACCCGGTCCTTCGACAGCCGTGCCGTCATCAGCGACCTCGGACTGGTCGTGAAACAGGGCGAGTTCGTGGCGCTCCTCGGCCGCAGCGGCTGCGGCAAGTCCACCCTGCTGCGCATACTCGCCGGCCTCGACCGTGACATCGAGGGCACCGTCCTGGTGCCGCGCCGCAAAGCAGTCGCCTTCCAGGCACCACGATTGATGCCGTGGAAGAGGGTGTGGCGCATCGTCGTGCTCGGGCTGCCCGGCAGACCCGAACGCGCCGTCGCCGAGCACGCGCTCGACGAGGTCGGCCTGACTCACCGTACGAACGCCTGGCCCAAGACCTGTCCGGCGGCGAGGCCCAGCGCGCCTCCCTGGCCCGGGCGCTGGTGCGCGAGCCCGATCTGCTGCTGCTCGACGAGCCGTTCGGCGCCGTCGACGCGCTCACTCGTATCAAGGCCCAGCGGCTGGTGGGCGAGCTGTGGCAGCGGCGCGGCTGCGCGGTGCTGCTCGACACGCACGGCGTCGAGGAAGCCGTGCTGCTCGCCGCCTGCGTCGGCAGTTCGGCCGTCGACTCCGGCTCGGACGTCGACGGCACAGGCCCCCTCACTCTCAACGTCGGCGATCAGAAGGGTGGTTCCGAGGCACTGCTGCGCGCCGCCGGAGAGCTCGACGACCTCGACTACAAGATCAAGTGGTCCACCTTCACCTCGGGGCCACCCCTGCTGGAGGCCGTCAACGCGAAGGCCGTCGACATCGGCGGCGTCGGCAACACCCCGCGGGTGCTCGCCGCCCGCGCCGGCTCGGAGATCCGGGTCGTGGCGGCCTGGCACGGCACGTCCGACGGCAACTCCCTCCTCGTACCGAACGATTCCCGGCTGATCGGTACCGAGCAGCTCAAGGGCAGGTCCGTGGCCGTCGCGCAGGGCTCGTCCGCGCACGCCAACTGGTCAACGGCACGCGCGTACCGGTCGCGGTCGACGAGCCCTTGATCCGGTCCGAGCTGGAGACCGCGGACACCTTCGCCGACCTGCGGCTGATCCCGGGCGAGGTCGACTTCGGCGCGTTCGTGGACACCCGCTACAACGGCGGCCTGCTGCCGTCGACCACCGCTCCCCGCGTCTACAAGGAAAAGTGACATGACCGTTCACCTCCACTGGTTCCTGCCGACGGGCGGCGACGGCCGCACGCTCGTGGACCGTCATGCGTGCGCCCTCAACGACATGGCGGGCCCGGAAAGACCGGCGGGGTCCGCACCCCTGACCTCGGCTATCTCGCCCAGATAGCCAAGGCAGCCGAGCGGCTGGGATTCGAGGCGGTGCTGACGCCGACGGGAACCTGGTGCGAGGACGCCCGGCTGACCTCGGTGGCCCTCGCCCAGCACACCGAGCGGCTGAAGTTCCTCGTCGCCTTCCGGCCCGGGGTGATCTCGCCGACCCTGGCCGCGCAAATGGCGGCGACCTACCAGCGCCTCACCCAAGGGCGGCCGCTGCTCAACGTCGTCACCGGTGGCGACTCCGCCGGGCAGCGCCGCTTCGGCGACCACCTCGACCACGACGAAAGGTACGCCCGCACCGACGAGTTCCTGTCCGTCGTGCGCGGGGTGTGGCAGGGCGGGCCGTACGACTTCCGCGGCACGCACTACGACGTCCAGGGCGCGACGACCGCGCTGCCGCCCGACCCGGTGCCGGAGCTGTTCTTCGGCGGGTCGCCGGCAGCGGCCGGTCCCGTCGCGGCACGGCATGCCGATGTGTATCTGACCTGGGGCGAGCCGCCCGCGCAGGTCGCGGAGAAGATCGGCTGGATCCGTACGCTGGCCCGCCAGGAGGGCCGTGCCGTCCGCTTCGGCGTCCGCTTGCACACCCTCTCGCGCGACTCCTCCGCCGAAGCCTGGGCAGTGGCACACCGGCTGTCGGACGACCTCGACGCCGACACGATCGCCGCGGCGCAGAGCACCCTCGGGCGCAGCGAGTCCGTGGGGCAGCGGCGCATGCTCGCGCTGCACGGGGGCTCGCGGGAGCAGCTGGAGATCTACCCGAACCTGTGGGCGGGGGTCGGCCTCGTCCGCGGCGGCGCCGGAACCGCCCTGGTCGGCAGTCACGCCGAGGTCGCCGATCGGATCGCGGAACATCACGCGCTGGGCATCGAGCACTTCGTGCTCTCCGGCTATCCGCATCTGGAGGAGGCGTACTGGTTCGGGGAGGCGTGATTCCGGAGCCGGCGGCACGGGGGCTGCTGGGCAGGGCGCCCGAGCCGGTGGCCGGTGCGCCGCTCTCGTGTCGAGCGGACGGTGACCCGGCGCCCGGACCGACCGGTGGGAAGATCCACGGCCGCGGCGCTGTTCGTAGAAAGGTGAATAACACGCGCCAGGTCGAGGTTGTCGTCATAGGCGCTGGTCAGGCAGGTCTGGCCGGCGCCTATCACCTGCGGCGGACGGGGTTCGAGCCGGACCGGGACTTCGTGGTGCTCGACCATTCCCCCGGTCCTGGCGGCGCATGGCAGTTCCGGTGGCCCTCGCTGACCTACGGCAAGGTGCACGGCATGCACGCCCTGCCGGGGATGGAACTGACGGGCGCCGATCCGGCTCGGCCGTCGTCCGAGGTCATCAAGGAGTACTTCGCCACCTACGAGCGGGAGTTCGAGCTGCGGGTACGCCGCCCGGTGGACGTACGAGCCGTCCGGGAAGGCAGCGGCGGGCGGCTGCTCGTCGAGACCTCCGCCGGGGACTGGGCCACGCGGGCGCTGATCAACGCGACCGGGACCTGGGACCGGCCGTTCTGGCCGCGCTACCCGGGCCAGGAGAGCTTTCGCGGCCGGCAGTTGCACACGGCCCGATACCCCGGCCCCGAGGCGTTCGCCGGGCAGCGGGTGGTCGTGGTGGGCGGTGGCGCCTCCGGTACCCAGCATCTGCTGGAGATCGCCCCCTACGCGGCCGCCACGACCTGGGTGACCCGCCGCCCGCCTGTCTTCCGCGAGGGACCCTTCGACGAGAACGCGGGGCGCGCGGCGGTCGCCCTGGTCGAGGAGCGGGTGCGGCAGGGGCTGCCGCCGAGGAGTGTGGTCTCCGTCACCGGGCTGCCGCTGAACGACGCCGTTCGGCAGGGGCTGGCGGACGGGGTACTGGACCGGCAGCCGATGTTCGACCGCATCACCCCGGACGGGGTGGAGTGGAAGGACGGGCGGCATGTCGACGCCGACGTCATCCTCTGGGCGACCGGCTTCCGTCCCGCCATCGAGCACCTGACGCCCCTGCGGCTACGCGAGCCGGGCGGCGGGATCCGGGTGGACGGGACACGTGCGGCCGCCGACCCACGGGTCCATCTCGTCGGCTACGGCCCGTCCGCCAGCACCATCGGCGCCAACCGGGCGGGCCGGTCGGCGGTGCGGGAGATCAGGCGGCTTCTGGCCGGGGCGGCGGAGCCGGAGCGGGAGCAGGGAAACCAAGGCGCGCAGCAGGATGCAGCCGCCGCGTGATCCACCCGTCCCCCGGGACATCCGGCCACCCGGCCCAGTAGCAGAGCCGGTCGTGATGTCCCGTCGTCTCAGCGGGACGCGCTCGGGCTTCGCTGCTGGGCGTTGAACTCGCTGACATTGCGCTGATGCTGGGCGAAGTCGGCCGTGAAGCGGGTGTCGCCCGGCTTGACCGTGACGAAGTACAGCCAGTTCCCCGGCGTCGGGGTGATCGCGGCGCGCACCGCCTGCTCGCCGGGGTTGTCGATGGGTGTGGGCGGCAGACCCATGCGCTGGTACGAGTTGTAGGGGCTGTTGATTCGTGTGTCGTCCAGCGTCGTCCTGAGCGTGTTGCGGTTCAGGGCGTAGTTGATGGTGGAGTCCATCTGGAGCGGCATACCGCGCTCCAGCCGGTTGAAGATGACCCGGGCGACCTTCCCCATGTCCGCCTTGGTCGCCGCCTCGGCCTGGACGATGCTCGCGATCGTGACCGCCTGATAGACGTTCATGGCATTGCGCTGCGCACCGGCGGCGATCGGCGCTCCGTTGAACTTTTCGTTGGCGGTGTCGACCATCGTGGCCAGCATCTTCTCCGGCGTCGCCCCCTTCGGCACCGGATAGGTCGCCGGGAAGAGATAGCCCTCCGGGTTGCCCCCGGCGTCGTTCGGCAGTTTCAGGTGGGCACGGGGGACGGCCTTCTTCGTCGTGCCGGACGGCAGGCCGAGCGCCTTGTCGACGGCGGCGTAGACCTGTCCCGCGCGCCAGCCCTCGGGGATGACCAGGGTGGCCGGCTTGGCCGGCTTCTCCTCCTCGCCTCTCAGGATCAGCAGCGGCACCGCCACGGCGGTGCCTGCTACGACGGCTCCGGTCGCGACGAGGGCGAGACGGCCCCGGCGCGTCAGTCGAATCGTGCGAGTCGTGCTCCGTGGCGGAGTGTTCATCTGCATGCGGGCACGGTAACCCGCATATCGTCACAAACCCGGCATATCTTCATCTTGTCGGCTCCAGTTGGGCGTCCCGGCGGACCAACGCCGCGTATCTCCCGTCCAGCTCCAGCAGTTCCTCGTGCGTCCCGCGCTCGACCGCCCTGCCGGAGTCCAGGACGAGGATCTGGTCGGCACTGCGGACAGTGGACAGCCGGTGCGCGATCGTGAGCGTCGTCCGGTTGGCCGACAGCGCGTCGATCGCCTCCTGGACGGCATGCTCGGTGCGGGTGTCCAGGGCGCTCGTCGCCTCGTCGAGAATCAGCACGGGTGGGTCGCGCAGGATGGTGCGGGCAATGGCCAGGCGCTGCTTCTCGCCGCCTGAGAAGCGGTGACCGCGCTCGCCGACGACCGTGTCGTAACCGTCGGGCAGGGCGGCGATGTGGTCGTGGATCTGGGCCGCCCGGGCTGCCGCGTGCAAATCCTCGTCGGTGGCGTCGGGCTTGGCGAAGCGCAGATTGTCCGCGACGGAGGCATGGAAGAGGTACGTCTCCTGCGAGACGACGCCGACCGCCCGCGCGAGGGTGTCGAAGTCGAGGTCACGGACGTCGACCCCGTCGAGGGTCACACGGCCACCCGTGACGTCGTACAACCGCGGCACGAGGTAGCCCAGCGTGGACTTTCCGGCGCCGGTCGGGCCGACGATCGCGAGGCTGCCGCCGGCCGGGACGGTGAGGTCGATGCCGTCGAGGATCGGCGTGCCCTTCCCGTCGTACCGGAACTCGACGCCCTCGAAACGGACCTCGCCCTCGACGCGGTCGAGATGGGTCGGGCGCTCCCTCTCGGTGATGTCGACGGGCAGGTCGAGATACTCGAAGATGCGCTGGAACAGAGCCAGTGACGTCTGGATCTGGACACCCGTGCTCAGCAGGCTGACCGTCGGACGGAACAGGCCCTGCTGGAGGGAGACGAAGGCGACGATCGTGCCGATGGAGACGCCGGGGCCGCCGACGTGGAGAACGAGGCCGGCGGTCCAGTAGATGACAGCGGGCATGGCGGCCATGACGATCGTGATGACGGCCATCCGCCAGCGGCCGGCCATGTTCGACCGCACTTCCAGATCGACCAGCCGGTCCGACTCGTCCGCGAAGGACCGCGTGAGCGACTCGGCGCGGCCCATCGTGCGGCCGAGCAGAATGCCGGTGACCGAGAGCGACTCGGTGACCGTCGCCGCCATCGTGGCCATCTGCTTCTGGCGCTGAGTGGTGATCTTTCTGCGTTCGTCGCCGACCCGGCGGCTGATCCATACGAACACCGGCAGCAGGAGCAGCGAGACGACGGTCAGCCGCCAGTCGAGGGCGAGCATCGCGACGACGGTGGCGACGACGCTGGTGAAGTTGGAGACCAGGGAGGTGGCCGTTGATGTGACGGTCGCCTGCATGCCACCGATGTCGTTGGCGATGCGGGACTGGACCTCACCGGTCCGGGTGCGGGTGAAGAAGGCCAGCGACATGCGCTGCAGGCGGCCGTAGACCGCGGTACGCAGGTCGTGCATGACACGCTGGCCGACGGTGGTGGAGATGAGCGTCTGAAGGACTCCGAACACGCTGGTCAGCACGGCGCTGAGGATCATGCCGAGGGCCAGCAGGGTGAGCAGTCCGGTGCGGCCCTGGGGGATCGCGGTGTCGAGGATCGCCTTCAGGAGGAAGGGCGTGGCGACCGAGACGACCGACGCGGCGGCAACCAGCAGACCCACCACGGCGAGGCGGCCTCGGTAGGGACGGAAGAGCTTCAGGATGCGGCGCACCTGCCGCGGCTGCTCATTGCTGTCGGCAGGCGGCGTCCAGGCGGGCTCAAGGTCGGGCTTCATGGGCTCCTACGTGGATAGGTCGATGCTGACTGAGTGGAGCATAGCTCACTGTTACCTATACTCACAATGAATGGCATCCTGATATTGTTCCCTCATGACCATGCCCGATCCCGACGGACTGCTCGCGGAACAGTTGCTGCGGCTCACCCGCCGGGTGCACCGGATCCAGAAGCGCCATCTTCAGCAGCGCGTCCTCGGCATCACCCCCGCCCAGTCCCGTCTCCTGCGCACGCTTGCGGAGTACGACGCGCCGCCCCGGATGGCAGATCTGGCGGGGCGGCTGGAGGTCGTGCCCAGGGCTGTGACGTCTCTGGTCGACGGGCTGGAGGCGCACGGCCAGGTGCGCAGGGCGCCGGATCCGGCCAACCGCCGGGTGATCCGGATCGAGCTCACGGACGAGGGACGCGAGACGCTGCGCGAGCTGCACGGCGCGCGGAGGTCGGCGGCGGAGGAGATCCTGGCGCCGCTGACGGATGTGGAGCGTCGGGTGCTGGGGACTCTGCTGGACACGCTGGTGGATGGCGGGCGTGGTGGTGAGGGGCAGTGCTGAATCCTTTTCCCCGGAGGAAGGACCACACGTCGCCCCCGTGAAGTGACGGCGGCGCGTGGTCTTTTCCGGCCTGCTGACGGGGGAAGCGGTGGTGACCGGGTCGTGCCAGCAGATACCGGACGAGTGGGGCTCGTCTGCACTGAGGCCTCTGGGGCAGGGGGCGGTGCGAGGGAGGCCGGGCGGTAACCGGTTCTGTGCGGCGGGTCGGAAAACCGGTTGCCTCGTACCAGGTTGTGGCGCGAGCCTTTCACGGCTCGGTACCGGCATGCCCGGTCCGTGGTGCTGCACACTCCGCCCTGTGTCGACTCGGCACCGCGGCTGCCCCTCCCGTTCCCACTTCTCCCCACCGCCGCCCGTCCTCCGCCCTCCGCCCCGCCCTCCGCCAGACATGAGCCACTGGGACGTCATGCAGATTCAAGACCTTCCGTATCCCGACCCTGGTGTGCCGGACGCGCGTTCGGGGCCGCGCTTCCTGTGGTGGCTGGGCCGGAACCAGCTGCGCGGTCAGCTGATCGCACTGGCCTGGGGCCTGCTGCACTTCGTGTCGGTCTCCTCACTGCCGTTCTGCGTCGGCTTCGCCGTGCAGGCCGTGGTCGATCGCTCCGGCGCGCGGCTCGCCCTCGCGGGTGGGCTGATGGTGCTGGCCTGCGCCGGCAACGCCCTCGGCGACACCTTCCTGCACCGGGCCGCTGTCACCAACTGGATCACCGCGGCCGCCCGGGTCCAGCAACTCCTGGCCGGCAAGGCCGCGCATCTGGGTTCCGCGCTGACACGACGGGTCGCTGCCGGCGAGGTCGTTGCCGTCTCCACGGGCGACGTCGAGAAGATCGGCTGGTTCGTGGAGGCCGTGTCCCGCTTCACCGCGGCGGCCGTCACCCTCGTGCTGGTCTGCGTCGGCCTCGTCGTCTACCAGCCGGCGCTCGGCGTCGTCGTGGCCGTCGGCCTGCCCGTACTGGCACTGGCGGTACTGCCGCTGCTCCCCCGAGCGACCCGGCGGGCGGACTTCCAGCGCGAGAAGGCGGGTTACGCGACCGAGCTCGCCTCGGACACCGTCGCCGGACTGCGCGTCCTGCGTGGCATCGGCGGTGAGGAACTGTTCCTCGACCGCTACCGCCGAGCCTCGCAGGAGGTCCGTCACGCGGCCGTGCGCAGCGCCCGGATGTGGTCGCTGATCTCGGCGATCCAAGTGCTCCTGCCCGGCCTGCTGCTGACCGCGGTCGTCTGGTACGGCGTCCATCTGGCGCGGCAGGGCCGGATCACCGTCGGCGAACTCGTCACCGTCTACAGCTCGGTCATGCTCCTCACCTACCCTTTGCGGCACTTCGAAGAGATCGCGATGGCCTACTCCTTCTCCCGGCCCTCGGCCACACGGGCGGCGCGCGTGCTGTCCCTGGAGCGGGTCACGGACGCCGCGGGGGCGCGCGAGGGTTCGGCCGAGGCATCCGGCGCTGGCGCGCGCACCGACTCACTGGGCCGTGCAGACCGAGGCGCGTTGCCCTCCGGGGACCTGTACGACCCGGAGACTGGGCTGCTCGCGCCGTCCGGGCGGTTCACCGCCGTGGTGTGCGGCGACCCTGACGCGGCGGGGCGGCTGGCCGAGCGTCTCGGCGGGCATCCCTCCGAGGCGGGTACGCCGGTGCTGCTCGGCGGCGTTCCGCTGGACGCACTGCCGCTGGACCGCGCCCGGACGGCCGTCCTGGTCCAGGACAAGGATCCCGTGCTGCTGTCGGGCTCCCTGCGCGAACTGCTCGACGTCCCCGCGTCCGGAAACGTCCGCGCGGAGGAAGCACTGGCGGCCGCGCAGTGCGAGGACGTGCTGGCGGCGCTCGTGCAGGGCTCGCTCGACGCCGACGACCCGATGGACGCCCGGATCACCGAACGCGGGCGTTCCCTCTCCGGTGGCCAGCGCCAGCGGCTCGCTCTCGCCCGGTCGCTGATCACCGACCCGGAGGTGCTCGTCCTGGACGAGCCGACGTCCGCCGTCGACTCCCACACCGAGGCGCGGATCGCGGGTGGCGTGCGTGATCTGCGGGCCGGGCGCACCACGGTCGTGTTCACCTCCTCGCCGCTGCTGCTGGACCGTGCGGACCGGGTTGTCCTCGTCCACGAGGGCGAGATCGCGGCGGTCGGTGTGCACCGGGAGCTGGTGCACAAGGAGCCCCGGTACCGGGCCGTGGTGACCCGGGAGGCCGAGGAGGAGACCCCGCTGAGCGGCGTACTCGACGAGTTCGACGCCGGCGAGCTGCGCACGCTGGACGAGAAATTGGACGAGCTGAACGAGATCGAGGAGACGGCATGATCGGCGTGGCGCCCCCGGCGTACGACCCGGCGGCCACGACGACGGCGCACACCCTGCCTGTCGGCGCCCCCGCGACGGTACGCGCCTACGTGGCCGAACTGTTCCGCCGGCACCGCACGGCCTTCCTGCTCCTCGTCACCGTCAACACGGTCGCCGTGATCGCGTCCATGGTGGGCCCCTACCTGCTGGGCGGTCTCGTCGAGCGGGTGTCGGACGGGGCGCGCGAGGTGCATCTGGGCCTCACGGTGGCGTTCTTCCTGATCTCGCTGGCCGTGCAGGCCGTGTTCGTGCGTGAGGTGCGGCTGCGTGGCGCGATGCTCGGCGAGCGGATGCTGGCCGATCTGCGAGAGGACTTCCTCGTGCGGTCGGTCGGGCTGCCGCCGGGAGTCCTGGAGCGGGCGGGGACGGGTGATCTGCTGTCCCGGATCACCACCGACATCGACCGGCTCGCCAACGCCATGCGCGAGGCGGTGCCCCAGCTGGCGATCGGTGCGGTGTGGGTGGCCCTGCTGCTGGGTGGTCTGGTGGTCACCGCACCCCCGCTCGCGGCCGCCGTACTGCTGGCCCTGCCGTTGCTCGTCGTCGGCTGCCGCTGGTACTTCCGGCGGGCGCCGGCGGCCTACCGTTCGGAGGCCGCCGGCTACGCCGCCGTGGCCGCCGCGCTCGCCGAGACCGTGGACGCGGGCCGCACCGTCGAGGCACACCGGCTCGGCGCCCGCCGGGTGGAACTGTCCGAGCGCCGGATCAAGGAATGGACCGCCTGGGAGCGCTACACGCTCTGGCTGCGGTCGGTGCTGTTTCCGGTCATCAATGTCACCCACGTGACCGTGCTCGCCTCCGTGCTGATGGTCGGCGGGGCGTTCGTGCTCCAGGGCTGGCTCGACGTCGGGCAGCTCACCACGGGCGCACTTATCGCGCAGATGCTCGTCGACCCGGTCGGTCTGATCCTGCGCTGGTACGACGAGCTGCAGGTCGCCCAGGTGTCGCTGGCCCGGCTCGTCGGGGTCCGCGACATCGAGCCGGACGCCGGGGACTCGGCTCTGGCACCCGACGGCCGGGCCGTGCACGCCGACCGGGTGCACTTCGGATACGTCGAGGGCGTCGACGTACTGCGCAAGGTGTCCCTGGAGGTCGCCCCCGGCACCCGGCTGGCGCTGGTGGGCCCCTCCGGCGCGGGCAAGTCGACGCTGGGCCGGCTGCTCGCGGGGATCTACGCGCCGCGGGACGGCCGGATCACCCTCGGTGGCGCGGAACTGTCCCGCATGCCCGCGGAGCGCGTCCGCTCGCACGTGGCCCTCGTCAACCAGGAGCACCACGTCTTCGTCGGCTCGCTGCGCGACAACCTGCTGCTGGCCCGTACGGACGCCGTCGACGCCGAGCTGTGGGCGGCGCTCGGCGCGGTCGACGCGGACGGGTGGGCGCGTGCGCTGGACAAGGGACTGGAGACCGAGGTCGGCTCGGGCGGACTCGCGCTCACCCCGGCACAGGCTCAGCAGATCGCGCTGGCCAGGCTGGTGCTGGCCGACCCGCACACGCTGGTCCTGGACGAGGCGACGTCCCTGCTCGACCCGCGAGCGGCACGCCACCTGGAACGCTCCCTTGCCCGTGTCCTCGACGGCCGCACCGTCGTCGCCATCGCCCACCGCCTGCACACAGCCCACGACGCCGACGTGATCGCCGTGGTCGAGAACGGCCGCATCAGCGAGCTGGGCAGCCATGCGGAGCTGGTCGCGGCGAACGGGGCGTACGCGGCGCTGTGGCGGTCGTGGCACGGGTGAGAGTGAGGGTGAGGGCTGGCCTGCCCACCAGCCGAAGCCCGCGTCCTGCACCGCGACCAGCTCGACCGCCCACCAGCCGAAGCGCCCTCCCTGCCCCGCAACGGGCTCGACCGCCCACCAGCCGACGCGCCCCCCGCGCTCCGGGCACCCCCTGGTCGGCCCTCGCGGCTCGGGGACCCGCCCGCTGTCGGTGCCTGTGCCGTTGCGCAGGGGCGAACAGGGGTGGAAGGCTGGAAAGCGGAGCAGGCTCGGGGAGCGCCCGCGAAATGCGCGGGAGCGCGTTGGGCGCAGTCTGTGTCCCCGGCACCGGCGGCACGCCGCCGACCGTGGCCGGAGCGGCCCCGTCCTCACCACCTGGAGGTACCCGTGAACAGCGCCGACGGATGGGGAGATGACGTCTACCAGCCCGACGGATCCGAGCAGCGGGAGGACACGGGGCTGCTCGACGGTGAGGACACCCTCGAGTACGACGGTGTCAGGGACCCCCTGGACCGGGGCTGGTCCCCTCCGGAGCGTCCGTGGGCGGTGGAGCACACCGGCGTGACGGCGGCGGAGCGGGTTCGGGGCGAGACCCTGGACCAGCGGCTGGCGGAAGAGCTGCCCGATTCGCCCGTACCCGAAGGGGACGGCCTCGGCGACGCCGACGGCACCGACGGGGAACTTCTGGACAACGAGGTCGGCGCCGCCCGGTCCGGGCGGCTCGTCGCCCCTGACGAGGGAGCGCACGAGGACGACGAGTCCGCGCTGATCGCCACAGACGTCGGCATCGACGGCGCGGCCGCCTCCGCCGAGGAGGCCGCCGTCCACATCGTCGACGAGGACGCGCTGTCCGGCTGAGTCCGGGCACACCGCGCCCGCGTCGCCCATGCCCATGTCCCCTCCGCACCAGGAGCAGCCATGCAGCAGGACAAGCACCCCGACTACCACCCGGTCGTCTTCCGCGACCGCTCCGCCGGATACGCCTTTCTGACCCGGTCCACCGCCACCAGCGACCAGACCATCGAATGGGACGACGGCGAGACCTACCCCGTCGTGGACGTGGAGATCTCCTCGGAGAGCCATCCGTTCTACACCGGCAAGGCACGCACGGTGGACACGGAAGGCCGCGTCGCTCGCTTCGAACGCCGATACGGGGAAGAGACCCGTCAAAGCTCCGACTGACGCCGCACGCGCCGTGCGGGACCTCAGATCACGTTGAGGGCGGCCGCTCCGCCCACTCCCCCGAGCACCATGAACGCCGGCATCAGCACCCTGAGCTCCACCCAGCTGCCCGCCCGGAACCGCATGGCCTTCGGGGGCCCCAGCGGGTACCAGCGCTTGCGGCCCACCGGAATCGGCCAGAGTATCGGGCACCCCGAGACGGTGAGCGCGTCCCCGATGTCGTGCACCAGCGCGCCGAGCACGATCGGCAGGCCCAGCCACAGGTACTCCTGGCCCGGCTCCGTGAACAGCCAGTCCGCCCCGTTGCCCGGCTGGTCGAGCACACCGGCGATGATCCAGGCGCTCGTCGCCGCCAGGAGCCACACGAGGACATCGGCACTGGCCCCTCGGGTCGCCCGCCACAGCAGGCCCTCGATGGCCAGCACCAGATGCACGAAGAGGATCGCCAGTACCGCCCAGCGCCCGCCGGTGATCGCCAGCACCGATGCACCCGCGCCGGTCAGGACCGCCCACAGCCAGGTGTGCGTAAGTGTGCGGTGCCCGCCGGAGCGACGCGGGTCGCCCGGCTTTTTCGTGGCCTTGTAGACGGCGTACGAGAGCTTGTCGACGATCTCGCAGAGCCAGCGCGACAGCGGACCGAAGGAGCGCGAGATGGTGGCGGCCTTGTGGTCGAGGTCGGGGGCGAGCGCGGCGCCGGCACAGATCAGCGCGCCGCACAGCAGGACCGGCCAGGGCATCCCATGCCCTGCCGCGGTGGCGGCGGCCCCGACGCCGAGCCAGGCCGCGGCGCCCGAGAGAGAGTGTGCTGGTCCCATCATTGCCGCTGCCCGCCCCATTCCTCGTGCGCCGCTGTCCAGTTGACTTGATGCGCTGACGTCGTGTCGGCGACACAGCGTAGCGTTCGCGATCTTCATGCGGGCATCCGATTCCCGCATCGGCCAGGAGGCCAGGCAAGATGGGGGCGTGACCCTCATCGATCAGCTGCCGCAGACCGCCGACCCCGACGCCCTCTACGAAGCCTTCGAGTCGTGGGCGCAGGAGCGCGGTCTCACGCTCTACCCCCACCAGGAGGAGGCGCTGATCGAGGTGGTCTCCGGCGCGAACGTGATCGTGTCGACGCCCACCGGCTCCGGCAAGAGCATGATCGCCGCGGGCGCCCACTTCGCCGCCCTGGCCCGGGACGAGGTCACCTTCTACACGGCCCCGATCAAGGCGCTGGTCTCGGAGAAGTTCTTCGAGCTGTGCAAGCTGTTCGGCACCGAGAACGTCGGCATGCTCACCGGCGACGCCTCCGTGAACGCCGACGCCCCCGTCATCTGCTGCACCGCCGAGGTGCTGGCCTCGATCGCGCTGCGCGACGGCAGGCACGCGGACATCGGCCAGGTCGTCATGGACGAGTTCCACTTCTACGCGGAGCCCGACCGCGGCTGGGCCTGGCAGATCCCGCTCCTCGAACTGCCGCAGGCGCAGTTCGTCCTCATGTCGGCCACCCTCGGTGACGTCTCGATGTTCGAGAAGGACCTCACCCGGCGCACCGGCCGGCCGACCTCGGTGGTCCGCTCGGCGACCCGTCCCGTACCGCTCTCCTACGAGTACCGGCGCACCCCGCTCACCGAGACGCTGACGGAACTGCTGGACACCAAGCAGGCACCGGTCTACATCGTGCACTTCACCCAGGCCCAGGCGGTGGAGCGGGCGCAGGCGCTGATGAGCATCAACATGTGCTCGCGTGAGGAGAAGGACCAGATCGCCGAGCTGATCGGCAACTTCCGCTTCACCACCAAGTTCGGCCGCAACCTCTCCCGTTATGTCCGGCACGGCATCGGTGTGCATCACGCCGGCATGCTGCCCAAGTACCGCCGCCTGGTGGAGAAACTCGCCCAGGCCGGGCTGCTGAAGGTCATCTGCGGCACGGACACTCTGGGCGTCGGCGTCAACGTGCCCATCCGCACCGTGCTGTTCACCGCGCTGACCAAGTACGACGGCAGCCGGGTGCGCACGCTGCGCGCACGTGAGTTCCACCAGATCGCCGGGCGTGCCGGGCGGGCGGGCTTCGACACGGCCGGATTCGTGGTCGCCCAGGCTCCTGAGCACGTCATCGAGAACGAGAAGGCGCTCGCCAAGGCGGGGGACGACCCGAAGAAGCGCCGGAAGGTCGTCCGCAAGAAGGCGCCGGAGGGGTTCGTCGCCTGGAGCGAGGACACCTTCGAGAAGCTCATCGCCTCCGAGCCCGAGCCGCTGACGTCCCGCTTCCGGGTCACGCACACCATGCTGCTGTCCGTGATCGCCCGGCCCGGCAACGCCTTCGAGGCCATGCGGCACCTCCTGGAGGACAACCACGAGCCGCGCAGGCAGCAGCTGCGGCACATCCGGCGCGCGATCGCCATCTACCGCTCGCTGCTGGACGGCGGCATCGTCGAGAAGCTGGACAAGCCGGATGCCGAGGGCCGCATCGTCCGTCTCACCGTGGACCTTCAGCAGGACTTCGCGCTCAACCAGCCACTGTCCACCTTCGCGCTCGCGGCCTTCGAACTGCTGGACCCCGAATCGCCGTCCTACGCCCTGGACATGGTGTCCGTCGTCGAGTCCACGCTGGACGATCCACGGCAGATCCTCGCCGCCCAGCAGAACAAGGCGCGCGGTGAGGCCGTGGCGGCGATGAAGGCGGACGGTGTCGAGTACGAGGAGCGCATGGAGCGTCTCCAGGACATCTCCTACCCGAAGCCGCTGGAGGAACTGCTCTTCCACGCGTACAACACGTACCGCAAGAGTCACCCGTGGGTCGGCGACCATCCGCTGTCGCCGAAGTCCGTGATCCGGGACATGTACGAACGGGCGATGTCCTTCACGGAGTTGGTCTCCTTCTACGAACTGGCCCGGACCGAGGGCATCGTGCTGCGCTACCTGGCCGGGGCGTACAAGGCCCTCGAGCACAACATCCCGGACGACCTCAAGTCCGAGGACCTTCAGGACCTGATCGAGTGGCTCGGCGAGATGGTGCGCCAGGTCGACTCCAGCCTGCTGGACGAGTGGGAGCAACTGGCCAATCCGGAGGAGATGACCGCCGAGGAGGCCCAGGAGAAGGCCGACCAGGTCAAGCCGGTCACCTCCAACGCGCGTGCCTTCCGGGTCCTGGTCCGCAACGCGATGTTCCGCCGGGTCGAGCTCGCCGCCCTCGACCAGGTGGCCGAGCTGGGCGACATGGACGCCGAGTCCGGCTGGGACGCCGACGCCTGGGGCGAGGTGATGGACAAGTACTGGGACGAGTACGACGACCTCGGCACCGGCCCCGACGCGCGCGGCCCCAAGCTGCTGCTGATCGAGGAGGAGCCGGAGCACGGGCTGTGGCGCGTCCGGCAGATCTTCGACGACCCCAACAGCGATCACGATTGGGGCATCAGCGCCGAGATCGATCTTGCGGCCTCCGACGCCGAAGGCCGTGCCGTGGTCCGCGTCACCGACGTCGGCCAGTTGTGAATTCAGGAGACGGAAAACCATGACAAACCCGGCCGAGAGGCTTGTCGACCTGCTCGACCTGGAGCAGATCGAGGTCAACATCTTCCGCGGCCGCAGCCCCCAGGAGTCGCTGCAGCGAGTCTTCGGTGGCCAGGTGGCCGGCCAGGCGCTGGTCGCCGCCGGGCGCACCACGGAGGGAGACCGGCCGGTGCACTCGCTGCACGCGTACTTCCTGCGCCCGGGGCGGCCCGGCGTGCCGATCGTGTACCAGGTCGAGCGGGTCCGGGACGGGCGGTCGTTCACGACACGGCGGGTCACGGCCGTGCAGGAGGGCCGCACGATCTTCAATCTCACCGCCTCCTTTCACAAACCTGAGGAAGAGAGCTTCGAGCACCAGCTGCCGCCGGCCCGCGAGGTACCGGACCCGGAGTCCCTGCCGACGGTCGTCGAGGAGATCCGGAAGCATTTGGGCGCGCTGCCGGAGCAGTGGGAGCGGATGGCACGCCGCCAGCCGTTCGACATCCGGTATGTGGACCGGTTGCGCTGGACGCCCGAAGAGGTCAAGGGCGCCGAGCCGCGCAGCGCCGTATGGATGCGCGCGGTCGGGCCGCTGGGCGACGACCCGCTCGTGCACACCTGCGCCCTGACCTACGCCAGCGACATGACCCTGCTCGACGCCGTGCGCATCCCGGTCGAGCCTCTGTGGGGTCCACGCGGCTTCGACATGGCGTCGCTTGACCACGCGATGTGGTTCCACCGGCCGTTCCGCGCGGACGAGTGGTTCCTGTACGACCAGGAGTCACCGATCGCGACCGGCGGGCGAGGGCTCGCCCGCGGACGGATCTACGACCTGGAGGGCCGCCTGCTGGTGTCGGTCGTCCAGGAAGGACTGTTCAGGGCGTTGTAAGGATTGTTCAGGGCGTCGCAGGAAGGCCACCGCGCGGGCGCGGGAGGCGCTCACGCGCTTCTGCGGCGAAGCCGGCCCAGCAGGCCACGGGGGCGCTTCGGCTCGGGTACGCGCACGCGTACGTGCGTGTCGGGCCGGGGTTCGGGCGTGCGCGCCAAGGGGCGCCGGTCGAGTGACGCCCGGCAGGGAGCGGACTGCGCCGCGGGCACGACGGCAGAGGTGCGGCGCGACACCGGCAGTTCCCGCGCATGGTGTGCGCGTTCCGCACCGCGCACGCTCCCGTGTCCAGCCCGGCGCTCCGCACGAGGTGCCGGGCGCGGTGCCGGGCGGTGGGCGCGGGCCTCGTCCACCACATGGGCGAGGTCGGCCCGCAGCCAGCTGATCTCGTCCGGGTCGTCGGCAGTCATGATCCGCTCGGCGAGCTGCGCCGACGGTGAACCTGGCGCGCCGTGCGTGGGCGGCCCCGGTCGGAACCGGTGCACGTGGGCGCGCTCGTAGGGGTCCTTGACGATCTCCGCGATCTGAACGGGATCCAGCAGCGCCGCCAGGGCCCCGGCGCGCTCCCAGGGATCCGTGGCCTGACGCAACAGGAATCCCAGATGCCGTCCCCTCCAGTTGCGGGCGCGCAGGTCCACTCCGTCCCGCAGCCGAGCCCGCAGCCCCTCGGGCAGCACACGGCCCTTCACCAGCGGCCCGTTCTGCTCGTCGGACGCGAACTGCCTGACCTCCTCGGCCAGATAGAGCCACACGAGCGTCCGATAGCGGTTCACGTAGAACGCGACCGGCACCATCAGCCCGAGCCGGGCCAGACGCGTGAACCGGTCACCGGTCACGTCCATCAGGCGCGCGGCCTCCTTCGTGCTCACACTCCGCACCCGTTCGAGGAGGGCCTCGGGAAAGCCGTCCTCCGAGCGCAACCGCTCGATCTCGGCGTGGGCGACGCGGCGCCCTCCGCCGCCTTCGTCGGGCAGCGTGCGGATCCGTCCGAGGTTCACCGCGAGGTCGAACTCGCGTCGCTTCAGCCCCAGTTCGCGAGCGGCGCGGCTCGGTGTGCACGTGAGGACGTCCGGCTGGGTGACGGTGTTGCCTGACATGGCGTCTCTCCCCCGTGGAGTCGTGATCGATGGGCTCTGCTCACGCTCCGTGCGCTCGCAGTCACATCACCGTAGCCGTTCCGGGCGATCACGCGGCGACCCTGTGGATAACTTTATGGGGGTTGAAGAAAGTGCAGGTCAGGGCTCTGTGGAGGGAAATCGCTCAGGCTGTCGGGCGTCCACGCCGAGGTGCTCACCGACGCGATTGACGAGCAGTGTCATCTCGTAGGCGATCTGGCCGATGTCGGCCTCCGCGGCGCTGAGTACGCACAGACAGCTGCCGCTGCCGGCCGCCGTGACGAACAGCACCGCGTCGTCGAACTCCACCATCGTCTGGCGCACCTGTCCGGCGCCGAAGTGGCGCCCCGACCCCTTGGCCAGGCTGTGCAGTCCGGAGGCGACGGCCGCGAGATGCTCGGCGTCCTCGCGTCGCAGTCCCGTGCTCGCCCCTGTCACCAGCCCGTCGTTGGACAGGACGAGGGCGTGCCGCACATGTTCCACGCGCTCGGTCAAGTCGTCCAGCAACCAGCCCAGTCCTTTGTGCACCATGATGGCGATCTCCCCGTGTGACGACTCCCCCTGGCCGGAGGATCTCTCCGCCAGCCTTCACCACGTCCGGCTGACGGGCAAGCAGGATGGGGGCATGGCACAGAAGATGACTGACACGGAATGGCGGGCCTTCGTCTCGCAGGGCACACGCACGGCAAAGCTGTCTACCGTCAGGGCTGACGGGAGCCCACATGTGGCGCCGATCTGGTTCCTGCTCGACGGGGACGAATTGGTGTTCAGCACCTCCAAGGGGAGCGTGAAGGGGCGCAATCTGGCCCGGGACGGGCGGGTCGCCCTCTGCGTGGACGACGACCGCCCACCGTTCGACTTCGTCGTCCTGCAGGGGCGTGCCCAGCTCTCCGAGGAACTCGGCGAACTCCGGCGCTGGGCCACCCTGATCGCGGCTCGGTACATGGGCGAGGAGAACGCCGAGGAGATCGGCGCGCGCAACGGCCAGCCGGGGGAGCTTCTGGTCAGGGTCACGATCGACAAGGTCCTGGCGCAGAAGGCCGTAGCAGGCTGAAGCCCTCCCCTGGAGGCCGGTCAACCCGGGAGACCGGTCAACTCACGGAGTCGAGCAGCCGGGCGGTGTGGACCCGTCCGGCGTACTCGACGAGCCGGATCAGCACCTCCTTCCCCGAGTCACGGTCGCGTGCGTCGCAGAGCACGACCGGGGTTCCCCGGTCGAGGTCCAGTGCGCGGCAGACGTCCTGTGCTCCATAGGAGCGGGCGCCGGTGAAGCAGTTGACGGCCACCACGAACGGGATGTGGCGGTGCTCGAAGTAGTCCACGGCCGGGAAGCAGTCCTCCAGGCGGCGGGTGTCGGCCAGGACCACCGCTCCCAGCGCCCCCTGCGAGAGTTCGTCCCACAGGAACCAGAAGCGGTCCTGTCCCGGTGTACCGAACAGGTACAGCGAGAGGCCGGAGCGGATGGTGATACGGCCGAAGTCCATGGCGACCGTGGTCGTGACCTTGTGGTCCACGCCATCGGTGTCGTCCACCAACTGGCCTGCCTCGCTCAGCAGTTCCTCGGTGCGCAGGGGCCTGATCTCGCTGACCGCGCCCACGAGGGTGGTCTTGCCCACGCCGAATCCGCCGGCGACCAGTATCTTCAACGCCAGGGCGGTGGACTCGCCCTCGGTGGCGTTGGACGTCTCGGAGACCATCGATCACTTCTCTCGGGAGTGCCGGCAAGGGTCGACGTCGGTACGCGCGTGCCGCGCCGGGGCACGGCGTCCGCGCACGGCTTCGGTGCACGTGTAAGAAGTCAGCATCATGGCAACGGCCGGACTCCACGGGGTGCTGGGACCGCTCTTTGTTCGATGTGACCGATTCGAGCGCGTTGCGCGCCCGCATAGGTGCGTAAGTCGGCCGTCTCTGCGGCCGCACGCGCGCGGATCGTCATGAACGTTCATCTACAGCGCCCGCAGTCCGTCGATGACCTCACGCAGAATCCGTTCGTCGGGCAGTTGCGCGGGCGGTACGGGTCGGCTCACCGTGACGCGGCCGAGTTCCAGGAGGTCGCCGAGGAGGACACGGACGACGCCGACGGGCAGGTCGGCGCCCGCGGCGAGTTCGGCGACCGACTGGGTTTCCGTACGGCACAGGTCGACAAGGGCCCGGTGCTCGGGGCCCAGGGCGGGGTCGTCGTCGAGGTGGGGAGCACCCGGGTCGAGCGTGACCAGGGCGATGAGGTCGAAGGCCACTCCGGTGGGACCGGGCTTGGTGCGGCCGCCGGTCATGGCGTACGGCCGGACGAGCGGGCCTGCCTCGCCGTCGTACCACTGGCTGCCCTGCTCCTGCGGGGTGCCCTTGAAATCCTCGGTCATCTGTGCGGATCGCCTTCTTGCCTCATCCGGCGGCGGGCGGCCGCGCGTTCATACGCGGTGCCGTGTAGAGGTGCTCGCCGACCCGCTTGATCAGCCGTGCCATCTCGTACGCCACCAGGCCTATGTCGGCGGTGACGGCGGTGAGGACGGCCAGGCAGGAGCCGTCTCCGGCGGCGGCCACGAACAGGAAGGCGTCGTCCATCTCCACCATGGTCTGGCGCACGCCCCCGGCGCCGAAATGCCGGCCGGCACCTTTGGCCAGGCTGTGGAAGCCGGAGGCGACTGCGGCGAGGTGTTCGGCGTCCTCACGGCCGAGCCCGGTCGAGGCGCCGACAGCGAGTCCGTCGTTGGAGAGCACCACGGCGTGCCGTACCTCGTGCACGCGCAGTACCAAGTCGTCCAGCAGCCAGTCGAGTTCGCCGGAGCGCTGAGCTGCTCTCATGCCGGGATCCTGGATCATGCGGGGTCTCCTTCGCTGCTGTCACTGCCGCCTGCGGGGTCGGGGGCGGCGCCGTGGCCGGGCCGGCGGCCGCCACCGCGAGCCCAACCGTCGCGGTAGGCCGCCATACGGTCGCGTACGAGTTCGGGGGTGCGCCGGTCGTCGTCACGGGGGGCGGACGGCTGCGGCGGGTCCGAGGGGCGTCGCTCGCGCAGTTGCGGGGCGAGGCTGGCCTGCCGTACCCGGCGGGGCAGGTCCTCGGATCCTTCGTCCGGGTCGGGGGGGCGGTGCAGGCGCAAGGCGGTGACTCCGGGGGGCGGGGTTTCGGGGCCGGTCCGCGCCGCGTCCGGGGCGGGGGCCACCAGGGCGGGCCGCTCACCGGTGGTGGGGACGGCTTCCTGCTGGAGGGGGCCGCCCGGCACGCGCGCGTACGCGTGTTCCGGGTCCGTCGCCTGGTTGCCGGAACGTTCCGGCACGCCGCTGTGCAGCAGGGCGGTGGGCAGCAGAACGACCGCGGTGGTACCGCCGTAGGGGGACGTGCGCAGGTGCACCTTGATCTCGTGGCGTGCGGCGAGCCTGCTGACGACGAAGAGGCCGAGCCGGTCGCTGTCGAACAGGTCGAGGGCTTCGGACTGGGCGATACGGCGGTTGGCCTCGGCGAGGGTGTCGTTGCCCATGCCCAGGCCGCGGTCCTCGACCTCGATGGCGTAGCCGTTGCCCACGTGTTCACCGGTGACGCGCACGCGCGTATGCGGGGGTGAGAACTGGGCGGCGTTCTCGACGAGCTCGGCCAGCAGGTGGGTCAGGTCGGCGACGGCGGCGCCGATGACGAGGGCTGCGGGGAGCTGCCGTACCTCCACGCGCGCGTAGTCCTCGATCTCGGAGACGGCCGCGCGGACCACGTTGGTCAGGGAGACCGGCATGCGCCAGGCCCGGCCGGGAGCCGCGCCGGAGAGGATGATCAGGCTCTCGGCGTGGCGCCGCATCCGGGTGGTGAGGTGGTCGAGCCGGAACAGGTCGCTCAGTTCGTTGGGGTCGTCGGAGCGGCGTTCCATGCTGTCCAGGAGGCTCAGCTGGCGGTGGACGAGCACCTGACTGCGGCGGGCGAGGTTGACGAACACGCCGGAGATGCCGCTGGCGAGTTCGGCGCGTTCCACCGCGGCGAGCAGCGCGGCCCGGTGCACGGTGCCGAGCGCCTCGGCGACCTGCCCGACCTCGTCCTCCGCGGGTGGCCCGGGCGGTGCCTCGGCCCGGACGTCGATCTCCTCCCCGGCGCGCAGTTTGCGCATGGCCTCGGGGAGTTTGCGCCGGGCGATCTCCAGGGCGCCGTTGCGCAGGCTGATCAGTTCGACGACGAGGCCGCGCCCGATGCGCACCGAGATGACGAGGGACGCGGCGACGGCGGCGAGGCCGAAGAGGACGGCAGCGCCCGCGGGGGTGAGCAGGCCACGGGCGAACGGGTCGGCCCGGTCGGCCACTCCCCGGGCGGCGTCCTGCTCGATGGTGCGCATACCGTCCTGCACGCGCGCGTGTGCGGGAGCCCAGGCGGTTTCGGGCGCGGCCTTGATCGCCGCGGATCCCGGTCCGCTCGTCAGGACCTTGTCCTCGATGGCGAGCATCGCCGCGTAGTCCCCGCTCTCGGCGAGTTGGCGCCAGGCGGCGCGTTCGTCGCCGCGCAGGTCGGCGACGGCGGCGTCGGTGAGGGCGCGGCGGGTGTCGACCGCGCCGGTGAACTGCCGCATCCGCTCGCCGTCCAGGCGGCCCGCGAGCCTGCCGCTGGACAGCAGCACGTCCTCCCGGGCCAGGGCCTCACCCGCGCGGGAGAACTCCAGCAGCACGCGCGCGTCGGAGCCGAGTTCGGCGTCCTGGATGCCGGTGAGGGCACCGCCCACACCGAAGGCGGTGGAGATGGTCTTCGTGTACTGCTCGTAGGCCTCGTCCCACCCGGCGCGCCGGTCCAGCACATCGGCGCGCAGCGTCCGCAGTCCCTCGGTACCGGCCACGAAGGCTTCCAGCCGCTGGGCGACTCCCTCGGGCAGTTCCTGTCCGTCGGCGACGGTGTTGTGATCGCCGAGCCGCAACTGCCCTACGGCCTGGTCCGTGCGCTTGGCGAGCCGCTGCAGCTCGCCATCGGCCACGGCCGAGGGGTCGGTCGCGTGCCGGACGGCGGCGGCGCGCTCGGCCTGGAGCGCGGCCACGGTGGCGGCGACGGGAGCGCGGACATCGGAGTCCACGCGCTGCAACTGCCGCAGCCCGGCGACGTCCTGAACGGTGCTGACGGTGGCGTACGCCCACAGGGCCAGCAGCGACACGACGGGCACCATCAGCAAGCAGACGATCTTGGCGCGCACGGTGCGCGGGCGTATGTGCCAGCGCTCCCCCGCGCGCGTGGGTCCACCCGTCACCTCGGTGTCCTGGGTGTCCTGCGGGCTCTCGTCGGCCGGTGGACCGGCGTGGGCGCGGCGGCCACGCGCAGGAGTCGGGGGCGGCGTCTCGGCGCCTGTGCCGGAATTCCTACGGGGGGTACGCATGGCCTCCTCGTTCGGAAGGGGGTTCGGGTGCGGTCCGGTGGGGTTGCGCCGTCAGTGGGCGCCGCTCCCGAGGGGCTGCTGGGCCGATGCGGATGCCTCGCGCTCCCCGGCTGTCGGCGACAGCGCCACGAAGGCGGAGGTCAGGAAGAGGTAGGACCCGAGGCCGACGGCGAGGGGGAAGACGAACTGCATCGCCGTGGCCCCGGGCAGGACCTCGCCGGAGGGCGTGACCTGCACGCGCACCGCGATCATCCCGGTGTAGTGCATGCTGCTCACGGCCGCGCCCATGACGAGGGAGGCGACGGTGACCGCGACGGGCGACTTGATGTTGAGCGCCGCCCACAGGGCCGCGGTCGCCGCCACGACGGCGATCACGACGGAGAGGGCGACACGCATCGGGTCGTACGTCACGTCACCGTGCAGGCGTACCGCCGCCATGCCCAGGTAGTGCATGCTCGCGACGCCCAGCCCGGTGGTGAGGCCGCCGATGAGCAGCGCACGGGCCCGGTTGCCTCCGTAGCCGACCGCGAAGACGCCGGCGCAGACGACGATCATGGCCACGAGCAGGCTGAGGACGGTGAGCGGTACGTCGTAGCGGATCTCGGTCCCGCTGACGCTGAAGCCGAGCATGGCCACGAAGTGCATGGTCCAGATGCCGGTGCCGATGGCCGAGGCGGCCGTGATCAGCCAGTTGCGGCGCGAACGGCCGGTGGCGCCGAGCGCCCGGACCGTGCAGCGCAGGCCCAGTGCGGCGCCGGTGCAGGCCATGACGTACGACAGTACGGGGGTCAGCCAGCCCAAGGCGGCGTGGTCCAGGTGTCCCATGGCCAAGGGACGCTAGCGGGGGCACAGGAGCACAGAGGGGGCGCATTTCGAAAGGTGTTGGAATATGACGCAGATATGTACCTGAACGATCGCGTCCCGCTCGAACATGTGCGTCGGGGCGTCCTCCGTGCTGGTGAGGGATCATGACGAACATGAGCGACGACCGTACGCACGTCCAGGAGTTCTTCACGGCCCGCGCGGCCGGCTGGGACAGCCGGTTTCCCGACGACGGTCCCGCCTACGCGGCGGCGGTGGCCGAACTCGGCCTGCGGGAGGGCGACCGCGTTCTCGACGCGGGCTGCGGCACCGGACGTGCCCTGCCGCCCCTGCGCGCGGCCGTGGGCGCCTCGGGGGTGGTCCTCGGGGCCGATCTGACCCCGGCCATGCTGCAGGCCGCCGTACGGGCCGGACGGGACCGTGACGGGCGGCTGCTCGTAGCCGACGTGGCGGCGCTGCCGCTGCGCTCGGAGTCACTCGACGCGGTGTTCGCGGCAGGCCTGATCGCCCACCTGCCCGACCCGGCGCGGAACCTGCGGGAGTTGGCGCGCACGGTGCGCCCCGGCGGCAGGCTCGCCCT
Source organism: Streptomyces sp. NPDC052023 (assembly GCF_044548465.1). Classification (NCBI taxonomy): domain Bacteria; kingdom Bacillati; phylum Actinomycetota; class Actinomycetes; order Kitasatosporales; family Streptomycetaceae; genus Streptomyces; species Streptomyces sp. NPDC052023. The sequence goes on along the minus strand of NZ_JBIUBW010000005.1, from coordinate 192,788 downwards.
CTTCCACCCGATCGGCCGCGCGGCTCTCGCCGCACGGCAGGGCCGTCACATCACCCCGGACGATCTGCGCGCCGAGCCCAATCTCCGGCCGCTGCTGGCGGGTTCGGGCTGGACCATGACGTCGTACGTCGATCAGGACGACCGGTTCCTCGCGCTGGCCGTCCGGGAGGCCTGACCACCTGGCACTTCACCTCGCCTTCCCTCTTCTGCCGCCGCGGCTTCAACTCTAGGTTGAGTAGCAGCAGGTGAGCGTCGGGCGGGGGAAGCCGCAAACGGGGAAGGTGGTCACTGTGTTCGACAGGGTTCGCAAGGTCTGGGGCGGATTCCGTGAGGCGGCGCGCGCGGAGCGGACGTCAGGCCCGGACCGGCGTGCGCACAATCTCTTCGAGGCCGCGGCGGCGTACGTGTCGGCGTGTGCGGAGGACGACCAGGACCGTATCGACGAGGCGGCGGCGTGGGTGTCGCCCGAGGCGTTGTCTTTCGGGGTGAACGAGCTGGCGTGCCGGGCCGTCATCGCGCTGGCCCGGGAGCGCGACGAGTCGCCGCGGACGGTCGCACGCGAGCTGCTGGGGCTGCCGGCGGTGTGAGCGACGGGCGGCAGGCGGTCGTTTTGGCCCTGTCCGGGCGGACAACCGCAGGTCCGGTGGTACGCGGAGTCGTGACAAGCGGCTTCCGCTCGCACTAGGGTGCGCGCCGATGGACGAACCCCTGGGGAGGCTGGGATGGCCGGGACGGATGCGGATGCCGTCGCCGCCGAGGACGACGCGCTCTACGTGCTCACGGCGGTGCTGCTGACGCCGGCGCGTTTCCCGAGCGTGCTGGGCGACGACTACCCCGAGGCCTGTGCGGCCCTGGGCATCGCGCCGCTGGCCGACGGGTACGGCCTCGTGTTCGGCCAGGACGGCGAGGGTGCGCGATGGACGGTCGTCACCGACGACGTGTCGCTCGTCGCGGTCGCCATCGCCTCCTGGGACTGCGGCATGGAGTACGACCTGTCTCCCGACGAGCGGTCCGTCGTCGCCGCCCTGCCTGGCTGGCCGCTGGCGGTCGCCGTCGCGGCTCCCGGCGTGCCCGCACCGCACGATCCCGACCCTGAGGTGGCGGGCTGCGCACCGCTGTCGCCGCCGGACACCACGGGCTGGGGCTCGGCCCAGCGCCGGCTGGGGGCGGACGAGATCGCGGTGCAGTGGTCGTCGTGGCGGGAGCAGGTCGACGACAAGGAATTCGTCGTCCCCCAAAGCGACTCCGAACCCGTCCCGGACGAGCAGGCCGGTCCGGAGCGCAGCGCGATCCGGCGCGTCCTCGCCGAGGCCCACGCGTACGTGGACACGCCGCCGCCCCTGGGCCGGGTCCGGTCGTCCTTCGCCACGGGCGACGCGCGCATGCTGCGCGCGGACGGCCCGGGCTGGTCGCTGGTGGCGCGGACGGACGACATGGCGTTCCTGCTCCTCGATGACAAGCCCGGCGAGGTACTGCCGGTGGGCCGGGGGCCCAAGCTGCCCGCCCTGCTGGAGGCACTGGACAAGATGGCGGTGCGGCCGACCTGAGGAGGCCAGAGGGCCGCATTGGGCCGGTTGCACCGGCCTCCTGCAGCCGACGACCGTCGGACCTCCTGCCCTGCCGGACGTCTCCGGCCTGCTGCTTGCGGACGTCGTCCGGGGACACAGCGCCTGCTTGCCCAGCAAGGGGCTTGACGACCTGTGCCGGACACCCATGCCCGAGCTCAACGGCATGTGGTGCCAGTCCATGGAAGACACGCGGTGCCCGCTCCACGATGGGGCAGCCCGCGGCTCGGCGCACGTGCCGTGCCCTGTCGTTGTGTCCTGGAGGCCCGCATGCGTCCGTCCCCCGGCGTCCCCCTGCTCGCCGCCGCGCTCCTGGCGGGGGCCCTCACTGCGCCCGCCCCTGCCCTTGCCCACGGAGGCGGGGGTGCCCACTGCACGCGCGAGGACCGCGTGCGGGTACCGGGCGCGGCCTTTCAGCAGACTGCCTGTCTGGCTGACCTGACCACCACCGGTCTCGCCGGTACCCCGTACACCGACCTGGCCGACCAGGCGGGGCTGACGGCACAAGCCACGCGTACGCCGTCAGGCGTGCCGGGCGTGCAGGTCGACGGGTACTTCCCCGACTCGTCCCGGTTCAACGCCACGCACGGCTGGCGGCATGACGCGCAGTTCGTCATACGGCTGCCGGACCGCTGGAACGGCGGCCTCGTCGTCACCGGCGCTCCGGGCACGCGCAGGCAGTACGCGACGGACAAGGCGATCTCCGACCGGGTGCTGGCCCAGGGCTACGCGTACGCCGCGACCGACAAGGGCAACAACGGCACCGACTTCTATCGCGACGGCGAGCGGGCCGGGGACGCGATCGCCGAATGGAACACCCGCGCGACGCAGCTCACGCGCGCTGCGCGCAAGGTGGTCGCCCAGCGCTACGGCCACGCCCCGCGCCGCACCTACATGACGGGCATCTCCAACGGCGGCTACCTGACACGGTGGCAGTTGGAGAACCATCCGGAGCTCTACGACGGCGGGGTCGACTGGGAGGGCGCCCTGTGGACGGCGGACGGCCCGAATCTGCTCACCTCCCTGCCCACGGCGGTGGCGCGGACGTACGGCTCAGCGTCGGACGAGGACATGTACGGCGTGGGCTTCGCGCCTGGGTCGGAGTTCCTGTGGCCCTACCACGAGAAGGCCTACTGGGGTGTCACGCAGAAGACCTATCGCGCGGAGTTCGACCCGGCGTACGACCCGGGCTGCCCCGGGCCGTCGGCCGGGAGCACGCTCGAGGAGATCCTCGCGCCCTGCGCGTCGGACGCGACCTACGACTACGCCTCGCGCCCGGCCTCCGTCCGTCGCGCCGTGGCCCGGGTGGCGCTGACCGGGCGCATCGGCAAGCCGCTGATCACCTTGCACGGGGACATGGACACGCTGCTGCCCAAGGCCGCCGACTCGGACGTGTACGCGCGCATGGTCGACAGGCGGGGACGGGGGCCGTTGCACCGCTACTACACGGTCCAGGGCGGTACGCATGTCGACGGGCTGTACGACACCCATCCCGACCGGCTGCGGCCGATCCTGCCCTGCTACCGATCGGCCTTCGACGCGCTGGTCGCGTGGGTGGAGCGGGGGACCCGGCCGCCCGCGGACCGGACCGTAGGCCGGCCCGCGGGCGGTGACGTGGTCGACAGGTGTGCGCTGGACGACGGGGCCGCATCGGGCCGGTAGACCGTCAGCGGCCGAGTTCCTTGCGCGTGACCCGGCGCAGCCTGCGGCGCTGCGACGGGTCCAGCGTGAGGTACGCGGCGGCCGGGACGCCCAGCACTATGAGCAGCGCGGCCCACCAAGGCAGCCAGATCAAAAGGATGAGCCCGACCGCCACACCCCCTGCGGCGATCTTCGCGTTCTTCGACATGTGTGTCGCCTCCTTCGCGGCCACGGCCGCTCTCTGTTCTGAAAACGGGCCCGCGTTTCCGGCGGTTCCGGCCGCACCCCTGAGACGCACCCTGAGAGATCCCTGACACTCGCCCCCTAGTCACCCCTGAGAGTCAGAAGTGATCGGGGTCACAGTTCAAGCATGCCGGTCAGATCGAGGCAGTGTTGTACTATCGGCGACCTTGCCCCGACTAGTCAAACTTGAGGAATGCGGCCATATCTGTGCAGAGGATTCCCACGGCAACCCCCTCCGAAATCTCCGAACTGGCCCAGTGCTGCGCGGTGTTCGTCCCCGGTGACCCGGCCCGCACCGGACGCGTCGCCTTCTGGCGCCCCGACGGCACCGCGGCACCGGTCATGGACGGCGGCACCGTCGAGGAACTGGCCACGTTGCTCTCCGGCGGCACCGTCGAGGAACGGACCGTCGTGCTCCCCGGCGTAGACGGCTTGGAACGGGTCGACGTGCCGGCCGTCGTACTGCCCGTGCGCGCGGCACTCCCCGTCCTCACGCGCGCGCGTGCCGCCGGGCAGGGACACCGGGCGGCCGTGTTCTGGGGAGCCGCCGCCGTGCTGGGACTGCAGTACGTCGCCCGGGGCCTGCTGCTGCCCGGCCTGTCGCACGGCGACAACGACGCCTGGCGTGCGGGGCCACTGCGTGCGGAGGACATCGAGAACGTTCGCCGGCTCGCCGCCGCGATGCCGCCCGAGGCGCACGCCGTACCGCTGGACGGCACGGGGCCGCCTCGGCTGCCCCACCCGGAGCGTCTGGTGCGCGCTTTCCTGGACGCGGTCGCCGACACACTGCCCCGGTCACCCGCCGCAGCGGTCGTCACGGGCGGCCCGGCCTACGCCGTACCGGAGCCGCAGCATCTGCCCGAGCTGCGGCCGTGGGCCGCGGACGTGGCCGCCGGTCACGACGCGGGCGTTCGGATCTCCCTGCGGATCGATGTGCGCGGCCTGACGACGGGGGCCGACAGGCCACCGACCTTCCGGGCGGTGCTCCAGTTGCACAGCGTGAGCGACCCCTCGCTCGTCGCGGACGCCGCCCAGGTGTGGACGGGGACGGGAGCCACCGGCCGGGCCTTCGGCTCCCGCGCGCGGATGGACGCGCTGCTCGCTCTGCGGCGCGCGGCGCGGGCCTGGCCCGCGCTCACTCCTGTGCTGTCCGCAGCCGTGCCGGACGCCGTCGAACTCACCGACGAGGAGGTCACCGAGCTACTCGGGGAATACTCGGCGGCTCTCGCCGGCGCCGGCGTCGACGTGCACTGGCCGCGAGAGCTGGCCCGCGACCTCACCGCGCGCGCGGTCGTCGGCCCGCCGGACGACGAGGAGAAGGCCCCCGCGCGGCACTCCCGGGACATGCCGTCGTTCCTGTCGGCGGACGCGCTGTTCGCGTTCGACTGGAGGTTCGCGCTGGGCGGGCGGCAGCTCACGCGCGAGGAGCTGGACCAGCTCGCCGAGGCGAACCGGCCCGCGGTGCGGCTGCGGGACCAGTGGGTGCTGATCGACCCTCAGGAGGTACTTCGCGCCCGCGCGCAGCAGGACCGCAAGATCGCGCCGCTCGACGCGCTCGGGGCCGCTCTGACGGGCTCGACCGAGGTCGACGGCCGCCGGATCGACGTGGAGCCGACGGGTTGGCTGGCGGCGCTGCGCCAACGGCTGGCGGACCCGGAGGCCCAGGAACCGGTCGCACAGCCCGTCGCGCTCGCCGCCGAACTGCGCGACTATCAGCGGCGCGGGTTGTCGTGGCTGGCCCGGACGACGTCCCTGGGGCTCGGCTGCTGTCTCGCCGACGACATGGGGCTCGGCAAGACGATCACCTTGATCGCCCTGCATCTTCATCGGCAGTCCGACCACTCGGCCGCCGGTCCCACCCTCGTGGTCTGCCCGACGTCCCTGATGGGCAACTGGCAGCGGGAGATCGAGAGGTTCGCGCCCGGCACACCGGTGCGGCGTTTCCACGGATCCCGGCGTGACCTGGACGGCGTGGCCGACGGGGAGTTCGTCCTTACGACGTACGGCACGATGCGGCTCGACGCGCGGCGGCTCGCCGAGGTGCCGTGGGGTCTCGTGGTCGCGGACGAGGCCCAGCACGTGAAGAACCCGTACTCGGCGACCGCGCGGGAGTTGCGGTCCATCGGGGCACGCGCGCGCGTGGCACTCACCGGCACGCCGGTCGAGAACAACCTCTCGGAGCTGTGGGCGATCCTCGACTGGACCACGCCGGGGCTGCTCGGTCGCCTCAGCACGTTCCGCAGCCGGTACGCACAGGCCGTGGAGGGAGGCCAGGACCCGGCCGCCGCGGAACGGCTGTCCCGGCTCGTACGGCCGTTCCTGCTGCGCCGCCGCAAGTCGGATCCGGGCATCGCGCCCGAGCTGCCGCCGAAGACGGAGACCGACCGCGCGGTGTCGCTCACCACGGAACAGGCCGGGCTCTACGAGGCCGTGGTGCGCGAGACCCTCGCGGAGATCGCGAACGCCGGCGACATGGCGCGGCGCGGGCTCATCATGAAACTGCTGACCGGCCTGAAGCAGATCTGCAACCACCCGGCGCAGTACCTCAAGGAGGAGGCCCCGAGAATCGCCGGGCGCTCGGGGAAGCTCGAGCTGCTCGACGAGTTGCTCGACACGATCCTCTCCGAGGATGCGGGCGTTCTGGTCTTCACGCAGTACGTGGCCATGGCCCGGCTGATCGAGCGGCACCTGGCGGCCCGCGGCGTGCCCTCGCAGTTCCTGCACGGCGGCACCCCCGTCCCCGCGCGCGAGGCGATGGTACGGCGCTTCCAGGACGGTGAGGTTCCCGTGTTCCTGCTGTCGCTGAAGGCGGCGGGCACGGGCCTGAATCTCACGCGGGCCGAGCATGTCGTGCACTACGACCGCTGGTGGAACCCCGCGGTCGAAGCGCAGGCGACGGACCGCGCGTACCGCATCGGGCAGGACCGGCCCGTACAGGTGCACCGGCTGATCGCCGAGGGAACCATCGAGGACCGCATCGCCGAGATGCTGAATCGCAAACGGGAGCTGGCCGACGCCGTGCTGGGCTCCGGTGAGGCCGCGCTCACGGAGCTGACCGACACGGAACTGGCCGATCTGGTGGAGCTGCGAGAGGCGACGCGATGAATCAGTACGACGAGACGGAGCGCACGTTCGCCGCGTTGCCTCCCGCGCCCGGGAGGGGCTTCGCGCTCACCTGGTGGGGCCGGGCCTGGCTGAAGGCCCTGGAGGACGCGGCACTGGACACGGCGCAGGTCAAGACGGGCCGTCGGCTCGCGCGCGCGGGAGCGGTGGGCGCGGTGTCGGTGCGGCCGGGGCGGATCACGGCTGTCGTGCAGGGCCGGGACGATACGGCGCACCGGGCCGATGTGCTGCTGGACGAGCTGTCCCCCGCGCAGTGGGACCGCTTCCTGGAGATGGCCGTCGAACGGGCCGGGCATGTCGCGGCACTGCTCGACCGGGAGATGCCGCCGCATCTGGTCGAGGACGCGGCGACGGCCGGTGTCGGACTGCTGCCCGGCATGGGTGATCTGGAGCCCACCTGCGACTGCGGCGCCTGGGACCACTGCGGGCACACGGCGGCGCTGTGCTACCAGGTGGCCCGCCTGCTCGACGAGGATCCCTTCGTCCTGCTGCTGATGCGCGGGCGCGGCGAACGGGCACTGCTCGCCGACCTGCAGCACCGCACTGCGACGCCGGCGCAGGAGAGTCCCGAGGAGCACAGCGAGCCGGAGGGGGTGGACGCCGTGGAGGCTTACGCTGCGGGCGACATCCTGCCTGCTTTGCCCGCTCCACCCGGACTCCCGGCGGAGCCAGGTCTTCCGCCCACCCTGGACACCGAGGCCCCACCAGTTCCCGGCGTCGAACCGGCCGCCCTGGAGTTCCTGGCCGCCCGTACCGCGGTGACGGCACACCGACTGCTGTCCGAGGCGCTGCGGGCAGGCGTCGCCGTCGAGGAGCTGACGGTGTCGCAGGACGCCGTACGGCTGGCTGCGGGTGCTCCCGAACCGCCCCTGGCGGAGCGGCTCGCCGACGGGTCCGGGCGGGGCCCGGACGCGCTGGCGGCAGCCGTGCGGGCATGGCAGTACGGCGGCGTGGCCGGGCTGTCCGTGCTCGAAGAGGAGTGGGCCGTCCAGGGCGAGGCACTCGCACGCGCGCGTGCCGCCCTGCAAGCGGCCTGGGACGACGGCGAGCGCCCCGCTCTACGCGCGGAGGGCAATCGGTGGACGGTCGAGGGCACACCGGGCCAGCTGCGGCTGGGGCGCGACGGTCGCTGGTGGCCGTACCGGAACGAAGGCGGCCGCTGGGTGCCCGTCGGAGGAGGGGACCAGGACCCGGCGACCGCGCTGGCGGCGACGGAGGATGCCCCGGCGTCCGGTCCCGTGGCCTTCCCCTCGCCCCCGGGCGCTGCGAGGCAGGACGGCTCCTCTCCTCGCGGGCGATCTTGAAGTCCGAGTCGAGAGCGCTCAGCCGGGCCTGCTCGCGCTGTTCGTCGATGATGACGTGCAGGACCGTGCCTACCAGGGCCTGAGGGTCGCCCGATGGCCACACCGGGCTAGGGCAGTGCGTCGACCGGGAGGCCGGAGATCAGAGACTCCAGATCGCTCGGCACCTCGGTCGGCATCCCGCTCGGCAGCTCCGTGGGGAACTGCGACGGAAGCGACGGCAGTCCGGTCGGTAGCCTGGTGGGCAGTTCGGTCGGCAGTTCGGTGGGCAGGCTGAAGGTCGGCTCCGCGGACGAAGTGCTGGTGTCCGGCTTCCCGTCCGGCGACTCGTCGCTCCCCGATCCTTTAAGAACCACGAACGCGACGACGACCGCGACCGCCACGAGCACGGCCACGGCCAGGAGGACCGAGGTGCGCCGCCGTCGCGGAGGAACGGATCCGAATTCAGTGGTGGGTGGTCCGAAACCGCCGCCCGGGGGCGGCGTGTCACCCGGGGGGCCGGGTGGCTGAGGCGGTACGGGCGGCATGGCCATGGTGACAGGCTCCCGAAAGCGCCGCCCTGGCCGCGACCCCCACGCGGAGGTTGACACCGACTCATGCCGTGGAGGGCACGATTCCGTGGCAATCCGCGCGGAGATCACACCATGGACGCCTCAGCCGCGCGCGCCCAGCAGATGGTCCATCGCAAGCTGGTCGAGCTGCTCGAACGCCATCCCACGCGCGGCGGCCTCCTCGACGTCGAACTCCTCGAACGCCGTGCGGTCGGCGAGCAGGGCCTGCAGGCCGTCCGCGGCCGTGGGCCGGGCCAGTTCGTCGAGCCGGGAGGCGCGCAAGGCCTCCTGGACCTCGGGGTCGGCGCGGAAGGCGGCCGAACGCTCCTTCAGGATCAGGTAGTTGCGCATGCAGCCCGCGGCCGACGCCCACACGCCGTCGAGGTTCTCGGTCCGCGGCGGCTTGAAGTCGAAGTGGCGCGGGCCGTCGTAGCCGGCGCTCTCCAGGAGGTCGACCAGCCAGAAGGCGGCGCGCAGGTCGCCGGCGCCGAAGCGCAGGTCCTGGTCGTACTTGATGCCGGACTGGCCGTTGAGGTCGATGTGGAAGAGCTTGCCCGCCCACAGGGCCTGCGCGATGCCGTGCGGGAAGTTCAGTCCGGCCATCTGCTCGTGCCCGACCTCCGGATTGACGCCGTACAGCTCGGGCCGCTCCAGGCGCTCGATGAACGCCAGGGCGTGGCCGACGGTGGGCAGCAGGATGTCGCCCCGCGGCTCGTTCGGCTTGGGTTCGATCGCGAAGCGCAGGTCGTAGCCCTGTGAGGTGACGTACTCGCCGAGGAGGTCGAACGCCTCCTTCATGCGGTCGAGGGCATCCCTTACGTCCTTGGCGGCACCGGATTCGGCGCCCTCGCGCCCACCCCAGGCGACGTAGGTACGCGCGCCCAGCTCCGCCGCCAGGTCGATGTTGCGGATGGTCTTGCGGAGCGCGAAACGGCGCACGTCCCGGTCGTTCGCGGTGAAGGCGCCGTCCTTGAAGACGGGGTGGGTGAAGAGGTTGGTGGTGGCCATCGGGACGACCATGCCGGTGGCGTCCAGGGCCTGGCGGAAGCGCTTGATGTGCGACTCGCGCTCGGTGTCCGAGGATCCGAAGGGGATCAGGTCGTCGTCGTGGAAGGTCACTCCGTGGGCACCGAGCTCGGCCAGGCGTTGCACCGACTCGACCGGGTCGAGGGCACGCCGCGTGGCGTCGCCGAACGGGTCCCTACCCTGCCAGCCGACGGTCCACAGGCCGAAGGTGAACCTGTCCTCGGGGGTGGGCTGGTAGTTCATGCCGCGGCTCCCTTGCTCGCTTGCGACTGTCGCACACGACTATTTCGTCATGGCACTTTACAAATTAGTATGCGAACGCGTCTCTGGGAAGAGACCGCCGCGTCCGTGGACTGTGTCTCGTCCGTGGGAAGAGACACAGGTGTCTCCCCCGAGACATGCCCGGAAGATCCAGGCACGAGCCGCAGAAGCAGGGAGAGCCCGATGTCAGCAGCCGAGGGTCCGCTCGTCGTCGGCGTGGACACGTCCACCCAGTCCACCAAGGCGCTGGTCGTCGACGCGGCCACCGGTGTGGTCGTGGCGAGCGGTCAGGCGCCGCACACGGTGACCTCCGGCGCCGGCCGGGAGAGCGATCCACGGCAGTGGTGGGACGCCCTGTGCGAGGCACTGCGCCAGTGCGGCGAGCCCGCTCACGAAGCCGCGGCGGTGTCCATCGGCGGCCAGCAGCACGGTCTGGTCACACTGGACGAACGCGGTGAGCCGGTACGCCCCGCCCTGCTGTGGAACGACGTGCGCTCGGCACCGCAGGCGCGCCGGCTGGTCGAGGAGCTGGGGGGCGCGAAGTACTGGGCGGACCGCACGGGCAGCGTGCCCGCCGCGTCGTTCACCGTCACCAAATGGGCCTGGCTCGCGGAGCACGAGCCGGAGGCGGTGCGCGCCACCAAGGCGGTACGGCTCCCCCACGACTACCTCACCGAACACCTCACCGGGCAGGGCACGACCGACCGGGGCGACGCCTCCGGCACCGGCTGGTGGGCCTCCGGCAGCGAGTCGTACGACGAGGAGATCCTCGCGCGCGTGGCTCTGGATCCGGCGCTGCTGCCGCGTGTCGTCCGGCCCGGTGAGGTGGCGGGCACCGTGCGGGACAGCCACGACCTGCCGTTCTCCAAGGGCACGCTCGTCGCGGCCGGCACCGGCGACAACGCCGCCGCCGCGCTGGGCCTGGGACTGCGCCCCGGCACTCCCGTCATGAGCCTCGGAACGTCCGGCACGGTCTACGCGGTGTCGCGGCGCCGCCCCGCCGACCCGACCGGCACGGTGGCGGGCTTCGCCGACGCGCGCGGAGACTGGCTGCCGCTGGCATGCACCCTGAACTGCACGCTCGCCGTCGATCGCGTCGCGTCCCTGCTGGGCCTGGACCGCGAGGCCGTCGAGCCCGGCACGGGCGTGACCCTGCTGCCGTACCTGGACGGCGAACGCACCCCTGACCTTCCGCACGCCTCGGGGCTCCTGCACGGCCTGCGCCACGACACCACCGCCGGTCAGCTCCTCCAGGCGGCGTACGACGGTGCCGTGCACGCCCTGCTGGGCGCCCTGGACCTGGTGCTCGACGAGGACGCCGACCCCTCGGTGCCGTTGCTGCTGATCGGCGGCGGCGCCCGGGGCACGGCTTGGCAGCAGACCGTACGACGGCTCTCGGGGCGCCCCGTCCAGGTCCCCGAGGCCAGGGAACTGGTCGCGCTCGGCGCGGCTGCCCAGGCGGCCGGGCTGCTCACCGGCGAGGATCCGGCCGCGGTCGCCCGGCGCTGGAACACCGCGCACGGACCGGTGCTGGACGCGGTCGAGCGGGACGAGGAGACGCTGGCCAGGATCTCCGGGGTACTCTCCGACGCGGCTCCGCTGCTGGAACGGAGCGCCGAGAACCGTTGAGGTGACCAGGACCGCCGAGGCGACCGAGCTGACCGAGCTGACCGACCTAGGCTACGGAGAAGGACGGGGGCATGACCGCACCGCTGCACAAGGACCATCCGGCCGGACCCGGACGCGCGTTGCCGGACACCCAGCAAGGCATGCGACGCCGCAACCTCGCCCGGGTGATGCACACGGTCGGCGCGGAGGGTCCGCTGTCGCGGGCCGCGGTGGCCTCGCGCATCGGCCTGACCCGTGCGGCGGTCTCCACCTTGGTCGACGAACTCGTCCGGTCCGGCCTGCTGGAGGAACTGGGCCCCGAACGCCCTGGCCGCGTAGGCCGTGGCCGACCCGGTTCCGCCCTCGCGGTCAGCGGACGCGGGCCTGCGGGAATCGGCGCGGAGGTCGGCGTCGACCATCTCGCCGTCTGCGCGGTCGACCTGCGCGGAGAGGTGCGCGCGCGAGTAGTACGGCACGGCACGAATCGCGACCGCTCCCCCGAGCCGGTGATCGAGGAACTCACCGCGCTCATACGCGGGGTCCTCGCCGAAGCGGAACGCGAGGGGCTGTGGCCCGCGGGGCTCGCGCTGGCGGTGCCCGGTCTCGTGGCGCGTGACGCCCGCACCGTCGTACGCGCCCCCAACCTCGGCTGGCACGACACCGACCTCGGTTCCCTGCTGCCGGCGGAGCTGCCGCTGACGGTGGACAACGAGGCCAACTTCGGCGCGCTGGCCGAGCTGTGGCTCGGCGAGGGCACGCCACGTGACTTCGTGCACGTGTCGGCCGAGATCGGTATCGGCGCGGGCGTCGTCGTGGACGGCCGTCTGCTGCGCGGAACCCGCGGATTCGCGGGCGAGTTGGGGCATGTGCCGGTCCGGCCCGACGGGCCGGAGTGCGCCTGCGGCGGCCGTGGGTGCCTGGAGCAGTACGCCGGCGAGGAGGCGGTGCTGCGCGCGGCCGGCCTGGAGCCGGGTGAGGACCGCGTGGGACTGCTCGCCGGGCGGGCCACGGAAGGTGACGAGGAGGTGCGGCGCGCCCTGCGCGCGGCGGGGGAGGCGCTCGGTGTGGCGCTGACCGGGGCGGTGAATCTGCTGGACCCCGAGAGCGTGGTTCTGGGTGGCGCGCTCGCCGGGCTGGCGCCCTGGCTGCTGCCGTCGCTGCGGTCCGAACTGTCCCGCCGCACGACGGGGCCTGCCTGCCCGGTGTCCGTGTCACGGCTGGGTTCTGAGGGGCCGTTGCTGGGGGCCGCGCACTGGGTGGTGCGCGGGGTGCTGGATGATCCCGCGGGGGTGCGGTCGGTGGGCTGACGCCCTCCGTAAGGCTCGTCAGCGGGTTCTGCTGGTTCTGCTGGTTCTGCTGGTTCTGCGGGTTCTGCGGGTTCTGCGGGTTCTGCGGGCTCCTGGAACCCTGCCCACCACCCGTTCGGGTGAGCGAGTTGTCCACAACGCCGCGGTGATCCACGGATCGGCGGCACGGCCTTCAGCCAACCGCCCCGCGCCGTACCGTGATTCACGTGAGGCGCGGTTCAGCAGGCCGCCGCCCTCCCCGGTTGCCCACTTCCCTGTTGCCTACTGCCCTGTTGCCTACTGCCCCGTTGCCCACTGCCCGTTGCCCACTGCCCCGCTATCCACTTTCTCCAGCCGACTCAGCCGAGAGGCGAACACGCATGGAACAGGCAAGGCCGCTCCCCCACCGACGACGGATCCTCAAAGGCGCCGCCTTGGCCATCGTCCCCTACGCGCTGCTGCCCGGACCCCGGGCCGGTGCGCAGACACCGGCTCCCGATCACCCGCTCGCGGAGTGGCAGCCGGCGAGTCCCGCCAACTACACGGAGGCCGACCGCCCCGTCACCCACGCCGTCGACCTGGTGGTCATCCACGTCACGCAGACCGACTACTCCGGGACCCTGGCCGTCTTCCAGCACCCCCGCAAGAAGGTGTCCGCGCACTACGTCGTCCGGTCCGGCGACGGACATGTGGCGCAGTGCGTCCGTGAGTCCGACATCGCCTGGCACGCGGGAAGCTGGGAGCACAACACACGCAGCATCGGCATCGAACACGAGGGCTGGGTGGACCAGCCCGGCTACTTCACGGACGCCATGTACGCGCGGTCGGCCACCCTCACCGCGGCGATCTGCACGAAGTACGGCATACCCAAGGACCGCGCCCACATCATCGGCCACCACGAGATACCGGGCACCGACCACACCGACCCCGGCGCGCACTGGGACTGGCCGCGCTATCTGAGACTCGTGGCCTCGGCCACACCCGCCACCTCGGCCGACGCCGCCCACCGCGTCTGACCGACACACCTCGCACTGCACGCCCCGGAGGAAGCCGCTGCGACGACGGCCCCCAAGCACCTGACCTCCACCCACCACCGCATCAACCGATCTCCGCCGTCGCCGCAGCCGGCAGCTGCAACCGCGCCCCCTGGCGCATCAGCTCCTGCTGGACGAGGAGATGCGGCACCTCACGTGGGCTGCGCCTGATCCGGGTGGCCAGCGCGGCGCAGACTCCGGCCGCCTGGCCGGTCGCCATGGCGATGGGCATGACGCGGTAGGAGGAGTGCGCCACATGGGAGCCGGAGATGCAGCGGCCCGCGACGAGCAGGTGGTCCGTGTCGCGTGGCAGCAGACAGCGCAGCGGGATGTCGTAGAAGCGGCCGCGAGGGACGCGTTTGAGGACGGTGCCGCTGCCCCGGGGGTTGTGGATGTCGACGGGATAGGCACCGTGCGCGACGACGTCGGGGAAGGAGCGCGCCGCCAGGATGTCATGGCCGGTGAGGTGGTAGTCGCCGAGGATGCGGCGGGTCTCCCGTACGCCGATCTGCGTACCGCTCTGCACGACGTACGACTCCTCGAAGCCTGGGACGCGGCGGCGCAGGAAGTGGCCGATCTGTTCCATCTGGCGGCGGGCGACGTACTCGGCGCGGCTCAGGTCCCACACGTCGATGCCGAGCGCGCGGGTGACGCGGGTGCTGTTGATGCTCACCTCGCGGGGGTGCGGGGTGCCGAAGAAGAGGATGTCCTCGCGGGGAAGGCACAGTTCGCCCTCCTTGGTGGCCTCCTCCACGAGGTCCCACAGGCCGTGTACGCCCCGCCACTGGTCGGGGTGCTCACGCACGTACTCGGCGAACCGGGGCCGCAGCATGTCCACGACGCGGAACATCAGCGTCATCGGCTGCACCAGCCCGTCCTCGGGCCGGCCGATCTCGCAGGGCGCTCCGCAGGCGGCGGCCACGTCACCGTCGCCCGTGCCGTCGACGACCACGTCGGCGTCGATCACCACAGGGCCGGACTTGGTCTCGAAGACGACCCGCCAGCCGTCGTCGAGAGGCAACGCCGAGGAGGCGAAGGAATGGAAGAGCATGCGGACGCCGGCCTCGTCGAGCAGGTCGAGAAGGACGAGTTTGTAGATCTCGGGGTCGAACGGCACGGTGTAGCCGGTCTGGAGGGACGGCGGGATGCAGCCGCCGCGCTCGTTCAGCCGGTCAAGCAGTTGCCACAGGAAGCCGGCGACCACGGCCTCGCCTTCGCCGTGATCGGTGGGCAGCAACTGGTCGCCTTCCTCGCCCGGCCCGGTGAAGACCGCCTGCTTCTGCTCGTTGTGGAAGGACATCAGCGGCATGACGAGGGCGACGGTGGCGTTGCCGCCCAGGAAGCCGTACCGCTCCACGAGCACCACGTCGGCGCCGGCGTCGGCCGCGGCGCACGCCGCCGCGGTGCCGGCCGGTCCGCCGCCGATCACCAGGACCTCCGTCCGGCCCCCGAGCTGGGCCTCGCGGGGCGGCAGGGTGACGGTCCTTGGCTGGGGAGGTCGTTGCAGGATCGGCATCGGTTCTTCCCGTCGGAGAGGTTCCGAAGGCGGTCGGCCCGGCGCGCGTCAGGTCACCGTTCCGGTACCCGGCTGGAGCAGGTGCAGGCCGGGCCTTGCGACGTCCGGCATCGCTTCCGGCCGCTCGTCCAGGGCGTCGAGGACCACGGTGCAGCGGACACAGGTCTCCCGCGCGGCACCCCGCAGCGACTGGACACGCGCGCCGAGATCGTCACGGCGTTGCGGGAACTCGTCCCAGAGCCGGTCCACCTCCGCCAGCAGCAGTCCCGCCTGTTCGCGCGCCACGCCGACCAGCGCCGGTGCTCCGATACGGCGGGAGAAGTCGAAGACCTTGCCGGAGTACGGCAGCGGCAGCACGGGCAGCCCGGAGAGCGCGGCGAAGATCACGAAGTGCAGGCGCATGCCGACGGCGAGGTCGAGGTGGTTCATGAAACCGAGGACCTGGCCGGGACTGTAGACGCTGTGCAGGATGCGGCCCCGGTCCGGTGCGGTCATCCGGGAGAGCACGCCGTGGGCGTGGTGGACGTCCTGACGTTCCATCGGCACGAAGACCACGTGGGCGTCGAGCCGTCGTACCAGGAAGTCCGCCACATCGGCGAGGAGTGCGTGGTAGTCGCTCTCGTCGAGCTTCTCCGCGGCCCGGCCCGGTTCGCGGACCGACATTCCCACCAGCCGGGTGTCGGCGGGGATGCCCTCCTGCCGCATCATCTGCTCGGTGAAGGGCTCCGGTGGCAGCAGCAGCGCCGGGTCGGCGGTCACCGTGACCTCGCGTTCGAGCCCGGCCTCCTCCAGCACCAGCCGGGACTCCTCGTCACGTACGACGACCTCGTCCATGGCGGACAGCACGGCGCGTACGGCCTCCCGGTCCTCGGCCTCACGCAGCGGGCCCGCGCCGACGGCGTACGCGAAGGTCCGCACCCCCCGCGCCTGGGCTGCGCCCACCAGGCGCAGATAGCGGCGCGCCTCGCCGTCGTAGAGAATGCCGCCACCCCCGAGCACCAGCAGATCCAGGCCCGACAGGACGTCGAGGATCTGTTTCTGCGGTACGCCCTCCCAGTCGACCACCTCGTCGGCGGCGGGCTGGTGGCTGCGGGTGTGCTCGGCGTTCCGGCTGAAGACGACGAGCCGGGCCTGCGGGCGGTGAGCGCGCAGGCAGCCGAGGACGCAGGTCAGGATTGCCTCGTCGCCGAGGTTGAAGCCGCCGTAGGAGCCGAGCAGGCCGATACGCGGCCCCGGTCCTGCGGGTCGGTAAGGCTGTGTGGTGATGGTCATCCAGAACTCCTGTCCAAGGAGCTGACGAGCAGTTCGGGGTCCGGGACAGCTGCGAAGGCGCCGCGGAGGTCGGGGCGGCACCCCATGATTCGCTGTGGTTGCTGTCGCGGGCCGGGGCCGGGTTGCCTTACCCGCGCAGGAGAAACCCCCAGGCGAGGAGAAATCCCTCGACCAGGTACTTTCCGACAGGCAGCGTCATCCTTTCACGGGATGAGGCACGCCACCATCGCAGCGCCGGGCCCCCTGACGGGACGGCGCCGGCGGCCTCCCCGGGCCGTGCCCACGGCCTCCAGCGCGGGCGCCTCCGGCTCCACGGGCCGGGAGCGTCACCGACGGTTCCTGGGGCAGGGCGCCGTGACCGGCCGTTCCCAGGGCCGGGGCCGGCACCGGCCAACGCCCGCCCTCCCCCGGCCACGCCCACCCAGGGCTCGCCCAGCGTGCATCACCCGGTTGCCGTACACCTCAAGGCTCCCGGGGCCCGGACGGAGGACGCTGATCCCGTTACCCCGGGGCCCGCCCGGGCCCTCAGCGGCGTGGCAGAGAAGGCGAGGCCGGCACAGCGACAACCAGGATCCCTTACCGGCGCCAGGCACCCGACAGGCCGTCGTCGTCACATACAGAGGAGACCTGAATGACCACCGCATCCTCACGTTTCCGGGAGCACGCCGTCGTCACGGGCGGCGCGGGCTTCGTCGGCTCGCATCTGTGCGCCGCACTGCTGGACTCCGGCACGGCGGTCACCTGTGTGGACGACTTCAGCACCGGCCGGGCCGAGAACGTCACGACGCTCCTCGACCGCCCCGGATTCACCCTGGTCGACGCGAACGTCGCCGAACACCTGCCCGTCAGACGGCCCCCCGATCTCGTACTGCACCTGGCCTCTCCGGCCTCCCGGGCCGACTATCTGCGGCTGCCCCTTCACACGATGGAGGCAGGCAGCCTGGGCACCCGCCACGCCCTGGACCTGGCACATGCCCACGGCGCCCGCTTCCTTTTCGCCTCGGCGTCGGAGGTCTACGGCGACCCGCGGCAGAACCCGCAGGACGAGCGGTACTGGGGCAATGCCGACCCGGTCGGCCCGCGCAGTGTCTACGTCGAGGCCAAGCGGTTCGGCGAGGCGCTCACCATGGCCCACGCGGAGGCGAAGGGCACCGACACCTGCATCGTGCGGCTGTTCCACACCTACGGCCCGAGGATGCGCGGCGACGACGGCCGGGCGGTGCCGACCTTCATCAGCCAGGCTCTGGACGGCGAGCCGCTCACGGTCACCGGCGACGGCGGCCAGACGCGTTCGCTGTGCTACGTCAAGGACACCGTCCGGGGCATCCTCGCGGCGGCGGCGCACGGCATGAGCGGTCCGGTCGACTTCGGCAATCCGGACGAGATCACCATGCTGGACCTCGCTCGTCTGGTCATCCGGCTCACCGGCACCTCCTCGGAGATCCGATTCATCGAACGGCCGGCCGACGACCCGGCGGCAAGCTGCCCGGACATCACGCCGGCGCGCGACAAGCTCGGCTGGGAGCCCGGGGTGGAGGCGGAGGACGGCCTGCGGCGCACGATCGACTGGTTCCGCGCGACGCGTACGGCGGACGCTGAGGTACACCTACGGCGGACGCCGATGCAGACGTAGGGGCGGACGCCGAGGCACCGGGCCGACGGCAGCGTCCAAGCGCCCGGGTCCGGAAATGCGGGCAGCACCCTCATGGCACCGCCTCCGCTGCCGGCGGTCCGCCGCCGCGCTCCGCCTGGGGGCTGCTGGAGAAGGCCGCGTCCGGCCGGCGACCCGCGAAGTGGGCGATGGTCCGCTTGAACCCGTCCTGCCAGGACACCTTGGGCATCCATCCGAACAGCTCGGAGGCGAAGGATCGGTCGGGCCGCCTCCGGCCAGGATCGGACGGGTGGGCCGTACCGAACACCAGCCCGGCGCGGGAACCGGTCAGGTCGATCACCCGACGGGCGATCTCCTGGACCGTCGTCTCGTCCCCGCCGCCGATGTCGACGGGCCGCAGGGACCGGCTCGCGGCGACCCGCAGGACACCCTCGGCCACGTCGCCGACATAGCACAGGGAGCGGGCGCCCGTGCCGTCGTCGGCCACGATGACCGGCACACCCGCCAGGGCCTGCTCCACGAGGGCCGGGATCGACAGCGGGCCGTCCGCCCGCATCCGCGGGCCATAGGTGTCGTACAGGCGCACGATCCCCACGTCTGTGCCGTGTGCGGTGGCGTACGCGGCGGTCAGGGCCTCGGAGAAGCACATGGCCACGTCGTACACCTTCGACGGCCCGGCGGGCTCGGGCTCGCACCGTTTCTCCTCCGGCAGTGCGGGCCCCGGAGGATCTCCGCACACGTGGCCTGTCGAGGCGAGCAGGAACCGCGCTCCCGCCCGGCCCGCCACGGTCAGCGTGTTGCGGGTGCCGAGAGCGGCGGCGTCCAGCGCTTCGATGGGGCGGTCCCGGCAGTCGGCCGGTGAGGCGGGGCCCGCGAGATGCAGGACCAGGTCGTAGGGCCCGCCCAGAGTGTCCGGGGCACCGGGGTCCGTGACGTCCAGCTCCAGGAACCGGAAGCCGGGGTGTGCGCCGAGGTGCCGGACGTGGTCCACCGACCCGGTCGACAGGTTGTCCACGCAGTCGACACCCACACCGCATGCGAGCAGACGTTCGCACAGGTGGGAGCCCAGGAAGCCGGCCCCGCCGGCCACCAGGGCCCGACGCCAGCCGGGTCGCGTCACCGGAACCGCGGAAACGGTCATCGTCGCCATGGCCCGACCTTCCCTCCGCCGCTGAGGCAAAAGCCCCTGGCCGAAGCCCCGTGCCGTACGCCAC
This sequence comes from Streptomyces sp. NPDC052023, assembly GCF_044548465.1. Classification (NCBI taxonomy): domain Bacteria; kingdom Bacillati; phylum Actinomycetota; class Actinomycetes; order Kitasatosporales; family Streptomycetaceae; genus Streptomyces; species Streptomyces sp. NPDC052023. Next base: position 173,535 of record NZ_JBIUBW010000005.1, on the reverse strand, counting down.
TCGCGGCGGCGGCCCGGGTGCCCCACCCGGGCCCTTCATAGTCGGCCGCCCGCCACGCCCGTGCCACACGAGCCCCCGCTTGACAACGCCGGCATCTCACCGCGGCAGGCCTCACCCAGCACCTCGCTCCCCCACCCCTCCTCACCGCGGCATACAGGCCCGCCTGTTCGTTCGCCCCCTTCGTCGGCCCACCGTCACCCCTTCGGACACTGCCGTCTGGTGCGTCGTCCGCGCGTCCTGGGAAATTTGACGAGACCTCAGGGGGTTCGGTGACGCTTCGTCAGAGTCGCTTCGTGTCAGGCAGAACGCTCCTCGCGGTGCTCGCGGCCCTCGGCTCGCTGACCGGTGCCGCCCTGGCCGGGGCCTCGCCGGTCGGGGCCGTCCCGGCCGGCGGCGCCGCGGAGGGAACCCGGATCGCGCCGGGCGTGGTGCACAGGCAGTTCGGTGTCCAGGCGGCGAAGGGGCCGACGTATGTCCATGTGCTCGACGTCGACCTGCGCAACCCGCGCGTCCGCCTCGACCTGTTGTACCCCGGGGCGACGGCCGCGCGGGCGACCGTCTCCCAACTCGCCGATGCGCAGGGCGCGGTGGCCGGGGTCAACGGGGACTTCTTCCACCTGACCGAGACCCAGCACCCCGGTGTCCCCGTCACCGGCGCGAGCGTCGGACCGGTGATCCGGCGGGGCACGGCGCTGAAAGCGGCGGTTCCGGAAGGGCAGCGGTTCGGCCCGGCGCCCCCACCGGGCACGAGCACCAGGGACGTCGTGGGCGTCGGGGCCGACCGGCGGGCCCGGCTGGACAGCCTGGTGCTCAAGGGGTCGGTGACCGCAGCGGAGGGGGTGCTGGCACTGGGCGGCCTCAACCAGTACGCGCTGCCGGTCGGCTCCGTCGGCGCGTTCACAGCGGCGTGGGGCACTGTCTCCCGGGCGCGTGCCACCTGCGGCACCGACACCGACCGTGCGGCGCCGTGCAGCACGGACACCCACGAGGTCACGGTCAGGAACGGCCGGCTGGTGGCGAGCGCCGGCACTCCCGGGAGCGGCCCGATCGCCAAGGGGACGACGGTGCTGGTCGGGCGGGAGGCGGGAGCACGGTGGCTGCGGAAGTTCGCGGTGGGCGAGGCCGTGCGGGTGCGGCAGCGGCTGGTGGCGTCGGCCTCGCGGATCCCGTACCGCTTCGCCCTGGGTGGCCGCCCGTTGCTGCGGGGTGGGCGGCCGCTGCCCGGCCTGGACGACCGGACGGCGGCCGTGCGCACGGCCGTGGGCATCGCGGACGGCGGACGGCGGGTGCTGCTCCTCGCGGTGGACGGCGCCCCCGCGTACCGCACCGGACTGACGGTCGCCGAGGTGGCGGACACGATGCGGCGGCTCGGCTCCGTGCAGGCCTTCAGCCTGGACGGCGGTGGCTCCTCGACGCTGGTCGCCCGCGCCCCGGGCGCGAGCACCGTCTCGGTGCGCAACCATCCGAGCGGGGGCGTGGAACGCCCGGTGCCGAACGGGATCGGGGTCTTCTACGGCGACTGACGCTCAGCACCACGCGGGCCTCATGGTCTGAGGCCGCTCACGATGTCGGCCGTGGCGGTCAGGCCGCTGTGGATGGTCGGGGCGATGCTCGAACCCGCCAGGTAGAAGCCGAGAAGCAGGCAGACGATCGCGTGCGTGAGCTTGAGCCCCCCGTTGCGCACGAAGATCACCGCCAGGATGAAGAGAAGCAGCACCACAGAGATGGAAATGGCCATCGTCAACCTCCTCCGCCACGTCCGCTTCGCGGCGTTCGGCCGCAAGTGTGGCGTAGCGGAGGGTTCCTCCGGGTGGCTGACCTGTCCCCCGAAAGTGTGATGTCCGTGACCGACGGACGTGCGAGGTCTACGCCCGGTGCGCGTCCAGGAACGCTTCCAGACCGAGCAGGTCGTCGGTGTTGACGAAGTCGACGTCCGCGGCGAGCAACTCGGTCCACAGCGCGTCACGTTCCGGCCCGGCCACGTCGGGCGTGGCCCAGAACCGCACCTTCTGCCCCCGTGAGTGGGCCGCCCGCGTGATGCCGTGCAGCTTCTGCCGCTCGGCCGCCGGGAACTCGCCCGCGCCCCGCCAGGTGAAGTTCAGCGTCCAGTTGTCGCTGATCAGCGGGACGAAGGAGGCGGGCGCCGGGCTGCCGAGGTCGGCCAGCCGGCCGTCGTAGAAGGCGCGGCGTACCTTCTGCGCCGCCATCGGTACCCGCGCCGCCCGGTCGCCGGAGACGACGGCGGTGACCGGTCCGGGCAGGACCTTGCCGTGGGCGGACGTCGTGAACAGGTGCCGGTAGCGGCGCAGATGCCGGTCGAGTTCGAGGTAGGTCGAGGCGCCCTCGGTCTTGATGTCGATCAGCAGCTGCAGCGAGCCGCGGTGACCGCGGTACACCGATCCGCGGTTGGCCTTGACGCGGGCGGCGAGTGTGTCGAGGTAGAGGGACTCCAGGGTGCGGGCCGGGTCGAGGTCCTCGGGGTCGTGGGCGACGAGGAGCTGGTCGCCGACGAGGTAGATGTCGGCCTCGACACTGCCGAAGCGGTGGTCGAGTGCGTCGAGGAGCGGCCGGGGGTGCTCGTAGTCGTTGTGCGCGTGGGCGCGCCACAGCGGCCGCGGGGGGCGGGGGCGGTGTGTCCGGTCGTCCGCCAGCGCGCTCGCGCCGGGCAGGGCGACCGCAGCCGCGAGGGCGGCGCCGAAGGTGGTGAGGGCTCTGCGACGGGTGGTGACGGCCATGCTCTGCCTCCCTGGTGGGGCGGGGAAACCGAATGGGGGGCTCCCGGTCGAGCGGAGTGCGAGACTGGGGGAGAGTATGCGGCTCATCCCCCTTCAACTGGCAGCAGGAGAAGGGCGAGTTGGCCGGACCGCCGCCATGAGTTCACTTCACCGGCGCACCCGCACCGAAAAGCCCGCCCCAGGTGGGGCGGGCTTTCCTCAGGGTTTCCGCGCGCTTCGCCGGCTCTTTCCCGGTGTCCGTCAGGGGGCTTGAAGGTCCACCAGCTCCGCCAGCGCCGCCCGGTGGGCGCCCGCGGTGCCGTACGCCAGGGAGTCCGCCTTGGCCCGCTTCAGATACAGGTGTGCCGGGTGCTCCCAGGTCATTCCGATGCCGCCGTGCAGCTGCAGCGCCTCTTCGGCGGCGCGCACGGCCACGTGTGCCGCGTATGCCTGGGCCACCGCCACGGACACGTCGACGTCCTCACCGGTCGCCAGCGCGTCCGCCGCGGCGCGTGCCGCGGCCCGCAGATGGACGACCTCCAGCCACCGCTGGGCGAGCCGGTGCTTGAGCGCCTGGAACCCGCCGACGGGCCGGTTGAACTGCTTGCGCTCCTTGAGGTAGCGGACGGTCTCGGTCAGCGCCCAGTCGGAGAGCCCGAGTTGCTCGGAGGCGAGCAGTCCGGCGCCGGTCCGCAGGGCACGCCGGACGGCCGGCTCGGCGTCTGCGAGGCGACGGCCCGCGACACCGTTCAGCGCGACGGTCGCGAGGGGCCGGGTGAGGTCGAGGGAGATCTGCGGAGTGACCGTGACGGCCGAGGCGTCGACCGCGTACAGACCGCCGTCGTCCGCGGGCACCAGCAGCAGATCGGCACCCGCGGCGTCGGCGATGCCCGTCAACTCGCCGTGCAGAGTGCCGTCTTCGACCCGTACGGTGGCGAAGGCGACACCGGGAGCGGTGTGCAGGGCGACGGCGAGCGCGCCGACCAGCGTCGCGGACGCCAGCTGCGTGAGCAGGTCGTCGGCTCCGCACTCCAGCAGCGCCTCCGTCGCGACGACCGCACTCGTCAGATACGGCACGGGCGCGACCGCTCGCCCGAGTTCCTCCAGGACGACGGCGGCCTCCCGGTGCGAGGCGCCCTGGCCGTCGAGCTCCTGCGGGATCAGCAGACCCGCGAGAGCCATTCCGTCGGTGAGCGTCTTCCACAGCGAGACGTCGTGCGGCGTGTCCGACTCGGTGCGCGCGATCACCCCGGCCGGGTCGAGGCGGTCGGCGAGCAGGTCCCGCACCGCCGACCGCAGGGCCTCTTCCTCCTCGGAGTAGAGAAGATCGGTCATCGGGCCAGGTCCTTCCAGGCGACGTCCTTGTCGGTACGGGGCTCGGCGGGCAGTCCGAGGACACGTTCGGCGACGATGTTCAGCAGCACCTCGCTGGTCCCGCCCTCGATGCTGTTGCCCTTGGAGCGGAGATAGCGGTATCCGGCGTCACGGCCGGTGAAGTCCACCAGCTCGGGACGGCGCATGGTCCAGTCGTCGTACAGCAGCCCCTCCTCGCCGAGGAGTTCGACCTCCAGGCCGCTGATCTCCTGGTTGAGGCGGGCGAAGGCGAGCTTCATGCCGGAGCCCTCGGGGCCCGGCTGTCCCGCGACGAGCTGCTGCCGCAACCGTTCACCGGTGAGCCGGGCCACCTCCGCCTCCGTCCAGAGGGTGAGGAGCCGCTGGTGGAGATCGTGGGTGCGCAGTTCAGGGCGCTCGCGCCAGGTCCTGGAGACCGGGCCGATCATGCCGCCCTCACGAGGCAGTCGCATGCCGCCGATGGAGACGCGCTCGTTCATGAGGGTGGTCTGCGCGACGCGCCAGCCGTCGCCGATCTCACCGAGGCGGCGCGTGTCCGGAATCCGGACGTCCGTCAGGAACACCTCGTTGAACTCGGCCTCGCCGGTGATCTGGCGCAGCGGCCGCACCTCGACACCGGGGTCGGTCATGTCGCAGATGAAGTACGTGATGCCCTGGTGCTTGGGCACGTCCGGGTCGGTGCGGGCGATGAGGATGGCCCAGCGGGCGGCGTGCGCGCTGGACGTCCACACCTTCTGCCCGTTGACGACCCAGCCGTCGCCCTCACGCACCGCCCGGGTGCCGAGCGCGGCGAGGTCGGATCCGGCGCCGGGCTCGCTGAACAGCTGGCACCAGACCTCCTCCCCCAGCCACAGGGGCCGCAGATACCGCTGTTTCTGCTCGTCGGTGCCGTACTGGAGAATCGTGGGCGCGGCCATGCCCAGGCCGATGCCGATCCGCCGCGGGTCGTTGTCCGGCGCGCCCGCGGCCTCCAGCTCGGCGTCCACGACGGCCTGGAGCGCGCGGGGGGCACCGAGTCCGCCGAGGCCCTCGGGGTAGTGCACCCAGGCGAGCCCGGCGTCGAAGCGGGCCCTCAGAAAGCCGGCGGGGTCCGTGACCGCGGGTGGCTGCGCGGCCAGCAGCTCCCGGGTGCGTCGGCGCAGTTCGGCTGCGTCGGTCATGCGGTGGCTCCGTTCCCCAGGACGACGGCGACCCGGCCCGTGGTGACCCCGTCGGCGACCCGCTGCACGGCGGCCGCGGCTGCGCCCAGCTCCACCCGCTCACTCACCAGGGGCTTGATCGCGCCCCGGGCGGCCAGCTCGGTGAGCTGCTCGTGGCAGTGCTGGACCAGCTTCGGGTTCTTGGTGTTGTACAGGCCCCAGTGCAGTCCGAGGACCGAGTAGTTCTTCACGAGTGCGTGGTTGAGCGCGGGGCTCGGGATCGTGCCGCTCGCGAAGCCCACGACCACGATCCGGCCCTCGAAGGCGACCGTCTTGGCGGACTGGGTGTACGCGTCACCGCCCACGGGGTCGTAGATCACGTCGGCGCCCCGGCCTCCGGTGGCCTCCTTCACCGCCGCGACGACGTCGTCGGCCCGCCGGTCGATCACGACGTCGCAGCCCAGCTCACGGGCGACGGCGGCCTTCCCGGCGCCGCCGACGACGCCGATGACCGTCGCTCCGGCCGCCTTACCGAGCTGGACGGCCGCGCTGCCGACCCCGCCCGCGGCGGCGTGGACGAGCAGGGTCTCGCCGGCCTCCAGCCGGGCCCGCCGGTGCAGGCCGAACCAGCCGGTCTGGTAGCCGATGTGCAGGGCGGCGGCCTCCGCGTCGTCCAGGGCGGCGGGCGCGGGCAGCAGGGCGGCGGCGTCGGCGACGGCGTACTCGGCGAAACCGCCGTGGGGCAGCGCCGGGTTGGCGATGACGCGGCGGCCGTCCTCGGTCTCGCCGCAGATCTCCACGCCGGGCGTGAAGGGCAGCGGGGGCCGGACCTGGTACTGCCCCCGGCACAGCAGGGCATCGGGGAAGTTGATGTTCGCGGCGCGCACCTTCAGCAGGACCTGGCCGTCGCCCGGAGTGGGCGCCGGGACGTCGCCGAGGCGCATCACCTCGCTCGGCTCGCCGTTCTCGTGCACCTGCCATGCCTGCATGCGGGGCCTCCACGGGGGACTGCGTCGTCTGACCGGGTCCACCGCATACTAAGCGGTCGCTTGCCGCGCTGGGAACAGTCGGGTAGGTCACGCTGCCCCGGCAGCACGGGAACCCCGTGGCGTCACGCCTGTTTCGGCCGCGCCCGTACGTGCATCCGCTCCCCCTGCGGCCCGAACAGGCTCAGGAACTCCACCGGCCCCTCCCCCGTCGACCCGAACCAGTGCGGCACCCGGGTGTCGAACTCGGCCGCCTCCCCCGCCGTGAGCACCACGTCGTGCTCGCCCAGCACCAGCCGCAGCCGCCCGGACAGCACATACAGCCACTCGTACCCCTCATGGGTCCTCGGCTCCGGTTCGAGGGTGCGCTGCGGCTCCAGCACCTTGAACGCCTGGAGCCCGCCCGGCTGACGGGTGAGCGGCCAGTGGACGCGCCCGTACCTCTCGATCGGCTGGGACCGCACCCGTGGATCGCCGACGGCGGGCGCGCCGACCAGTTCGTCCAGCGGCACCTGATGGGCCTGCGCGATCGGCAGCAGCAGCTCCAGGCTGGGCTTGCGCAGGCCGGACTCCAGCCGGGAGAGCGTGCTCACCGAGATGCCGGTCACCTCCGACAGACCGGACAGCGTCACCTCCCGCTCCTTGCGGATCCGCCGCAGCCGCGGCCCCACCCCTGCCAGGACATCGTCGGTCGTCATGCCGCCATTGCAGATTCGGCAAACACATTTGTCAATCCCGCAGCGGGCGCGCGACCGTCTGGCGTGGAGGTGGTCACCATGACCGGAACAACCGGGTCCTACGAAGTGGTCGTCATCGGCGGCGGCGCGGCAGGCCTGTCCGCCGCGCTCGTCCTGGGCAGGGCCAGGCGCCGCACCCTCGTCGTCGACGCGGGCGAGCCGCGCAACGCGCCCGCCGCGCACATGCAGGGCTATCTGTCGCGGGACGGCATGTCGCCCGCCGAGTTCCTCGCGACCGGCAGGGAGGAGATCGCGCGCTACGGAGTGGAGCTGGTCCGGGACCGGGCGGCGGACGTCACCCGGGGCGAGGACGACTTCGCGGTGGAACTGGCGAGCGGCCGGACGGTGCGCGCCCGGCGCCTGGTCGTCACCACCGGCCTCACGGACGAACTGCCGGACGTACCCGGCGTCGCCGAGCGGTTCGGCCGGGACGTCCTGCACTGCCCGTACTGCCATGGCTGGGAGGTCCGCGACCAGGCGTTCGGCGTCCTCGCCACCGGTCCGCAGAGCGTGCACCAGGCGCTGATCGTCACCCAGTGGTCGAAGGACGTGACGTTCTTCCTGCACCGGCTCGCCGAGCGGGACCTCTTGGACGACGACCTGCGCCGGCTGGCCGCGGCCGGGGTCAAGGTGGTGCCCGGCGCGGTCGAGGGGCTGGTCGTCGGCGACGACCGGCTCACCGGGGTGCGGCTGGCGGACGGCACGGTCCACGACCGGGAGGTGGTGTTCACCGCGCCCCGGGCCGTACCGCAGACCGGCCTGCTGCAACGGCTGGGCGCCGAGCTGAACGAGACGCCGTTCGGCGCGTACGCCGCGGTGGACGCGACCGGGCAGACGACGGTGCCGGGCGTGTGGGCCGCGGGCAACGCCACCGGCTTCGCCGAGCAGGTCGTGAACGCGGCGAGCGGCGGGTACCGCGCGGGCGCCACGATCAACGGGGAGCTGCTGATGTCCGACCTCGACGCGGCCGTCCAGGTGTAGGCCCCCGTCCCCGGTGCACCATGACTGCATGCTGCTGACCCGGCTCGCCGACGTGTCCCGGGAGGTCGCCGCCACCTCGGCGCGGTCCCGCAAGATCGCCCTGCTCGCCGAGCTCTTCGGGGAGGCCGAGCCGGGCGACGTGCCGGTGGTCATCCCTTACCTCGCGGGCCGGCTGCCGCAGGGCCGGCTCGGCATCGGCTGGAAGGTGCTCGGCCGCCAGGTGGAGCCGGCCGCCGGTCCGAGCCTGACCGTGCGCGAGGTGGACGCCCGCCTCACCGCACTCCGCGAGGTCACCGGCACCGGCTCCCAGGCGGAGCGGTCCCGCCTGGTCGGCGAGCTGATGGGCGCCGCCACCGAGGACGAGCAGCGCTTTCTGACCGGCCTGCTCACGGGGGAGGTCCGGCAGGGCGCGCTGGAGGCGGTCGCGGTCGAGGGGCTGGCGCAGGCGACCGGGGCGCCCGCCACGGACGTGCGGCGGGCGGTGATGCTGGCCGGGTCGCTGCAGGACGTCGCCCAGGCGCTGCTCGCCGACGGACCCGGGGCCCTGGACCGTTTCCGCCTGACCGTGGGCCGCCCGGTGCTGCCGATGCTCGCGCACACCGCGTCCTCGGTGACCGAGGCGATCGGCAAGCTCGGCGCCTGCGCCGTCGAGGAGAAACTGGACGGCATCCGCGTCCAGGTCCACCGCGACGGCGACGACGTACGCCTCTACACCCGCACCCTCGACGACATCACCGACCGGCTGCCCGAGCTGACCTCCGCCGCGCGGGAGCTGCGCGGGGAGCGGTTCGTGCTGGACGGCGAGGTGATCGCCTTCGACGAGGAGGGCCGGCCGCGCTCGTTCCAGGAGACGGCGGGCCGGGTCGGCTCGCGGGTGGACGTGGCCACGGCAGCCAGGGCGGTCCCGGTCTCCCCCGTCTTCTTCGACGCGCTGTCCGTGGACGGCCGCGATCTGCTGGACCTGCCGTTCGCGGAGCGGCACGCGGAGCTGGCCCGGCTGGTTCCCGAGCCGATGCGGGTACGGCGGACCGTGGTCTCGGGCCCCGGCGACGTGCCCGGCGCCGCGTCCTTCCTCGCCGAGACCCTGCGGCGCGGTCACGAGGGCGTCGTGATCAAGGCACTGGACGCGCCCTACAGCGCGGGGCGGCGCGGCGCGTCCTGGCTGAAGGTCAAACCCGTGCACACCCTCGACCTGGTGGTCCTGGCCGCCGAGTGGGGTCACGGCCGCCGCACCGGCAAGCTCTCCAACCTGCATCTGGGCGCCCGCACGGGCGACGGCGGCTTCGCGATGCTCGGCAAGACGTTCAAGGGCATGACCGACGCCATGCTGGCCTGGCAGACCGAGCGGCTCCAGGATCTGGCCGTCGGCTCCGAGGGCTATGTGGTGACCGTACGGCCCGAACTCGTCGTCGAGATCGCCTATGACGGCCTGCAGCGGTCCACCCGCTACCCGGCCGGCGTCACCCTCCGCTTCGCCCGTGTGCTCCGCTACCGCGAGGACAAGCGGCCGGAGGACGCCGACACCGTGGAGACGGTGCTGGCCGCGCATCCGGAGGTCCGGCCGTGAGGTCACGGCACAGCGCGGGCCTGCTGCTGTTCCGGCTCACCGACGGCGGCCTGGAGGTGCTCCTCGGCCACATGGGCGGGCCGTACTGGTCCCGGCGGGACGCGGGCGCCTGGACAGTGCCGAAGGGCGAGTACGACCCCGAGGAGCCCGCGTGGGACGCGGCCCGCCGGGAGTTCCAGGAGGAGCTCGGGCTGCCGCCGCCGGACGGCGAGGCCGTGCCTCTCGGGGAGGTCCGGCAGACCAACGGCAAGACCGTCACGGCCTGGGCGGTGGAGGCCGACCTCGATCCCGGTTCCGTCGACCCCGGCACCTTCACGATGGAGTGGCCGCCGAAGTCGGGACGCACCCAGGAGTTCCCCGAGCTGGACCGGGTCGCGTGGTTCGGCCTGGACCGGGCCCGCGAGGTGATCGTCAAGGCGCAGTCCGCGTTTCTGGACAGGCTGGCGGAGCACTCGTTGCGAGGATGACCCGCACGCGTTGCGGCGCCCACCGCCGCGCGGGAAGGTCGAAGCACAGTCGCTCCCCAGGAGGTCAGCCATGCCCATCGCGACGGTGAATCCGGCGAACGGCGAGACGATCAAGACGTACGAGGCCATGGGCGCCGAGGAGATCGAGCGCCGGATCCAGCTCGCCGAGGCCACGTTCCGCACCTACCGGGAGAGCGGCTTCGCCGACCGCGCGCGGCTGCTGAACCGGGCGGCGGATCTGCTGGAGGAGAACCAGCAGGACATCGCCCGCGTCCTGACCACCGAGATGGGCAAGCCGGTCAAGCAGGCCCGCGCCGAGGCCGCGAAGTGCGCCAAGGCGATGCGCTGGTACGCCGCGAACGCCGAGCGCCTGCTCGCCGACGAGGAACCCGCCCGGTCCGACGTCGAGGACTCCGGCGCCTCCCGCGTCCGGGTCCGCTACCGGCCGCTCGGGCCGGTCCTCGCGGTGATGCCGTGGAACTTCCCGCTGTGGCAGGTGATCCGCTTCGCGGCGCCCGCGCTGATGGCGGGCAACGTCGGCCTGCTCAAGCACGCCTCGAACGTGCCCCAGACGGCCCTCTACCTGGAGGACCTGTTCCACCGGGCGGGCTTCACCGAGGGCTGCTTCCAGACCCTGCTCATCGGCTCCGCCGCGGTCGACGAGATCCTGCGCGACGAGCGGGTCCGGGCGGCGACCCTGACCGGCAGCGAGCCCGCGGGCCGGGCGGTGGCCTCCACCTCCGGGGAAATGATCAAGAAGACGGTGCTGGAGCTGGGCGGCAGCGACCCGTTCCTCGTGATGCCCTCGGCCGACATCGACCGGGCTGCCCAGGTCGCGGTGACGGCCCGGGTGCAGAACAACGGGCAGTCGTGCATCGCCGCCAAACGGTTCATCGTGCACACGGACGTCTACGACGCCTTCGCGGAGCGCTTCACCGAGGGCATGAAGGCGCTGAAGGTCGGCGACCCGATGGCGGAGGAGACGGAGGTCGGCCCACTGGCCAGCGAGCAGGGCAGGGCCGATCTGGAGGAGCTGGTGGACGACGCCAGGCGCAGCGGTGCGACGGTGCTGTGCGGCGGTGAGCGGCCCGAGGGCGACGGCTGGTACTACCCGCCGACGATCCTCGCCGGCATCACCCGCGAGATGCGCATCCACCGCGAGGAGGCGTTCGGGCCGGTCGCCACGCTGTACCGGGCGGGTGACCTGGACGAGGCGGTGCTGATCGCCAACGACTCGCCGTTCGGGCTGAGTTCCAACGTCTGGACGCGCGAGGAGTCCGATGTCGACAGGTTCGTCCGGGACCTGGAGGCGGGCGGTGTCTACGTCAACGGGATGACCGCGTCCCACCCGGCGTTCCCGTTCGGGGGTGTGAAGCGGTCCGGGTACGGGCGTGAGCTGTCCGGGCACGGAATCCGCGAGTTCTGCAACATCACGACCGTATGGCACGGAGCGTGAGGGTTGCAGGGCTACGATCCCCTTTGTGAACCGCGAAGTGACCCTGCCTCTGATCGTCGACGACCGCGGTACCTTGCAGGTGGCCGCGTCCGACGTGAGCAAGCTGCTCCGCACGGTGGGCGGCAGGTGGCTGCGTCTCGTCGAGGCCGGGCAGGAGGGTCTGGACGAGGACACCGTGGCGACGCTGACCATCGAGCTGGCCAAGCTGGCCGACCGGATCGACGTGGCCTGCATCGCGCACAGCAGCGGAGCCGGGTCGTAGCACCGATTTCCTGCGCCTTTCGTGGGCCGCGGGGGTCCGGAACCGAAATCCGTCATCGCCTGTACGGAGTAATCCGGCGAGAGATCGTGGCGCTCCCGGGTGATCGTGGGTTTACACCTTCTCGGAGGTGAACCCCCTTCTGACCGGGGCTCAAGAGCTTCCGGACGGCGAAAGCAGGCACGGTTCATGGCGACTTTGTGCAGACCCTCGGTGTCCGTTCCAGAACACGTGATCACGATGGAAGAGACGCTGGAGCTGGCACGCTCCCGCCACGCGGACCATCCCCAACTTCCGCTGGCCCTCCGGCTGATCGAGAACACCGGCGTGCGCACCCGGCACATCGTGCAGCCGATCGAGGAAACCCTCAAGCATCCCGGCTTCGAGGCGCGCAACAAGATCTACGAGTCCGAGGCCAAGGCCCGGGTCCCGGCGGTCGTGCAGCGGGCCCTCGACGACGCGGAACTCCTCACCAGCGACATCGACGTGATCATCTACGTGTCGTGCACGGGCTTCATGATGCCCTCGCTCACGGCCTGGCTGATCAACGAGATGGACTTCTCCAGCACCACCCGCCAGATACCCATAGCCCAGCTGGGCTGTGCGGCCGGCGGCGCGGCGATCAACCGGGCCCATGACTTCTGCATGGCCTACCCGGAGTGCAACGTGCTGATCGTGGCCTGCGAGTTCTGCTCGCTGTGCTACCAGCCCACCGACATCGGCGTCGGATCACTGCTGTCCAACGGCCTGTTCGGCGACGGCGTGGCCGCCGCCGTGGTCCGCGGCCGCGGCGGCACCGGTGTGAAGCTGGAACGCAACGGGTCGTACCTGATCCCCAAGACCGAGGACTGGATCTCGTACGACGTGCGGGCCACCGGTTTCCACTTCCTGCTGGACAAGCGGGTGCCCGGCACCATGGAGCCGCTCGCACCGGCCCTGCACGAACTGGCGGGCGCACACGGCTGGGACGCCTCCGACCTGGACTTCTACATCATCCACGCCGGCGGTCCCCGCATCCTGGACGACCTGAGCAAGTTCCTCCAGGTCGAGCCGCACGCCTTCCGGTTCAGCCGGGCCACCCTCACCGAGTACGGCAACATCGCGAGCGCCGTCGTCCTGGACGCGCTGCGCAGGCTGTTCGACGAGGGCGGCGCGGAGCACCGGGCGCGCGGGCTGCTGGCCGGGTTCGGGCCCGGCATCACCGCGGAGATGTCCGTGGGGCGCTGGCAGATCGACGAGCCGGCGTGACATGAGCCAGAAGGCTCACCGCGGCCGCGCCCCTGGCTGCCCGACAGGGAGCGCTGGGCGTGGCCGGTGACCCGCCGCGGCGAAGTGCGGAGCGTGAGCGACGGCCCGCGGTCCAGCCGCGAGGCGGTCCTGGACCGGCCGGCGGTACCACCCGAGGAAGTGCCCTTCAGCAAGGGCATGTTGATCCGCAGGCCCGAGGCCCTGCCCGTGACCTGGTGAGGTGAGCACATCGTGACCGCGACCGAGGGACTGCTGGTACCGCCGGGCCACGGCCGGATCGTCCAGACACCGGCCCAGCACGTCACGTTCAAGGTGACCGGCACGCACTCACGGATGGCGTCCACCTTCGAGGTGATCGTCCCTCCAGGGTTCGACGTCGGTGCCCATGTGCACACCCGCAGCGAGGAGTTGTTCTACGTCCTGGAGGGCGAGCTGGACGTGCTCGCCTTCGAGCCGCGCGTCCGGACCCCCGACAACTGGCAGAAGTGGGAGTCCGGTTCGGGCAACCGGGTGGTCCGGGCGACCCCGGGCACGGTCATCGTCGTGCCACCCGGCTGCCCGCACGCGTTCGCGAACCCGACGGAGAGCCCGGCCAAGATGTTCTTCCAGGCGTCCCCGCCGCCGGACCACGAGCGGTACTTCGAGGAACTGCTGGAGATCCTGCGCGACGGCGGTCCACCGGACCACGCGGCGATCGAGGCGCTCCGGGCGAGGTACGACATCGAGCAGCTGACGCCGCTCAGGCACCGTTAGCGGATCGGCATCCCCGAGACCGTCCGTGCGATCACCAGGCGCTGGATCTCACTGGTCCCCTCGAAGATCGTGTAGATCGCGGCGTCCCGGTGCATGGCCTGCTGTTCGGCGGCATCGGACCTGCGCTGCCCGGCATTCGGTCAGCGTTGCCCGGGGTTCGCTGGGTGTTTCCCCGGGGTTCCGTCTGCATGATCATCTCCCAAAATGTCTCCCAGAAACGAGCGCACCCCCAGCTCGGGAGCTGGGGGTGCGCTTGTGCCGACTCCCACAACGGGGGGGCGCCCTCAGCGTGGGGTCGGCACTCCTTTATCCCTCGCAGAGGTACGGCGGGCCATCGCGGCGGCCGAGCAGCGAGAGCAGGAGCGCCGCCCCGGTGAGGAGCGCCGGCCGCTACCGCCGGACTGGCTGATCGAGCAGTCCCTGGCAGCAGCTCGGCGGGGTCGCGGATCTCGTCGGGCCAGCGCATCGCATGCAGGACGATCACGTCGTCGTGGATCCGGAGCAGGCCCAGCCCCCCCCCGCCCGGACCACGCGTACTTTGCGACGGCCACCTTCGACGCCCGGCAGAGGGCCTGCACCAGCAGCTTGTACGGCTTGGCCGCGACAGGCTGCGCCGGCGCCGGGTGGTAGCCCTCGCCGATCCGGATCGGGTCGACCGTGTCGAGCGGCACGAACGCCACGATCTCGATCCCTTCGCCGTCGGCAGCGGCAGCTGGCTCAGCTCCTCGTCGGAGATGGGGATGACCTGCGTCTTGGTCAGCTCGTACCCTTTGCCGATCTCGTCGCTGCGGACCTCGCGGTCCTCGATCTCGCAGTACTTGCGGTAGCGGACCAGGTGGCCGACTGAACGTTGACCGGCACGGTGACGAGACCGAAGCTGATGGCGCCTGACCAGATGGTTCGGGGCATGGGAGACCTCCGCAGTAGCCCCGAGCACTGCCCGCCTACGAACGCCACGCCGCAAATGCATCCATAGAGAATGAATAGGGCGAGCCGTCTGTGGATACTCCGGCCCCTGACCCGCACAGAACGGAGACCACCCAATGATCATCAAGAAACTCCACGACATGGGCATCCGCAGCGAGCACGCCTACATGGCCGCCCTCGGCAGCATCGGCGCTTCCGTCATCGCCTGGGTCACCAGCCTCAAAGCCGAACCCGTCGGCGGCCTCGCCCGAGCCGACCGGTGGGGCATCTTCGTCGGCGAATGGGCGCCCACCTTCTTCGGTCTCGGCCTCGCCCTCTCACACTACGAGCAGCAAGAGGGCACCCTCACGACCAGCGTCCGCGACCTCTGGGTAGAGAAGGCGCAGGAACGCCACGGCGGCTGACAGCGCGAGCGTCCGCCTTCCCGGAAGCTGAGGGCGGACGCTCTGAGGTTGGCCGTCGCGCGACGGGGCCGGGGCGGTCTTCGATGGCGAGCTTGCCGAAGACCTGCTCGCTCATCCCGGCCACCGAGTGAAAATGTCTCCACTTTCAGGGTATCGGTTCAGCGGTATCAGTCCGGTACCGCTTACATGGATTCACTATCGTGAACCCTCGTCCGGGATGAGCCAGCCGGCCCCTCAGGCCGCGTTGCGCCGTTCGGCCAACGGCAGCCGCCGCTGTGAGCGCGGCGAAGGCACGCGTCGAGCGGCGGGCCTTGGTCGTGTCAGGGCTGGTCTCGCTGCTCCTTGCGCCGGCGGTGCTCGTCGCGCTCGGCTTGCTGGTCGGCGAGTTCGCCAAGGGGGTCGCGCACTCGGATCAGTTCCCAGTACAGGTAGGGGCTCGCTCCCGCGAACGGGATCCAGTCGGGCCAGCCCAGGATGTCGACGGGGAGCCAGATCAGGAAGGCCAGGATGAGGAACTTGGCGACGGTCTCGCCCATGTAGGTCGGGCTGCGTGCGACGAGGACATACTGGTCCCTGCCGTGGATCCACCTCAGGCAAGATCTCATGGCTCCCCCCTCGGGTTGCGGGTGGGCATCATGCCGCAGACCGGGCGGCCAGCGGCAGCCGGAGTGCTCACTCTGTCCGTACTGCTCCCCGCCGTCGGGGCAGTTGACGCCCGCGGTGTCGAAGGTGACACGGAGGGTGCGCCCGCAGTGGCAGGCGACGCCGGCCTTTCGGGGCGCGCTTTCCCCGGTGACGAGGGCCGGGCCTGCCCGGTGATCTGCGCCGGCGATGGAGTTGGCGATCGCCGAGTACCTCCAGGGGTTGTGGGAGAACTCGTTGAAGGCCGTCGTGGATCGCCGGGAGTTCGGCCCGTGTCCCCCCTTCAAGCAGCCCCGGGTGAAACGATCTCCCCCTCGTCTCTCAGATCAAGTCCGATCTTGTTCTTGGCATGAGGCAGCGGCCCTCCCGGAAGTCCGGGAGGGCCGCTTTCGGCGGAACGATCTATGCGCGTCCTGCTGTGGGAACAGTCCTAACGGATCGGCATCCCCGAGACCGTCCGCGCGATCACCAGGCGCTGGATCTCACTGGTCCCCTCGAAGATCGTGTAGATCGCGGCGTCCCGGTGCATCCGCTCCACCGGGTACTCACGGGTGTATCCGTTGCCGCCCAGTATCTGGATCGCCTGAGCGGTGACCTGCTTCGCCGTCTCACTGGCGAACAGCTTGGACATGGACCCCTCGGCGGCCGTGAACGGCTTGCCGCTCACCGCCATCCAGGACGCCCGCCACACCAGCAGCCGCGCCGCGTCGATGGACGTGCGCATGTCCGCGAGCTGGAACGCCACGCCCTGGTTGTCGATGATCGGCCGGCCGAACTGCTCACGGGTCGTCGCGTAGTCCAGCGCCACCTCGTACGCGGCCCGGGCGGTGCCCACCGCCATCGCGCCGACGGCCGGGCGGGACGCCTCGAACGTGGCCATCGCCGCGTTCTTCACGCGCTCCCCGCCCTTGCGTGCCCGCTCACGGGCGCGCGCCAGCCGCTCGTCCAGCTTCTCCTTGCCCCCGAGCAGGCAGGAGCCGGGCACGCGGACGTTGTCGAGGATCACCTCGGCAGTGTGGGAGGCGCGGATGCCGTGCTTCTTGAACTTCTGGCCCTGGGACAGTCCCGGGGTGTCCGGCGGGACGATGAAGGAGGCGTGGCCCTTCGAGCCCAGCTCCGGGTCCACCACCGCGACGACCACATGGACGTTGGCGATGCCGCCGTTGGTCGCCCACGTCTTCGTGCCGTTGATGACCCACTCGTCCTTGGCCTCGTCGTACACCGCGCGGGTGCGCAGGGACGCCACGTCGGAGCCCGCGTCGGGCTCGGAGGAGCAGAACGCGGCGACCTTGACGTCGCTCGCGTCGCCGTACATCTGGGGGATCCAGGTGCCGATCTGCTCCTCGGTGCCGTTGGCCAGCACGCCCACCGCCGCGAGGCCGGTCCCGACGATCGACAGGGCGATGCCGGCGTCTCCCCAGAAGAGCTCCTCCATGGCCATCGGGATGCCGAGGCCGGTGGGGTCGAAGTACTGCTGTGCGTAGAAGTCGAGGGAGTAGATGCCGACCTTGGCGGCCTCCTGGATGACCGGCCAGGGAGTTTCCTCACGCTCGTCCCATTCGGCGGCCGCGGGGCGGATGACATCGGCGGCGAAGCCGTGCAGCCAGTCCCGGACCTCCTTCTGTTCGTCGTTGAGCTCCATGGTGAACTCGGCCATGTCCCCTCCAGCGGCGCACATGCATGTTACTTGCGGTAACGCAGTCTGTTACCGCTGGGTAGGCGAAGTCAACTCACGGTGGCTCCTCGGCAGCCCGTTCGAGGCTCTGGGGGTGTTGAGTGTTAGTTTGCGCAGGCGTCACCGATTCAGCACGGGTGGGGAGAGCACATGGACACCACGCAGCGGACCGAGCAGCAGCGGTCCGCCGACCGCCGACGGCGCGAGCTGCTGGAGGCCGCCGACCGCGTCGTGCTGCGGGACGGTCCGCAGGCGTCGATGAACGCCATCGCGGCGGAGGCGGGCATCACGAAGCCGATCCTCTACCGCCACTTCGGCGACAAGGGCGGGCTGTACGCGGCGCTGGCCAAGCGGCACACCGACGCGCTGCTCGACTCGCTGCGGGCGGCGCTCGACGCTCCGGCGGAGCGGCGCGAGCGGGTGGAGGCCACCCTCGACACCTACCTCGCGGCGATCGAGGCGCGGCCTCAGGTGTACCGCTTCCTGATGCACCCGGCGGAGGGGTCACCGGGAGACCAGGGCTTCGACGTGGGCAAGCACTCGGCGCCGCTGCTGCGGCGGATGGGTGAGGAGCTGGCCCAGGTGATCGAGGAGCGGCTGGATCTCGGGCCGGAGAGCCAGCGGCTGGCCCGGGTCTGGGGACACGGGATCGTCGGGATGATGCATGCCGCCGGGGACTGGTGGCTGGGGGAACGGCCCTGTTCACGGACCGAGTTGGTGCGCTGTCTGGCCGATCTGCTGTGGGGCCGGCTCGCTGCCGCGGGGGACCGGGTCGGGGGTCCCGGCTTCTGACGGCCGGGCGCCGGGAGCGGGGAGCTGTCGCGCGGCCCCCGCGGCCCCTGACGGACGCCGCCTCACCGGTGCCATGAGGCCCGGGCCACTTGCCGCATCAGGCGTCCGTGGCGCCGGCCCCGGACCCGGTCCGCGTACACCGTGCCGTCCAGATGGTCGCACTCGTGCTGCAGACAGCGGGCGAAGAAGCCGGTGCCGTGGATCGTGACCGGGTCGCCCGTCATCGTGACGCCCTCCACCACCGCATGGTCGTGGCGCTCCGTGCCCGCCTCCAGGCCCGGCAGGGACAGACAGCCCTCCGGGCCACGGATCACCACACCGTCCGCCGTGACCAGGCGTGGGTTGACCACATGCCCCAGGTGCCGTACGTCATCGTCGTCGGGGCAGTCGAAGACGAAGACCCGCAGCGGCTCGCCGACCTGGTTCGCGGCCAGGCCGACGCCCTGGGCGGCGTACATCGTCGCGAACAAGTCCTCCACGAGGCGGGAGAGTTCGGGGCCGAAATCGGTGACTTCCGTGCAGGGTGTGTGCAGGACCGGGTCGCCGAGCAGGGTGAGGGGCCGGACACGCCCGTGAGCGCCCGGGATGGAGCCTTGTCGCATGCCGGCAAGGGTACGGTCCTCGCTGGCGCGCTCCCCGCGCGCGGGGATCGTGACGGTGCCGCGATTCGGGCAGGTGAGTGGATCTCGATAGGCTGAGGCGTCACCACGTTGCCGGATGCTACGGCGCGGCGCGTACGCAAGGAGGATCGAGAACTGATGGCAGGCAACTCGGACCCGCTCTCGCCGCGGGCCAAGCTGGCCGTGACCGCGGGCAAGGCGGTCGCCGCGGCATCCCGCGCGGCGGGACGCGGCAGCGGTTCGGTGATCGGTGGCCGGGTGGCCCTCAAACTCGATCCCGACCTCCTGGCCCGGCTCGCCCAGAACCTGGACGTGATCCTGGTGTCGGCGACCAACGGCAAGACCACCACGACGCGGCTGATCGCCGAGGCGCTGCGCGCGGCGGGCCCCGTGGTGTCCAACGCGCTCGGCGCCAACATGCCCGCCGGCATCACCTCGGCGCTGGCAGGCGGCTCGGACGCCAAGTTCGGCGTCATCGAGGTCGACGAGAAGTACCTGGCCGGTGTGGCCCGGGACACCGACCCGAAGTGCATCGCGCTGCTGAACCTCTCCCGCGACCAGCTCGACCGTGCCGCCGAGACCCGGATGCTCGCCGAGAACTGGCGCGAGGGGCTCGCCGGCACCAAGGCCGTGGTCGTCGCCAACGCGGACGATCCGCTGGTGGTGTGGGCGGCGTCGTCCTCCCCCAATGTGATCTGGGTCGCGGCCGGGCAGATGTGGAAGGACGACGCCTGGTCCTGCCCGTCCTGCGGCGGTGTGATGCGCCGCCCCGGCGACGACTGGTTCTGCGGCGAGTGCGGCTTCCGCCGTCCCACCCCGAGCTGGGCGCTCTCCGGCGACCACGTCCTCGACCCGCACGGCTCCGCCTGGCCGATCCACCTCCAGCTGCCGGGCCGCGCCAACAAGGCCAACGCCACCTCCTCGGCCGCCGTCGCCGCCGTGTTCGGGGTGCCGCCGCAGGTCGCCCTCGAGCGGATGTACCAGGTGCAGGCGGTGGCCGGGCGGTACGACGTGGTGCAGTTCATGCAGCGCGACCTGCGGCTGCTGCTCGCCAAGAACCCGGCCGGGTGGCTGGAGACGTTCTCCCTCATCGACCCGCCCCCGACCCCGGTGATCCTGTCCGTGAACGCGCGCGGCGCCGACGGCACGGACACCTCGTGGCTCTGGGACGTCGACTACACGCGGCTGACCGGCCACCCGATCTTCGTCATCGGTGACCGCAAGCTCGACCTCGCGGTGCGGCTGGAGGTGGCGAACCAGCACTTCCAGGTCTGCGAGAACCTCGACGAGGCGGTGCAGAAGGCCCCGCCGGGCCGGATCGAGGTCATCGCCAACTACACCGCGTTCCAGGACCTGCGCCGCCGCGTCGGCAACTGACAAGACTTCAGGGGACTTTCGTGAGCGACAACCAACTGCGGGTCGTCTGGATCTACCCGGACCTGCTCAGCACGTACGGCGACCAGGGCAACGTCCTGGTCGTGGAGCGCCGGGCCCGGCAGCGGGGCCTGGACGTGGCCCGGCTGGACGTGCGCAGCGACCAGCCCATCCCGACGTCCGGCGACATCTACCTGATCGGCGGCGGCGAGGACCGGCCGCAGCGGCTCGCGGCCGAGCGGCTGCGCCGGGACGGCGGTCTGCACCGGGCCGTGGGGAACGGGGCGATCGTGTTCTCCGTGTGCGCCGGGTACCAGATCCTCGGGCACGAGTTCATCAACGACCTCGGTCAGCGTGAGCCCGGCCTCGGCCTGCTCGACGTGGTCTCGACGCGGGGCGAGGGCGAGCGGTGCGTCGGTGACGTGCTCGGCGACATCGACCAGCGGCTGGGCCTGCCCCCGCTGACCGGCTTCGAGAACCACCAGGGCATCACCCACCTCGGCCCCACGGCCCGCCCGCTCGCGCGGGTGCGGTTCGGCAACGGCAACGGCACGGGCGACGGCACGGAGGGCGCGTACAACGACACCGTCTTCGGCACCTACATGCACGGCCCGGTGCTGGCCCGGAACCCGCAGATCGCCGATCTGCTGCTGAAGCTGGCGCTCGACGTCAACGCGCTGCCGCCGACCGACGACCACTGGTACGAGGCGCTGCGGGACGAGCGCATCGCGGCGGCGCAGCAGCAGCCCGCCTGAGGCGTTCCGGCACGGTTTCAGCACCGCTCGGCAAGCCCGTCTGACGGGGCGTCCGCACAGGTGAGCGCGGTCGTCCAGCAGTCGGACGCACGGTTCGGTCCCGCCCCCCTGTGCCGCTAGGGTGGCGGGGATCGAGCCGGACAGCGTGGTCCGGACCCGGCCCACGTCGAGAAGGTATTACGGGCTATGCGCATTGGTGTCCTCACCTCCGGCGGCGACTGCCCCGGTCTGAACGCCGTCATCCGGTCCGTCGTGCACCGCGCCGTCGTCGACCACGGCGACGAGGTCATCGGGTTCCGGGACGGCTGGAAGGGCCTCCTGGAGTGCGACTACCTCAAGCTCGACCTCGACGCGGTGGGCGGCATCCTCGCCCGCGGCGGTACGATCCTCGGCTCCTCCCGGGTCCGTCCCGAACATCTGCGGGACGGCGTGGAGCGGGCCCGGGGGCACGTGCGGGAGCTCGGCCTCGACGCCATCATCCCGATCGGCGGTGAGGGCACCCTGAAGGCGGCCCGGCTGCTGTCGGACAGCGGGCTGCCCATCGTGGGCGTGCCGAAGACGATCGACAACGACATCGCCGTGACCGACGTGACGTTCGGCTTCGACACCGCCGTGACCGTCGCGACCGAGGCGCTGGACCGGCTCAAGACCACCGCCGAGTCCCACCAGCGGGTGCTGATCGTGGAGGTCATGGGCCGGCACACCGGGTGGATCGCCCTGCACTCGGGCATGGCCGCGGGCGCCCACGCCATCGTCGTACCGGAGCGGCCGTTCGACATCGACGAGCTGACCGCGAAGGTCGGCGAGCGGTTCGAGGCGGGCAAGCGGTTCGCGATCGTCGTCGTGGCGGAGGGCGCGAAGCCGCGGCCCGGCAGCATGGCGTTCGACGAGGGCGGCAAGGACGTCTACGGGCACGAGAGGTTCGCGGGGGTCGCGCGGCAGCTTTCCGTCGAGTTGGAGAACCGGCTCGGGAAGGAAGCGCGGCCGGTCATCCTCGGGCATGTGCAGCGCGGTGGTACGCCGACCGCCTACGACCGGGTGCTCGCCACGCGGTTCGGGTGGCATGCGGTTCAGGCCGCGCACCGGGGCGAGTTCGGGAAGATGACCGCGCTGAACGGGACGGACATCGTGATGGTGCCGCTGGCGGAGGCCGTGGAGACGCTGAAGACGGTGCCGTCGGACCGGTACGCCGAGGCGGAGTGCGTGCTGTAGCGGTCCTGCGGGTGCCGGTCGGCATCCGGCACTGCCCCCGGTCGCAGGCGCGGCCGGGGGCAGTTCTAGTCTTGGGGCGGACAGACAGCACAACCCGTACGAAACAGGAGCCGTCGCATGGATCACAGCGGGCACGGCATGACCATGGACTTGCCGCCGTTCACGCTGGGGCGAGGGCTTCAGTGGTCGGCGGAGCCGTTCTTCCTGGTGGCCTGCCTGCTGGGGCTCGCGCTGTACGGGTGGGGTGTCGTCCGGCTGCGGCGGCGCGGCGACGGGTGGCCGGTGGGGCGGACCGTGTCCTTCGCCGCCGGGGTGCTGTCCATCGGGATGATGATGTGCACCAAGCTGAACGACTACGGCATGGTCATGTTCAGCGTGCACATGGTGCAGCACATGGTGATCAGTATGCTGTCGCCGATCCTGATCCTGCTCGGTGCGCCGATCACGCTCGCGCTGCGGGCGCTGCCGCCGGCCGCCCGGGGCCACAAGGGGCCGCGGGAGCTGCTGCTGGCGCTGCTGCACAGCCGGTACATGCGGATCGTCACGCATCCCGTGTTCACGATCCCGCTGTTCATCGCGAGCCTGTACGCGCTGTACTTCACGCCGATCTTCGACTTCCTGATGGGCTCCAAGCCGGGGCACATCGCGATGATGGTGCACTTCCTCGCCACCGGCCTGGTGTTCTTCTGGCCGATCATCGGCGTGGACCCGGGGCCGCACCGGCCCGGCCACCTGATGCGGATGCTGGAGCTGTTCGCGGGCATGCCGTTCCACGCGTTCTTCGGTATCGCGCTGATGATGGCGTCGACGCCGATGGTCGGCACCTACGCCGACCCGCCCGCCTCGCTCGGCATCGACGCCCTCGCCGACCAGAACGCGGCCGGCGGCATCGCCTGGGCGTTCAGTGAGATCCCGTCCGTGCTGGTGCTGATCGCGCTGCTGTTCCAGTGGCACGCCTCGGAGCAGCGCCAGGCCCGGCGCAAGGACCGCGCGGCCGACCGGGACGGCGACAAGGAACTCGAGGATTACAACGCCTATTTGGCCGCACTGAACGCACGCACCCGCTGACCTCCAAGTACAGACCTCGGCCGCGGTGGCGAGGCGCGGCAGGCGTGCAGCGACGGGACCGCTGGACAGTGTCCGGAGCAGGGCGTTCGGCCGGCCTCATGCGAAGACTCAAGCGAAGACACGTGCGACGGACAGGCGCCCGGATTCACTCGGGTGGACCAACGGCTGATGCTCGTCGAGGCGCGGAGCCGGCCGGACGCGGGGTGCGCGCGGAGGGCGGCGCCGGACGACCACGGATTCGCCCCTTCCGGTCGCGAGTGCGTTCCTGGACGGGCGGGAGTCCTGGGAATTCCGGCACTCATTTCGCCGTCCGACCCGTCCGGAAGCAGAACGGGGGCACCATGGGAGGGAACGAACCATGAGGAGGGTGTCGCGATGCCCGGTTCTACGGACGGTTCCACGAAGGCGATGGGGGTGCTCACCGTCGGCGGCCTGGTCGTGGTCACCGCCTACACGGTGGCGCTCGGCAGCAACGGCTGGCTGTGGTTCGGCTGGGTCGTGCTGGGCCTGATAACCCTCGGGATGGTGGCCACCCGGAGCACCTGACGAGGACGGTCACTCGCGGGTGAGCCGCCCCGCGGAGTGCACCCCCGGCTGGTATTTCGGCAGCCGGGCGGTGACCTTCATCCCCGCGCCGGCGGCGGTCTCGATGACGAGGCCGTAGTCGTCGCCGTAGACCTGCCGCAACCGGTCGTCGACGTTGGACAGCCCGATGCCGCCCGACGGGCTGACCTCCCCGGCGAGGATGCGGCGCAGCAGGTCGGGGTCCATACCGGCGCCGTCGTCCTCGATCACCACGAGGGCCTCGGCGCCGGTGTCCTGGGCGGTGATGCTGATGTGGCACGTGTCGGCCTTGCCTTCGAGGCCGTGTTTGACGGCGTTCTCGACCAGCGGCTGGAGGCAGAGGAAGGGCAGGGCCACCGGCAGCACCTCGGGCGCGATCTGGAGCGTGACGGAGAGGCGGTCGCCGAAGCGGGCCCGGACGAGCGCCAGGTAGTGGTCGATGGCGTGGAGTTCGTCGGCGAGAGTGGTGAAGTCGCCGTGCCTGCGGAACGAGTAGCGGGTGAAGTCTGCGAACTCCAGGAGCAGTTCGCGTGCGCGCTCGGGGTCGGTGCGGACGAACGAGGCGATCACCGCGAGCGAGTTGAAGATGAAGTGCGGGGAGATCTGGGCGCGCAGGGCCTTGATCTCGGCCTCGATGAGGCGGGTGCGTGACTGGTCCAGGTCGGCGAGTTCGAGCTGCACGGAGACCCAGCGGGCCACCTCGCCGGCCGCCCTGACCAGGACGGCGGACTCGCGGGGCGCGCAGGCAACGAGGGCGCCGTGCACCCGGTCGTCGACGGTGAGCGGGGCGACCACCGCCCAGCGCAGGGTGCAGTCGGGGACGTCGCAGCTCAGGCGGAAGGCCTCGCCGCGGCCGGCTTCCAGGGGTCCGGTCAGGCGTTGCATGATCTCGGCGCGGTGGTGGGCGCCCACGCCGTCCCAGGCGAGGACGCGCGTGTCGTCGGTGAGGCACAGCGCGTCCGTACCGAGCAGGGAGCGCAGCCTGCGGGCGGATTTGCGGGCCGTCTCCCCGGTGAGGCCGGCCCGCAGCGGGGGCGCGGCGAGGGAAGCGGCGTGCAGGGTCTGGAAGGTGGCGTGCTCGACGGGAGTGCCGAGGCCACCGAGGCTCTCGGGGCGGGCCGTGCGCCGGCCCAGCCAGAAGCCCGCCGCGAGCAGCGGGAGCACGGCGACACAGAGCCCGGCGAGGAAACCGCTCATGCCGTCCCCTCCTTCGGCTTCCCGAGGCCTTTCGAACCGTGCGCGTGGCCGGTCATGCCTTCACCTCCGCCCGGACTTCCTCGGGCAGATGGATCCGCGCGAGGATCGCCGCCGTCCCCGGCGGGACCCGGCTCGCGGTCGCGAGCGACACCAGCACCATGGTGAGGAAGCCCAGCGGCACCGACCACAGCGCGGGCCAGGCGAGCAGCGCGTGCAACGGGCCGGGGCCGGGGAAGCCCGCCATGGTAGCGGCCACCGCCAGGAAGGCCGAACCGCCGCCGACCAGCATCCCGGCCGCCGCGCCGGGCGGGGTCAGCCGCCGCCACCAGATGCCGAGCACCAGCAGCGGGCAGAAGGACGACGCCGACACGGCGAAGGCCAGCCCCACCGCGTCCGCCACCGGCAGCCCTCCGACCAGCACGCTCGCCGCGAGGGGCGCCGCCATCGCCAGGACGGTGCCGAGCCGGAAGTGCCGCACGGCCCGTGTGGGCAGGACGTCCTGGGTCAGCACGCCCGCCACCGCCATGGTCAGCCCCGACGCCGTGGACAGGAAGGCGGCGAAAGCCCCGCCCGCGACCAGTGCGCCGAGCAGATCGCCGCCCACGCCGCCGATCATGCGCTCCGGAAGCAGCAGCACCGCCGCGTCCGCGTCACCGGTCAGGGTGAGTTCGGGGGCGTAGATGCGGCCGAGGGCGCCGTAGACCGGCGGCAGCAGGTAAAAGCCCCCGATCAGGGCGAGCACGGCGACCGTCGTCCGGCGGGCGGCGACGCCGTGCGGGCTGGTGTAGAAGCGGACGACGACGTGCGGCAGGCCCATGGTGCCGAGGAAGGTGGCGAGGATCAGTCCGTACGTGGCGTACAGCGGACGGTCCTCGCGGCTCTCCGCCCGTGACGGTGCCATTCCGCCGCCGCTCGCGGTGCCGGCCGTGGGGACGGGGGTCCCCCTGTCGAAGGTGAGGCGGGTGCCCTGGGCGACGCGGTGGGTACCGGCCGGGAGGTCAAGCCGCCGCTCCTCGTACTTCCGTCCGTCGACCGTGCCGCTGACCGTCACCGTCAGCGGGCTGTCGAGCCGCAGGTCGAGGGTGTCGTCGACGCGGACGGCACGTTGTTCGCGGAGGGCGGCCGGTTCGTCGAAGGCGTCGCGCGGTGCGCCGTCCCGCTGCCAGGCGAGGACGAGGAAGAGCGCGGGCACCAGCAGAGCGGTGAGCTTCAGCCAGTACTGGAAGGCCTGCACGAAGGTGATGCTGCGCATGCCTCCCGCCGCGACGATCGCGGTGACCACGACGGCGACGATGATCCCGCCCAGCCAGTCGGGCGCCCCGGTCAGGACGGTCAGCGTCAGGCCCGCGCCCTGGAGTTGGGGCAGCAGGTACAGCCAGCCGACGCCGACCACGAAGGCGCCCGCGAGCCGCCGTACCGCCGGGGAGGCGAGGCGGGCCTCGGCGAAGTCGGGCAGCGTGTAGGCGCCGGAGCGGCGGAGCGGGGCGGCGACGAACACGAGGAGGACGAGATAGCCGGCGGTGTAGCCGACCGGGTACCAGAGCATGTCCGGACCCTGGACGAGGACCAGGCCCGCGATGCCGAGGAAGGAGGCCGCCGAGAGGTACTCGCCGCTGATCGCGGCGGCGTTCAGACGGGGACCGACGGTGCGGGAGGCGACGTAGAAGTCGGAGGTGGTCCGGGATATGCGCAGGCCGAAGGCGCCGACGAGGACGGTGGCCAGGACGACGAGAGCGACGGCGGGGACGGCGTAACCGGAGTACAAGGGGCGTCGTCCTCAGCGGTCCTCGACGAGGCGGACGAAGTCCCGTTCGTTGCGTTCGGCGCGGCTCACGTACCAGCGGGCCAGGAGGACCAGGGGCGCGTACAGGCAGAAGCCGAGGACCAGCCACTCCAGGCGGCGGGCGTCGGGGGCGGTCGCGAACACCAGCGGCAGGGGTCCGACGAGCAGGACGAGGACGGCGAACACCGTCAGCGCGGCGCGGAGTTGGGTGCGCATCAGGGAGCGGACGTAGGTGTGACCGAGAGTGGTCTGCTCGTCGATCTCGGTCTGCGGGCGGTAATAGCCCGGGGCGCGGCCGGCGCCGCGGCGTGGGCCGGTAACGACTACCCGGCGTTCGACGGGTTCCTGGGGCACCGTCACGCCCTCCTCATGAGAAGGTCCCGCAGCTCACGGGCGTGGCGACGGCTGACCTGGAGTTCCTCGCCACCGACCAGGACGCAGACCGTGCCCGCGTCCAGGCGGAGTTCGCCGATGTGGCGCAGGGCGACCAGGTGACGGCGGTGGATGCGGACGAAGCCGCGGGAGCGCCAGCGCTCCTCCAGGGCGGACAGCGGGATGCGCACCAGGTGGCTGCCCTTGGCGGTGTGCAGCCGGGCGTAGTCGCCCTGGGCCTCGACGTGGGTGATGTCGTCGACGGCGACGAAGCGGGTGACGCCGCCGAGTTCCACGGGGATGTGGTCGGGGTCGGGCTCGTGCACGGGGATGCGCGGGGCGGTACCGCGCTGCTCGGCGGCCCGGCGTACGGCTTCGGCGAGGCGCTCCTTGCGGACCGGCTTGAGGACGTAGTCGACGGCTTTGAGGTCGAAGGCCTGGACGGCGAAGTCCTCGTGCGCGGTGACGAAGACGACCAGCGGGGGCTGGGCGAAGCCGGTCAGCAGTCGGGCCAGGTCGAGACCGTCGAGGCCGGGCATGTTGATGTCGAGGAAGACGACGTCGATGGCCTCGGGTCCGTCCGGTCCGGACTCCAGGGCGCGGGTGATCCGGCGCAGTGCCCCGGTCGCGTCGCCGGCGCCCTCGGCGCTGCCGATCCGCGGGTCCGCGTTCAGCAGGTACACGAGTTCCTCGAGGGAGGGGCGTTCGTCGTCGACAGCCAGGGCACGCAGCATGAACGTGGAGTCTAGGAGCAAGTCGTACGCCTGCACACGTCCCGGACGCGGACGTTCTCGCTGGATACAGTGCCCGCATGAACAGCAGGCCGGCGCCCTTCGACGAACTGGACCGGAAGATCATCACCGCGCTGATGGCGAACTCCAGGACGAGCTTCGCCGAGATCGGCGCGGCGATCGGGTTGTCGGCGACCGCGGTGAAGCGCCGGGTGGACCGGCTGCGGGAGACCGGCGTGATCACGGGGTTCACGGCGACCGTGGAGCCGTCGGCGCTGGGCTGGCGTACCGAGGCGTACGTGGAGGTGTACTGCGAGGGCGCGGCCCCGCCCCGGCGGCTGGCCGAGGTGGTGCGCGGCTATCCGGAGATCGCGGCCGCGATGACGGTGACCGGGGGCGCGGACGCGCTGCTGCACGTGCGGGCCCGGGACGTGGAGCACTTCGAGGAGGTGCTGGAGCGGATCCGTACGGAGCCGTTCATCCGCAAGACGATCAGCGTGATGGTGCTGTCCCATCTGATTCCGGAGAGTCCGGAGGCGGGTGCGAGCCAGCCCGCACCGGAGCGCGCACCAGACGTGCGCTGAGCGCGAGAACTGCGCAGCATTCCTGCGCGAACACGCAGCTTTTGTTTCTTGTCGCGCTTCCCCGCCGTTTCTACCGTGGTGTCACCCCCAGTCGACACCGCAGGAAGCGGAGGGACCCCTCTGTGTCCGAAACCCGTGTGCCGCGCCGGCGGCGCTTCCTCGTCTGCGAACCCAGACACTTCGCCGTGCAGTACGCGATCAACCCCTGGATGCATCCCGACGCCGAGGTCGACGTCGGTCTCGCCCAGGAGCAGTGGCGGACGCTGATCCGCGTCTACGAGGACCACGGCCACACGGTCGACTCCGTGCCGCCGGTGCCGGGTCTGCCGGACATGGTCTTCGCCGCGAACTCGGCGGTCGTCGTCGACGGCCGGGTCTTCGGCTCCCTCTTCCACGCGCCCGAGCGGCGCCCCGAGTCCACGCACTACGACACCTGGTTCAAGGGGGCGGGCTTCGACGTCTACCGCCCGGAGAACGTGTGCGAAGGCGAGGGCGACCTCGTCCCGACGGGCCGGTACATGCTGGCAGGCACCGGATTCCGCACCACCCGCGAGGCACATCGCGAGGTGCAGGAGTACCTCGGCGTGCCGGTGATCTCCCTGACCCTGGTGGACCCGTACCTCTACCACCTCGACACGGCGCTGTTCGTGCTCGACGAGGAGAACATCGCGTACTACCCGGACGCCTTCTCGCCCGGCAGCCGCGAGGTGCTCGCACGCCTGTACCCGGACGCGGTGCTCGGCACCCGGGAGGACGCGATGGCGTTCGGGCTGAACTCCGTCTCCGACGGGCGCCACGTCTTCATCTCACCCCGCGCCGAGGGCCTCGCCGCGCAACTCGCCGACCGCGGCTACGTGCCCGTGCCGGTGGACCTGTCGGAGTTCCACAAGGCCGGCGGGGGCATCAAGTGCTGCACCCAGGAAATCCGGGAGATCCGTTCATGACCGCACCCGCCCGTACCCGCGACTCCGCCGAGCTGATCCGCGCCGAGAAGCCGGTGCTCGCGCACAACTACCATCCGCTGCCCGTGGTCGTGGCACGCGCCGAGGGCACCTGGGTCCAGGACGTCGAGGGCCGCAGGTACCTCGACATGCTGGCCGGCTACTCGGCCCTGAACTTCGGCCACCGCCACCCGGCCCTGATCGACGCGGCCCACCGCCAGCTCGACCGTCTGACCCTGACCTCCCGCGCCTTCCACAACGACCGGCTGGCCGAGTTCGCGGAGCGGCTGGCCGCGCTGACCGGCCTGGACATGGTGCTGCCCATGAACACGGGCGCCGAGGCGGTCGAGAGCGGCATCAAGGTGGCGCGCAAGTGGGCGTACGACGTGAAGGGCGTCCCCGCCGACCGGGCGACGATCGTGGTCGCCGCGGAGAACTTCCACGGCCGTACGACGACGATCGTGAGCTTCTCGACGGACGAGACGGCACGGGCCGGCTTCGGCCCGTTCACGCCGGGCTTCCGGATCGTGCCGTACAACGATCTCACCGCGCTGGAGGCGGCCGTCGACGAGACGACCGCGGCGGTGCTGATCGAGCCGATCCAGGGCGAGGCGGGCGTGCTCATCCCGGACGACGGCTACCTGGCCGGCGTGCGGGAAGTGACCCGGCGCAAGGGGTGCCTGTTCATCGCGGACGAGATCCAGTCGGGCCTCGGGCGTACGGGCCGGACGCTCGCCGTCGAGCACGAGGGCGTCGTCCCCGACGTGCTGCTCCTCGGCAAGGCGCTGGGCGGAGGCATCGTCCCGGTGTCGGCGGTGGTGGCGAACCGTGAGGTGCTCGGGGTACTGCGGCCGGGTGAGCACGGTTCGACGTTCGGCGGCAACCCGCTGGCCGCCGCGGTCGGCACGGCGGTCGTCGAGCTGCTGGAGACGGGCGACTTCCAGCGCCGGGCCGCGGAGCTGGGCGTGGTGCTGCGGGGCGGCCTGGAGGAGCTGGTCGGCAAGGGCGTCGTCGGGTTCCGGGCGCGGGGGCTGTGGGCGGGCGTCGACATCGACCCGGCGATCGGCAGCGGGCGCGAGATCAGCGAACGCCTGATGCGCGAGGGCGTCCTGGTGAAGGACACCCACGGGTCGACCATCCGGCTGGCCCCGCCGCTGACCGTCACCGGTGAGGAGCTGCGGTCGGCACTGGATGCCTTGGGGACAGTGCTCGGCCAGGCCTGAGGGGCGGGGCGGAGCGGGCCGGAGAGCACCTTCGCGCTCCGGCCCGCGCCGCCCGTTCCGCTCCCCCGAGCCGCGCCGCCCGTTCCGCCCCCCGAGCCGCGCCGCCCGTTCCGCTCCCCCGAGCCGCTCCCCCGCTCCGCTCCCTCCGGCCGCGCCCGTCGTTCCGCCCTCCACCGGACCACCCCGCACCGGCCGCGCCAGGAGCGGCCACGGCCGCCGTCTGCCCACCCGGTCCTCCGGTGGGCGGTCGCTCACGCGGCAACCCCGCCCCCGCAGGGGTGAAGATGGGGGCAAGAGGTGGTAGACCACTCTCAGCGACAGAGAGGTCAACGGTGGGCACATACGAGGAGCGCGACGTCGACCGTCGGCCGTTCGACGTGGCGGACGCCGCTCCCGTGCTGCTCGACGCCCGGGGCGTCGTGACGAGCTGGACCAGGGACGCCCAGCGTCTGCTGGGTTACCCGCCCGCCGAGGCCGTCGGCCGCGCCATCGCCGAACTGCTGACCTCCGAGGACGCCTCCCGCGTGCCGGAGCTGGTCGAGCGGTGCCGCAGGGAGGGCGGCTGGGCGGGCCTGCTGACCGCCCGGCGCGCCGACGGCACGCCGCTCCGCGTGATGGTCCGGATCACCTCGGCGCTGGAGGCGCAGGGTCCGTCCCGCTGGCTGGTGCTGATGTCGGAGCTGGCCGGGGCTCCCGGCTGGGACATGAGCCGCACCATGCTGGAGCAGATGGTGACCCGCTCCTCGGTCGGCATAGCGATCGTCGACACCGACCTGCGCTTCGTCTGGTCGAACCCGGCCCTCGCCCAGTTCGGCGGCGGACCGCCCGACCGCAGGCTGGGCCTGCGACTGGCCGACATCCAGCCGGGCCTGGACACCGAAGCGATCGAGGCGCAGATGCGGCACGTCCTGGCGACCGGCGATCCCGTCGCCGGCTACGAGCTCGTGGGCCATGTGCGCGCCGCCCCGTTCCGTGAGACCGCGCAGATGATGTCGTTCACCCGGCTCGACGACGGCCACGGCCATCCCATGGGCGTCTACTACACGGTCCAGGACATCACCGACCGGCACCGCGACCGCCAGCGCCTGGCCCTGCTCGACCGGGCGGGCGAGCGCATCGGCCGCACTCTCGACATCACCCTGACCGCGCAGGAACTGGCCGACGTGGCGGTGCCCGAGCTCGCCGACTTCGTCACCGTCGACCTGCTGGAGTCGGTGCTGCGCGGCGGGGAACCGGAACCCGGGCCGCCGCGCGACACGGACCGGGTGCCGTTGCGCCGGGTGGGCCAGCGCTCTCTGGACCGGACCGTGCTGGACGCCGTCGTGGGGATCGGCGAGGCGGCGACGTATCTCGCCGGGTCGCCGCCGATCCGCTCCCTGACGACGGGCATGCCCTGGCGTGAGGCACGGCTCGACCCGCTCGCCGAGGAGTGGACCACGGAGACACGCGGCGGCCGGCGGTCCATCTTCCTGGAGCTGGGCCTGCACAGCGCGATGATCGTGCCGATCCGCGCGCGGGGCGTCACCCTCGGCGTCACCACCTTCTTCCGGCGCCGCCGGCACGAGCCCTTCGACGAGGGCGACCTGAGTCTGGCCGAGGACCTCGTCTCCCGGGCGGCCGTCTGCGTCGACAACGCCCGGCGCTACACCCGCGAGCGTGACGCGGCCCTGGTGCTGCAGCGCAGCCTGCTGCCGCACCGGCTGCCGGAGCAGGAGGCCGTGGACGTGACGGCCTGCTACCGGCCCGCCGACGAGCTGACCGGCCTCGGCGGGGACTGGTACGACCTGATCCCGCTGTCGGGGGCGCGGGTCGCCCTCGTGGTGGGCGAGGTGGCCGGGCACGGCATCCAGGCGGCGGCGGCCATGGGACGGCTGCGGACCGCCGTACGCACCCTCGCGGCGCTGGATCTGACGCCGGAGGAGGTGCTCGGCCATCTCGACGACCTGGTGGCCATGGGAGCGCCCGACGACGGCGTCGTACCGGACGCGGGCGCTGCCGACGGCTGGCAGGGCGGACCGCTGGGGGACGGTTCCGGCGGCTCCGAGTCCGTCGGGTCCGGCTGCCTGTACGTCGTCTACGACCCGGTCGAGGGGCGGTGCACGATGGCCGCGGCGGGGCATCCGGCGCCGGCGGTCATCGGGGCCGACGGCAAGGTCGCGTTCATGGATCTTCCGCAGGGTCCCGCACTCGGCGTGGGCGGGCCGCCCTTCGAGTCGGTGGAGGTGACGCTGGCGGAGGGCAGCACGCTCGTGCTGCACACCGACGGGCTGCTGGCCAGCGGCGACGAGGCGTGGGCGACCGACGTGGGCCGCGACCGGCTGCGGGCTGCGCTGGAGCGGCCGGCGCCCTCGCTCGAACAGCGCTGCCGGGCGGTGGTCGACGCGCTGGTGCCCGCGCGCCCCTACGACGACGTGGCCCTGCTGCTGGCACGCACCCGGCTGCTCGGCGCCGGCCAGGTGGCGAGCTGGGAACTGCCGGTCGACCCGGCCGTGGTCGCCGACGCCCGCAGGACGGCCTGCCGGCAGCTGTCCGAGTGGGGGCTGGACGAACTCGCCTTCACCACCGAGCTGGTGGTGAGCGAGCTGGTCACCAACGTCATCCGGCACGCCGTCGGCCCGATCCGGCTGCGGCTGATCAGGGCGGGCACGCTGGTCTGCGAGGTGTTCGACAGCGGCGCCACCGCACCGCATCTGCGCCATCCCCGGACCACGGACGAGGGCGGGCGCGGGCTGCTGCTGGTCTCGCAGCTCACCCAGCGGTGGGGTACCCGGTTCGTCCCCGACGGCAAGGTCATCTGGGCGGAGCAGCCGCTGACGGGCCTTCCGGACTGACGCGGCGGGCCCGTCACCGCCCTGGCACGGAACGCCGGGGCCCGCACGTCCTCATCCGGAGCAGGGCCGGCCGGCGGACGCGGCGGGTTCACCGGCCGGCCGGCGACACCGTGCCGACCGGCGTACGGCTCCCGCCATTCCTCCTACGGCTTGCGCGCCACCGCCCCGTACATGGCGATGTCCTCGTCGAGGATGCCCTCCTCGCCCGTGCCGTCCGGGCGCCACTTGTGGACCTGGACGATGCCGGGTTCGACGAGTTCCAGGCCGTCGAAGAACTCGTGGGCCTCGTCGATGGTGCGCAGCCGCATCGGCATGTTGCGGGCGGCGTACTCGCGGGCGACGCGGCCCACCTCCTGCGGCGCGAACTCGGCCGTGCCGATGGACATCGCCAGGTAGCTGCCCGAGGGCAGCGGCTCCAGGAGGCGGCGGACGACGGCGACCGCGTCGTCCTCGTCCAGGATGAAGTGGACGATCGCGATCACGGTGAGGGCCACCGGCTGCGTGAGGTCGAGAGTGTCGCGCAGCTCGGCGGCGTCCAGGATGGTGCCCGGGTCGCGGAAGTCGGCCTCGATGTAGGCCGTCCGCCCCTCGGGGGAGCTGGCCAGCAGGCCCTGCGAGAGGGTGAGGACGATGGGGTCGTTGTCGACGTAGACGACGCGCGACTCGGGCGCCACCGCCTGCGCGATCTCGTGCAGGTTCGGTGAGGTGGGTATGCCGGTGCCGATGTCCAGGAACTGGCGCATGCCCGCCTCCTCGGCGAGCCAGCGCACGGCGCGGTTCATCCAGTCGCGGTTGGCCCGCATGTGGATGGGCAGGGCGGGCCATTCGCGGGACATGGCGTCGCCCGCCTCCTGGTCCGCGGGGTAGTAGTCCTTGCCGCCGAGGATGTAGTCGTAGATCCGCGCGGAGTGCGCGTTCTCGGTGTCGATGCGGTCGGCCGGCCATCCGTTGTCAGGCAACGCCGTGTCTCCCATTCGGGTCGGGGGGTGCGGGGAACGCTCAGCAACAGCGGGGGGTCGATGAGCCCGGGGAACA
The DNA here is from genome assembly GCF_044548465.1 of Streptomyces sp. NPDC052023. Taxonomy (NCBI): domain Bacteria; kingdom Bacillati; phylum Actinomycetota; class Actinomycetes; order Kitasatosporales; family Streptomycetaceae; genus Streptomyces; species Streptomyces sp. NPDC052023. Next base: position 139,145 of record NZ_JBIUBW010000005.1, on the reverse strand, counting down.
GGTGAGGAGAGCGCGTCGGACGAGGTGCCGATCAGAGCAGGAAGTCCGCCTCGCCCGACTTCACTCCCGTCAGGAAGCTCGACACCTCGAGGGGCGTGAAGACCAGCGCCGGTCCCTCGGGGTCGGTCGACTGGCGGACGGCGACCCGCCCGTCGGCGAGTTTCAGCACTTCCACACAGGCGCCTCCGGCGTCGTCGCTCCACGGCTTGGACCAGCCCTGGGCGCCCAGTTCGGGAGCGGGCATGCCGTTGTGTACGGGGCGTGTGGGGTGGTGCACGTCAGAGCTCCTTGCGAATAGCGCCGAGTTGGGCCTCGGTCTTGCCGGCGGGCGCCGCCTGGGCGCCCAGCCGGTCCAGGGCCTCGCGGTACACCACGACGTCGTCGCTCTTGTCCAGGTAGACCGCGCCCACCAGGCCGTTGAGATAGACGATGTCGGGCAGTTCACGCGCCCGGAACCGGAAGAGGTGGAACGCGCCCGCCCGCATGGCCGGGTGCGGGCCGTTCGAGAACCGCATGATCTGGAGGGTCACATGCGGCAGCCGGTTCACCTCGATCAGATGGTCGACCTGCGCGCGCATCACCTCCGCGCCACCGACCGGCCAGCGCAGCACGGTCTCGTCCATCACGACCCACAGTCGCGGCGGCGCCTGACGGCTCAGCAGCTCCTGGCGCCGCATCCGCAGCGCGACCCGGCGTTCGGTCGCCTCGGCCGGGGCGTGCGGGTTGCCGGCGCCGAGCAGTGCGCGGGCGTAGCTCTCCGTCTGCAGCAGCCCGTGCACGAACTGGTTCTCGTAGGCGCGGATCTGCAACGCCGCCTGCTCCAGGTTCAGGTACGCGGCGAACCAGTCCGGCAGCACGTCCCGGTAGGTGTGCCACCAGCCGCGCTTGTTGGCCTCCCGGACCGACTTCAGGAACGTGTCGATCTCCTGCTGGTCCGTCACGCCGTAGATCTGGAGCAGCTTCTCCGCGTCCGGGAGCCGGAGGCGTGCGACCTTGGCGGCCTCCATCCGGCGGATCGTGGAGTGACTGACGCCGATGGCCGCGCCCGCCTGCTCGTAGGTCAGTCCGGCCCGGGTCCGCAACTCCTCCAGTTGTCTGCCGAGGATCATGCGCAGCACGGAGGGGGCGCCGCCCCAGTCGGTCTCCGCGGTCACGCCGTACCCCCTCACACCGTCGGCTCCAGGGCCACCGTCTCACGCGGTCACTTGTGGAGTTTCATCGATCATTTACCGGCGAGAGCAGCATGCACCTGGCCAATTGCAATTTTCAACTTGCCGCTTGCGAGCGGTTGTCGGCGAGTGCGACAGTGGGATCACTGTCCTCGGCTCACTGAACAGCGCCGCAGACCGGTCCAGTTGGGGGAGATCCGGTCACCACGCGCTGTCGCACGGCGCGGTTCGCACCCCCGTCCCCACCCCGCGCAGCCGGCCGGTGCGACAGCAGTACGGCGATGACGCACATGGCAGACGAAAGGCGTACGGCATTGGCTCCGCCCTCCCTCCCCCACCCACTGGACCGTGTGCCCGGGCACGGACTGCCCGACCGCCCGCCCGCCGCACGACAGGCACTCCAGCCGTCCGCCGCCTGCCCCCTGCCGCTCACCGGCCCGGAGCACACGCTCGGGGCGCCGTCGAAGGCGACACCCCCTGTGCCGGCACCCGCAGGCGTGTTCACCGGTCGGCTCCCCGGGCCGCCAGGCCCAGGCCGGCTCGCCGCCGGGGACCGGCCCGACCACCGCGCGCACACCTTCGTCCTGCCGGCGACCCCGGAGTCGGCCGGCGCGGCCCGGCGGGCCGTGCGCCGGACACTGACGTCGTGGCACACCCACGCCGACGACATCGACAACGCTGTCCTCGTCACCTCCGAGCTGGTCACCAACGCCGTGACGCACTCGGGCAGCGCGCGGATCGTGTGCCGGCTGCACTCCACCGGGCTCCGGCTCCGCGTCGAGGTCGAGGACGAGAACCTCGGCTCCACCCTCCCGGCGCCCCGGCAGGCCTGCCCCGACGACCAGAACGGCCGCGGGCTGCTCCTGGTCGAGGCGGTCTGCGACGGCTGGGGAGCCGGACCCGCCCCGAACGGCTCCGGACACATCGTCCGGGCCGACCTGAAGATCTCCCTCCCCCACCCCTTACCGAGCGTCTCCACCGCATCCCCCGCCCGGCCCGTCCCCCACTCGGCCGAAGGATCCGCACCACATGTTCCGACCGCACAGCCGTGACCCGCACCCGTACCGCTCGGCGACGACGCTCCACCCCACGCCCGTCCGGCGTGAGCCGTCCCGCCTCCCGATCCCCCCGCAGCTCCCCACGAGCCTCGGGTACGACGCCGTGGGAACTCCCCGGGAACACGGTGCGAGCATCCTGGACTCCCTCCCCCGGGTGGGCTGCGTCTTCGCCGACGACCGGCACTGGTGGTGGATCGTCCCGTCCGGATCGCACATCGGCATCACCTGGCCGCCGAGCACCACGTACGCGATCGGCGCCCGGATGGGCGACCCGTCCTGGACGGCCACCCGGCCGCGGCCGGGCACGAGCCACCCGCGCCTGATCCACTCCCCGATGGACGGCTCGCCCTACACGCCTCCGATACCGCTGTACTTCCTCACCTGCCGCCTCACCGGCAGCAGCCCGCGCTGGTCGCTCGGCGCCACCGAATGAAGAGCCACCGGTACGACGCACACCCCCGGCGTCGTACCGGTTTCCCACCCTCTCGCCCGCGCCTAGACTGACACCTCACGACGTGCTGGTTGACCTGCGAGAACGCTGCGGGGCGCCGAACCGACGGAGTGAGGAGCCACCCGTTGTTCTACTACCTGCTCAAATACGTCCTTCTCGGCCCGCTGCTGAGACTGGTCTTCCGGCCCCGGATCGAGGGCCTGGAGCACGTGCCGGCGTCGGGACCCGCGATCGTCGCGGGCAACCATCTGTCGTTCTCGGACCACTTCCTGATGCCGGCGATCCTCAAGCGCCGGATCACCTTCCTGGCGAAGGCCGAGTACTTCACCGGGCCCGGCATCAAGGGCCGGCTGACGGCGGCGTTCTTCCGCAGCGCGGGGCAGATCCCGGTCGACCGCTCCGGCAAGGACGCCGGTCAGGCCGCGATCCGCGAGGGCCTCGGGGTGCTGAGCAAGGACGAGCTGCTCGGCATCTACCCGGAAGGCACCCGCTCGCACGACGGCCGCCTCTACAAGGGCAAGGTCGGCGTCGCGGTCATGGCCCTCAAGGCCGGGGTCCCGGTCGTCCCGTGCGCGATGATCGGCACCTTCGAGGCCCAGCCGCCGGGCAGGGTCGTCCCCCGCATCCACCCCGTGGTCATCCGCTTCGGCCGGCCTCTGGACTTCTCCCGCTACGCCGGCATGGAGAACGAGAAGGCCGTCCTGCGCGCCGTCACCGACGAGATCATGTACGCCATCCTGATGCTGTCCGAACAGGAGTACGTCGACCAGTACGCGGCCGTCGTCAAGGCGGAGTCCGCGCAGCAGGCGGAGCAGCGGGAGCGGAGGTTCCGGCGGATGCCGCTCAGCTGACCTCTGCTCTCAGCCGAACTCCCTGGCCCGCCAGGTCGTAGCGGCCTACGGTCGCCTCATGAGACGTGCTGTGGTGATCGGAGCGACAGGCCAGATCGGGCGCCCGGCGGTGCGGGCGCTCGCACATGACGGCTGGGACGTGACGGCCGCGTCCCGGGGCGGCGGACGGGACGCGGCCTGGCCCGCGGAGGTGCGCGCGGCCCGGCTCGACCGGGACGACGACGCGGCACTGGCCGCGCTGATCGGCGAGGACTGCGATCTCGTCGTCGACGTCGTCGCCTACGGAAGCGAGCACGCGCGGCAGCTGACGGGCCTTGCCGGGCGGATCGGCTCGGCCGTGGTGATCTCCAGCTTGTCGGTGTACGAGGACGGCAAGGGCCGCGGCTTCGACACCCAGGCCGAACCGGACGGCTTCCCCGAGTACCCGGTGCCGCTGCCCGAGAGCCAGGGCACGGTGACGCCCGGCGAGTCCTCGTACAGCACCCGCAAGGCGGCCCTGGAGCGGGAACTGCTGGCGGCCGGCGACCGGTTGCCCACCACGCTGCTGCGCGCCGGCGCGGTCCACGGCCCGCACTGCCGCACGCCCCGTGAGCTGTACTTCGTCAAGCGCAACCTGGACGGCCGCGCCCGGCGCGTCCTGGCGTACGGCGGCCGCAGCCGCTTCCACCCGGTGAGCGTGCACACCCTGGCCGAACTGATCCGCCTGGCCGCGGCCCGCCCAGGCTCCCGGGCCCTCAACGCCTGCGACGACGACGCGCCGCCGGTGCTGGAGATCGCCACCGCGATCGACGCCGTGATGGGCGCCGAGACGGAGACGGTACTGGTCGACGGTCCGCCGCCCGCACCGTCGGTGGGCGACAGCCCGTGGTCGGTACCGGTGCCCGTGGTGTGCGACATGTCGGCCGCGGAACGCGAGCTGGGCTACCGCCCGGTGGTGCGGTACGCGGAGACACTCCCGGAGACGGTCGAGTGGATCGAACGCCGACTGGCCGGGCGGGACTGGCGGGAGGCCTACCCGAAGATGTTCCAGGCGTACGGCGACCTCTTCGACTACGCCGCCGAGGACGCCTGGCTCGCCGAGGGGCGGCCGGCTGGTCCGCCGGCCGCCCCTGACACCGTATGACCGCTGTCTACGGCTTGGGCGTGGCGTGCGGGGCGCACGTCACGTCCTTGGCGTCCAGCTTGCCGGTGAGCAGGTAGGCGTCCACCCGGTCGTTCACGCACGAGTTCACCAGGCTGGTGACGCCGTGCGATCCTGCGTCCTTCTCGGTGATCAGGCGCGAGCCCTTGAAGCGCTTGTGCAGTTCGAGGGCGCCCTCGTACGGGGTGGCCGCGTCGCGCTCGGACTGCACGATCAGGACCGGGGGCAGGCCCTTGGCGGTCCTCACGTCCAGCGGGGTGTTCTGCTTGGCCGGCCAGGTGGCGCAGGGCAGGTTCATCCAGGCGTTGGCCCAGGTCATGAACGGGTGGTCGCGGTGCAGCCGGGTGTTGTCCCGGTCCCACTTGCGCCAGCTGGTGGGCCACTTGGCGTCGGCGCACTCGACGGCGGTGTAGACGGCGTTGCCGTTCTCCGCTCCCGCGTTGCCCGCCGTGTCGGACAGGTCGGGGGCGGCCGCGTCGACGAGGGCCTGGGTGTCACCGGCGACGTACTTGCTGAAGACGGTGGCGACCGGCACCCACGAGGAGTCGTAGTACGGGGCGCTCTGGAAGAAGGAGATCAGCTCCGCCGGGCCCACGACGCCACCGAGGGGGTTCTTCTTCGCGGTGGCGCGCAGCTTCAGCCACTGGGCCTGGACCTCGGCGCGGGTGTCGCCGAGGTGGAAGGCGGCGTCGTTCTCGGCGACCCAGTCCTGCCAGTCCTTCCAGCGCGTCTCGAAGGCGACGTCCTGGTCCAGGTTGGCCTGGTACCAGATCTTCTCCCGCGACGGGTTGACGACGCTGTCCACGACCATGCGGCCCACATGGCGGGGGAAAAGGGTGCCATAGACCGCGCCGAGGTAGGTGCCGTACGAGACGCCGAGGAAGTTGAGCCGCTTCTCGCCGAGCGCCGCCCGGATGACGTCGAGGTCGCGGGCGGTGTTCGGCGTGGTCATGTGCGGGAGCATCGCGCCGCTGCGCTCCTGGCAGCCCTCGGCGTACTCCCGGGCGAGCTTGCGCTGGGCGCGCTTGTCGGCCTCGGAGCCGGGCACCGGGTCGAGCTTGGGCGCCTTGACGAACTCCTGCGGGTCGACGCAGGAGATGGGCGCCGACTTGCCGACGCCCCGGGGGTCGAAGCCCACGAAGTCGTAGGCCTTGGCCACCTTCGCCCAGACGGCGTTGCCGGTGGTGACGCGGCGCGGGAAGCGCAGTCCTGAGCCGCCGGGGCCGCCGGGGTTGTAGACGAGGGCGCCGAGGCGCTCGTCCTCGGTGCCGGTGTTGCCGACGCGGTCGACGGCGAGCTTGATCTGCTTGCCGTAGGGCTTCGCGTAGTCGAGCGGCACCGTGACCCAGCCGCACTGGATCGGCTTCTCCAGCCCCCAGTCGGCCGGGCAGTCCGCCCAGTCCACGCCGGTCTGAGCGGCCCGGGCCGCCGCGACCCGGACGCCCCAGGACTCGGCGTCCTGACCGTGGCGGGCTTGGTCGGCGCTCGCGCTGGCGGTGGGCGCGGCCACCGCGCCGGCTATCAGCGTCGCCGCGACGAGCAGTCCGGCCGAACCGATCGCCGCCGTCCGCCTCTTCGGTCTGATGTCCCTCAAGTGGGGCCTCCCGTACACCGTTTCGATACGTTCGATACGTACGGGTGATCCTGTCCGCCGTGCGGTCGCCGGGGACAGGGGCCGTCCACCTTCTTTGCCAATCCGATAACCGGAGAGGCAGGTTCGCTGGCCGGGGCGTTACCCGATCGACGCCAGCGCCTCGTCCAGTGTGCGCCGCAGGCGCAGCGCGTCCGCCGCGACAGCTGTCACCAGCACGGCGGGCCCGGCGAGCGGCAGCACGGCGGCGCCCTCCCCCAGTACCCGGACAGCCGCCGGACGCTCCGCGAACTCCGGCCTTACGACCACCAGTTGCCCGACGGCGCGATGGCCGCCCAGCCCTGCCGGGCCGTTCCAGCCACCCGGGGCGCCCGGACCACAGGACAGCTCCTGGTCGAGGACGGTCCGCCCGGCGATCCGCACCGACAGCCGGCTGGTGAGCCGCCCGGGTTCCTCACCGGCGCGGCCGAGCACCTGCTCCTCGCGCAGGACGAGACGGGCGGCCGGGCCGAGGTCGGCCCGGGTGCGCACGTACAGGTCACTGTCCCGCGCGGCGATCAACTGCTCGGGAAGCCAGTGCAGTTCGCCGCCGTCTGCCACGCTGAGGCGGACGTCGTAGCGGGCCCCGCCCTTGGCCTGCCCCGGCAGCGCGAGGGTGGCGGCGGCCGACCCGACGTGCAGCCGGGCACCCTTCTCCACGCCGGCTTCGACCACGAAGTGGTCGCCACCGAGGGGGCCGCTCATCGCGCCGACCAGCACCACCCGGGCCTCGTCCGCGCTCCCCCGCGTCCGGCGCAGTGCCAGCGGCCCCCCGCCCGCCAGCAGGGGCAGCGCCGTTCCGCCCCGTCCGTCGGGGCGGGCGGCGATCCGGGCGGTGGCGTGCACCCCGGTCGCGGTCGCGCTCACGCCGTCCACGCGGCGAGCCGCCCGCGCACCCACTCGGCCACGTCCCGCACGCCGGCGTCCTCGCGGAGCGACTGGAACACGACGGGCAGTTCGGCGCGCTGGGCTTTGGCGTCGGCGGCCATCCGGGCCAGGTCGGAGCCGACGTAGGGGGCGAGGTCGGTCTTGTTGACGACGAGCAGGTCGGCGGTGGTGACGCCGGGGCCGCCCTTGCGGGGGATGTCGTCTCCGCCGGCCACGTCGATGACGAAGACCTGCGCGTCGACGAGGCCCTTGGAGAAGGTGGCGGTGAGGTTGTCCCCACCGGACTCGACCAGGATCAGGTCCAGCGGCCCGACCTCGTCCTCCAGGTCCTCGACGGCTTCGAGGTTGGCGGAGATGTCGTCCCGGATCGCGGTGTGCGGACAGGCCCCCGTCTCCACGGCGGTGATCCGCTCCGGCGGCAGCACGGCCTCCCGCAACAGGAACTCGGCGTCCTCGCGCGTGTAGATGTCGTTCGTGACGACGGCCAGGGAGAGCTCGTCACGCATGGCCCGGCAGAGCGCGGCGACGGTAGCGGTCTTCCCGGATCCGACGGGCCCCCCGAGCCCGATCCGCAACGCCCGCCGCCGCCCGTCACACCGGTACGCGTCGGCACTGACGGCGCCGGGGCCGTCGTGAAAGTGATCGAGATGCATGAAGGCTCCTTACTGGGGGGCTGAGACGGACAGCCGGCCCGGCGTTCACGGGACAAGGCCGTCGAGGCGGACACGGGGGGCTCGTGGCGGAAACGGGGGGGGGTGGGGCGGGGCCCGTGGCGGGGACGAGGGCAGAGGTCACGGGGGCGGCCGCCGGCCGGAGCAGGGGTACTGGGGACGGCAGCCCTCGTAGTGTGGGTACAGCGGGGGGACAGGCACCCGGGGCAGGACCCGAGCGGGCGACTTCCACGCAGTACAGGAGGCGGCGCCCGAAGGGCACGGGCCCGAAGTACGGCAACCCGCGCTGCAGGACCCAGCGGCGGCGGCCCCCAGCACAGGGACCCCGGCGGCGGCAGCCCCCAGCAGGGCGGCGTCGCGGAGCCCCCGGGGACGGGACCGGTACGGCGGCGGGGGCGGGAAAGGCTCACGACGCGAACAACCGCACCCCCCACCCCGCATGCACCTCCGCCCCGATCTCCAGCAGCGGCGCCGAAGCCGCGGGCAACGCGTCGCCCCCCTCGCGCACGACATCCCGCGCCACCTCCACCGCCCGCTCCGCGACACGGTCCACCTCCGGCGCCAGCCGAGCCAGCACCCCGGACGCCTCGAACGGATCCAGACTCAGCAGCCGCACCGTCGCACCGGCCGGCCCGCTCACACACTCGTACGCCGCGCAGTGGGCGGCATCGGCCTCCCCCAGCCCCGCCGCCCGCGCCGCGAGCCCCAGCACCACCGGCTGATGCGCCCCCTTGGGAAAGGCCCGCGCCACGGCGTCCAGCTCACCCGACGGCCAGGTGGCCCGCGCGGCCCGCAGCAACTGCCGCCCCAGCCTGCGCGCAGCGACCCGCAGCGCCGGTGACGGAGTCCGCGCATCGGCCGCGGCGTCCAGCTCCCGCGGATCGACACCGAGCGCCGCCGCCGCGGCGAGGGCGGCCGACACCAGCCCCGCCGTGTGCAGCCGGCCCCGGCAGAACTCCTCCAGGCTCTCCGCGTCGGCGACGCGGCCCGACTTCACCGCGGCCTCGGCCCCGCCGGAGTGCGCGTGCCCCCCGGCGGGGAACCGGCCGTCGGCCAGGACGAGGAGTGCGGTCCGTGACATCCCAGCACCTCGTCTCAGAACAGGAAGTAGCGCTGGGCCATGGGAAGTTCGGCCGCCGGGGCCGCCTCGACCAGCTCCCCGTCGATACGCACGGCGAAGCTGTCGGGGGCGATACGCACATCGGGCCGGGCGTCGTTCTCCCGCATGTCGGCCTTGGTCACGCCGCGCGTCGAGTCGATGGCGACGAACCGCTTCCCGAGCCCGAGCCGCTCCGGCAGCCCGTCCTCGACGGCGAGCGGCGCCACGAAGTTGAACGAGTTCGAGCCCGGCGCCCGCCCGATCGCCCCGTACATCGGCCGGGGCAGAATCGGCTGCGGCGTCGGAATCGACGCGTTGGCGTCGCCCATCTGCGCGTACGCGATCTGCCCGCCCTTGAGGACGAGGTGCGGCCTGACGCCGAAGAAGGCCGGCTCCCACAGCACCAGGTCGGCGAGCTTCCCGGGCTCCACGGAACCCACCTCGCGCGCGAGGCCCTGCGCGAGCGCCGGGTTGATCGTGTATTTGGCGACATAGCGACGTACCCGGCGGTTGTCCGCCCGTCCGTCACCGGGCAGCGCGCCGCGCCGCCGCTTCATCACATGGGCGGTCTGCCAGGTCCGCATGACGACCTCGCCGACCCGGCCCATCGCCTGTGAGTCCGACGAGATGATCGAGATCGCGCCCAGGTCGTGCAGTATGTCCTCCGCCCCGATCGTAGAGGGCCGGATCCGGGACTCGGCGAAGGCCAGATCCTCCGGCACCGCCGGGTTGAGGTGGTGGCACACCATCAGCATGTCGAGGTGTTCCTCGGTGGTGTTGACGGTGAACGGCCGCGTCGGGTTCGTCGAACTGGGCAGCACATGCGGCTCGGAGACGACGGTCATGATGTCGGGGGCGTGACCGCCGCCCGCGCCCTCGGTGTGGTAGGCGTGGATGCCGCGCCCGGCGATCGCTGCCAGTGTGTCGCCGACGAAGCCGGCCTCGTTGAGGGTGTCGGTGTGGATGGCGACCTGGATGCCGGTCCGCTCGGCGACGGTCAGCGCGGCGTCGATGACGGCCGGGGTGGAGCCCCAGTCCTCGTGCAGCTTCAGGCCGAGTGCGCCGCCGCGGATCTGCGACAGCATCGCCTCGTGGGAGACGGTGTTGCCCTTGCCGAGGAGGCCGATGTTGAGCGGGTAGTGCTCCATCGCCTCCAGCATCCGGGCCAGATGCCAGGGTCCGGGCGTGACGGTGGTCGCCTTGGAGCCCTCGGCCGGTCCGGTGCCGCCGCCGACGAGGGTCGTGATGCCCGCGGACAGCGCCTCGTCGGCGATCTGCGGGCAGATGAAGTGGACGTGCGCGTCGATCGCCCCGGCCGTCACGATCCGCCCGTTGCCCGCGATGACCTCGGTCTCCGGGCCGACGACCAGCTCCGGATGCACACCGTCCATGGTGTCGGGGTTGCCCGCCTTGCCGATCCCGGTGATCCGGCCGTCGCGGATGCCGATGTCGGCCTTGACGATTCCCCAGTGGTCGATGATCACGGCACCCGTGACGACCGTGTCGGGAGTGCCCTCCGCGCGCGTGGCACGGGCCTGGCCCATGGACTCGCGGATCACCTTGCCGCCGCCGAACACCGCCTCGTCACCGGCGAGTTGGGGTCCCCCGCTGCGGTCCTCCTCGATCTCGACGAGCAGATCGGTGTCGGCGAGCCGGATGCGGTCGCCCGTCGTCGGGCCGAACAGGTCGGCGTACGCGGCACGCGGGATCTCAGGCATCGAGGGCGCCTCCGGTCTCCCCGCGCAGTCCGGGCACCACTCGGGCGCCGGCGATCGGGACGAGTTCGACGTCGACCGGGATGCCGGGCTCGAAGCGTACGGCCGTACCGGCGGCGACGTTGAGCCGCTTGCCGCGCGCGGCGGCGCGGTCGAACTCCAGGCCGGGGTTGGCCTCGGCGAAGTGGTAGTGGGAGCCGACCTGGACGGGCCGGTCGGCGGCGTTGAGCACGGTGAGGCGGGTGACCGGGCGTCCCGCGTTGCAGGCGATCGGGCCGTCGGCGAACAGGATCTCTCCGGGAATCATCGCGCCGCCCTCACACGATCGGGTCATGGACGGTGACGAGCTTGGTGCCGTCCGGGAAGGTCGCCTCGACCTGGACGTCGTGGATCATCTCGGGGATGCCCTCCATGACGTCGTCCCGGGTGAGCAACTCGCGTCCGGAAGTCATGAGTTCGGCGACGGTACGGCCGTCCCGCGCGCCTTCGAGGATGTGCGAGGTGATGAGGGCGACGGCCTCGGGGTGGTTCAGTCTCAGCCCGCGGGCCCGGCGCTTGCCGGCGACGTCCGCCGCCACGTGGATCAGCAGCTTCTCCTGCTCGTGCGGGGTCAGTTGCACGTGCCACCTCACATCCTCGCTCCGGGCCGTGCGGGGCCCGGTTGCCGCCGCCACCGGCCGAACTCCCCGGCGGCGTGGAGGGGCACGCTAGTTGGCATGCGTTTCGGGCACGTTAACCGAACTGTGACCCCTGGAACGCGGTGAGCAGCGCGGTCGCCGGCCTCGCGGCACTCCCGGGCCCCGCCGCGGGCCTTCGCATGCGCCGGGGATGTGCCGCTACGAGGGACCGGGCCCGCGGTGCTCCGCCGCGATGCCGAACCGCTGCCGCTCACGGGGCGCGGACGCCGTCTCGGGCACGGCGGAGAGGGAGCTGACCACCTGCTCCTCACCCGCCTCCGCGACGCCCTCCAGCGCGTCGAGCCGTTCGAGATCGGCGGCGGAGACGAGGGCGACGAGAGGCTTGCCGTGCCGCGTCACGACGACGCGCTCACCGCCGTACACCACCCGGTTGATCAGGTCGGCGAGCTCAGCCCTGGCTTGCGTCACCGGAATCTCGTAGGCCATGGACCCATTCTAACGTCACGTACATCCTGTACATTTTTTACAGAAGACTCCGGATGTCGTGAGCCGTACCGCGAACGATGTGATGGCGCAGTTCATGCACCTGGAACACCAGGACCCGGACCAGGACATCTCACTGTTCGACCGCTGCCGCACTGCTGGCCGCGGGCACCCCGGGACAGCGATACGCACTGCCCGGCTCGCGGATGGTGCTCGGTCAGCCGGCGCTGGCCGAGCCCGTCGAGGGACAGGCCGGCGATCTCGCCGTCGAGGCGGCGGCGTTGGCGCGAGAGCGCACGCGGCTCGAGGAGATGCTCGCTCGGCACACGGGGCGCACACCCGCGCAGGTGGGCGCGGACATCGAACGGGACAAGATCCTCACGGCACAAGAGGCGCTGGCGTACGGCCTGATCGACCGGATCGTCCCCGGCCGCAGGGCCACCCGCACCGCGCCGGGCGAGAGGTGGGCCGGGGATGCTGCCACCCGACCTGCCGCCGCTGCCCGCCCTCACCCGCGCCGAGAGCGAGTTGATCGACCGCTATCTGGACGTGGTGGACCTGCTCGGGCGTATCAACCCGGCGTGCGACGGGGACACGCATCGTGGACTGCGGGCCGCTCAGGCGCTGGCGCGCAAGGCCGTCGAACTGCGCGACGCGCTCGCGCTGATGCACCAGCGGGGGGAGACCGAACTGCACGCACGGACGCTCGCGCGGGCGCCGCGCGCTGGACGGTGAACGCCGGACGGCGCGTGTCATCGTTCCGCCGCGCTCCGACAGTTGAGGCGCGGCTGATCCACCGGCCGGCGACCGGCGCCTGGCTGCGACACGGCAGGGTGTCCGGGTGGGAGTCGAAACGGACCAAAAGGGCTACCGCCGTCCGGAGGACCTTTACCTCCCTTTTCGGGACCCTTGCGGTTGCGCAACGAGACCTGCCTCGGGGCGGAATGGGACCTTCCACCGCTGGTCCGGGGCGGCGTGGTGCCCTTGACACCTGTTCGCACATCAGGCTGTCCACCCGAACGGGTGAGTGGTGAGTAACACCACAAATCCCCGGTTGCGTTGGGATTTTCGGACTTCCGTGAGTCAAGATCCCTGACTGACGACAAGCCCCCGCCACCGCGGCGGGGCGATCCGGGCGGACGCCGAGTCCTGCCGCTGCCCGGATGACCGGTCGACAGGAGTGGATCGGCAGGAGTGGAGGACCCAAGCACGACGGGTCGCCGGAGCCCAGTTTCCGAGCGTCCCTTGGGGTGAAGCCGCGGCAACGCGGCCGGGCAACTTCGCCAGCCCGAATCCGACAGGTCATCCTTCACAGGCGGCTGACGAAGGGTTGCGCATGACCGCGCTCAATCGTGTCCCGTCGCTGATGGCCCGTGCCGGCACGGCCTCGGCCCTCACGCTGGTCGCCGTGGGCGGCTCCGTCGTGGCTCCGGGCGTCGCCCAGGAGGCCGCGGCCGCCACGCCCGCGACGAAGGCACTCCAGATCGCCGCCTCCAAGAAGGGCTCCCCGTACAGGTGGGGCGCCACGGGGCCGCGCAGGTTCGACTGCTCCGGGCTGACGCTGTACTCGTTCAAGAAGGCGGGCAAGAAGCTGCCCCGCACGGCGGCCCAGCAGTACAACAAGACCCGCCACATCGCGGCGAAGAGCCGTAAGGCCGGTGACCTCGTGTTCTTCCACTCGGGGTCGAACGTGTACCACGTCGGGATCTACGCCGGGAAGGGGAAGATCTGGCACGCCCCGAAGACCGGGGACGTGGTGAGGCTGCAGAAGATCTGGACGAAGAGCGTCTGGTACGGCCGGGTCAAGTGACCCACGGGTGGCGGTGGCGGCGCCCGGAGGGGACGCCGCCGCCCCGCCCAGGCCGGCGCATGGGTGACGACGCCTTGGCCCAGTGGGTGCGAGGCGGCCGCCGGGGTCGGCCTCTCGCCGGAGGCCCCAGGGGACCGTCGTCGCGCCCACAGGGCCCCCGGAGTCCGAGGTGGAGCACGTACGCGCCCACGGGCCGGCTGCGAGGCCCGTAGCGCCGCTACGCCGGTCACGGCCGGCGCGGTGTGCGGCAACAGCCCGCCCGCGATCCGGGGCGCGCCACGCCGGCCAGGCGGGAGAACCGCCGGGCCGGGTGGCGCCGGTGGCCGACGGTGCGGCGGATCCGGGCGCTGACGCACACCTGCGAGCCCGCCGAGCCGGCGTCGCTGCACGCCCTCGGAGACGGCGCTCCCGGCTGCCGCTCACGGAGCCGGCCGGGCCGCCGCCGATCAGCATGACCCCGGACCATCCGGCCCGGCAGGAGTGCTGTCGGCGGGCGAGCCGCGTCGCACCGACTCGGTCGCCGACCGCGCCGGTGGTACGGCTCCCGCTGCGGATGCCTTCCGCCCCTGCTGCGCAGCGCCTTCGGCCGCCCAGCAGCCCCGCCCGGCACCCCCGGCTCCTGCCGGCCCCCGGCCGCTCCGGCACCGTGCCGCCCCGGCCTCCCGGCTCACCCACCCCGCCAGGTACGCCGCCCTCGGCCGGCTCATCCGGGCCGCCGGCACAGCAGCCCCGCCCGGCCTGAGCCCCGCCCCTCCACCCGCGCTCCGACTCACTGCACGCCCGCCCGGAGCGTGGCCCGGCCTCCCGGCTCACCACCCGGTCACGTGCGCCGAACCGCCCGTCGGCCGCCCAGCCGGGACACCTCACTCACCCGGCCCGACCATCCGGAGCGGGCGCCCGCCGGAAGGCCAAGGCCCCTACTGGCCCGCAAGCGGGGCCGTGCCGGCCGGTACCGTCCAGGGCAGTTCGATGGAGACCGTCTTGCCTCCCTCGCGGGTCGGGCGGACTCTGAGGCGGCCGCCGCACTCCGCGGTGAGCCAGCGGATGATGACCATGCCCCGTCCGTTGTCCTGCTGGACGGCGGCCGGAAGGCGCTTGGGGAAACGCGGGTGGCTGTCGGTCACGCCGATGCGCAGCCGCTCGTCGCGGTCGAGCTGCATGGCGACCGTGAAGGTGGGTGACTGTCCGAGCGTGTGCTGGACGGCGTTGGTGGCGAGTTCGGAGATGATGAGCCGGATCGTGTCGGCCACCTCGGTCTCCGGCGGCAGTCCCCATTCCGCCAGGGTGCTGACGACGTAGGTGCGGGCGGTGGCGACCGAGGCGGGATCGCTCGGCAGAGTGACGGATGCTTCCAGATGGTCTGCCATGGCGACGTCGTCCCTTTCCCACGGGACCGCAGTCCGACACGGAGCGGATGGTTCGAGTACGGTCCCGGACTGGTGCTTCTTCGCCAGACTGCCACTCAAAGCCCGGTAGCGGTGGCGATCCACCAAGATATGCATATATCTGTCGCTCGAAGCGGTGAACTCTGCGACGGCAGAGCGTATTTGGGCGGCTCGGAAGGAGTAAGGAGTAGCCCATGCAGCACGGTCCCGCGGTGCGCCGCCGGAAACTGGGCGCCGAATTACGCACACTGCGAGGCCGGGCGGGCCTCACCAGCGGTGAGGCGGCCCGGCTGGTGGGCTGGCACCAGTCGAAAGTGAGCCGGATCGAGACCGGCGCCAGCGGTGTGAAACCGGCCGATGTGCGGTTACTCCTGGATGCCTACGGGGTGGACGATGCCCGACTGAGGGATCTCCTGCTGGCGTTGGCGGGCTCCGGCGGCGGACACGGCCGCGACCACTGGTGGCACGCCTACAAGGGTGTACTGCCGCCCACCTACCGCGACTTCATCAGCCTGGAGTCGCAGGCCGGCGCCATGCGCACCCTGGAGACCTCCGTCGTCCCGGGCCTGCTCCAGACCCCCGAATACGCGCGCGCCGTGACCCGGGCCGCGGTCGAGGGCCTGGACGAGGACGGGCTGGACGCCCTGGTAGAGGTACGCCTGGCCCGGCAGGACGTGCTGCGCTCGCACCCCCCGCTCGCGCTGAGCGCGGTGCTGGACGAGGCGGTGCTGCGCCGTGAGGTCGGTGGCCCGGAGGTGATGGCGCGCCAGCTGGAGCGGCTCCTGGACGCGGCCCGGCTGCCCCAAGTACGGCTCCAGGTGCTGCCCTTCGCCGCTGGGGCCCACATCGGCATCACCGGGCCTTTCGTTATCTTCTCATTTTCGAGCACTTCTGATCTGGATGTTGTGGTTCTCGACCACTTGACGAGTAGCCTCTACCTCGAAAGGAAAGAAGACGTAGAGGCCTACACCGAGGCCTTCAACGCCCTTCAGTTCCACGCCCTTTCGCCCGAGGAATCGTTGGACTACATCGCCGGGATAGGTGACGGCGCGTAAGGAGGCACCATGACCGCACTGCCTCGGAACGTACCTTCCAGCACTCAACTGCTCGGTGTGCACTGGCTGCGCAGCAGCTACAGCACCGGCGCCAACAACTGCGTCGAGACGGCCCGGCCGGCCCTTGGCCCGTGCGCCGGACTGCTCGCCGTACGCGACTCCAAGGACCCGGCCGGACCCGCGCTGCTCTTCTCCCCCGGGAGCTGGGCGAGGTTCACGGCTCACCTCTGACAGGTCCTGCCGGCTTCACACGCGATCCGCCCCTCGGGGCAGGATCACCTGATCAGTTCCGCACAGCGCGACGCACGGCCGTGGTTCGCCGACTCATGGTCGCGTGTCGCCGATGACTCGTACAGCGCGTTCGATCTGGTCCCCGGAGAGGTCCGCGCGGGCCGTCAGCCGCAGCCGGGAGATGCCGTCGGGCACGGAGGGAGGCCGGAAGCAGCCCACGGCGAGCCCCTCGGCGCGGCAGTCGGCCGCCCAGCGCACGGCGCTCTCCGGGGACGGCGCGCGCACGGAGACGACCGCGGCGTCCGGCCGTACCGCCGCCAGCCCCAGGGCCGTCAGCCGGCTGTGCAGCTCACCCGCCACCGCCCGCGCCCGCGCCGCCCGCTCGGGCTCACCGCGCAGCAGCCGCAGCGCCGCGAGCGCCGCGCCCGCGGCGGCCGGAGCCAGACCGGTGTCGAAGATGAACGTCCTGGCCGCGTTGACCAGATGGTCGATCACGCGGTCCGGACCGAGCACGGCGCCGCCCTGGCTGCCCAGCGACTTCGACAGCGTGACCGTGGCGACCACGTCGGGCGCGCCCGCGAGACCTGTCGCGTACGGGACCCCCCGGCCGCCGGTGCCGAGCACGCCGAGACCGTGCGCGTCGTCGACGACCAGCCCGGCGCCACGCTCCCGGCACGCCGCGGCCACAGCGATGAGCGGCGCTTGGTCGCCGTCCACCGAGAAGACCGTGTCGGACACGGCGACTGCCGGGCCGTCATGCGTGTGCAGCGCCTTGCGCACCGCCTCCGGGTCGGCGTGCGCGACTACCTGGGTGGTGCCGCGGGCCAGCCGGCAGCCGTCGATGAGCGAGGCGTGGTTGCCCGCGTCGGAGACGATCAGCGACCCGTGCGGGGCCAGCGCGGTGACCGCGGCGAGGTTGGCGGCGTAGCCGGAGGAGAACACGAGCGCCGCCTCGAAGCCGCAGAAGCCGGCCAGCTCGCGTTCGAGCTCCGTGTGCAGTTCGGTGGTGCCGGTGACCAGGCGTGAGCCGGTCGCCCCGCCGCCCCATGTGCGCGCGGCGCGCGCGGCTCCCTCGACGACCTCGGGGTGCCGGGCCAGCCCCAGATAGTCGTTGCTCGCCAGGTCCAGCAGCGGCGAGTCGGCGGGGCGGGGACGCAGGGTGCGTACGAGTCCGGCGCCGCGGCGCAGCTCCGCCTGCTCGTCGATCCAGCCGAACGCCATGGGGTCCGTCCTCCGGTGTTTTTGTAGGCAGTGGACAGACACTAGCGGTACCCAACGCTGCCCAGGGTGTGGCAATACCCACACGCCACGCGGCAGGGGTTGTACGAAGTCTCCTCTTGGCCGGAAGCGGTGGATTAGGACAGGATCACTGCATGGACCTGCTGAACACGCTGGTGGACAAGGGGCTTCGGCGCGAGACGCCGACCCGCGAGGAAGCACTGGCCGTCCTCGCCACTTCCGACGACGACGTACTCGATGTGGTGGCCGCGGCCGGGAAGGTGCGCCGCCACTGGTTCGGCCGACGGGTGAAGCTCAACTACCTCGTCAACCTCAAGTCGGGCCTGTGCCCCGAGGACTGCTCGTACTGCTCCCAACGGCTCGGCTCCAAGGCCGGCATCCTGAAGTACACCTGGCTCAAGCCCGGCGAGGCCTCCGAGGCCGCCGCCGCGGGGCTCGCGGGCGGCGCCAAGCGGGTCTGTCTGGTCGCCAGCGGGCGCGGGCCGACGGACCGGGACGTCGACCGGGTCTCCGAGACGATCAGGACCATCAAGGAGCAGAACGAGGGCGTCGAGGTGTGCGCCTGCCTCGGCCTGCTCTCCGCCGGCCAGGCGGAGCGGCTGCGCGAGGCCGGCGCGGATGCCTACAACCACAACCTCAACACGTCCGAGGGGACGTACGCGGACATCACGACCACCCACACCTACGCCGACCGTGTCGACACCGTGCAGAAGGCGCACGCGGCCGGGCTGTCGGCCTGCTCGGGGCTGATCGCGGGCATGGGCGAGTCGGACGAGGACCTGGTCGACGTCGTCTTCGCGCTGCGTGAGCTGGACCCGGACTCGGTGCCGGTCAACTTCCTGATCCCGTTCGAGGGCACACCGCTCGCCAAGGAGTGGCATCTCACCCCGCAGCGCTGTCTGCGGATCCTCGCGATGGTGCGGTTCGTCTGCCCCGACGTCGAGGTGCGCATCGCGGGCGGCCGTGAGGTGCATCTGCGCACCATGCAGCCCCTCGCCCTGCATCTGGCCAACTCCATCTTCCTCGGCGACTACCTCACCAGCGAGGGCCAGGCGGGCAAGGCGGACCTGGAGATGATCGCCGACGCCGGGTTCGAGGTGGAGGGCGCCGATCAGGTGACGCTGCCGGAGCACCGGGTGGGCGGCGGATGCGGGTCCCACGAGGGCGCGGTGAGCGGCGGATGCGGCGCGCACGACGGTGCGGACAGCGGCGGGTGCGGGGTGCACTCGGAGGCGGAGAGCGGCGGCTGCGGGGCCCAGGCGAGTGCCGGGAGCGGCGGGTGCGGCTCTCATGAAGGGGGCGGAGTCTGCGGTTCCGCGGCTGTGGCGCAGGCCGCGGAGCCCCGTACGGACCTGGTCGCGGTGCGCCGCCGGGGTGCCGGAACGGACCTCGCGCCCAATGCCTGATCTGCCCCTGCCGGAGCTGCTGGACCTCGACCGGCGGCACGTCTGGCATCCGTACGGCCCCATGCCCGGCCGGCAGGAACCGCTCGTCGTGGAGTCGGCGAGCGGGGTCCGGCTGCGGCTCGCGGACGGCTCGGGCGAGCTGATCGACGGTATGTCGTCCTGGTGGTCGGCGATCCACGGCTACAACCACCCGGTGCTGAACGAGGCCGCGCGCGAGCAGTTGTCGCGGATGAGCCACGTGATGTTCGGCGGGCTCACGCACGAGCCGGCGGTACGGCTCGCGAAGCTCCTTGTCGACATGTCACCCGAGGGGCTGGAGCATGTGTTCCTCGCCGACTCCGGGTCGGTGTCGGTCGAGGTCGCGGTCAAGATGTGCCTGCAGTACTGGCGATCGCTCGGCCGGCCGCAGAAGCACCGCCTGTTCACCTGGCGCGGCGGCTACCACGGCGACACCTGGCAGCCGATGTCGGTGTGCGACCCCGAGGGGGGCATGCACGAGCTGTGGACCGGGGTGCTGCCGCGTCAGGTCTTCGCCGACGCGCCGCCGGCCACGTACGAGGAGTCGTACGCGGAACATCTGCGCGCGACGATCGAGCGGCACGCCGGTGAACTGGCCGCCGTCGTCGTCGAGCCGGTGGTGCAGGGTGCGGGCGGGATGCGGTTCCACTCCCCCGCGTATCTGCGGGTACTGCGCGAGGCGTGCGACGCGCACGACGTGCTGCTGGTGTTCGACGAGATCGCGACCGGCTTCGGCCGGACAGGTGAGCTGTTCGCGGCCGGACACGCGGATGTCACGCCCGACGTGATGTGCGTGGGCAAGGCGCTGACGGGCGGTTACCTGACCATGGCGGCGACGCTCTGCACGGCGCGGGTGGCCGACGGCATCTCGCGGGGCGAGGTGCCGGTGCTGGCGCACGGACCGACGTTCATGGGCAATCCGCTGGCGGCGGCGGTGGCCTGCGCCTCGATCGAGCTGCTGCTCGGGCAGGACTGGCGCACGGAGGTCAAGCGGATCGAGGCGGGACTACGGGAGGGGCTGGCGCCGGCCACGGAGCTCGCGGGCGTACGCGAGGTGCGGGTCCAGGGCGCCATCGGCGTCGTCCAGCTCGACCACGGGGTGGACATGGCGGCGGCGACGCGCGCCGCCGTGCGCGAGGGCGTGTGGCTGCGGCCGTTCCGCGACCTCGTCTACACCATGCCGCCGTACATCACGGGTGACGCCGACCTGGCACAGATCGGGCGCGCGGTGTGCGCGGCCGCGCGGGAGGGATGACATGGCGATCCTGGTGATCACGGGGACGGGCACGGAGGTCGGCAAGACCGTCACCACGGCGGCGGTCGCCGCTTCCGCGCTGGCCGCGGGGCGTACGGTCGCCGTTCTGAAAGCCGCTCAGACGGGCGTACGGCCCGATGAGCGCGGGGACGCCGAGGAGGTCGCGCGGCTGGCGGGCCCGGTCACGACCGGCGAACTCGCCCGCTACCCGGAGCCGTTGGCGCCCCGCACCGCGGCCCGGCGGGCGGGGCGGGCGCCGGTCCATCCGCACGAGATCGCCGAGGCCGCAGCCAAGCTGGCCACCGAGCACGATCTGGTGCTGGTGGAGGGCGCGGGCGGGCTGCTGGTGCGGTTCGACCCGGCGGGCGGGACACTGGCGGACGCGGCCGGGTTGCTCGCGGCGCCCGTCCTGGTGGTGGCCGCGGCCGGGCTGGGCACGCTGAACACCACCGAGCTGACGGCGCGTGAAATCCGCGCCCGGAGGCTCGACCTGGCGGGAGTGGTCATCGGCAGCTGGCCTGCCGAGCCGGACCTGGCCGCACGCTGCAATCTGGCGGACCTGCCGGAGGTGGCGGGCGCGCCACTGCTGGGTGCGCTGCCGGCGGGGGTGGCGGCAGCGGCCCCGGAGACCTTCCGCGAGGCGGCACCGGGATGGCTGGCGCCGCGGCTGGACGGCACGTGGGACGCGGAGGCGTTCCGGGTACGCGAGGGGCCACGGGCCTTGCGGTGAACCCTGGCGGGCCAGGGCGGTGTACGAGGGTGACTTCAGCCGGCCCGGGGCGTACGACGGTGACTCCGCCCGGCCGGCGACTCCGTCCGCCAGGACACGGCGAGTTGAGGTCGTGCGACTCGGGGATGGAGTTGCGGTCGAACGGCGACTCCGAAGCCTCGGGCGTCCGGCGTCGGGGGCTGCGCCGTGTCCAGCGAGGTATGCAGGGGCCGCTGCGTGACGTGCCGGTGGGGGTGTAACGGGCGCTTGCGGGGGACAATGCCGGTATGGCCCGTCCTGCCCGGGAGGTTTCCATGCCGCTTCGGTCCGCCCGCACCGGCAAGGTGGCGCGGGATGCCGTGCACCACCCGCTGTTCGCCCGTTACTACGCCCGCGTCAGTGTGGCCGCCGAGACCCGGTTGGGCATGGGCGGCGTTCGGGACCGGCTCCTGGCCGGGCTGTCCGGGCGGGTGATCGAGATCGGCGCGGGCAACGGCCTGAACTTCGCGCACTATCCGGGCACGGTCGCGGAGGTCGTCGCCATCGAACCGGAGCGCGGTCTGCGCAAGCTGGCGGTGGAGGCCGCCCTGCGCGCCGAGGTGCCCGTCGACGTGGTGCCGGGCGCCGCGGAGGCGCTGCCGGTCAAGAGCGAGGGCTTCGACGCGGTGGTGCTGTCGCTGGTCCTGTGCAGCGTGCGGGACGTGCCGCGCGCCCTCGCTGAGGTACGGCGAGTGCTGCGGCCGGGCGGTCAGGTGCGTTTCTTCGAGCACGGGCGAGGCGGCGGCCGTGCCATGGGCTTCACGCAGCGCGCGCTGGACCGGACGTTGTGGCCGCCACTGAGCGGCGGCTGCCATCTGTCCCGGGATCCGCTGGGCGCGCTCCGGGAAGCCGGGTTCGAACTCGGCCCTTACCGGCGGATGCTGATGCCGGAGCGGGGGCCGGTGCTGCCCACGTCGTTCTGCGTGCTGGGCACGGCGTGGCGACCGCCGCAGTAGGCAGGCTCCTCACCGGCTCCACTGGCGCAGCTCGCGCGCGATGTCGTGCACCGACGCCTCGCCGCTCTTGACCAGCCGGGCCAGATCACGCACCTGCTCGGGCGAGGTGACGACCTTGGCGCCGCTCGCGACGAGATAGGCGTACGCCACGGCGGAGGCGAAAAGGGCGTTGGAGCGCTCCAGCGCCGGGACGTGGACCAGCAGCTGGAGCAGTGCCGCGGCGCGGGTGTGCGGGGTGTCGTAGACGGGGACGTCGAAGATCTCGGCCCGGTGGCGCGCGACGGCGGCGACCAGGGCTCCCCAGTCGGTGACCTGAGGGTCCCCCGGCGTCTTCTGTTCCGCGAGCATCAGAAGCCAGGCGAGGTCGATGGTGAGGTCGCTCAACGGATCAACGGCGACCTTCGCTCGTGCGGCCGTCACGTCCTGCCTTCACATGGCTGCCGCCCACGCGCCCCTCGCGGTCGGTACCGAACTCCTCGGCGAAGACCGACTCGTAACTCTTCATGAAGTCGGCGGCGGCCTCCACGAAGGTGTGGCCGACCTCGCCGGTGTCCTGCTTGACCAGTTCCTCGATGTAGCGGTTGACGCTCATCCCGCGCGCGAGGGCGCGTTCGCGTGCCGCGCGGGCGGTGTCCTCGTTGACGCGGACGTTCAGCTGGGCCTTGGCCATACCTCGAAGCTAGCGCTCGCGCGCTAGCACGGCAAGAGAACCTCGGGGCCACTTTGCGTGCCCCTTACACGCGCATCCCGGGCACGACCTCGGCAGGAGAACACCCGGGACCTCCGGGGGATACCGCGTGTGCCGCGCGTCACACTACTGTCTGCCCAAGCCGGGAAGCCGTCCGCGCGGTACCCGGGACGTCCACGCGCGAGGAGCGACCGAGGAGGCACCCTTGTCCACACCTGCCGCGAAGCACGCCCCGGAACACGCCTCGTCCGGCGGGGTCGCCGCCCGCACCCGGGGCCTGACCAAGGCCTACGGCTCGGGCGAGACGACGGTGCTCGCCCTGGACTCGGTGGACGTCGACATCGCGCGCGGGCGCTTCACCGCCGTGATGGGCCCCTCGGGCTCCGGCAAGTCCACGCTCATGCACTGCCTGGCCGGGCTCGACAGCGTCTCGGCGGGTCAGGTGTGGCTCGGCGACACCGAGATCACCGGACTGAAGGAGCGTGAGCTCACCCGGCTGCGCCGGGACCGGATCGGGTTCATGTTCCAGTCGTTCAACCTGATCCCGACGCTGAACGCGCTGGAGAACATCACCCTTCCCATGGACATCGCGGGCCAGAAGCCCGACCAGAAGTGGCTGGACCAGGTCGTCGACACCCTCGGGCTGCGGGACCGGCTGGGGCACCGCCCGTCGCAGCTGTCCGGCGGTCAGCAGCAGCGCGTGGCCTGCGCCCGCGCCCTCGCCTCCCGGCCGGAGCTGATCTTCGCCGACGAACCGACCGGCAACCTCGACTCGCGCGCGGGTCTGGAGGTTCTCGGCTTCCTGCGGGAGGCCGTGGACGGACTCGGGCAGACCGTCGTCATGGTCACCCACGACCCCGGTGCCGCCGCCCACTCCGACCTCGTGCTGTTCCTCGGCGACGGACGGATCGTCGACGAGATGGAGCGGCCGACGGCCGAGGCGGTGCTGGAACGGATGAAGCGCTTCGACGTGATCCGCCGTCAGTACGACGACGGCACACGCGCCCAGGGAGAATGAACCGGTGCTCAAGGCGACGCTCAGAAGCTTCCTCGCCCACAAGGGGCGGCTGCTCCTCTCGGCGCTGGCCGTGCTGCTGTCCGTCGCGTTCGTCGCGGGCAGCCTGATCTTCTCCGACACCGTCAGCCGCACGTTCGACCGGCTCTTCGCGTCGACCGCGGCCGATGTCACCGTCAGCCCCAGGGAGACCCTCGCCGAGGCGGTGCCGTCCGGCGCCACGGCGACCCTGCCGGCCGCGCTCGCCGAGCGGATCGCCCAGATCGACGGGGTGGCCGCCGCCCGCGCCGAGGTCGAGGTCCAGAACATCACCGTCGTCGACGACCGCAACGAGTCGGTGAGCCCGACGGGCGGTGCCCCCACGCTCGGCAACAACTGGAACCCGACCGACCGCAGCCCCGTAAAGCTGACCTCGGGTCATGTTCCGCACGGGCCCGGCGAGGCGCTGATCGACTCCGAGACCGCCGAGCGCAGCGGAGTGGGCCTCGGGGACACCCTCAACGTGATCGCCGCCCCCGGTTCGTTCAAGGTCGAGGTGGTCGGTCTCGTCACGTTCACCACCACCAACCCCGGCGCCGCGCTGCTGTTCGTGGACACGCCGACCGCGCAGGCCAAGTTCCTCGGCGCCCCGGAGGGCGCCACCGCCGTCACCGTGGACGCGGCGCCGGGCGTCAGCGACGAGTCGCTCAAAGACCGTGTGGCGCACACACTCGGCACCGGCCGCTACGACTTGCGCACCGCGGACGAGAAGGCCCGGTCGGACGTCGAACAGCTCGGCGGCTTCCTCGACATCATCAAGTACGTGATGCTCGGCTTCGCCGGGATCGCCGTGCTGGTGGGCGTGTTCCTGATCGTCAACACCTTCTCCATGCTGATCGCGCAGCGCACCCGCGAACTGGGCCTGCTGCGCGCGCTGGGCGCCGACCGTCGCCAGGTGCGCCGCTCGGTGCTCACCGAGGCACTGCTGCTCGGACTGGTGGGCTCGACACTGGGTCTGGCCGCCGGTATCGGTCTCGCGGCCGGGCTGATCGAACTGATGGGCCTGCTCGGCATGAACATCAAGTCCACCGAGATGGTCGTCGGCTGGGCGACCCCGGTGACGGCGTACGTCGTCGGTGTCGGGGTCACCTTCGTCGCCGCGTACCTCCCGGCCCGACGTGCCGCCTCCGTGTCGCCGATGGCGGCGCTCGCGGACGCCGAAGTGGCCGGGGTGGGACGGCCGCTCAGGACGCGTGCGATCGTGGGCACGGTCGTCGGGGTGGCGGGCGTGGCCGCGCTGGTGGGCTGCGTGGCGTCGTCCGACGTCGGGTCGGCTGCCTCGCTGCTGGGCCTCGGCGTCGTCCTGACGCTGGTCGCGACCGTGATCGCGGGACCGCTGCTGGTGCGGCCGGTGATCCGGGTGCTGGGCGGGTGGTTCCCGGCGCTGTTCGGTTCGATCGGGCGGATGAGCCAGCGCAACGCGCTGCGCAATCCCCGTCGTACGGGTGCCACCGCGGCCGCGCTCATGGTGGGTCTCGCCCTGGTCGGCGGGATGTCGGTGGCGAGCGCGTCGATGACGAAGTCGTTCGAAGAGCAGATCGACCAGACGCTGGGCGCGGACTTCGTGCTCCAGAACGCCAACTTCGTGCCCTTCCCTCAGGAGGTCACCGAGCGGGTGCGCGGGACGGAGGGCGTCGGCCTGGTCGTGCGCTCGCGCTTCGCGCCGATCGCGGTGGCCCTCCCCGGCGGCGACCGGATCGAGACGACGGCAGCCGGATACGACCCGCGGCTCGACGAGGTCGCCAACGTCACCTACGCGCAGGGCGACAGCGCCGCCGCGCTGGCCCCCGGGCGGATGGCGATGGACCGCGACTTCGCGCGCGAGCAGGGTCTGAGGGTCGGCAGCACGGTGCCCGTCGAATTCCAGGGCGGTCGGGAGGCCGAACTGACCGTCGGCGCGCTGACCGACCAGGAGTCCTCCGAGGGCTTCGGCATGCGGGGCGGGATCTACTTCGGCCTCACCACGCTGGAGCGTTACGCGCCGGGCGCCCAGGACTCCGCGCTGTACGTCAACGGCGCGCCCGGCACGGCCGTGGCCGACCTGCGCGACGGGCTGGAGGGCACGCTGGAGGCGTATCCACAGGTGCAGGTGCGGGACCTGGCCGACTACAAGCAACTCGTCAACGACCAGATCGCGGTCCTGCTGTACCTGGTGTACGCCCTGCTCGGGCTGGCCATCGTCATCGCCGTGCTGGGCGTGGTGAACACCCTTGCCCTGTCCGTCGTGGAGCGCACGCGGGAGATCGGACTGCTGCGGGCCATCGGGCTCGCCCGGCGGCAGCTGCGGCGGATGATCCGGCTGGAGTCGGTCGTGATCGCGGTGTTCGGCGCGGTGCTCGGGCTGGCGCTGGGGCTGCTGTGGGGCCTGTGCACCCAGCAGGTGCTGGCGCTGGAGGGCATGACGGCGCTCGCGATCCCCTGGGGCACGATCGTCGCGGTCGTGATCGGCTCGGCGGTGGTGGGGGTCGTGGCCGCGCTGCTGCCGGCGCTGCGCGCGTCGCGGATGAGCATACTGGCGGCGATCGCACACGAGTGAGAGCGGCCGGCCGACCGGCGGAGCCGCGCGGGTCCGGCGTAGGGCCGGGGCTGGCCGACCACGCGACGGCCGCCCGTGGCGTGTGCCGTGTCGTCGGGGTGGACACCCGCGGGTGCTTGCGGGGGATGGCTGCGCCTGGCGGTTACCGGTGGCCCTGGTGCTCACCGCCGGTGCTCGTGTGCGGTGGCTGCGCCTGCCGGTGACCGGGTGGCCTGTGGAGGTGCCCGACGTGCTCGGTGCGATGGCCGCCACGGCGGGGCCGCGTGGCCTGGGAACCGCGCGCCGGTGCTCGTACGCGCCGGTCGCGGCCGGGCGCGGCACCAACGACCGCGAGCGCGGCGAGCTTCAGGGTGCGGCCGGACGAATGCGCGGCGGTGAGACACCGGCCGGGCGGCGGCCATATGCCTGTCCGCATGCTGGAATTCGCGGGCGGTGCGGTCCCCGGCGGTGATGGGATCACGCCATGACCGACCCCCGGATCCGGACCGCGACGCCCGACGACCTGGACACCGTGCTGGCCTTCTGGAAGACCGCCGCCGAAGGCGCCAGCATCAGCGACGACCGTGACGGCGTGGAGCGGCTGGTCGCCCGCGATCCCGAGGCGCTGATCCTGGCCGAGCGGGCGGGTGAACTGGTCGGCACGGTCATCGCGGGCTTCGACGGCTGGCGCTGCCACCTCTACCGCCTCGCCGTGCATCCGGCGCACCGGCGCCAGGGCATCGGCGGCGCCCTGCTGACCGCCGCGGAGGAACGTTTCGTACGCCTCGGCGGCCGCCGCGGGGACGCGATGGTGCTGACCCGGAACGAGACCGGGCAGCGCGCGTGGCGGGCGGCCGGGTACTCGCCGGAGGAACAATGGCGGCGCTGGGTGAAGCCGCTGACCGACTCCTGATGTCCTTTGCCGATCTTTTACCCTGAAATGGCCACTCGGTTCTCCCGGAACCGGCCTACGTGAAAGGTGTGAGCGTCCGCCCATGGGCGAGCCTCCCCGTGCCAGACATCGCGCGATCCTCACCGCCCTGCCGGATCATGGGACGGAGGTGACCCGATGACCGAAGTGCTCCTTCTGCTCGTGGCGATCCTGCTGTCGCTCGCCTGTGGTGCCTTCGTCGCCGCCGAGTTCTCCCTGACCACGGTCGAGCGCGGCGACCTGGAACGAGCCGTGGAGCGCGGCGACCGGGGGGCCGCCGGCGCCCTCAAGGCCGTACGGAACCTCACCTTCCAGCTCTCCGGCGCCCAGCTCGGCATCACCGTCACCAACCTGGTGGTCGGGATGCTCGCCGAGCCGTCCATCGCGCGGCTCATCGCGGGGCCGCTGCGCGGCATGGGCATCTCCTCCTCCATGGCCTCGTCGATCGCGCTGGTGCTGGGCACGGCCCTGTCGACGGTGTTCCTGATGGTGGTGGGCGAGCTGGTGCCCAAGAACTGGGCGATCTCCTCGCCGTTGGCCGTGGCCCGGCGGGTGGGCAACGCCCAGCGCTGGTTCAGCGCGATCTTCCGGCCGTTCATCACCCACCTCAACAACACGGCGAACCGCCTGGTGCGCCGCCTCGGCATCGAACCGGCGGAGGAGCTGGCCTCCGCGCGCGGGCCGCAGGAGCTGGCCGCGCTGGCCCGGCACTCCGCCCGGGAGGGGGCCCTGGAAGCGGACACCGCCGAACTGTTCGTCCGGACCCTGAACCTCGCCGACCTCACCGCGCAGAACGTGATGACGCCGCGCGTGCAGGTCGTCGCCCTGGACGCGCAGGCGACCTGCGAGGACGTGGCGAACGCGACGCGCGCCACGGGCCTGTCCCGGTTCCCGGTCTACCGCGACAGCCTCGACTCCGTCGTGGGCACCGCCCACATCAAGGACATCCTGACCTTGCCCGCGGAGCGCCGGCCCCGGGTGCGGGTCGCCGACATGATGCGCGAACCGCTGCTCGTCCCCGAGTCCCTGACGGTGGACCGGCTTCTCGACCGGCTGTCCGGCAAGCGCACGATGGCCGTGGTCATCGACGAGTACGGCGGTACGGCGGGCGTGGCGACCCTGGAGGACATCGTCGAGGAGGTCGTCGGCGAGGTGCGCGACGAGCACGACCCGCACGAGACCCCCGACCTCGCCCCGGTCGGCGCCGACGAGGACGGCCACGCCCTGTACTCGGCGGACGGTGCCGCCCGCATGGACCAGCTCGCGCGCGTCGGCCTGCGGCCGCCGGAGGGGCCGTACGAGACGCTGGCCGGCCTCGTCGCGACGGAGCTGGGCCGTATCCCCGCCGTGGGCGACAGCGTCGAGGTCGCCGGATGGCGGCTGGACGTGCTGGACGCCGGTGGCCGCCGGGCCGCGCGCGTGCTGCTGCACGCGCCGCTCGACGACGAGACGGACGAGAAGGGAGCGCGGGCATGACCGTCGTACAGCTGCTCATCGGTCTGGCCACGCTGGTGGTGAACGCCTTCTTCGTCGGCGCGGAGTTCGCGCTGATCTCCGTGCGCCGCTCTCAGATCGAGCCGTACGCCGAGCAGGGCGACCGGCGCGCCAAGAGCGTGCTGTGGGGGCTGGAGCACGTCTCCGCGCTGATGGCGGCCGCGCAGCTCGGCATCACGCTGTGCACCCTGGTCCTCGGTGTGGTCGCGGAACCGGCGATCGCCCATCTGCTCGAACCGGTGTTCCACGCGGCGGGTGTGCCGAGCGGCGCCGGACACGCGGTGTCCTTCGTGATCGCCCTGACGCTTGCCACGTATCTGCACATGCTGCTCGGCGAGATGGTGCCGAAGAACATCGCGCTCGCCGAGCCGGTGCGCAGCGCGCTGCTGCTCGGCCCGCCGCTGGTGACGCTGTCCCGGGCGCTGCGCCCGGTGATCTTCACGATCAACGCCTTCGCGAACGGGCTGCTGAAGCTGCTGCGGATCGAGACGAAGGACGAGGTCACGGCGACCTTCTCGGATGCCGAGCTGGCCCGGATGGTCAAGGACTCCGGCGCGGCCGGGCTGATCGACGACCGGGCGCAGGAGCGGCTGCACGACGCCCTCGAACTGGGCCGCCGGCCCGTGCGCGACGTCGTGCTCCCGCTGGAGCGCGTCGTGTACGCGCGCATGGGGATCACACCTGAGGAACTGGAAGGGCTGTCGGCCCGGACCGGGTTCTCGCGCTTCCCCGTGGTGGACGAGGGGCGCCGGATCGTCGGCTATCTGCATGTGAAGGACGCGCTGGACGCCTCCCCGCGGGACACGCCGTTCCGCTTGCGGGACATGCGGCCCATCGCGCGCGTGCGGGAGACCACGCCGCTGGACGACGTCCTCACCGCGATGCGGGGCAGCCGTACACATGTGGCGGCCGTGCTGGGCTCCGACGGGCGGCTGGCGGGGCTGGTGACCATGGAGGACGTACTGCGGGAGCTGTTCGGGCAGTGGGCGTGAGGCCGGGGGCGCACGCCGTCCCGGGAGGCGACCGACCGACGGGTATGCGCCTCGGGATACCATCTCCGACGCCATGGAGACGAACCCCTCACCCACGTACAGCAGCCTCGTCGCGGTCGGCGACTCCTTCACGGAGGGCATGTCGGACCTGCTCCCCGACGGCACCTACCGGGGCTGGGCCGACCTGCTCGCGGCCCGGATGGCCGTCCGCGCGCCCGGCTTCCGGTACGCCAACCTGGCCGTGCGCGGCAAGCTGATCGGGCAGATCGTCGACGAGCAGGTGCCCGTGGCGGCCGCCATGGGCGCCGATGTGATCACCCTCGTCGGCGGGCTCAACGACACCCTGCGGCCCAAGTGCGACATGGGCCGGGTGCGCGCGCTGCTGGAGGAGGCCGTGGAGCGGCTGGCCCCGGCCTGCAAGCAGCTGGTGCTGATGCGCAGCCCGGGGCGGCAGGGCCCGGTGCTTCAGCGGTTCCGGCCCCGGATGGAGGAGCTGTTCGCCTGCGTCGACGAGCTGGCCGCGCGGCACGGCGCGGTGGTGGTCGACCTGTACGGGGCGGCCTCGCTCGGCGACCCGCGCCTGTGGGACGTGGACCGGCTGCACCTGACGGCCGAAGGCCATCGCCGGGTCGCGGAGGCGGTCTGGCAGGGGCTCGGGTACGAGGTCGAGGACCCGCACTGGCGGGTGCCGATGGCGGCCACACTGCCGCCCGGGTGGGCGACGCGGCGGGCCGCGGACCTCCGGTTCACCCGGGAGTACCTGCTGCCGTGGATAGGACGCCGGCTCAGCGGCCGCTCCTCCGGTGACGGCCGCCCGCCGAAGCGGCCCGACCTGCTGCCGTACGAGGACCTGGCGTAGGCCGGCGTGACCACGCGGGTGATCAACCTCAGGGGCCGGATCCACGACTTCGGCCCCCGGCTGGAACACGCCCCCGAGGACGTCGTCTACGTCGGCCGCCGCTGGACGCTGGGCGGCTGGGATCTGCCCCGGCACCCGCTGTACAACCCGTTCGCCTACGACACGGCGACGAGGCGGCGGGACGGCACCCGGGCCGAGGTGATGGCGATGTACCGGGCGTACCTGCTGGAGCGTCCGGAGCTGCTCGACCTGGTCCCGGAGCTGCGTGGACGGACCCTCGCCTGCTGGTGTGCGCCGGAGCCGTGCCACGGGGACGTACTGGCCGAGTTGGCCGATTCCGCCGGCTGACGATCGTCTCGTAGGTTCCGACGAACCCACCCGTGGCGCTGGCCTGCACAAACCGCCAGTAGAATCCGGTTACGTGACTTCTGCGCCCGCCAAGCCCCGCATCCCCAACGTCCTCGCCGGACGCTACGCCTCCGCCGAGCTCGCCACGCTCTGGTCGCCCGAGCAGAAGGTGAAGCTGGAGCGGCAGCTCTGGCTCGCCGTGCTGCGGGCCCAGAAGGACCTCGGCATCGAGGTGCCGGACGCGGCGATCGCCGACTACGAGCGCGTCCTGGACACCGTCGACCTGGCCTCGATCGCCGAGCGCGAGAAGGTCACGCGGCACGACGTGAAGGCGCGGATCGAGGAGTTCAACGACCTCGCCGGGCACGAGCACGTGCACAAGGGCATGACCTCCCGCGACCTCACCGAGAACGTCGAGCAGCTGCAGATCCGGCTCTCGCTGGAGCTGGTGCGCGACCGCACGGTGGCCGTCCTGGCACGGCTCGGCAAGCTCGCCGGGGAGTACGCCGAGCTGGTCATGGCCGGCCGTTCACACAACGTCGCCGCGCAGGCCACCACCCTGGGCAAGCGTTTCGCGACCGTCGCCGACGAGCTGCTCGTCGCCCACGGCCGCGTCGAGGAACTGCTGGGCCGCTACCCGCTGCGCGGCATCAAGGGCCCGGTCGGCACGGCGCAGGACATGCTGGACCTGCTGGGCGGGGACGCCGCGAAGCTGGCCGAGCTGGAGCAGCGGATCGCTTCGCACCTGGGCTTCTCGCAGGCGTTCACCTCGGTCGGCCAGGTGTACCCGCGCTCGCTGGACTACGAGGTCGTCACCGCGCTCGTGCAGCTGGCCGCCGCCCCCTCGTCGCTGGCGAAGACCATCCGGCTGATGGCCGGGCACGAGCTGGTGACCGAGGGCTTCAAGCCGGGCCAGGTCGGCTCCTCCGCGATGCCGCACAAGATGAACACCCGCTCCTGCGAGCGCGTGAACGGCCTGATGGTCATCCTGCGCGGCTACGCGTCGATGACCGGGGAGCTGGCGGGCGACCAGTGGAACGAGGGTGACGTGTCCTGCTCGGTGGTGCGCCGGGTCGCGCTCCCGGACGCGTTCTTCGCGCTGGACGGGCTGCTGGAGACGTTCCTGACGGTGCTGGACGAGTTCGGCGCGTTCCCCGCGGTCGTGGCGCGTGAACTCGACCGCTACCTGCCCTTCCTGGCCACGACCAAGGTGCTCATGGCGTCGGTGCGGGCGGGTGTCGGCCGCGAGGTCGCGCACGAGGCGATCAAGGAGAACGCCGTGGCGTGTGCCCTGGCGATGCGTGAGCAGGGCGCCGAGCGCAACGAGCTGCTGGACAAGCTCGCCGCCGACGAGCGCATTCCGCTCGACCGGACGGGGCTCGCTGAACTGATGGCCGACAAGCTGTCCTTCACCGGCGCCGCCGCCGACCAGGTCGGAACCGTCGTCGGCCGGATCGAGGAGATCGTGAAGCAGCGGCCCGAGGCCGCGGGCTACACGCCGGGAGCGATCCTCTGACGCGCTTCACTCCCCAGGAGCTCGAGGCCGCCCGCGACCGACTCGTCCCCGACGTGGTCGCGGACGGCCTGCGCGTGCTCTTCTGCGGCATCAACCCCGGTCTGATGACCGCGGCGACGGGCCACCACTTCGCCCGCCCCGGCAACCGCTTCTGGCCGGTGCTGCACCTCTCCGGCTTCACGCCACGGCTGCTGAAGCCTGCCGAGCAGGATGCGTTGCCGTCGTACGGGCTCGGCATCACGAACGTGGTGGCGCGGGCCACGGCACGAGCCGACGAGTTGAGCGCCGAGGAGTACCGCGAGGGCGGGCGGCTGCTGGCGCTGAAGGTGGCGCGGCTGCGGCCGCGCTGGCTGGCGGTGGTGGGGGTCACCGCGTACCGGGCCGCCTTCGACGACCGTAAGGCGCAGGTGGGGCCACAGGCGCGGACGATCGGCGACACCCGGGTGTGGGTGCTGCCCAACCCCTCCGGGCTGAACGCGCATTGGACGGCCGGGACGATGGCGGAGGAGTTCGCACGGCTACGGGTGGCCTCGGAGGACCGGCACGCCCCTTGAGCGCCCGTCTCCTGCCCGTCACATCGCCGGGACCGTCACCCGCGCGGCGGCGGGCAGTCCACGCCTACGCCGCACTCACGCCCCGGCGACCCGCTACCGGGAGCCCCGTCCACCTCCCGCACCTCGATCGGCGGACCCGTCACTCGGGTTCCACCTCCGTCACGACGGCCACCAGGCGGGCCCCTGCCGTGCCGGCCGCGTGGGCGACTCCGAGGGCGATCCACCGGCCCGTGCCGGGCGCCTCCCATATCCGCAGGTCGTCCGCCTGGGCGCTGATGCTCGCCCACGGCTCCGGTATCTCCTCGCCCCGCTCGCCGCGCACCCGGAGGGTGAGCATGCCCCACGGAGGATTCGCTCCCCATCGTGCGTCGAGCAGCTGGGCGATTCCCTCCCTGAAGGCTTCGACGTCGTCGGCTGTGCGCTCCCCCTGCACGCAGTCGGGATCCGCGGCTCCCCATTCCGCGATGAAGTAGCCCGGTCCTTCTCGGCCGACGTCCGACCAGCCGTGCTCCGCCGGAAAGGGGCGGGAGCACAGCCGGTCGATCGTGTCCAGGCACCGCGCGATGTTCATGTCCCCAGTAAACCTGGCACCACTGACATGTGGCGGCGCGTCAGGCGTCCCGCCGCCGTACGCTCCACGCACCCGCCGCCAGCGCCACCCCCGTCCACACGGCGGTCACCGCCAGCCCGGTCCACGGCCCGGGGGTGCCGTCCCAGGTCGCGTGCATGACGATCCGCCCGGCTCGGTCCGGCATGAAATCCACCGCCCCGCCTGCCGCGTCACCGATCACGAACGACACGATCAGGATGAACGGGACGAGGATGCCGAGCGCGGCGGTGCCGCTGCGCAGCAGGGCGGTGAGTCCGGCGGCGAACAGCGCCATCAGCATGAGGTAGAGCCCACCGCCGACCACGCCGCGTACCTGCTGACCGGCAGTCAGCCCGGCAGCGGCGTCGCCCATCGCGCTCCGCCCCGCGGCGAGTGACGCGGCGGTCGTGAACAGCCCGACGAGCAACGTCGGCAGGGCGATGGCCGTCAGCTTGGCCGTGAACCAGCGACCTCGCCGCGGTGCTGCGGCAAGCGAGAGACGGAGCGCGTCCCCGTGGTACTCCGCGGAGACGGCCATGGCACCGAAGGCGATGGCGGCGATCTGGCCGAGCAGGATGCCCGACAACGCGTGGGAGAGCGGGTCGAACTCCGGGTCCGGCGTGCTGGAGGTACCGGCCAGCGCGGAGAACACCGTGGACACGGCGCACAGCGCGAACAGCGTGCCGCACAGCGAGCGGAGCGTACGGATCTTCAGCCACTCGGCGTGCAGTACGGGCAGGAAGGGCATGGTCAGGCCTCCTGGGGCTGGGCGGTGAACTCGGTCTCGGCCGCGGTCAGGTCGAGGTAGGCCTGCTCCAGCGTGCCTCCGTAGGTGGCCAGTTCGAGGAGGGGCACCCGCGCCTCGGAGGCCAGGCGGCCGATGTCCTCCACGCGCGCGTGGTGCACGGTCCACGCTCCGCCGTCGGTCTCGGCCCACGCGTAGCCGTGCCGGCCGAGCACGTCCTTCAGGGCGGCCGGATCCGAGGTGCGCACCCGGACCCCGGGCCGCACGCGCGCGTCGATGAACTCCGGCAGGGGCATGTCCGCGAGCAGCCTGCCGCGTCCGAGGACGACGAGATGGTCGGCGAACGAGGCCGTCTCGTTCATCAGATGGCTGGAGACCAGCACCGTCCGTCCCTCGTCGGCGAGACGGCGCAGCAGGCCGCGGATCCAGACGATGCCTTCGGGGTCGAGGCCGTTCGACGGCTCGTCGAGCATGATCACGGCCGGGTCGCCGAGCAGGGCCCCCGCGATGCCGAGGCGCTGACGCATGCCCAGGGAGTACGTCTTCACGCGGCGGCGTGCGACCGGG
Organism: Streptomyces sp. NPDC052023; assembly: GCF_044548465.1. NCBI lineage: Bacteria > Bacillati > Actinomycetota > Actinomycetes > Kitasatosporales > Streptomycetaceae > Streptomyces > Streptomyces sp. NPDC052023. The sequence continues at coordinate 104,396 of NZ_JBIUBW010000005.1, read as the reverse complement.
GCGAGCCCCGTCTCCTCCAGCACCTCGTCCACGCGGCGCACCGGAAGGCGGTTGGCTGCCGCCAGCGTGCGCAGATGGTCGCGACCGGTGCGGGACCCGTGCGCGGCACCGGCGTCGAGCAGGGCGCCCACCTGGCGCAGGGGCTCGGGGTACGAGACGTAGGGGCGGCCACCGACCGTCGCGGCACCCGAGGTGGGCCGGTCGAGGCCGAGGACGAGCCGCATGGTCGTGGACTTCCCGGCGCCGTTGGGGCCGAGGAAGCCGGTGACGCGGCCAGGCTCGACGGTGAAGGTGAGGTGGTCGACGGCGCGGCGGGAGCCGTACTCCTTGGTGAGGTCCTGGACGTGGATGCTGGTCATGGCGCCAGCTTGGCCGGTGGGCGGGGCCGTCCTCCTCCCCCGCCCGTGGCGATCGTCTCCCCCTCCCGGGGGAGGTGCGTTGTCAGTGGTGACCGGCACGATGACGAAATGGGCCGATTGCTGCGCCCCTTGCTGTGGGGGACGACGTACACACGCTTGCTGCACCTGTGGGTGCCCATGTTCCTGGTGAGCGTGTGGCTCTTCATCGACATGTCGAGGCCGTGGGTGCCCGCGCTGCTGGTGGTTCCGGTCGGGCTGATCCCGGCGGTGCGGATGGGCGAGGGCGTGCAGGCGCAGTTGCTGCTGCTGCCGCCAGGTGAGCGGAACTCGGGGATCTCCACGGCTCATTCGTCGACCTGGCGGGACCGCTGGCGCACGGTGCTGTGGCTGGAGATCCGGCTGCTCCTCGGCGCCGCGGCCGTGTACGCGTCGGTCTGGCTGCCCGTCACCTCCGTCGACCTGGTGTCGACGGCGCTCGGCCATCCGCAGCACGACGACAATCCTCTGTTGTGGCACCTGAATCCCCCGTGGGTGTACGGCGTCCTGGCGCCGGTTCCCCTGATCGCCCTGTACGCGACCGTGCTCGGCCTCGGCCACGTGATCACGGCAGCCGCGCGCCGTCTCCTCGGTCCCTCCGCGGCCGAACAGCTCGCCGCACTGGAGGAGCGCACCGAGCAACTTCTGGAACGCACGCGTATCGCGCGCGAGTTGCACGATTCCATCGGCCACGCGCTCACCGTGGCGGTGGTGCAGGCGGGCGCGGCGCGGGCGGCGGGTGATCCGGCCTTCACCGAGCGGGCGCTGGACGCCATCGAGGAGACCGGGCGGGCCGCACTCACGGACCTGGAGCGGGTGCTGGGCGTCCTGCGGGAGGCCGAGCGCCCGGCGAGCTCCCGCCCCACGCTCGCGGACGCCGAGCGGCTGCTGGAGTCGGCACGGGCGTCGGGGGCGAAGGTCGACGCCGAGGTGACCGGCGCTGTCGATGCCGTGCCGGGACCTGTCTCGCGCGAGGGGTACCGCATCCTCCAGGAGTCGCTGACCAACGTCCTGCGGCACGCGGGAGCCGTCCCGGTGCGTGTGCGGATCGAGGTGTCGCGTGGCACCTTGGCGCTCGACGTCCGCAACCCGCTGCCGGGGGCGACGCCGGGCCCGGGGCAGGGCAGCGGCCTGCGAGGCATACGCGAGCGCGCGACCCTGCTCGGCGGCCGGGCCCGCACGGGTCCGGACGAGGGCGAGTGGCAGGTGCGTGCGGAGCTGCCGCTGCGCTGATCTACGCTGGCCGGATGCCGCTCAGCGTTCTCCTTGTCGACGACGAACCTCTCGTGAGGGCGGGTCTGCGGGCCGTGCTGGAGGCGCAGCCCGGCATCGAGGTCGTCGGCGAGGCGGCCGACGGGGCGGCGGTGATCCCGCTGGTGCGGCAGCTGCGGCCGGATGTGGTCGCCATGGACGTACGGATGCCGCTGATGGACGGCATCGAGGCCACGCGCGCGGTGCTGCGGACGGTCGACGAGCCGCCGAAGATCCTCGTGGTGACCACGTTCGAGAGCGACGAGTATGTCTACGCGGCGCTGCGCGCGGGGGCCGCCGGGTTTCTGCTGAAGCGGGCCCGGCCGGCCGAGATCGTGCACGCGGTGCGGCTGGTCGCCGAGGGCGACTCGCTGCTCTTCCCGGCGTCGGTACGGCAACTGGCCGCGGAGTACGGCGACAGCGGCGGGAATCCGGCGGCGCGGGCGGCGCTGGAGCGGGCGCGGCTGACCGAGCGGGAGGCGGAGGTGCTGCGGCTGATGACCCGCGGACTGTCCAACGCGGAGATCGCCGGGCAGCTGGCCGTCGGCACGGAGACGGTGAAGTCGCATGTCAGCGCCGTGCTGGCGAAGCTCGGGGCGCGGGATCGCACACAGGCGGTGATCACGGCGTACGAGTCGGGCTTCGTCTCGCCCGGCTGAGGACACCCGTCGGCGGATTGGAGGGCTCCGGCACTCGCCGCTGTCCGCCGGTGCCGAGTACGATCCGGCCAACACGCGCACGAGCTGGGAGGACGGACGTTGGGGCGGCTGACCGGCGGGGATCCCTCGCTGCTGCGAAGGATCAATTCCGCGGTGGTGCTGCACGCGCTGCGTGCCACGGACTGCGCGACGCTGACGGAGATCACACGGGTGACCGGCTTGTCCCGGCCGACCGTCGAGGGAGTCGTAGAGGGCCTGATCGAGGCCGGTCTCGTCGTGGAGACGGCGGCGGAGGAAGGTGCCGCCCGGCGCCAGGGGCGACCGGCGCGGCGGTTCCGGTTCCGGGCCGAGGCAGGGCACCTGCTGGGTCTGGAGATCGGGCCGCACCGGGTCGCCGCGCTGCTCGCGGACCTGGACGGACGGATCGTCGGGGCGCAGGCCAAGGACATCGACGAGACCGCGCACGCCGACGAACGGCTGGAGCGGTTGCGCACCGCCGTCGCCGAGTTGCTGCGCCGGGCCGGGGTCGCGCGGGGCTCGCTGCGGGCGGTGGGGGTGGCGACGCCGGGAATCGTCGAGGCCGACGGGACGGTACGGCTGGGCACCGCGCTGCCCGGCTGGACGGGGCTGCGGCTCGGGGAACGGCTGGGCCGCTCCTTCAAGTGCCCGGTCCTGGTGGAGAACGACGCCAACGCGGCGGCGGTCGCCGAGCACTGGAAGGGGTCGGCGACCGACTCCGACGACGTGGTGTTCGTGCTGGCGGGACTGAGCCCCGGCGCGGGCGCGCTGATCGGCGGGCGGCTGCACCGGGGATACGGCGGGGCGGCGGGTGAGATCGGCGCGCTGCATCTGCTCGGCCGGGGGGCGACGCCGGAGACGCTGCTGTCCACCACGGACGAGCCCCTGCATCCGCTGGACGAGCAGGCGGTCGCCAAGGTCTTCGCACAGGCCCGGGAGGGCGATCAGCGGGCGACGGCCGCCGTCGACCGGTTCATTCAGCGGCTCGTGCACGACGTGGCCGCGCTCGTGCTGGCCCTCGACCCGGAGCTGGTCGTCATCGGCGGCTGGGCGGCGGGCCTGGACGGCGTACTGGAACCCCTGCGGCGGGAACTGGCGCGTTACTGCCTGCGACCGCCGAAGGTCACGCTGTCGCTGCTGGGTGAGGCGGCCGTGGCGACGGGGGCGCTGCGGCTGGCCCTGGACCACGTGGAGGAGCAGTTGTTCGCGGTCGAGGGCACGGTGACGGCGCGCCGCTGAGGTCCGGCACCGGCGGACTCACGGCGCCCATCCGCCGACATGACGTCCGGCGCCCCGGAGGGCCTCCCCGGGGCACGAACGAAGAGGAGTCCTGCTGCGTCAGGAGGCCCGGCGCTCCGGGCCCTCGTGGATCTCCACACCGCCCGAGTCGCCGAAGGTCAGCCGGCAGGTGTCCGCGCGGTACGTCGCGACGGAGACCGCCGCGGTACGGCCGGCGGCGTGGAACCGGGTGGTGACGACCAGCACCGGCGCGCCCGGCAGCCGGTCGAGTTCCTTGGCGTCGTCGGCACGGGCCGAGCCCAGTTCGACCGCGCGGTCCTGGCCCTCCAGCTCCATGCGCTGAAGCTCTCGCAGCACCGCACGCGCGCGTGCCGGTCCGGCCGGGGCGTCGATGGCGGACAGGTCGGGCACCGACGAGCCGGGGATGTAGAGCAGCTCGGCGGCGACGGGCTGGCCGTGGGTGGTACGGGTGCGGCGCACGATGTGCACGGACTCGTCGCGGCTCGTCTCCAGGGCGTCGGCGACCGCGGCCGGCGGGGCCGCGACCTCGCAGTCGACGGCCTGCCAGGCGTCGCCGGTACCGCCGGGCCAGTCGTGCTGTTCGCTGCCGACGGCCACGCCCACGCGCGGCGGGGCGACGGTCGTTCCGACGCCGCGGCGGCGCTGCAGCCTGCCTTCCAGCTCGAGCTGCTCCAGGGCCTGGCGGAGCGTGGCGCGGGCGACGCCGAAGCGGGCGGCGAGGTCGCGCTCGTTGGGCAGGACCTCGCCCACCGAGAACTCGGAGTCCAGTGCCTCCGTGAGCACGGTCTTGAGATGCCAGTACTTAGGTTCCGGCACCGATTCCAGCTGCGTGGTCCCCACCCTGTCCTCCGCAATCGCCGTGGATCGGCGGCGTTTTAGCGCCCTTGTTTATTAAAGGTTGTTGTACTTATCTGCGACCATAGGACGGGCCTCACCCTTGGTCAAGACCAATCATTGATCACTAGGGCGCCGCACGGGTGATGTGGGGCCGAGCGTTCATGGGCCGTTCGTACCTCGCCACATATGTGACACAACGGCGTCTAGGCGGTGGCCAGCGACCGCAGCTTGTCGGGGTTGCGGACGACGTAGACGGTCTGGACGCGTCCGTCGAGCACGTCCAGCTGGAGCACGGCGTCGGGTTTGCCGCCGGACAGGACGAGGACCGCGGGACCGCCGTTGAGCTCCAGGAACCGGTAGGACATCTCCGGGACGCCCTTGCCGGCGGTACCGATCATGAACCGGCCCACGTGGTCGGCGTTCTCCAGCACCCGCAGCGGCGCCCTGGACTTGCCGCCGCTGTCGCCGACGAGACGGACGTCGGGCGCGAGCAGCGCCATGAGGCCGTCCAGGTCGCCGCCACCGGCCGCGGCGAGGAACCGTTCGGTGAGGTCGCGGCGCTGCGCGGGGTCGACGTCGAAGCGTGGCCGCCGTTCCTCCACGTGCCGGCGGGCCCGGCCGGCCAGTTGCCGCACGGCGGGCTCGGCGCGGTCGAGCATGGCGGCGATGTCGGCGTAGGGATAGCCGAACGCCTCCCGGAGGACGAAGACCACCCGCTCCAGCGGTGACAGCGACTCCAGTACGACGAGTACGGCGAGGGAGACGGAGTCGGCGAGGACGGCCCGTTCGGCGGTGTCGGGGGCCGTGTCGCCGAACTCGGTGAGATACGGCTCGGGCAGCCAGGGGCCGACGTATGCCTCGTTGCGGGCCTTGATACGGCGCAGCCGGTCGAGGGCGAGGCGGGTGGTGACGCGCACCAGGTACGCGCGCGGGTCCCGTACGTCCGCGCGGCCGGCGCCGGACCAGCGCAGCCAGGCGTCCTGGACCACGTCCTCGGCGTCGGCGACGCGGCCGAGCATGCGGTAGGCGACGCCCAGGAGGACCGGGCGGTGCTCTTCGAAGACCTCGGTGGCGGTGTCGGCGGTCACCGCCTCATCCCATCCGACGCGTTCGGTCGTGTCCAGGCGGTTTCGGCGCACACGCGCGCGCGTGGGTCGTTCGTTCCGCCGCCGGCAACGTCGCGCGCGGGGCCGGGCGTTCGGCCACACGGTTGACGGCGACGGGGGGCTACCCGTCGGTAGCCGTTGCTGACAAGGTGTCTGCACCATGTCCGGCACCGAGTCCTCGACGAGGAGCTGTATGTCCTCCACCGTCTCCTTCACGGTTCCCACCCCGCACGGCCCGCGCAGCATGAGCCTGGCGTACACGCGCGTGGGCACCGGGGAACCGCTGGTCCTGCTGCACGGCATCGGTCACCACCGGCAGGTGTGGGACCCGGTGATCCCCGTCCTGGCCGTCGAGCGTGACGTGATCTCCGTGGACCTGCCGGGGTGCGGCGAGTCCCCGGCGCTCCCGGACGGCCTGGCGCACGACCTGCCGACGATGACCGCGGTGCTCGCCGCGCTGTGCGAGGCGCTCGGGCTCGAACGGCCGCATGTGGCGGGCAACTCCCTGGGCGGCCTGCTCGCCCTCCAGCTCGGCCGGGACAACCTCGTGCGCTCCGTGACGGCTCTGTCGCCTGCCGGGTTCTGGTCACGGGCAGAACGGCGATACGCCTTCACCGTGCTCACGGCGATGCGCCAGATCGCCCGGCGGATGCCCCCGCCCGTCGTCCAGGCGCTCGCCCGCCCGGCGCTGGGCCGTACGCTGCTGACGAGCACCATCTACGCCCGCCCCGGCCGCCGTTCGCCGGAAGCGGTGGTCGCCGAGACGCTCGCGCTGGCCCGGGCCCAGGGGTTCTCGGAGACCCTCCGGAGCGGCCGGGAGGTGCAGTTCACCGACGACATCACCGGCATCCCGGTCACCGTGGCCTGGGGCAGCAGGGACCGGCTGCTGGTGCCCCGGCAGGGCGTCCGCGCCAAGTACATCCTGCCCGAGGCGCGGCTGGTCCGGTTGCCCGGCTGCGGTCACGTCCCGATGAACGACGACCCGGCGCTCGTCGCCCGCGTCCTGCTCGACGGCAGCCGGAGGCTTGTGAGGCAGACTCCCTGAGACCTCGTCAGGGTGGTCGTGCGGCGTCGGGGCGCCTCGCTCCGCATGGTCGAAGACCGGTCGGGGCCGGTTGACGGCCCCGCCACGGGGGCCGGGTCGAGCCGGCAGGTCCCGGCTAGTGTCCTGCCCATGAAGTCCTCGCAGACCGACGGGGCGGCACATGTGGGCCCCGCCGCATGGGAGTTGCTGCTGCCCGCCGCCTCGGCCCCCGCACGCGGACGTGGCCGCTCCCTGCAGGCCGCGCTGCGCACGGCGGTCCGCTCCGGGCGGCTCGCGCCGGGCACCCGGCTGCCCTCCAGCCGGGACCTGGCGGCCGACCTCGGCGTGTCGCGGGGCCTGGTCACCGAGGCGTACGAGCAGCTGACGGCGGAAGGCTATCTGCGCAGCGGCCGGGGCGCCGGGACCTGGGTGGGCGACGCGGTACGAGCCGCCCTCCCCCGCGCGCGTGACCTCGCGCCGCGGACGTCCGGTGCGCGCGCCGACTTCGTGCCGGGGACGCCCGACCTGTCGCTCTTCCCGCGCGCCGCCTGGGCCTCGGCCCAGCGCCACGTGCTGACGGAGCTGCCCCACCACGGACTCGGCTACCCCGACCCGCGCGGGCTCCCCCGGCTGCGCACCGCACTGGCCGAACTGCTGGGCCGCCGCCGGGGCGTGGTCGCCGACCCGGAGCGGATCGTGGTCGTCTCCGGCGTGACCCAGGCGACGACACTGCTCGCCATGGTGCTGCACGCGCGCGGGGCGCACGCGATCGGCGTCGAGGATCCCGGCAGCCCGCAGCACGACGGCATGTACGCCGCGGCCGGCGTCACCTCCGTGCCACTGCCGCTGGACGCCGAGGGGCTCGCCATGGGGCCGCTACGGTCGTCCGGGGTGCGTGCCGTGGTGACGACCCCGGCGCACCAGTACCCGACCGGGATCGCGTACTCCGCGCGCCGCCGCACCGAACTGCTGGACTGGGCACGGTCGGTGGGCGGCCTCGTGCTGGAGGACGACTACGACGGCGACTTCCGCTACGACCGGGCACCCGTGGGCGCGCTCCAGGGACTCGACCCCGAACGCGTCGCCTACCTGGGGTCGGTCAGCAAGTCCCTCGCACCGGGACTGCGGCTCGGCTGGCTGCTGGTTCCGCAGTGGCTGGCCGACGACGTCGTCGCCCGCAAGCGGACTCTCGATCTCGGCCACCCCGCCCTCGACCAGGCGCTGTTCGCCCGGTTCCTGGAGCACGGGGACTACGACAGCCAGCTGCGGCGCTGCCGGCGCGCCTACCGCGAACGGCGGGACGCCCTGGTGGCCGCGCTCGACGAGCACTTCCCCGGCGCCGAGGTGTCCGGGATCGCGGCGGGACTCCATGTCATCGCGTCGCTGCCGGAACGGTACGGGCCGCAGGAGCGGTTCGTCACGCGCGCGGGGGCGGCCGGGGTCACCGTGCGGACGCTGTCCGAGTGCACGTACGCGCGTGCGGGCCTCCCCGGGAGCGAGGAGGCCACGGTGCGGCTCGTCCTGGGGTACGCGCACGTGCCGCCGGAGCGGATCCGGGAAGGGGTGCGGCTCATGGCCGAGGCGGCAAGGATCGTACGGCCGAGATGAGTTGGTGGGCAGCGCCGTCACGTCCGCCGCACCGCGCCGCGACAGCCTTGGCGTCCCCCTTCCTGTGTCCCACGGGGCCCGTGTTCACTCACGGTTTGCGTGTGCGCTGCGGCGCCCCAGTAGTTGTGGCATCGCAACTGGCCGGACCCGTCCCGTCCTGGAGGCGCACCCATGTCCCATCTGCCCTTGCCCGGCCGACGCAGTGTCCTGCGCGGCTCTCTCGCCGCGTCGGCGGCCCTGACTCTGCCCACCGGTGCCGGCGCGGCGCCGGCCCTCGCCCTGTCGGGCCGTCCGAAGGCCGGCTGGGGCGTGCAGACGGGCGACGTGAGCGCGCACTCCGGGCTGGTGTGGGTGCGCTCCGACCGCCCCGCCAGGATGATCGTCGAGACCTCCGCCACCGAATCGTTCCGCACTCCGCGCCGCTGGTACGGCCCCCTGCTCGGCCGGGACTCCGACTACACCGGTACGACCCCGCTGCACGGCCTGCCGTCCGGCGAGCAGATCCACTACCGGGTGCTGCTGGCCGACCCGGACGACCCGCGCCGTACCGGCGAGCCGGTCACCGGGACCTTCCGTACGGCACCCGCCCGGCGCCGGGACGGCGTGCGGTTCGTCTGGTCCGGCGATCTGGCCGGACAGGGGTGGGGCATCAACCCGGAGATGGGCGGCTACCGGATCTACGACGCGATGGCCGCCCTGGACCCGGACTTCTTCCTGTGCAGCGGCGACAACGTCTACGCCGACGGGCCGCTCACCGAGACCGTGACACTGCCCGACGGACGGACCTGGCGGAACATCACCACCGAGGAGAAGGCGAAGGTCGCGGAGACGCTGGCGGAGTTCCGCGGCAACTTCCGCTACAACCTGCTCGACCAGAACCTCCGCGCGTTCAATGCCCAGGTCCCCTCGATCATCCAGTGGGACGACCACGAGGTCACCAACAACTGGTATCCGGGAGAGATCCTCGCCGACACCCGGTACACCGAGAAGAACGTCGACGTGCTCGCGGCGCGGGCCCGGCGGGCGTTCTCGGAGTACTTCCCCATCTCGACGCTGCGCCGCCCCGGCGGCCGGGTCCACCGGGTGCAGCGCTACGGCCCGCTGCTGGACGTCTTCGTCCTGGACATGCGCACCTACCGCAACGCCAATTCGACGGACGACCAGACCACGGACGCGCAGGGCATCCTCGGCCGCGAGCAGTTGCAGTGGCTCAAGCGCGAGCTGACCCGGTCCCGTGCGGTGTGGAAGGTGATCGCCTCCGACATGCCGCTCGGCCTCGTCGTGCCGGACACCGGCGACGGCAGGCCGAACATCGAGGCGGTCGCCCAGGGCGACCCGGGTGCCCCGCTCGGCCGTGAGCTGCAGATCGCGGAACTGCTGCGGTTCGTCAAACACCGGCGGATCACGGGCACGGTGTGGCTGACCGCCGACGTGCACCACACCTCGGCGCAGCACTACCACCCGTCGCGGGCGGCGTTCCCGGACTTCGAGCCGTTCTGGGAGTTCGTGTCCGGCCCGCTGAACGCCGGTGCCTTCCCGGCGAACGCGCTCGACAACACCTTCGGTCCCGAGCGGGTGTTCGTGAAGGCACCGACGGCGGCCAACGTCTCCCCCGCGGAGGGCTACCAGTTCTTCGGCGAGGTCGACATCGACGGCGACAGCGCCGAGTTGACGGTCCGGCTGCGCGAGCAGGACGGCACCGTGCTGTTCACCAAGGTGCTGCGTCCCGGGCGGGTCGGTCAGTAGTTCCCCTCCCGGACGGAGGCTCCCGTACCCTCGTGCCACGTGCCGCGCACCGGCGTCATCCCCCGGTGCGCGGCACGTCCGTGTTCGGCGCGGCGGCTCGGTCCGGGGCGCGGGGCGACCTGCCGCACCTGGCCCAGGTGGCGGCCCGGCGCGGCTCCTCGCGTCTGGCGACGCAGGCGCGTCGGCTGCGCTGTGTGCTGAGTGAGGTGGTAGCCGCGTGACGTAGGCCGGCCGGTACCGGGGGGGGCAGCCGGACACACAGGCCTCGCAGGTCGTCGACTCCGGACCCCGCTGTTGTAAAAAGAACAACAAATGGGACAGATGCATGCTTTACCGATCAGTCACAAAGCGTTCGTGATCACGCAACACGATTCCTTCACAGTGAGTGCATGAGTCGAGACATGTCTGATGTGACACGAGCGAAACATGGCCGCCCCGTGCACCACTGGCGACGGGACCTCGTGGAGCTGGCCGCCCTGTTCACCGCCGTCGCCGTGGCCGACGCCGTGGCGAACCTGATCGGCCACGGCCCCGACGGCCCGGCACTGCTGGTGATCTCCGCGATCGCCCTGCTCGCCACGGCGGCGTTCCACACCTGGTGGTCACGCCGCCACGGGCACGCACCGCCGACCAGTGATACCGGCGCCCGGCCGCCCTCTCCGGAGCGGCAGGCCGGGCCGGCCTCGGCGAACCCGGAACCCGAGTCCAGGGACGGCGCGCTGTGGCGGATGCGCACGACGGTGAAGGACGAACCTGGTTCACTGGCCGCCCTCTGCACGGAGCTGGCCGGGCACCGGGTCGACATCCTGAGCCTGCAGACGCATCCGCTCGGTGACGGCACGGTGGACGAGTTCCTGCTGCGGGCCCCCGCCGGGCTCGCGGCGGCCGAGCTGACGCGGGCGGCCTCCCGGGCAGGGGGTACGGGCACGTGGGTCGAACGTGCCGACGCGCACGATCTCGTGGACGCACCGACCCGGGTCCTGGGCCTCGCCACGCGCACGGCGCTGGACGCCGCCGAGCTGCCGCTCGCGTTGCGGCAGTTGCTCGGCAGGTGCACGATCCGTTCGCTGCCCGCGGCCCCGGTGGGCGGCGGTCGCACGACGGAGGGTGTGCCGGTGGAGGGCGTTCTGGAGGACACCGTGATGCGGCTGCGCGCACCGGAAGGTGGAGTGATCACGGTCGAGCGGCCCTATCTGCCGTTCACGCCGACCGAGTTCGCGAGGGCGCGGGCGCTGGTGGAGCTGGACGCCCGGCTGGGGCCGCGCATCCCGCGCAGCCAGGACGTGCTGACGCTGCCGCAGGGCAACGCCATCACCGTGCGCCGGGCCGACACCGGTGACCTCGAGGCCGCGAAGGCGATGCACGACCGGTGCTCGGCGCGCACCCTGTCGATGCGCTACCACGGGCCGGTCGGGGATGCCGACCGCTACCTCAACCACCTTCTCAGCCCGCGCTTCGGCCGGACGCTCGCCGTGCAGACCGCGTCGGGCCGGATCGTCGGGCTGGGCCACCTGCTGTGGGACGGGGACGAGACGGAGGTCGCGCTCCTCGTCGAGGACGACTGGCAGCGCCGTGGCATCGGCACCGAACTGCTCGGCCGCCTGGTGTCGATGGCCGTCGAGGCGGGCTGCGAGAGCGTGTACGCCGTGACGCAGTCCTCCAACACCGGCATGGTCGCCGCGATGCGCGGGCTGGGCCTGCCCCTCGACTACCAGATCGAGGAGGGCACGCTGGTGATCACGGCACGGCTGGACGCGACGCCGGTCGGTTCGGGACTGCCGTACGACGGGGAGCGGCTCGGCGGACGGAGCGGTCGGGAATGAGCTGACGGACACTGCGGGGCGGCTCACCCGAGCCGCCCCGCAGGCCGTCGCCCCAGCCGCGCCTCGGGGCAGTAAGGGCCACGCCGCCCCTGGCCGGTCCCGAGGCCTCGTCCAGCCACACGCCGGGGTACCGGCCGGTGCCGAGGCCCCGTCCGGCCGCACCCCGGGGCGGCACACCCCCGGCCGTCCAACGCGGCGCCGCCCGAGCCACACCCCCGGGACAGCACAAGACACACGCCGAGCCAGGTCCCGAAGCCTCTTCCAGCCGCCCCAGAGACGGCGCGCCCTCGACAGTCCGGCGCAGCGCCGTCGCAGCCGCACTCCGGGACAGCCCAAGGGCACACGCCGGGCCGTCTCCGAGATCTTGCCGCAGTGGTTCAGGCGTGCCAGACCCCTGCCGCCGCCCGGGCAGGCACCGGCCCCTCCCCCAGGGCGCCGTCCAGGTCGGCCCACAGGTCCTCGACGTCCTCCAGCCCCACCGACATCCTGAGCAGCCGGTCGCTGACCCCGGCGCCCCGGCGGTCGTCCGCGTCCACGATGCGGTGGCTGATGGACGCCGGGTGCTGGATGAGGGTGTCGACGCTGCCGAGGCTGACGGCGGGAGTGATCAGCCGGACGCCGGCGATGACCTCGTGCGGGTCGCCGTGCACCTCGAAGGCGATCATCGCGCCACCGATGCTCGGATAGTGGACGCGGGCCACGCGCGGGTCGGCGGCGAGGCGGCGGACGAGTTCGGCGGCGTTCCCGGACGCCGCCCGCACGCGCACGGGCAGGGTCGACAGGCCGCGCAGCAGCAGATAGCCGGCCAGCGGATGCAGCACCCCGCCCGTGGCGAAGCGCACCTGCCGCAGCCGTCCCGCGAACTCCTCGTCGCAGGCGACGACTCCGGCGAGGACGTCGCCGTGCCCGCCGAGGTACTTGGTGGCGCTGTGCAGCACCAGTCTCGCGCCCTGTTCGACGGGACGCTGCAGAACCGGTGTGGCGAAGGTGTTGTCGACGAGCAACGGCACCGAGCCGCACGCGTGCGCCGCGGCCCGCAGGTCGACTTCCGCGAGCGTCGGGTTCGCCGGGGACTCCACCAGGACGAGCCCCGTGTCGGGCCGCAGCGCGTCCGCGATGCCGGCCGGGTCGGTCCAGGTGACCTCCGAGCCGAGCAGGCCGGCCGTGAGGAGGTGGTCGCTGCAGCCGTACAGGGGCCGCACGGCGACGACGTGGCGCAGGCCAAGGGAGGCCCGGACGAGGAGGACCGCGCTCAGCGCGGCCATGCCGCTGGCGAAGGCTACGGCGGACTCGGTGCCTTCGAGGCGTGCCAGGGCGGTTTCGAACCGGGCGACGGTCGGGTTGCCCAGCCGGCCGTAGACGGGCGGACCGTCGGGTTCGGCACCGGTGGTGGCGAAGGCGTCGATGCGGGCGGCCTCGGCCCGGCTGTCGTAAGAGGGGTACGTGGTGGACAGGTCGATGGGCGGGGCGTGCAGACCCTGCCGGGCAAGATCGTCACGCCCGGCGTGGACGGCCTCGGTGGCGAACCTCCTGGTCCGGTCGCCCGCCGCCGCGCCGCGTGCCGTGTCTCCTGTGACGGTGTCCCCGCCGTCCAGCGCTCTCATCTCCATGCCCCGCAGAGTGAACACCGACCGGGTCACAAGGGGCCGGAACCGTGTTACGTTCGGCCAGTGGCCGAATCTGTCGTACTGGATCCGGTGGACCTCGATCTGCTGCGGCTGTTGCAGAACGACGCCCGGACGACCTACCGCGATCTCGCCGCCCAGGTGGGCGTCGCACCGTCGACGTGCCTGGACCGGGTGACCCGGCTCCGCCGTGCCGGTGTGATCCTCGGGCACCAGCTGCGGCTGGACCCGGCCAAGCTGGGACGCGGGCTGCAGGCCTTGCTGTCCGTGCAGGTCAGGCCGCACCGCCGGGAGCTGGTGCGGCCGTTCGTGGAGCGGATCCGGGCGTTGCCGGAGTCGCTGACCGTCTTCCACCTCACCGGTCCCGACGACTACCTCGTGCATGTCGCGGTCGCGGACATGGCGGATCTGCAACGGCTGGTGCTGGACGAGTTCACGGCCCACCGCGAAGTCGCCCGCGTCGAGACCCGGTTGATCTTCCAGCGGTGGGACTGCGGGCCCCTGCTGCCGCATTCGCCCTCGGCACAATCGGGGTGACGCACAGTGGCCCCTCGTACGAGGATGGTCCGCATGTCAGACACCAAGAGCCCGCTGCCCCGAGAGGTCGCCGACGCCTATGTCGACGAACTCATCGCCCTCGACCCGGTCACCGGTACGTATCTCGGCGTGAAGGAGAGTTCGAGCCGCCTGCCCGACCTTTCGCCCGCGGGCCAGCAGGCGCTCGCCGAGCTGGGGCGGGCCACGCTCGCGAAGCTCGACGAGGCCGAGCGCGCGCCCGGCGCGGACAGTGACATCGAGCGCCGGTGCGCACGCCTGCTGCGTGAGCGCCTCACCGCCGAGCTCGCCGTGCACGACGCGGACGAGGGTCTGCGCTCGGTCGGCAACCTGGGGACGATCGTGCACCCGGTGCGCGAGGTGTTCACGGTGACGCCGGCGGAGACGGAGGAGGACTGGGCGGCCATCGCGCAGCGGCTGCGCGCCGTACCCGCCGCGTTGGCGGGCTACCGCGAGTCCCTCGCGCTGGGGCTGGAGCGCAAGCTGTACGCGGGCCCGCGCCCGACGGCGACGCTCATCGAGCAGCTCGGCGAGTGGACGGACACCGACGGCAGCGGCCGCGGCTGGTTCGAGGACTTCGCCTCCGCCGGCCCCGAGGCGCTGCGCGCCGAACTGGACGAGGCGGCCCGCGGAGCGACCGCGGCCGTGGTGGAGCTGCGGGACTGGATGCGTGACGTGTACGCGCCGACGGTCGAGGGCGCACCGAACACGGTGGGCCGGGAGCGGTACGCCCGCTGGTCGCGCTACTTCAACGGCACCGACCTCGACCTGGACGAGGCGTACGCCTACGGCTGGTCCGAGTTCCACCGCATCCTCGGCGAGATGAGGCAGGAGGCCGAGAAGATCCTCCCGGGCGCGGAGACCCCGTGGGTGGCGCTCGCCCACCTCGACGAGCACGGCAGGCACATCGAGGGCGTCGACGAGGTCCGGCAGTGGCTCCAGGACCTGATGGACCAGGCAATCCGGGAGCTGGACGGCACGCACTTCGAACTCGCGGAGCGGGTGCGGAAGGTGGAGTCCTGCATCGCTCCGCCCGGCAGCGCCGCCGCCCCCTACTACACGCCCCCTTCGGAGGACTTCTCCCGCCCCGGCCGCACCTGGCTGCCGACGATGGGCCAGACCCGCTTCCCCGTCTACGACCTGGTGTCGACCTGGTACCACGAGGGGGTCCCCGGCCACCACCTTCAGCTCGCGCAGTGGGCGCACGTCGCCGGTGACCTCTCCCGCTACCAGGCCACCATCGGCGGCGTCAGCGCCAACGCCGAGGGCTGGGCGCTCTACGCGGAGCGGCTGATGGACGAGCTGGGCTTCCTCACCGACCCCGAGCAGCGGCTCGGCTACCTCGACGCGCAGATGATGCGGGCCGCCCGCGTGATCGTCGACATCGGCATGCACCTGGAGCTGGAGATCCCGGCGGACTCCCCCTTCCACCCGGGTGAGCGCTGGACGCCCGAGCTGGCGCAGGAGTTCTTCGGCGCGCACAGCAGCCGCCCGGCGGACTTCGTGGAGAGCGAGCTGACCCGCTACCTCACGATCCCCGGCCAGGCCATCGGCTACAAGCTGGGCGAACGCGCCTGGCTGCTGGGCCGCGAGAACGCCCGCGAGCGGCACGGCGACGCGTTCGACCTCAAGGCCTGGCACATGGCCGCTCTGTCCCAGGGCTCCCTGGGCCTGGACGACCTCGTGGACGAGCTCTCCGGTCTCTGAGGCCGCCGGTCACGTCAACGGCGCAAGCCGCCTTCCGAGTTGATCACCTGGCCGGTGACCCAGTCCGCCTCGTCCGTCGCGAGCCAGGCGATGAGGCGGGCCGGGTCGTCAGGCATGCCCCACCTCCCGGCGGGGAAGCGCGTGGCGACGGCCGCGTGGGCCTCGCCGGTCAGGTAGCCCGTGTCCACCGGTCCCGGATTGACGGTGTTGACCGTGACCGCCTGCTCGGCGAGCGTCGTCGCCAGCGAGCGGGTGACCGAGGCGAGCGCGCCCTTCTGGAGGGCGTACGCGATCTCGCCGGGCATACCGCCGGCGATGTCCTGGCCGGAGGTCATCATCACCACGCGCCCGCCCGGCGTCCGCGCCGGCAACTCCTCCCGCAGTCGCGCGTAGGCCTGGACCAGCAACACGACCGACCGTGTGTCGACCGCCCAGTGCGCGTCGAGCAGACCGGCGTCGATCGTGTCGAGCGGCCCGTCGGATCCGCTCAGGGCGTGGTTGGCGACGAGGATGTCCAGCCGTCCGCCCAGCGCCGCGGCGGCGGTGGCCATCAGCTCGGCGGGCGTGGCCGGATCGGCGAGGTCGCCGGGCCCGGCGACGACCCGCGCGTCGGGGTCGCCCAGCGCGGCGCGCACGGAAGCGACCACGTCCTCGATCCGGTCGGCGCCCCAGGGCAGGGCGGCGTCGTGCGGGACATGGTGGTGCAGATACACACTCGCGCCGTACGCGACGAGCCGCCGGGCCACGGCATGCCCGATGCCCGCGCGCCGGCTGGCCCCGGTGACCAGGGCGGTACGGCCGCGCAGCGGCAGGGGGTCGCGGCGGAGGTCTTCGGGGGTGGGACGAGGCAGGTGAGGCATGGTCGACCATGATGGGCAGCGGACAGGCCGGACGCACGCGGTTTTCGGCACCGCCGGCCCCTGGGGCCACCCTCCTGGTCGACCGGCTCCCGCCCGCCCGGCGGGTGTCCACCACTCAGCAGCCGCAGTCCCCCACCGGTGCCGTCAGCGCGTCGGCGTCCCGGCGCTCACGGCCCTGCCAGGTCTCGAACGCGAAGCCCTCCCGGACCCAGTACTCGAAGCCGCCGAGCATCTCCTTGACGTGGTAGCCGAGTTCGGCGAGGGCGAGCGCGGCGCGCGTCGCCCCGTTGCACCCGGGACCCCAGCAGTACGTCACGACGGGCACCGACTTGTCGAGGAGCCGCCCGGCCCGCCCGGGGATCAGCGCGGTGGGGAGGTGGACGGCGCCGGGGATGTGGCCCTGGTCCCACGACTCCGTCGAACGGGAGTCAACGACCACGAAACCGGGATCGCGGTCGGCCGCGAGCGCGGCGGCCACGTCCGAGACGTCCGCGTGGAAGGCGAGGCTCGCACGGAAGTGGGCGGCCGCCGCGGCGGGTGTGGCGGGGGCGACGCGCAGGACGGGGTGGCCGGCGGTCGGGACGCTGCTCATCGGCTTGGCCTTTCCGGGACGGGGCGGGGCTGGATCTGCCTGAAATGTACGTCCCGTCGATCAGCTCCCTGAAGGAGCGATCCCCGGCATATCCCTTGATCGGCCGGGGTTTCCCCTGCTATCCATCCGGGATGACCGCGTATTCCCCGGACGCCACCGACTGGCGCATCCTCGACGTCCTCCAGCGTGAGGGCCGTGCCAGTTTCGCCGAGCTGGCACGTGCCGTCTCCATGTCCGCGAGCGCGGTCACCGAACGGGTGCGGCGGCTGGAGGAGGCGGGCGTCATCCAGGGGTACGCCGCCGTCGTGGACCCCGAGCGGCTGGGACTGCCGATCCTGGCGTTCGTCCGCCTGCGCTATCCGACCGGCAATTACAAGCCGTTCCACGACCTTGTCGCCGCGACGCCCGAGATACTCGAGGCACACCATGTGACGGGCGACGACTGCTTCGTCATCAAGGTCGCCGCCCGCTCCATGCGGCACCTCGAGGAGGTGTCCGGCAAGATCGGCGCTCTGGGCTCGGTGACCACGAGCATCGTCTACTCCTCGCCCCTTCCCCGGCGTCCCCTGGGCCAGTGAGGCCGGTTCAGCCCGTGCCCCGCTGCCGCAGCACCGACCCCGACCTCCCCTTCACCACCTCCAGCTGCGCGTGGATCCGGCGCCGCAGATCGGCCACATGACTCACGATGCCGACGCTCCGGTCCCGCTCACGCAGTGAGTCGAGCACGTCCAGCACCTCGTCCAGCGTCTGGTCGTCCAGGCTGCCGAACCCCTCGTCGATGAAGAGGGTGTCCAGCCGCACCCCGCCGGCCTCGTCCGTGACGACGTCCGCGAGGCCGAGGGCCAGCGCGAGCGAGGCGAAGAACGTCTCGCCGCCCGACAGCGTCGCCGTGTCCCGCTCCCGTCCGGTCCAGGCGTCGACGACATGCAGCCCCAGCCCGCTGCGCCCGCGTCCGGACCGGTCGTCGGAGTGGACGAGCGTGTAACGCCCGGACGACATCCGCTGCAACCGTGCGGTCGCGGCGGCCGCCACCTGCTCCAGACGAGCCGCGAGGACGTACGACTCCAGTCGCATCCGGCGTGCGTTCTCCGCGGAGGTGCCGGACGCGAGCCCGGCCATCCGTGCCACCCGGTCGTACTCCTCACGCAGCGGCCCCAGCCGTCGCACCCCGGCGGCGGCGCGTGCAGAGAGCCGGTCGAGCTCGGCGCAGCGGCGGACGGCGGCGTCGCAGGCGGACGCGGCGTCGCGCACCCGCTGGTCCGCCAGCGCGGCGGCCTCCTCGGCCGCGGTGAGGTCGGCGGGCGGCCGCTGGGCGGCGGTCGCGGTGTCGCTCTCGGCGAGCACCGCGCGGACGGCGGCCTCCTCGGCCTGCCGGGCGTCGAAGCGTCGTTGCAGCTCGCGATGGGTCGCGGCGTCCAGCAGGGCCGCGGCCGCGGCCTGCGGGGTGTCGAAACCGGCGCGGAAGGCGGCGTCGGCGAGGCGGGCGTCGGCGTCCTTGAGGCGCTGGGCGCCGTCCTGCGCGAGCCGTACGGCCTCGGCGGCCTCGGTGAGCAGCGCCACCCGGCGCTCCAGCTCGGCAGCGCGCGCGGCGACGCTCCCCGACGCGCCGCGAGCCTGCGCCAGCTCTCCTTCCAGTGCGGTCCTTTCCCGCTCCAGGGCGTCACGGCGGGCCAGCCGGGACGCCGTCCTCAGCTCGGCCTCCCGGCGTGCGGCGGTCCTGCGCTCGTGCTCCTGCTCCGCCCGGCGCAGCTCCTCGCGCGCGGCATGCAGCCCGGACGCCTCCCGCCGGGCTTGGGCATGCAGCCGCTCCAGTTCCTCGGCCTCTTCCGCGAGTTGGCGGGTAGGTGTGTCGCCCGCCTCGGCGGTCGCGGCGGCCAGGGCTTCGCGGACGACGCCCAGACGACGCTCGTTCTCGGCGTGTGCCTCCTCGGCGCGCTGGTAGGCGGCGAGCGCCCGCTCCTCGGCCTCCCGGTCGACGTGCCCGGCGACCTTCCGCGCCGGGGCGGGGTGTTCGGTGGCCCCGCACACGGCGCAGGGTTCGCCGTCCTCCAGGCCCGCGGCCAGCTCGGCGGCGATACCGTTCAGACGCTGTTCCTTGACGTCGAGCCAGTGGGCGCGGGCCGTGAGGGCGCGTTCCCCGGAGGCGAGGGCCTGCTTCTGGGCCTGCTCGGTGTCCCCGGCCAGCTGGTCGCGCATCCGGGCGGCGCCGAGCCGCCTTCGGGCCGGTTCGCGGCGCACGGCGAGCTGCTCGGCGCGCGAGGCCGCCTCCTGGGCGGCCTCGACACGGTCCTGATGCCCGGCCCGGGTCGCGTCCCACCCGGCGAGCCACGTCCCTGCCTCGTGCAGCACGTCCTCGTCGGCGCGCTCCTGCCGGTCCAGGTCGGCGCGCTCCGCGCGGACGTCGGCCAGCCTGCGCTCGGCCCGGCGGGCGGCGTCGAGCCCGCCCAGTTCCTCGGCCGTCCGCCGGGCGGCGGCGGCGAGCCCGGTGGCGTCCGCGTCGGCGAAGCTGTCGGGCAGCGCGGCACGCGCGCGTGCCTCCGCCGCGGCCGCCGCACGGTGCTCGGCGTCGGCCGACTCCCGCAGCTCCAGTGCGGGCGCGACCGCCTCCGCCTTCCGGCTCCGCTCCATACGCTGCTGGTCCGCCCGGTGCGCCTCGCCCCGCTCGGCCAGTCCCCGGGCCCGCTCCCGGGCGTCGGCGAACCTCCGCTGGAGGCGGGCGACTTCGCGTACGTCGGCCAGCGCGCGGCCGGCCAGAGCCTGGGCGGACTCGGCGGCGGCGAGCCGGCATCGGGCCACCGTCAGCTGCTCCCGCGCGGTGCTCCGGGCGACGGCGGCGGCCGTCAGCACAGCCTGGGCAAGCCCCGGATCGCCGGGCGTCAGCTCGGGCAGTTCCATCGCGCCGTCCGCCGCCTGATGCATGCGGTGGGCGTCGGCGAGCAGTTCGGCGTCGCCCTCGCGCACGTCCTCCTCGGTGGCGCGCCGCCGCTCGGCGAGCCGCTTCTCGACGTCGGCGAAGCGCTGGGTGTCGAAGAGGCGGCCGAGCAGCCGGCCGCGGGCCTCGGCGTCGGCGCGCAGGAACCGCGCGAAGTCGCCCTGCGGCAGCAGGACCACCTGGCAGAACTGCTCCCGGCTCATCCCGAGCAGCTGCGTGATCTCCTCGCCGATCTCCTGGTGGGATCGGCTGAGATCCTTCCAGGAGCCGGCGTCGTGCTCCCGCAGCCAGGTCTGGGCCTTGTCCAGCGTGGTGCCCGTGCCGCGCTTCTTGGGGCGCTCCCAGGGCGGCTGCCTGGTGATCTCCAACCGGCGTTCGGCGACGGTCAGTTCGAGCGTCACGGACGTGCGCGTGCCGGGCGCGGCGTGGTCGCTGCGCAGGGCGGTGCCCTGGCCGGTCTGCCGGGCGCCCGGCACCGAGCCGTAGAGGGCGTAGCAGACGGCGTCCAGGACGGACGTCTTGCCCGCGCCCGTCGGCCCGTGCAGCAGGAAGAGGCCCGCCGCCGAGAGTGCGTCGAAGTCCACGCTCAGGGCGCCGCCGAAGGGGCCGAAGGCGGTGATGTCGAGGCGGTGCAGCCTCACCGGGCCACCTCCCGCAGGGTCCGGTCGGCACGGACGGCGTCGAACGCGTCCCGCAGCACGACCCGTTCACGGCCGTCGGGTCCCGCGCCGCGCACGTGCGCCACGAAGTCCTCGGCGATCTGCTGGTCGGTGCGGTCCGCGAGGCGGCTGGCGTAGGACACCCCGGGATCCTCCGGGGCGCGCTCGGGGGCGAAGACGAGGCTGAGGGTGTGCGGGAAGCGCTCGGTGAGGCGGGCCATGGGGTCGGCCGGCCGCACCGGGTCGGTGAGGGTCGCCTCCACCCATGCCTGCGCGTGCGGGGCGAGCGCCGGGTCGGCGAGCAGTTCCTCCAGCCGGCCGCTGATCCGGGCGAGCGGCCGCGGCACCGGGCAGTCGACGCGCTCGGCGGTGACGGCTCCTTCGGCGTCGAGGTCGACCAGCCACATGCTCTTGCGGTGCCCGGCCTCCGAGAAGGAGTACGCGAGCGGGGAACCGCTGTACCGCACGCGCTCGGTGATGGCCTGGCAGCCGTGCAGGTGCCCCAGCGCCACATAGTCCACACCGTCGAAGACACCGGAGGGCACGGCCGCCACCCCGCCGACGGTGATGTCCCGCTCGCTGTCGCTGGCCTCACCGCCGGTGACGAAGGCGTGCGCGAGGACGACCGACCGCGTGCCGCGCGCGCGTGCGGCGAGATCGGCGCGGACCCGCTCCATGGCGGCGCCGAGCACCGCCTCATGACCTGCCTTCTCCACTCCGAACTCGTCCCTCACCAGGGCGGGTTCGAGATACGGCAGCCCGTAGAACGCCACGTCGCCGTGGGCGTCCCGGAGCACCACCGGTGTGCCGGCGGCCGCGGGCTCGGTGCGCAGATGGATGCCCGCGCGCCCGATCAGCCCGGCGCCGACGCCCAGGCGGCGGGCGGAGTCGTGGTTACCGGAGATCATCACCGTCGGCACACCGAGGTCGGCGAGCCGGTGCAGGGCGTCGTCGAACAGCTCCACCGCGGCCAGCGGCGGCACCGCCCGGTCGTACACGTCTCCCGACACGACCACCGCGTCGACGTCGCGCTCGCGCACGGTCGTGACGAGGTGCCCGATGAACTCGGCCTGGGCGCCGAGCATGCTCACCCGGTGGAACGCCCGGCCGAGATGCCAGTCGGAAGTGTGCAGCAGTCTCATGATCCCCGAGACTAACGGCCGGGTCTGACACCACGGGCGGTTACTCCCGTATCGCCCCGTCATGCCGACCTACGACCGTGTCCGTTACGGGCATTTGCCCCTCGTTTACACGGAAAGCGCCCCGAACTAGGCGTCCCCGTACGCCTCCCCGCCCAATGCGAACCCCGCCGTTCCCGCGGTCACGTCCGCGAGCCAGGCCCGGAAGACTTCCACGTCGGTGTCCGGAAGACCGATCTCGATCGTGACCGCCTCCTCGTACCGCACGTCCCGCACGTCGCGCCCGGTGGCGCGCAGGTCGTTCTGGACCTTGCCCGCGCGCTGGTGGTCGACGGTCACCGTGGCCAGCCGGAAGCGGCGCCTGGTGCGGGTGCCGAGGGCGTCGAGGGCCTCGCCGACCGCGCCGCCGTATGCCCGGATGAGTCCGCCCGCGCCGAGCTTGACCCCGCCGTAGTAGCGGGTGACGACGGCGACGACGTACCGCATGTCGCGGCGCAGCAGCATCTGGAGCATGGGGACGCCGGCGGTGCCGCCCGGTTCGCCGTCGTCGCTCGCCTTCTGGATCGCGGCGTCGGCGCCGATGACGTAGGCCCAGCAGTTGTGCGTGGCGTCGGCGTGCTCCTTGCGCACGGCGGCGACGAAGTCCTGTGCCTCCCGCTCGGTGGCGGCCGGGGCGAGGGCGCACAGGAAGCGCGAGCGGTTGACCTCGGTTTCGTGCACGCCCGCGCGGGCGACCGTGTGGTACTCGTCCTGCATCCGGCCAGCCTAAGCGCTACGCGCGCGTCCCCCTCGATCCCACCGCGGAGCGGGGCGGAAGCACGCCGGTCTCCCGGAATCGCACCCCGGGGCCCGTCCTACTTCTTCTTCCCCCGGGGTACCAGCATCTCCGTCAGCACCGCGGCCCGGGGCCGCATCGCGTCCCAGGCGCTTCCGTGGCAGGCCAGTACGGCGATCGCCGACGTGGGGTACTTCACCCGCACCCGGTCCAGCGTGTCACCGACACCGTCCCCGGCGAGCGCGAGAACCAGTTCCTGAAGGCCGGGGTTGTGCCCGACGAGAAGCAGTGTCCGCACCTCGGGCTGCACCGTGTGCACGGCCGCCAGCAGGTCGGGGACCTCCGCCCCGTAGAGCCCGTGGTCGTACCGGACGGGTCCCGGGGTGGCCCACTGGGCCGACGCCAGCTGCCAGGTCTGGCGGGCGCGTACCGCTGTGGAGCACAGGGCGAGGTCAGGCAGGCAGTCGCTCTCGGCCAGCGCGCGACCGGCGGCCGGCGCGTCCCTGCGGCCCCGGGGCGCGAGCGGGCGCTCGTGGTCGTCGACGTCCGGCGGCCAGGCGGACTTGGCGTGCCGCAGCACGACCAGCCGGCGCAGCGGGCCGCCTCCCGCGCGCGGCTTCACGCCGGGGCTCCCAGGTCACGGGTCAGTTCGAGCCCGAGCAGCCGGTCCGCGTACGCGTAGGTCTCGAAGCGGGCACCGTCCGGCAGTCCCGGATCGGTCTCCACCCGGTGCAGGACGCCGAGCACGGCGGGCACGTCCAGGTCGTCCTCCCAGGCGGTGCGCAGTTGTCCGCGCACCTCCTCCGGAACCGGCCGGGAGGGGCGCCGCGCCCAGTCGGCGACGGCCCTGCGCCAGCGGGCCAGCGTGCCACGGGCCTCGGCGAGGGCCGGGTCGTCCACGCGCGCGGGGGCGCCGCGGCGCCGGAGGAGCAAGGCCATGCGCAGCACCGCGGGGTCGTCACCCGGCGGCATCCCGGAACCGCCGGACACGGGTGCCACCGCGACGCACACCCCGTCGGGGTTCACCCCGCCCTCCCCCACCACATGGATGACCTGCCGCTCCCCCAGTCCGGCCCCGGCGTCGTAACGGTCCTCGAAGGGCCGGACTCCCAGGGCGGCGGCGGCCGACCTCAGTTCCGCCCGGCCGCGCGCCCCGGACAGCAGCCCCCACACCGGGGTGCCGCCCAGTTCCAGGGCGCGGACCAGCACGTCCGCGACGAGCAGCACACGCAGGGCGGTGGCGTCGTGGGCGGGTGCGTGGGCCTCCACACAGGTCAGTCCCCGCCGCGTCGTGGAGGCGTCGACGGGTTCTCCGGTCCGGGCGTCGATGATGCGCAGCACGCAGTGAGCCTAGGCGGAGCCACGGCCGGTCGCACGGCACGCGTTCCGGACAGCGCAGGGTTTCCTCTGACCGGTACGGCCGCGGGAATCATGGCGTGCGCCCGTCCGTTGCACGATGTGACGAGAAGACGACTCGGCCCGAGGAGGCCCCTGGTGTACGGCGACGACGCGACGGTCCGCAGGATTCTCACCGAGCTCGGCGACACCTGGGCCGTCGTGGGCCTGTCGTCCAACCAGGCGCGGGCGGCGTACGGCGTCGCCGAGGTGCTCCAGCGGTTCGGCAAGCGCGTCGTGCCGGTGCACCCCAAGGCGGAGACGGTGCACGGCGAGCAGGGCTACGCCTCCCTCGCCGACATCCCCTTCGACGTGGACGTGGTCGACGTCTTCGTCAACGGCGACGTCGCGGGCGCCGTCGCCGACGAGGCGGTCGCCAAGGGCGCCAAGGCTGTCTGGTTCCAGCTCGGCGTCGTCGACGAGGCCGCCTGCGAGCGCACCCGCGCCGCCGGCCTCGACATGGTGATGGACCGCTGCCCCGCCATCGAGATACCGCGCCTCGGATAGCCCGCCCCACGTCGCGGGCGCCCACGCCGTACCCGGCCCGAGCGGCGCCCGAGCTCACGGGCAGCGGCAGCCCGCCCGGCGCACCCCTCCTCCCACTCCTCGCCTGCCTGACAGGCCACCGTCATAATGCTCGGCGTGGCCATAGCTTCCCCCCACCCCAACTCCCCCGCGTCGCAACGGCGTCCGGTCGTCATCGTGGGCGCCGGGCCCGCCGGACTGGCGCTCGGCAACATCCTGCGGGCCGCGTCCGTCGACTGTGTCGTGCTGGAGGTGGAGAGCAGGGCGTTCATCGAACAGCGGCCACGGGCCGGGGTGCTGGAGGAGTGGGCCGTGCGCGGCCTGGAGCGGCGGGGCCTGGCCGGGAACCTGCTGGAGCGGGCCCAGCGGCACACCGAGTGCGAGTTCCGCTTCGGCGGAGGGCGGCACCGGCTGTCATACGCGGAACTGACGGGGCAGCACCACTGGATCTATCCGCAGCCGTTGCTCGTGACGGATCTGGTGCGTGAGTACGCCGACGTGCGCGGCGGCGACATCCGGTTCGGCGTGCGGGACGTCCAGCTCCACGACCTGGACTCGGACCGCGCGGCGGTGTCGTACGTGTGCCCGGAGACCGGCGAACGCCGGGTGATCCGCTGCGACTTCGTGGCGGGCTGCGACGGGGCGCGCGGCGTGACGCGCGGGGCGCTGCCGCCGGAGCGGGTCCGCGTCGCGCGCCACGACTACGGCATCGGCTGGCTGGCTCTGCTCGCCGAGGCTCCGCCGTCGTCCGGCTGCGTGGTGTTCGGCATCCACCCCCGTGGCTTCGCCGGGCACATGGCCCGCAGCCCCGAGGTCACGCGGTACTACCTCCAGTGCCCGCCCGGCGACGACCCGGACAACTGGCCTCACGAGCGCGTCTGGGCCGAGCTCCAGGAACGGCTGGGTGCGCGGGACACCCCGCCGCTCACCGAGGGCCGGCTGATCGAGAAGCGGGTGCTCGACATGCACAACTACGTGGTCGAGCCGATGGCGTCCGGGCGGCTGTTCCTGGCCGGTGACGCGGCCCATCTCACCGCCCCGATCGCCGCGAAGGGCATGAACCTCGCCCTGCACGACGCGTTCCTGCTCGGCGACGCGCTCGTGGCCCACCTCACCAAGGGCGACGCGAGCGGGCTGCACGGCTACTCGGCCGACTGCCTGAGGCGGGTCTGGGACTACCAGGAGTTCTCCCGCTGGCTGTCCGACGTGTTCCACGGCACCGCCTCCGGCGACCCCCATCACGCGGGCACCACTCTCGCCCGGCTGCGCCGCCTGTTCACCTCACCGGCCGCCGCCTCCGCGTTCGCGGAGCAGTACCTCGGCAGGGACCCCGGGCTCTGAGCCCGTCCGGGATGTCAGCCGGGCGTCAGTCGTGCTCCGGCCGTCCGGTGAGCCGGTGGTCGGCGTGGTTCAGCGCCTCGTCCACGACCCTGCGCACATGACCGTCACGCAGGGAGTAGATCACCCGGCGGCCCTCTTTGCGCGTGGTCACCAGCCCTGCCAGCCGTAGCCGCGCCAGGTGCTGGCTGACCGCGGGCCGCGCCGCACCGCAGGTCTTGGTGAGCGTAGAGACGTCGGCCTCGCCCGTGCTCAGCGCGTGCAGCAGGGTGAGGCGGGTGCGGTCGCCGAGCAGGGAGAGGAGTTCGGCGGCGAGCGCGAACTGTTCCTCGCCCGGGCTGCGCGGGTGCGCATCGTGCGCAGATGACAGGTGCATGCGTGCGCTCATACGCACATAATGGCGGCCCGGCCCGGGTACGTCCACCACCAGGGCCGCGCGCCCGTCACCGCCGCGCACCGGAAAGGGGATCGCCGTGAGTGACCGGCACCACCACGAGCACGATCACCACTCGCCCACCGGCCTCAGGCACCGCCTGGGCCATCTCCTCACGCCGCACTCCCACGACACCGCCGGGAAGGTCGACTCCGCCCTGGAGTCCTCGGCACGCGGCATGCGGGCGCTGTGGGTCTCGCTCGCGGTGCTCGGCGCGACCGCGCTCGCCCAGGCGCTCGTGGTCGTGGCGTCCGGATCGGTCGCACTGCTCGGCGACACGGTGCACAACACGGCGGACGCGCTGACGGCCGTACCGCTCGGGATCGCCTTCGTGCTGGGCCGTCGTGCGGCGACCAGGCGGTTCACCTACGGCTACGGGCGCGCGGAGGACCTGGCGGGCATCGTGATCGTGCTGACGATCGCCGCGTCCGCCGCGTTCGCGGGATGGACGGCCGTCGACCGGCTGCTCGACCCGCGTCCGGTGCAGCACATCCCGGCGGTCGCCGTGGCGGCCCTGGCCGGTTTCGCGGGCAACGAGTGGGTGGCCCGCTACCGGATCCGCGTCGGCCGCTCGATCGGCTCGGCCGCGCTGGTGGCCGACGGACTGCACGCGCGGACGGACGGGTTCACGTCACTGGCCGTGCTGCTGGGCGCCGGTGGCGCGGCCCTGGGCTGGCAAGCGGCCGACCCGGTGGTGGGGCTGGCGATCACGGCGGCGATCACGCTGGTGCTGCGCGACGCGGCCCGGGAAGTGTTCCGGCGCGTGCTGGACGCCGTCGACCCGGCATTGGTGGACCGGGCCGAGCAGGCGCTGCGCACCGTGCCGGGCGTGCAGGAGGTGGGCGAACTGCGGATGCGCTGGATCGGCCACCGGCTGCGGGCCGAGGTGGCGCTGGTGGTCGACGGTGAGGTGACGGTACGTCAGGCCCACGCGATCGCCGTCGAGGCGGAACACGCCCTGCTGCACGCCGTTCCGCATCTCACCGCGGCCCTTGTGCACGCCGATCCGGCGCACACGCCCGGTGCGGCGGACCCGCATCTGCCGCTGGCCCACCACGCCTCGGCGTGAGGCCCGGGTCAGGCCGCGCCCAGTCCTTCCAGGACCACCGCGCCCGGCAGTTCCGCGAAGGCCTTGCCCGGCACCAGCAGCTTGCCGCGCCGCCTGCCGCTGCCGACCAGCACGTACGGCAGGTCGACCACGGCGGAGTCGACGAGCACCGGCCAGCCGGTGGGCAGCCCGATCGGGGTGATGCCGCCGTACTCCATGCCGCTCTCACCGGTCGCCGTGTCCATCGGGGCGAACGAGGCCTTGCGGGCGCCCAGCTGCCGGCGGACGACACCGTTGACGTCGACGCGGGTGGTGGAGAGCACGACGCAGGCGGCCAGCGTGGTCTCGCCGCCGCGCTTGCCCGCGACGACCACGCAGTTGGCGGACTGTTCCAGCAGCTCGCGGCCGTAGTGCTCCACGAAGACGTCGGTGTCGGCCCACTGCGGGTCGGTCTCGACGTAGACGATCTGCTCGGCGGGTACGCTGCCGCGCCAGTTCCGCACGGCCTCGGCGACCGGGCCGGTCAGCTCGTCGAGGCAGTCGGGCGCGGGCGTCGCCTGGTCGAAGCGTCCGATGGGTGCGCGCATGGCGGCACGCTAACAGCCCCCGCCGGACCGGCCACGGCGCGTCTCAGTGCACGGGCGGCACCGACACGGCCAGCACCATCTCCATCGGTACGGCGCCCTGGTTGCCGTACGCGTGCGGCAACCAGGCGTCGAAGGAGGCGCTCGCGCCGGCCGGTACGGCGTGGTCGACGCCGTCCACGGTGAGCGTCAGCTCGCCGGCGGTGACGTGCACGAGTTCGACCGTGCCGGACGGGTGCGGGTCGGAGGAGCTGCTCTCGCCCGGCATCAGCCGCCAGTCCCACAGCTCCAGCGGGCCCGGGGCCTCGGTGCCGGCGAGCAGCCGGTTGTAGCTGCCCGCCTCGGTGTGCCACATCCGGACGGCCTGATCGGCGGGGACGACACGGACCTTGGGGCCCTGCTCGTAGTCGAGCAGGGTGGTGATGCTGATGCCCAGCGCATCGCCGATCTTGACGACGGTACCGAGGCTGGGGTTGGTGCGGGCCTGCTCGATCTGGATCAGCATGCCGCGGCTGACCCCGGCGCGGGCGGCGAGGGTGTCCAGGGTGAACCCGCGCTCGGCACGCCAGCGCTTGACGTTCCGGGCCAGGGACTGGGTCAGCAGGTCGAGGTCCGACACATTCCGTCCATCAGTGAGGCGGTCAAATATTTTGGATGACAGGGTTCAACAGAATGAACTATGGTGTGCTGCACCAAATCGTTCACTGAACTGTACTGCGAGGCGACTCGATGACGGCACTCTTCGCCCTGGCCACCAGCCTCCTGTGGGGCCTGGCCGACTTCGGCGGCGGCCTGCTGACCCGGCGTACACCCGCGCTGACGGTCGTCGTCGTCTCGCAGTCGATCGCGGTGGTGGTGCTCGGCGCGATCGTGGTCGCGACCGGGGCCTGGAGCGAGGCGGGTGCGCAGCTCTGGTTCGCGGTGGCCGCCGGCCTCGTCGGCCCGGTGGCGATGCTCTCCTTCTACAAGGCGCTCGCCCTCGGCCCGATGGGGGTCGTCTCACCGCTCGGGTCGCTCGGCGTGGCAGTGCCGGTGGGCGTGGGTCTGGTCCTCGGCGAGCGTCCGGGCCTGCTGCAGGTCGCCGGCATCGTGGTCGCCGTCGCCGGGGTGGTGCTCGCGGGCGGGCCGCAGTTCAGGGGGGCGCCGGTGCAGCGGCAGGCCGTCCTGCTCACCCTGCTCGCGGCGTTCGGCTTCGGCGCGGTGATGGCCCTGATCGCGGAGGCGTCCACGACGCTCACCGGACTGTTCCTCGCCCTGTTCGTCCAGCGCGTCACCAACGTCCTCGCGGGCGGCACCGCCCTGTACGTCTCGGTGCGGCGAGGCTCTCCCGCCCTCCCGGCCGAAGGTTTCCCCTGGGGCGCGCTTCCGGCGCTGGCCTTCGTCGGACTGGCGGACGTGGCGGCCAACGGCACGTACTCGATCGCCGCCCAGCAAGGCCCCGTCACCGTCGCCGCCGTACTCGCCTCGCTGTACCCGGTGGTGACGGCACTGGCCGCACGCGGCCTGCTCAGCGAACGGCTGCGCGCGATCCAGGCGGCGGGCGCCGGACTGGCCCTGGCCGGCACCCTGCTGCTGGCGACCGGCTAGTCAGGCCTCCGGCTCCAGCTCGGCCAGCCGCTCCACCGTCTCCTCGTCGAGATCCGCGAGCGCCCGCAACTGCTCCGGGGTGACGCCGTCCGGTATCGGCACCGGCGCCGGCGTCCGCAACGGCGGCTGCCAGCCGTCGACGGCCGTCCAGCGCCGTACGACCCGGGCGGGCGCCCCCGCCACGACGGCGTGATCGGGCACCACGCCCCGTACCACCGCACCCGCGGCCACCACCACGTTCCGCCCGAGCCGCGCGCCCGGCAGGATCACCGCGCCGGTGCCGATCCAGCAGCCCGGGCCGATCTCCACCGGTTCCATCCGGGGCCACTGCTTGCCGATGGGCTGGTGCGGATCGTCGTACGAGTGATTGGTGGACGTGACGTAGACGTACGGCCCGAAGTAGCAGTCGCTGCCGATGGTGACCGTCGTGTCGGCGATGACATGGCTGCCCCGGCCGAGGACCACCCCGTCACCGATGCGCAGGATCGGTTCCGGGCCGAGGTCGAGGTCGGGCATCAGACCGGCCGTCAGGGTGACCTGCTCGCCGACGATGCAGTGGGCCCCGAGGTGGATCCAGGGTTCGCCGAAGACCGTGCCGAGCGGGAAGGCGAGCCTGGTACCGGTTCCCATCGCACCGAAGCGGAACCGTCCCGGGTGCTCCGCGGTGACGGACGCCGTGCGCTGCACCCAGGCCCAGCCCGCGTGGAGGGCCCGCTGCACTTGGCGGCGGCGCCAGGATGAGAACGTGTTCTTGCGCTTCGGCACCCGCTCACGGTACTCAGCGCGCGGTGCGGCCATGAGGGCACGGGCCTGTGATCTTCGCCCCACGGCGTGGCGTACCGTTCCCTCGTACTCGACGACGAGGGAGCTGAGCATGACGCACCAGGCGCTGATCACCGGCATCGGCGGCAAGGAGCCGAGGGTCGATCAGGAGGCGTTCGTCGCCCCGACGGCCGCGGTGATCGGGGACGTGACGCTGGGGGCCGGGGCGAGCGTCTGGTACGGGGCCGTGCTGCGGGGGGACGTCGAGCGGATCTCGGTGGGTGCGAGCAGCAACGTGCAGGACAACTGCACGCTGCACGCCGACCCCGGGTACCCGGTAAGCGTCGGTGAGCGGGTGTCCATCGGGCACAACGCCGTGGTGCACGGGGCGACCGTCGAGAACGACTGCCTGATCGGGATGGGGGCCACCGTGCTCAACGGCGCGGTGATCGGGGCGGGATCACTCGTCGCGGCTCAGGCGCTGGTGCCGCAGGGGATGGTGGTGCCGCCGGGGTCGCTGGTGGCGGGGGTGCCGGCGAAGGTGCGGCGGGAACTGAGCACCGAGGAGCGGGAGGGGGTCACGCTGAACGGGACCATGTACGCCGAGTTGGGCAAGGCGCACCGCGAGACGCACGAGGGGTGACGGCGACGGGCGCTCCGCGGGCCAGGCACGGGCTCGGGGGGAGGATCGCTCTCCCGCGCGGGAGCAGCACGACGCAACCCCCACGCCTGTGGCCGTCGCCCTACTCCACGGCGCCGACGGGCTCCGGCGCGGCCACCGTCCTCGACTCCGAGACCTTCTTGGCCTTGCGCTTCATGACGAGCATCGAGGTGACGCCGACCAGCACCGCCAGCACCAGCCCCACCCACGAGAAGCGCTTCAGCCAGGCCTCGGCGACGACCCCCACGTAGTAGATGACCGCCGTGGTGCCGCCCGCCCACAGGATGCCGCCGAAGACGTTGGCGATCAGGAACTTCCAGTACGGCATCCGCAGCACCCCCGCGAGCGGGCCCGCGAAGATGCGGAGCAGGGCGACGAAGCGGCCGAAGAAGACGGCCCACATGCCCCACTTCTCGAAGGAGCGCTCGGCCGTGGCGATGTGCGCCTCGCTGAAGTGCTTCGGGAACCTCTTGCCGAGCCAGGCGAGCAGCGGCCGCCCGCCCTTGCGGCCGATCGCGTAGCCGATGGAGTCGCCGATGATCGCGCCGGCGCTGGCGCACGCGCCCAGGACGAACGGATCGATGTCGCCGTGCTGCGAGGCGAGCAGCGCCGAGGAGACCAGGATGATCTCGCCCGGAAGCGGGATGCCCAGGCTCTCCAGGCCGATGACCACTCCCACCAGCGCGTAGATGGCGACCGCGGGTACGGTCTCGAGCCACTCCTGGACGTGCACGGCCGGTTCCTCCCGAATTCGCGTCCCCGCGTGCGGACGGCGTGCGCCGCAGGCCCGGCGCACGCCGCGAGCCTACCGGGTCACGATGACCGTCCCGGGTCGCACGGATCCCGCGGGTTCCAGCCGCGGCGGGGTGGGCGGACCGGCGGGCTGGGGCCGCGCGTCGCCGACGCGGCGGGCCTGGGCGAGCCGGGTCTCGTGGGCGTCCGGCGGGTTGCCTGGCGCCCGGCGCCGTGGGTTGTCGTCTCGGTGCCGGGCGTCGGCGTGAGGGGTGTTGTCGTGGTGATCGTCGTCGCTGTGACGGCGGTCGTCGCTGTGGCGGGGGTCGGGGCTTGCGTTTCGGTGAGGGCCTCTGTGTCGCCCCTCGGAACCTCGGGGCCGTTCGGGGTGGCTGCGGTCGGAGCCCTGGTACCCGTGGGAGCCGCGGTGCCGGTCGGAGCCTCGGGGCCGTTCGGGGTGGCTGCGGTCGGAGCCCTGGTACCCGTGGGAGCCGCGGTGCCGGTCGGAGCCGCGGTGCCGGTCGGAGCCTCGGGGCCGGTCGTCCCGCCACTCGCCACGGGAGTCCGCCCGCCGCTCAGAGCCGCCGCGCGCGTCGGAATCTCCGCGCCGAGGAGTGGCCCCGCGCCGATCAGAGTCTCCGCGCCGCTCGTCCGGCCGCTCACCGCGTGAGTCGCGCTCCCGGTCGTCCGCGCTCCGGAGCGAGGATTCCCCCGGCACACCTGCGTCCCCTGCCCCGCCGGACTCGCGCGTCTCCTCGCCCACCGCCTCCAGCCGCCACCGCTGCTCGGCGGACCCGTCCCGCACGGCAACGACCAACTCCCCGTCCGCGCCGGGGGCGACGAGTTTGCCCCCGGCCCAGCGGAGGAGCAGCTCGCCGCGCACGGTCAGGTCGTACTGCACCTGCCCGGCGCGCGCCCCGCAGTCGGCCAGCCCGACCACCGCGTCGCGGGTGCCGGAGCCGAGGCAGAGCGAAGGGGCGGCAACACTGCGCAGTTGCCCGTCGTCCTGGTACGACCACTGCTGTGAGCCGGCGGTCGTGCAGACCGCCAGTACGGCGACGGTGCCCCGCCCGTCGAGGCAGCGGCCGGCCGCGAGGTTGCGCAGACGACCCCGGGCGACCTCGACAGGGCGTTCCACGGAGACCGCGGAGGGCGTTCCGACGGTCGGCTCAACGGACGGCGGGCCGGGGCGGACGGTGCGGCTGCTGGGTGCTCCCCAGGTGGCGCCGGGTCCCGGGACACCGTTGTCATCACTCCAGCCCCTGGCCGCCAGCACCGTCGCGAGCAGCGCGAGGGAAGCAAGGCCGACGCCGACGGCCACTGCCCTGGCGTGCCGTCGGGGCATGGTGAGGAAACCGGTCTGAGCGGGCCGGTGGCGGCCGCCGGCGCCCGGGCGGGCGGCGCCGGGTGGACGGACGGCGGACAACCGACGCGGCGGGGGCGACGCGGCCGGGGTGCGGCCGGGGCGGGAGTCGAGATAGCGCTGCGCGCCCCAGCCGAGCACGGTCTCGGCGAGCAGCGCGTCCAGACCCCCGTCGAAGTGGCTGAGTTGTTCAGCGGCCAGTCGGCAGTACCGGCAGCGCATCAGATGGTGCTGCACGTCGGGCAGCAGGGCGCCGCCGCGTCGCATGGGGACGTCCAGGAGACGGTTGTAGAAACGGCATTCCCTGGTGGGCGCGAGTTCCCGGTGGGCGCGCACGCACCCGGCCCGGAATTCCTCGTGCGCCCGCTCCAGGGCGGAGGACGCGGTAAGGGCGTCAATGCCCAGCAGACCAGCCGGTACGGTTATCGGTTCCGTCTCCACCTCGGTGTGCCAGAGCAGGCATTGGGAGGCCGACGGAAGGGCATGGAAAGCGCGCTCGGCGAGGCGTCGCTTTTCGGGCGTCACGGACCTCACCGCACGCAGTCCGCGACCTCCGGTGGGTTTGCCGAGTTCCGGCATCAGAGCCGTCACGTCATCCTCGGCGGCCCATTCCCTGACTGTGTTCCTGACGGTCACCAGCAACTGCGGTCGCAACGCGCCGACCGCCGTCCGGCGGCCGAGCACCTGCTGGAACGCCGCGCTCGCGGCCATCGACGCCGAAACGGTCGACGCAGCGAGGCAGATGACGGCGTATTCGTGGACCGCGCGCCAGTGCCGGGCCATCAGCAGTGCGACGGCCCTGGCGTCCGGTTCCGGGTCGGCGAAGCGGGCGAGGAGATCGCGGTCGGACTCCCCTGGGGGTGATCCGAGGTGGGGCGGATACGGCGGGCGTGGGGGGTAAGGAGGCAGCACTGAACCATTTCCTTCCGAGCCGAGGACAGCGCATGGAATGCGCTTCCTTCGGAAAGCAGGTGCCTATTGGTGCGTACTTATGGTCTGACCTGTGCCTTTGCTGCCCGCGGGTGGCACACCTTTGCACATGCGCCGTACTGGAAACAAGGAGTCCGAAAGCCCGGGATTCAATGGGCCGGAAATTGCCGGGTGTTACCCAAGGTATCCGTACCTGCATTCGAAGACAGATGCCTGACTTGCCCCCAACTTGTGTGTGCAGCAGCCCCGTTGTCACACACGATCTCCAACTTCCCGTCCAGATCGTGCTGGACGGCCGCAAGGGCTACGGGGCCTCGACCGCGGAGATTCGGTACTTGCTCACTTCCGCGTCGCGGATCTGAGCCGCGTGCTCGGGCTCCGGACCCGCGCCACGGAAGCGGGTGAGAGCCTCGTCGGTCTCCCAACGCTCGTACACGTTGATCCGGTCCGGCTCGATCAGGTCGGCGGACAGGGCGAAATCAAGGCAACCTGCGGCGGCACGGGCCTGCTCGACGACCTTCGAGCATCCGGCCAGATAGGCGTCGCGGTCCGCGGCGTCCACCCACAACTTCCCGGCAATGATGATCACGGTTACTCCTCGCATCGCGGCTACTCACCTGAGGGTGATGTCCGGCGTGACCGCCCGACGGCCCGGCCACTGGACACATAGACCGCAACGGAACACAGGACTCATCGGTGCCACGAGCCGCCGCTCGCTCCCGGACAGGCCGGCGGCACGATCGCCCCTGGCCGCGATGCCGTCCCCTTCCGGGCCGTGCAGCCACAGACGCTGACCGGGCATGCAGGAGCCGAGCCGCCTGGGACCGCCGGACGGCGTCTAGTCGCCCGAGCCCGAATCCCCACCCCACCGCTGACGCGATCGTCCCGACCGGCTGACCAGTTCGCCCGCCCCGACGGTCACGGCGGCCACCACGCGCACCCAGCGTGGGCCGCCCCGCGCCGCCCGGACGATGCAGACGCATCCGCCGACGACGAGCAGGAGGGCGAGGGACAAGAGAAGTACGGCCATGCTGCTCACCTTTTCCTTCGCGTCGACGCCATCCCGCCAGGAGCAGGAAGAAGCCCTCGCAGAAGGGCTCGTCCCCCAGCTGTTCCTGCCGTCGGCAAGAGCCTCTCGCAGCAATCCCTGACGCCCACTTCGCCATGACGCCAGGGAGCTCCGCCCCCTTTCAGGAGCCCCGTCAGCCGTTGGGACGCAACGTCCAGACCACGGTCATCTCCGTCGTGACCGCACCGTCCTCCCGCTGGATGGCGACGGCCACCGGAAACTCGGGGCGCTTGCCCTCGTCCAGTTCGGCTACGACCTCGGCGGCGGGGCGGCCGAGGGTCGCGGTGGCCGTGACGGGGCCCAGGGCGATCTTCTTGAACGCGATCTCGGCATGCACCGGCAACGGCACGGCGCGTGAGAGCTGGTCGCCGAACGCGGCCAGCACGATCGCGCCACTGGCCGACTCACCCAGCGTGAACATGGCACCCGCGTGCGGCCCGCCGACGTGATTGCGGTACTCGCTCTGATCCGGCAGGGCCAGTACGGCCTTCTCCGGAGTGGTCTCCAGGTACTCCAGGTTCAGCGTCCGAACCATCGGCACCGTGGCGGCGAGCAACTCGCCGATCGACATCTGATCTGCGCTCATGGCCGCATGTTACCCACGAGTAGTGCAGACTGACCAGAGTGAGGGGTCCCAGGCCAGGGCTGGTCACGACGACCCAGGTCCTGGATCCACCACCGCAGCCCGGCACGCCGGAGGTGCCGGAGGTGCCGGTCCGCCAGGTCCTCGGCGCGGTAACGGCCGTACGCCACGCCCCCCGAATCCTGAATTGCTACGTCCCTGACAAAACCCGGTGACCGAATCGTGTCCCCGGCCCCACTAGGGTTACCGCTCATGTGGCCAGGACAGCAGCCGCCCGGGGGCGAGCAGAACCCGCAGGGACAGAACAACCCGTACCAGCAGCCGGGGTACCAGCAGCCGAATCCGTATCAGCAGTCGGGATACCAGCAGCCCAACCCGTATGCGCAGCAGCCGCAGTGGGGCACGCCCGCGCCGATGGGACCGCCGCAGCCGCAGCCCGGCGGGAGCGGCGGCGGCAACCGGACGAAGCTGGTAGCGATCATCGCGGCCACCGCCGTGGTCGTGACCGCCGGTGTCACCGGCTTCCTGGTCCTCGGCGGTGACAAGGACGACAAGGCCGACGGCGGCGACAAGGCGAAGACGAGCCAGTCGCCGTCGAACTCCGCGGAGCCGAGCGACTCCGCGCCGGGGTCGGACGACAACCCGCGCAGCAGCGAGACCGAGAAGCCGACGATCGACGGCTGGAAGGTCGTCATCAACCCCAAGCGCGGCGTCGCCTTCGACGTGCCGGCGGACTGGGAGGTCGAGTCGCCGGGGGTGACCATCGGCTTCGAGGACGACAAGTCCGACAGCGGCGAACCGCTGATCGTGATGTCGGCACCGGCGTACTACAAGTCGAAGTGGTGCACGACCGACGAGAACAAGGACGGCCGGACCGAGGACACCCACCTGGCCGCCGTGGGCACCAAGGGTGCCGACGGCGCCAAGGACACCGACGAGGTCGCCATCAACACGGTGCCCTGGTGGGTCTACGGCGGCTACACCCAGCCGGACAAGAAGAGCATGAAGTTCGAGGAGAAGGCCGAGCCCTACACCACCAAGTCGGGCATCGAGGGCAGCATCGCCTGGGCCGAGTCGACGAACACGCCCCAGAAGGGCAAGTGCGCCAGCGACGGCAAGGCGGTCACGTTCGGCTTCAAGAACTCCGCCGGCGACTTCGTGTCGTGGAACTTCTACGGCGCCAAGGGCGTGACGGGCGAGGTGCCCAAGGCGACCATCATGCAGATCCTGAGCACGGTGCGGCTGCACGGGGAGCCCACCGGAGGCTGACGGACAATCGGTTTGGCAAGTCGGGGGTCGGGCGGTGATAGTCGGCCGGTGAACACCGCAGCCGGAGCTTCCCGCCCCCGCAGACCCGCCTGGGCGGGGCGCAACTACAGCCTGCTGACCGCCGCCGCGGTCGTCACCCACCTCGGGAGCAACGGCGCGCTGGTCGCCGCCGCCTTCGCGGTGCTGGAGGCGGGCGGCGACGGCGGTGACGTGGGCCTCGTGGCCGCCGCCCGCACCCTGCCGCTGGTGCTCTTCCTGCTGATCGGCGGCGCGGTCGCGGACCGGCTGCCCCGGCACCACGTGATGGTCGCGGCCAATGCCCTCAACTGTGTCTCGCAGGCGCTGTTCGCCGTACTGGTCCTGGCCGGCGAGGCCCAGCTGTGGCACATGATGCTGCTGAGCGCGCTCGGCGGAACGGGACAGGCGTTTTTCAGCCCGGCCGCCGAGGGCATGCTGATGTCCTCCGTGCAGGGCGATCAGGTGAGCCGGGCGTTCGCGGTGTTCCGGATGGCGATGCAGGGCGCCGCCCTGGGTGGTGCCGCCCTCGGCGGTGCGATGGTGGCGGCGATCGGCCCCGGCTGGGTGCTGGCCGCGGACGCGGCCGCGTTCGCCGTCGCCGGGGCGCTGCGCGCGTTCCTCGACGTCAGCCACATCCCGCCGCGCGAGCGGGGCGGCGGGCTGATCGCCGATCTGCGGGAGGGCTGGCGGGAGGTCGCCGGGCGGCCCTGGCTCTGGGGCGTCGTCGTGCAGTTCTCGATCGCGAACGCGGTGGTGGCCGCCGCCGAAGCGGTCTACGGCCCGCTGGTCGCCCGGGACCATCTGGGCGGGGCGGCGCCCTGGGGCCTGGCACTGGGCTTCTTCGCCGGGGGCACGGTCGTCGGCGCGTTGCTGATGACTCGCTGGAAGCCACGCCGGCTGCTCCTCGCGGGCACCCTCGGGGTCTTCCCGCTGGCGCTGCCGTCCGCCGCGCTGGCGGTGCCGGTGCCGGTCTGGGGACTGTGTGCGGTGATGTTCCTGACCGGGGTGACCCTGGAGATCTTCGGCGTCTCCTGGATGACCGCCCTCCATCAGGAGATCTCGGAGGACAAGCTCTCGCGCGTCACGGCGTACGACTGGTTCGGCTCGGTGGCCATGGTGCCGCTGGCGACGGCCATGGCGGGTCCCGCCGAGGTGGCGTTCGGACGGACGGCGGCGCTGTGGGGCTGCGCGACGCTCGTGGTGGTGGTCACGGCGGCGGTGCTGTGCGTCCCGGACGTACGGAACCTGCGTCGCCGTACCCACCAGGTGGCGGCCAAGGGCGCGCCCGCCGGCTCAGCCGAGGCCGAACGCCCCGTCGGGGGGCTGGGGTGAGGGTACGGCGTCCTCGTCCCTGACCGGCCGGGCCTGCCCGATGAACGCGCGCAGGGCGGGCCCGTGTTCGACGCGGGCCGGGAAGGCGTCGGCGGCGGTGCGCCGGGCCAGGGCGGCAGTGTCGAGCGGACGGTGGGCGGCGACCAGCACCGCGTTGCCGAACCGGCGCCCGCGCAGCACGGCCGGTTCCGCGATCAGCGCGAGTTCCTGGAACAAGGTGGCGAACGTGGCCAGCTGGGAGCGGAGGAAGGCGAAGGGCGCGGCGTCGGCCAGGTTGGCCAGGTAGATCCCGTCGGCACGCAGCACCCGCTCGACCTCCCGGGCGTAGCCGACGGAGGTGAAACCGGCCGGCACCCGTGAACCGCCGAAGACGTCACCGACGATCACGTCCGCCGAGTCCGCCGGGGCACCGGCCAGCCAGTCACGGGCGTCGGCGACGTGCACCGCGATCCCGGACCCCTCGCCGACCGGCAGATGCTCACCGACCAGCGCCGCCAGCCCCCGGTCGGCCTCCACGACGTCCTGTCGCGAACCGGGCCGGGTCGCCGCCACGTAGCGCGGCAGGGTGAGGGCGCCGCCTCCGAGGTGCAGCACGTCGAGCGGCCGGCCTGCCTCCGCGACACCGTCCAGCACATGGCCGAGCCGCCGCATGTACTCGAACTCCAGATGCGTCGGCTCGTCGAGGTCGACGTAGGACTGCGGCGCCCCGTCGACCGTGAGGAGCCAGGCCCGCTCCCGGTCGACGTCCGGCATCAGCTTGGCGGTGCCGTGATCGACGGGTCGGCTGACGGGTATCGACTCACTCACGGGCTCCATTGTGCCGGGGTGTGCGGCGACGCGATCACGCGCGGGAGCGAGCGGTGCGCGCGAACGTCGCGTAGAGGGCGGAGGCGGCGACGAGGCCGGCGGGCACGGCGAGGCCACGCCGCCGAGCGCGTGGGCGACCGGTCCGGTGTAGAGGGTGCTGACGCCGGCGTGGAGCGGAAGGCCGGCCGGATCGCCCTCGGGCAGCGCGCCGGCCTGACGGTCCTCGCCGCGGACCCGCTCACCACGCCGGCGACCGAACTGCCCGGCGTACCGGTGCTGCTGACCGTCCTGGACGGCCGGCCGGCCCACCGCGACGCGAGTCTGTGAACGTTACGGGGCCGCCTCCTCGAAGGCGGCCCCGCACGCTGCGGGCGGCTTCAGCCCACCGTCGTCACGGTGCCCGCGCCGACCGTCCGCCCGCCCTCGCGGATCGCGAAGCCGAGGCCGGGCTCCAGCGGCACCGCGCGCCCCAGCTCCACGGTCACGGTGACGGTGTCGCCGGGCCGCGCGACTCCCACCTCACCGAGGTCCATGTCACCGGCCACGTCCGCGGTACGGATGTAGAACTGCGGCCGGTACCCGGTGGAGAGCGGCGTCGTACGCCCGCCCTCACGCGCCGACAGCAGGTACACCTGCGCGGAGAACCGCCGTCGCGGCACCACACTGTCCGGCGCGGCGACCACATGCCCCCTGCGCACGGCGTCCCGGGGCACCCCGCGCAGCAGCAACGCCACGTTGTCCCCGGCCTGCGCCTCGTCCATCGGCTTGCCGAAGGTCTCCAGGCCGGTGACGACGGACGCCACGTCGGCCCCGAGCACCTCGACCCGGTCTCCGACCCGCACCGTGCCACGCTCCACGGCCCCTGTGACGACCGTGCCGCGCCCGGTGATGGTGAGCACGTTCTCCACCGGCATCAGGAACGGCGCGTCCAGGTACCGCTCGGGCATCGGCACGTAGGTGTCCACCGCGTCCAGCAGCGCCTCGACGGACGCCGTCCACCGCGGGTCGCCCTCCAGCGCCCGTAGCCCGGAGACCCGTACGACCGGGACGGAGTCACCGCCGTAGCCGTGCTGGGTGAGCAGGTCCCGCACCTCCAGTTCGACGAGGTCGATGAGCTCCTCGTCGCCGGCGTCCGCCTTGTTGAGGGCGACGACGATGTGGTCGACGCCCACCTGGCGGGCGAGCAGCACGTGCTCGGCGGTCTGCGGCATGATCCCGTCGAGCGCGGAGACGACGAGGATCGCCCCGTCGAGCTGCGCCGCGCCGGTGACCATGTTTTTCACGTAGTCGGCGTGGCCGGGCATGTCGACGTGCGCGTAGTGCCGGGTGTCGGTCTCGTACTCGACGTGCGCGATGTTGATGGTGATGCCGCGCGCCGCCTCCTCGGGGGCCCGGTCGATGCGGTCGAAGGGAACGAACGTACCGGTGCCGCGCTCGGCGAGGACCTTGGTGATGGCGGCTGTCAGGGTGGTCTTGCCGTGGTCGACGTGACCCATGGTGCCGATGTTCAGGTGCGGTTTGGTGCGCACGTAAGCCGTCTTGGGCATGGCGATACCTCGAAGCGTCTCGATGGTGGCGGGGACCCCGGTGACCGGCCGACCCTCCCCCTGCGGGGTCCGCCGGACGATCCGGGGAGGGTCAGCTTCGGGCGCCGTCGACAGCGGCCGGGAGGTTCAGGACGGCAGCCTTCGGGGCATCCGCGACCGCGGATGCTGCGAGGTGGAAGGCGTGCCGGAACATGAGGTCGATACTCGCCGACACCGTCTCGCGCGTCGACCGATTTATCGGGCGGCGCACGCGCCTGGGCGGGAGGCGGGCGCCACGGGTCAGGGCCCGATGTTCTTCAGGGCCTCCCGCACCGACAGCGGCGCGAGGCGCCCGGACTCCCGCGCGAGGAAGGCTCGTACGGCGTCGGGGTCGGTCTTGGCGTACTCCCGCAGGCACCAGCCGATCGCCTTGCGGATGAAGAAGTCCGGGTGCCCGGACTGGCGCAGGCAGTAGGCGAAGAGGCGCTCGGTGTCCGTGCGCTCCTTGTAGCGCAGTTGGTGGAGCAGGGCCGTCCGGGCGACCCACAGGTCGTCGTCGGCGATCCACGCGTCCATGTCGGCCTTGAGCCCGGCGTCGGCGGCCACCAGCGGCCCCACCACATGCGCGGCGAGCAGGTCGACGGTGTCCCACCACGGGACGGTGGTGACGAGGTGCCGTGCGACGGGCAGGAAACCGGACGAGCAGCGGCTCACATGACGGCGCAGATAGTCGACGGCGAAGTAGTGGAACTCGCGCTCGGGCAACTGCCAGCAGCGCAGCGCCACGGCGGTGCAGTCGGTCTCGTCCGGGCGTGGGGTGCCCTCGACGACCGTGCGGGACAGGGCGCGGCGCACCGGCGTGGCCAGACCGAGGAAGGGCGCGACGTCCTTCATGTACGCCTGCATGGGCGCCGCGCGCGCCGGGTCGGCCGCGGCGGAGTACGTGGCCGTGAGCCGTTGCATCAGCGTGTCGGCGAGGGGGCTGCGCGGGACACCCGCCGTTCGCGCACCTGTGACGCTCATGAGACGAACCATACGGCGATCACACATATCCGTCGGTTAGTGTCGCCGAATGCTCGATGCCCACACCCGCTCTGGGGGCACCGCACCGGCCTCTCCCCGGGCCACTGCCACCGAACTCGCGGTCACCGCCACCGACCTCGCCGCCGCCGTCCCTGTTCCCGGGGGCGCCGCGGCCGTCCGTCGCGGCTTCGCCGCCCGGTGCGCGAGACTCCTGCTGTCGCCCTGGGCCCGCTTCTCCGTGCTGGTCGCGCTGCTGGTCGGGGCCGCGGCGACGGTGCTGCTCTTCGAGCCGCAGCGGTTGCTCGCGCACGGCTGGCCGCCCCAGCTCGGCGGCGTCGTGGCGGCGATGGTCTTCGCGGTCGCCTACGGCCTGATCACCGTGGCGTTCGTGCCGCGTCCGCTGCTCAATCTGGCGGCGGGGGCGCTGTTCGGCTCCGAGCTGGGCATCGCCGCGGCGATCGGCGGCTCGGTGATCGGCGCCGGGATCGCCTTCGGACTGGGCCGGTTCCTGGGTCAGGACGCACTGCGTCCGCTGCTGCGCGGCAAGTTCCTGAAGACCGTCGACCGGCAGTTCAGCCGGCACGGCTTCCGCTCGATGCTCGCGGTGCGGCTCTTCCCGGGCGTGCCGTTCTGGGCCGCGAACTACTGCGCCGCGGTCTCGAAGATGGGCTGGCTGCCGTTCCTGCTCGCGACGGCGCTCGGCTCGCTGCCGAACACCGCCGCGTACGTCGTCGCCGGCGCCCGGGCCTCGACGCCGACGTCGCCGGTGTTCCTGATCGCGATGGCCGCCATCGCGATTCCGGGGCTGGCGGGCGCGGTGGTGGCCTGGCGCAAGCGCCACCACCTGCGCGGCTGACGCACGCTCAGATGGAGCACCGCGGCTGACGCGCCCTTGGGCGCCGCGGCTGACGCAAGCTGGGAAGGCTTACCGCAGCCGACGCGTTCCCGGAAGCCCCACCTCGGCTGACGCGTTCCCGGAAGCCCCACCTCGGCTGACGCGTTCCCGGAAGCCCCACCTCGGCCGAGGCGTTCCCGGAAGCCCTGCCGCGCCCGACGCCTTCCCGGAGGCTACGGGGCTTCGAGGATCATCGCGTTGGCCAGCCCGCCCGCCTCGCACATCGTCTGCAGGGCGTAGCGCGCGCCGCGCTCCCGCATGGCGTGCACCAGCGTGGTCGTCAGCCGGGTGCCGCTGGCGCCGAGCGGATGGCCGAGGGCGATGGCGCCGCCGTGCACATTGACCTTGGCCAGGTCCGCACCGGTCTCCTGCTGCCAGGCGAGCACGACGCTGGAGAAGGCCTCGTTGACCTCGAAGAGGTCGATGTCGTCCAGGGTCAGGGACGCCTTGCGCAGCACCTTCTCGGTCGCCGGGACGACGCCGGTGAGCATCAGCAGCGGGTCGGAACCGGTGACGGCGAAGCTGTGCAGCCGGGCGAGGGGGCGCAGACCGAGGCGGGCGGCGGTCTCCCCCGACGTGATCAGGACGGCGGAGGCGCCGTCGTTGACGGGGCTCGCGTTGCCCGCGGTGACGTTCCACTCGATCTGCGGGAAGCGCTCGGCGAAGCCGGGGTCGTGGTAGGCGGGCCGGAGGCCGGCCAGGACCTCGGTGCTGCTGCCCGGCCGTACGCACTCGTCGCGCGCGACCCCGTCCAGGGGCGCGACCTCGGCGTCGAACAGGCCGGCGTCCCAGGCCTCGGCCGCCTTCCGGTGCGACGAGACGGCGAAGGCGTCCATCTGCGCGCGGGTGAGGGACCACTTGGCGGCGATGAGCTCGGCGCTGATGCCCTGCGGGACCAGGCCCTCCGGGTAGCGCTCGGCGACGCCGGGGCCGAACGGGTCCTTGCCGGGCGGGACGTTCGACCACATCGGGACGCGGCTCATGGACTCGACGCCGCACGCGATCACCATGTCGTAAGCACCCGACAGGACACCCTGCGCCGCGAAGTGCACGGCCTGCTGGGAGGAGCCGCACTGCCGGTCGACGGTGGTCGCGGGAACGCTCTCCGGGAAGCCCGCCGACAGCACGGCGTACCGGGTGGTGTTCATGGCCTGCTCGCCGACCTGGTCGACGGTGCCGCCGATGACGTCGTCGATCAGGGCCGGGTCGACGCCGGAGCGCTCGACAAGGGTGCGCAGGGTGTGGGCGAGGAGTTCGACGGGGTGGACGTGCGCGAGCGAGCCGTTCGGCTTGCCCTTGCCGATCGGGGTGCGTACGGCTTCGACGATGACTGCGTCACGCATGCTGCGGGCCTCCTTGGCCGCCGGGGCGAGCAACGGCTCGATTACCAGTGAGTAGGAATTCCGAACTCACCATAACTCCGCCAGTTGGAAAATCAAACCCTCACGTAGACTGAGCCGCATGGCCGCCACCAAGGACCCCCGCCCCTGCTCGATCGCCGACGCCCTGGCGCTCGTCGGCGAGAAGTACTCCCTGCTGGTGCTGCGGGAGGTGTGCCTGGGAAACGGCCGCTTCGACCAGCTCGTGCGCAACATCGGCGCCCCGCGCGACATCCTGGCCACCCGGCTGCGCCGCCTGGTCGAGGCCGGGATCCTGACCAAGCGCGCCTACAGCGAGCGCCCGCAGCGCTTCGAGTACCTGCCCACCCAGGCGGGTCTCGAACTGCAGCCGGTCCTGATCACCCTCATGGACTGGGGCGAC
Source organism: Streptomyces sp. NPDC052023 (assembly GCF_044548465.1). Classification (NCBI taxonomy): domain Bacteria; kingdom Bacillati; phylum Actinomycetota; class Actinomycetes; order Kitasatosporales; family Streptomycetaceae; genus Streptomyces; species Streptomyces sp. NPDC052023. The sequence continues at coordinate 60,184 of NZ_JBIUBW010000005.1, read as the reverse complement.
CGCCACCTCAGGAGGGGCGACCGCCCCATGGTCCTGGAGCACAGCTGCGGACACGAACTGGTGCCCCAGGTCACCTGCCGGTCCTGCGGTGACACCGTCCAGCACGGCGACCTGACCCCCCACCCCCAGTCCCCGGGCTGGACCGTCACGGGCCCGGCGACGGCGTAGGCCCCGGCCGGGGTCGCCCACACTCGTGAGCAATTCACCCGGCGGCCGGGGGGACGTCGTAGACGTCGAGCCGCCCGCACATCCCGAACCTCCCTCGCCCGACGGGCCGCTCCGCCCTCACCAGGGCGTCCGCCAAGTGGGACACGTCACCCCGCTCCAGCCGGTCGAGTTGCTCCCCCGTCGCCGTCGCCGCCGCGGCTGCACCCCGCCGCCAGCGCTCGCGCCACTCGGCGAGCCGGGGCCGTACCAGCGCCCCCGCGGCCCGGTGGAACTCGGCAAGCGCCTCGGGGCCGGACGCGCGCAGCACGCGGTAGCCCTCCAGGGCGAGGTCGCGCCGGGCGCGGGCGACGCGCTCCTGCTCGGCTACGGACGCGTCCGCCGGGATCGTGGTGACGGCTGCGTACATCTCCGGGTCGGTCAGGTAGGGCGGCGGCAGGGTGAGCACCGCGTCGCCCGCCTCCGGCAGCCCGCTGTTCTGCATCAGCACGGTGATACGCAGGCCGTCGTCGTCGACCAGCCGGTGGATCGTGCCCGGCGTGAACCAGGCGACGGTCCCCGCGGCCAGCGGTGTGACCCCGTACCCGGACGCCGTGAGCGTCTGGACCGCGCCGCGGCCGCCGGTGACGACGTACGCCTCCGAACAGGCCAGATGCAGGTGGGGAGTTCCGCCGCACACCCCGTCCGCGGCCTGCCAGTCGTAGACGGACAGGTGCGACACGGCGACGCCGCCCGGCAGTCCGGCGAACGCGTCGGGCATCCCCTCGGTGCTCACCACGGGTGCTCCTCCAGGTACTTGGCGATCCGATCGCGTTCCCAGGCACCGTCGGCGACGACGATCCGGTAGCGGCGGGCGAGGGTGTCGCCCGGGGCGAGTTCCAGTTCGTCGTGGAACGCCCAGGAGGGGGCGACGGCCGCGAACGGCTCGCTGCGGACGAACCAGTGGGCGGGGTGGCCACCGCCGGCACCGGTGTGGTCGTTCTCCGGGGCGTGCGCGAACACGACGGTGGCGTGGCCGTCGATGCCGTCGTGTTCGCCCGTGTACGCCAGCCAGGGCGCCTGCCGGCCCATCAGACCGGGACCCTCGCCGTCCGGCCCGAGGACGCGCCCCTCGCGGAAGGCGCGCGGTCCCCGCCAGAACAGGCCCGTGTAGCCGGCCCTCTCACGCCCCTCGGTGGTCGGGCTGCCGAACAACAACGGCTCGTGGCGCCGGTTGGTGACGGCGCTGCTCCAGGTCAGCGCCCACGAGCCCGCCGCCGGGTCGATGTCGTGCACCTCGATGCGGCGCCGCTCGTCGGCCCACAGTTCGCCGCTGTACGGATGCCAGGTGAGCCGTTCCTCGATCACTGCGTGGGTGCCGTACGAGGCGACCTCGTCGAAACCGGCGTGCGCCATGGAACCGACGCGCTCCGGGAGGGCGAGATAGCCCGCGCCGTGCACGTAGGTGTTGCCGCCCCACAGGTTCTGGCCGGACAGGTGGGAGGCCGTCAGCTGCAGGCCCTTGTGCCAGCGGTGGTCGTGGGGCCGGTAGTCCGTGACCACGGCGTTGCCCAGGGTCCGCACGGGGTGCAGGTAGGGCTTCGGCGCCTCCCAGGCCGCCTCGGGCCGGTAGACATAGCTGAACAGGGCGACGCCTGTGGCGGGTTCGGTGACCGTGATCCGGTCGCCGTGCGCGTGGGCGATGCGCGGACCGGTCATGCGGGCACCTCCTGATGCGCGGCGGCCCGGCCGGCGACGGGCGCCCAGGCGGGCGCGCCCCCGTGCAGGGCCGTGTAGTACGGGTCGCCGGGCCCGATCTCGCCCCGCCGGACGGTCGCGTCGGTGAAGGCCGACTTGTACAGCGCGGTGATCAGTTCCAGGCTCTTGCGCCCGTCCGGGCCGCTGCTGCGCGGCCGTTCGCCGACCCGCATGCTGGCGATCAGCTCACGCAGCTGCGCCAGGTGCGAGCTCGGCACGTCGACGCCGAAGTCACGCCATTTTTCGGCCTGTTCGGCCGGCACGTCCGGTGCCGGCGTGATCCGCCAGTCGGCGTTGGCGTGCCCGTACAGGTGGGTGAGTTCGACGGTGGCGCGCTCGCAGTCGACCCGGATACGGCTCACCTCGTCGGGGCTGAGGACGGAGTTCACGACCGTCGCCAGCGCGCCGTTCCCGAAGCGGACCAGGGCGGTCGAGACGTCCTCGGTCTCCACGTCGTGCACCAGCCGGCCGGCCATCGCGCGCACCTCGTTCCACGGCCCGAGCAGATCGAGCAGCAGATCCATCTGGTGGATGCCGTGCCCCATGGCGGGCCCGCCGCCCTCGGTGTGCCAGCGGCCACGCCAAGGCACGGCGTAGTAGGCGGCGTTGCGGTACCAGGTGGTCTGGCAGTGCGCGACCAGGGGCCGGCCCATGGCCCGTTCGGCGAGCAGCCGGCGCACATGGGCGGCGCCCGAGCCGAACCGGTGCTGGAAGACGAACGCGGCGTACGGCCCACCGGCTGTGCCCTCGGCGGCCTCGACGGCGTCGAAGTCGGCGAGCGTGGGCACGGGCGGCTTCTCGCACCACACCCAGGCACCGGCGCGCAGCGCGGCGACCGTCTGCTCGCGGTGCAGTGTGGGCGGTGTGCAGATCGTCACCAGGTCGGGCCGCTGCTCACGCAGCATCCGGCCCATGTCGGTGTACGCGTACGGAATCCCGCCCTCCGCACAGAACGCCTCGACGGCGGCACGGTCGATGTCGACCGCCGCGACGACCTCCGTCCAGCCCTCCGCGGCGAGCAGCGTCAGCGCGGGGAGGTGACGGCCGCGCGCGATGCCGCCGGTGCCGATGACGGCGGTTCTGACGGGACGGGCGGGGACGGGGGCGGAGGGGGCTCGGAGGGTCTCGGGGCCGAGAAGGTGGCCGGCTGCGGTGGTCGTCGAGGGTGTGGGCATGAACCTGATCAACACTCCTCCGGGGTCTTGGCACGCGGCAAGCTGATAGCAAGCGCTTTCCCCAGTGTGCAAAGTAGGCCTGCCCCGTCGGCGGGTCAACACTCCGGGCCGATCACCCCGATCGGCTGGGAAACCCCTGTGTCGGGCGTGTCGGCGCGGGACGCTACGCTGCCCCTCAACACACCCGATCACCGCGCGCGCGGGCGGGGCGTGTCCTTCGTCCGTTCCACGATCGGCACTTGGACTCCGTACTTCATGTCTTGGTTCGAATCACTCATCCTCGGACTCGTCCAGGGGCTGACCGAGTTCCTTCCCGTGTCCTCCAGCGCACACCTGCGCCTGACCGCGGCCTTCTCCGGCTGGGAGGACCCCGGCGCCGCCTTCACGGCGATCACCCAGATCGGCACCGAGGCCGCCGTGCTGATCTACTTCCGCAAGGACATCGGCCGCATCCTGTCGGCGTGGACCCGCTCGCTGTACGACAAGGCGTGGCGCAAGGACCACGACGCCCGGATGGGCTGGCTGGTGATCGTCGGCTCGATCCCGATCGGTGTGCTCGGCGTCACGCTGAAGGACCAGATCGTCGGCCCGTTCCGTGATCTGCGCATCACGGCCACGATGCTGATCGTGGTCGGCGTGATCATGGGTGTCGCCGACCGGATGGCCGCCCGCGACGAGACCGGCGGACGGCACCGGGCGGCCAAGGAGCGCAAGACGCTCAAGGAACTGGGCGTGCGGGACGGCCTGATCTTCGGCATCTGCCAGGCCATGGCACTCGTGCCGGGCGTCTCCCGCTCCGGCGCGACCATCACCGGCGGCCTCTTCATGGGCTTCACCCGCGAGGCGGCGGCCCGCTACTCGTTCCTGCTCGCGATCCCGGCGGTGCTCGCCTCGGGCGGATACGAACTCAAGGACGCCATGGAAGGCGGCCATGTGACCTGGGGGCCGACGATCTTCGCGACGGTGGTCGCCTTCGTGACCGGCTACGCGGTGATCGCCTGGTTCATGAAGTTCATCTCGACCAAGAGCTTCATGCCGTTCGTCTGGTACCGCGTGGCACTCGGCATCGTGATCGTCGCGCTGGTCACGTTCGGCGTCCTGAGCCCACACGCGGCCGAATCAGCCGGCTGAGCGAAGCGCACGGCCCCCGGGGTTCCCCGGGGGCCGTCGTTTTCGGGGCCCCGATCTGCCACCGACGATCCGCAATTCACCGACCCCCCACCCCGAGCTGCTCGCATCGGCGGGCGGCGCGCGTGCGAAATCGGCAGGCCGTGACCAAGCCCATACAGAATGGGTAGCCGTCCGGTAGCGCAGTGTCAGCGGCTGGGCCTACGCTTGCACGCATGTCCCCCCATTCCCTGACCCCTGGTTCCGTGCGGTCCGCTGCCGAGGTCAACGAGCAGATCCGCGCCCTGTGGACGCGCTCGGGCGGCTCGCTGTCCGCGCAGGAGCGGATGGAGTACGAGCGGCTGGTGGTCGAGTGGGCCACGGCGATCCGCCGCGCGGTCGTGGAGGCGGCCTGAGGACGGGGCGGGCGTACGGGGCGGCCTGACCGGCGCTCGGCGCACGCGTCACTTCGAGGCACGCGTGCCGCAGGCCCCGGAAAAGTCTCGCGAGTGATCTCGATGGCGACGACGGTGCTGGTTCTGCTCCGAGCGCAGCCGTCCAAGTCGTGCTCCGCGATGCGGCCACGGTTGATCAGGTCACGTTGACCTGCGGGGATGAACCGATCGTTCTTTCTTCAACGAGCGGATATGCGGGGCGGCGATTGCTGGCTACAGTCGTCTGGTTACAACTGGTTGTGGGGACAGCCAGTGCCTTGGGGAGGGCATTCAGCACATGAGTCGTAGGTCTACTGGTCTCGTCGGCGCCTGGGCCGAGGCGCAACGTCAGCAGCAGCGTCAACTGGAAGCCGAAGCCAGACGGCGGAGACAGCAGGAACAGCAAGCGCGGGCCTACCAGCGGCGAGCTGCCCAGAGCCACCGCGAATACCGGCAGGCAGAGGCTCTACGGCGCTCGGAGGAGCTGGACGCGCAGGTTGCCGCGTTGCAGGGTCTCCTCGCCTCGGGTTGCCAGGCTCCGCCCTTCAGGGCTGCGTCACTCATGCGACCCGAAGAGGTCCAGCCCTTCGCTCCAGGGCCGTTGGCACAGCCAGTGCCCATGCCGGATTTCCATCACTACCAAACGCAGAGCGGCTGGACTGCGAGCAGCCGGGCACGGGCGCAGGCCGAAGCACGCGCACGCTTCGAGCGGGACTGGCGGGCCGCCCAAGAGGCGGAGGCGCGTCGACAGCAGCAGCTGGCGTCGTATCAGCGGGAGTACCAGCAGTGGGCCGATGCCCAGCTGGCTGATGTACGGCGGCACAACGCCGGCGTCGTTGCGACAACCGAGGGCGTAAGGCGTCAAGATCCCGATTCCGTGATCGAGTACTTCTCAGCCGCTCTCTACGCCTCGACGGCATGGCCGGACGGCTTCCCGCGCCAGGTCGCGGCGGCCTACGACCCGGCAGCCCGGCAGTTGGTACTGGATTGGGAGCTGCCCGCCTACAGCATCGTGCCGGAGGTCAAGGCCGTTCGGTACATGGCCGGGGTCGACCAGGACAAGGAGACTCCCCGCCCAGTAGGCCAGCGCCGTGCTCTGTACAGAGAGGTTCTCGCGCAGTGCATGCTCCTCGTCCTGCATGAGCTGTTCGCCGCGGATGAGCTGGGTGCGCTGGAGTCGGTGACCCTGAATGGCTTCGTCGATGGTCATGACCCCACGACGGGCCGGCCGGGTCATGTCTTCCTCGCAACTGTCATGGCCGCGCGTTCTTCGTTCCGTGACTTGCACCTGGCGCAGGTGGACGCGGGTAGCTGCCTGGCTGAAGCGCTGCGTGGGCAGCTCTCGGCTCGACCGGACCAACTCGCACCCATACGGCCGAGCAGGCGGCCGCAGGATGTCGGGAACCGCGTTGTCGCTCACGGCAGCGACGAGGAACCGGACCTGTTCGCCATGGATCCGATCGCCTTCGAGAATCTCGTTGCCGATCTCTTCCGAGGCATGGGGATGCAGGCGGTGACCACCCAGCGTTCCAACGACGGCGGTGTGGATGTCGACGCCCTGGATCCGACACCTATCCGAGGCGGCAAGATCGTCGTGCAGGTGAAGCGCTATCGCAACACGGTGCCGCCCACGGCTGTGCGCGACTTGTACGGAACCGTGCAGGATGCGGGCGCCAACAAGGGCGTTCTCGTCACGACTTCAGGGTTCGGCCCCGGCTCGCACACCTTCGCCAACGGCAAACCGTTGGAACTCGTCTCGGGCCCCGAGCTCGTGGACCTGCTGCGTCGTCATGGGCTACGTGGGCGGCTCGGTGAAGGCGGTCGGCAGGTCCCGGCGCAGCCGACGCCGCCGGTACCGGACACTCGGCTACCGGACGACTACAACGTCCTCGGCATGTCGTGGACCGGAAACGTCGCCCTGGACGTGTGCGCTCTTGTCTGCCGTGGCAACCGCGTCCTCAGTGACGATCACTTCGTCTTCTTCAACAATCCGCAGACGCCGGACGGCTCAGTGCGTGCCCTCCCGGCCACGGCACCTGACAAGGCCGCGATGTGTGTCTCCTTCGACGGGCTGCCCGATGCGGCCGACCGGCTCGTGCTCGTGGCGGCCATCGACCCCGAGGTCAACCCGGACGCCGACCTTTCCGGTTTCACGGACGCCTGCATCCGCCTGCTCGACCCGGGGCTGACTGAGCTGGGACGGCTTGAAGTCTCCGATGGCCGGCCGCGCGAAACCGCCTTGGTGCTGGGCTCCTTCCGCCGAAGGCCGAGCGGGGACTGGGACTTCGTCCTCGGCGGCAAGGGTTACGCGGGCGGTCTGGAGGAACTCGTCCAGGATTTCGGCATCGTGGGGGAGTAGCCCCGCGAGCGACTTGGCGGGTCACTACGGCCCGAGCTGAGATCCCGGCCTGCTGCGCCGATGCGTCGGATCAGCTACTTCCCCGGCAAGCTCTGCTCCCGCGCCGGGCAAGGCGAGCACCCTTGCGCGTCCGTCCAGTGCCTGGCCGATCACATCCCGGCGCTACTGCCGTGGCGGCGGGTGGGTCGACGCGTCCACAGGGAGAGGTCGCTGCTCGTCGCCACGGCGATGGTCTGTCCGGAGGGCGAGAACCCGGCTGCCCGGAATTCGGAGTCGTCGGCATGGAAAATGTGCCACCACTGCGCTCCGTGCGGGCCGACGAGGGGCGACCCACCGTCGCGGGACAACAGGACACGCTCGTTCGGCCATGCCGGGGTGACGACATCCAGGGTCTACCCGTCCGCGGTAGGGCCTGGAGCGGGCACCTCAGGGGCTGCAAGAAGCCTGTTCCGCATCGCCCGCTGGAACGGCAAGAGCCCGGGCTCACGCTCCGACCGCTTCACCGGAGCCCACCCTTCGTCCACTTCCTCACGACCCCGTGATCCATGCTTCGGCAGGCCCAGCTGACGGAATTGAAGCAGCCCGGTACTCAAGCACAGATCCCTTGGCCCGTACGCCGAATCCAGGCCCGGAACCGCCGTCCTGTTCGTTCACGACGGTCAGCCTCGCGCGGGCCGCCGGTCATGGCCACCGAATATCGCGGCACGCCCTCTTGGCGTGGCCGGTCCCGTGCCCAACACTGAGCCGATGACGCAGCGCGTGGAGCTCGCGACCGTGATGGACCGGCTGGCCGTCGACGGTCTGGTCACCGACTACGCCGTGGCGGTGGACGACGGCGACTGGGAGGCGTACCGGAAGCTGTTCACACCGGACGGGCGGGCGGACTACCGCTCGGCCGGCGGCATCGAGGGGGATGCCGCCCGGGTCTCCACGTGGCTGGCCGAGAGCATGCGGGCGTTCGCCATGCGCCAGCACCTCATCGTCAACCGCCGGGTCCGCTTCGGGGTACTGGAGCGGGACACCGGGGACACGGCCCAGGTCCAGGCCGATTACGTCAACCCGATGCGTCTCGCCGGCGACGGCTCGGCGGCGCCCGACTTCGTGTGCGGCGGCCGCTACGCCTTCGGCCTGCGGCGCACCGACGACGGCTGGCGGCTGCACGAGGTCGTCGTCCGTGAGAAGTGGCGGCGTATGCCGCAGGAGTCCGGGGTACCTGTGATCGACTGAGCGGGCTTCCTCCGTAGCGAGGTCGCCTGCTGCGCGCACACTGGAGGCACGGGGGGAGGGAGGCGCCGTATGAAGTCGCTCGGCCGCCGGCTCGACTCCCCCTGGTGGCGCTCCGCGACCGCCGCGGTGGCGGGCGCCCTGCCCATGCTCGCCTTCCCGGGCCCGTCGTGGTGGTGGTTCGCCTACGTCGCCCTTGTGCCGTGGATCCTGCTCGCCCGCACCGCCCCGACCGGGCGGCGGGCGCTGTACGACGGCTGGTGCGGCGGCCTCGGCTTCATGCTGGCCGTGCACCACTGGCTGCTGCCGAATCTGCATGTCTTCACCTTTGTCCTCGCCGCCCTGCTCGGCGCACTGTGGGCGCCGTGGGGCTGGCTGGTCCGCCGGTTCCTCGGCGGAGTGCCCTCGCCGGGCCGGATCGCGGCCGCGCTGCTGGTGCTGCCGTCGGGCTGGCTGGCGGTGGAGCTGGTGCGGTCCTGGCAGGGGCTGGGCGGGCCCTGGGGCATGCTCGGCGCCAGTCAATGGCAGGTCGAGCCGGCATTGCGGCTGGCCTCGGTCGGCGGGGTGTGGCTGCTGAGCCTGCTGCTGGTGGCGGTCAATGTCGCGGTCGCCGTACTCGTCTCGATGCGGGCCTGCCGGATACCTGCTCTGGCCGCCCTGCTCGCCACCGCCGTGGCCACGTCGGCCGTCTGGGCCTGGACGCCGCGCGCGCACGTCGACGGCGAGGCCCGGGTGGCCGTCGTACAGCCCGGCGTCATCAGCGGCCCCGGACCCCGCTTCGACCGCGAGGAAGAACTCACCCGGCAGCTCGCCGGCCAGGACCCCGACCTGATCGTGTGGGGCGAGAGCAGCGTCGGCTACGACTTGGCCGGCCGGCCCGATCTGGCGCGGCGCATCGCGGCGCTGTCCCGCGAGACCGGCGCCCCGGTCCTGGTGAACGTGGACGCCCGCCGCTCGGACCGGCCCGGCATCTACAAGAGCTCGGTGCTGATCGGCCCCGACGGCCCGACCGGCGACCGGTACGACAAGATGCGGCTGGTCCCCTTCGGCGAGTACGTCCCGTTCCGCTCGCTGCTCGGCTGGGCCACCTCCGTGGGCGAGGCGGCGGCGGAGGACCGCCGGCGCGGCACCGAGCAGGTGGTGATGGACGCCGGCGGCGGGCTGCGGGTCGGCCCCATGGTCTGCTTCGAGTCGGCGTTCCCCGACATCAGCCGCAGCCTGGCCCGCGGCGGCGCCGGCGTCCTGGTCGCCCAGTCTGCGACCTCGACGTTCCAGGAGAGCTGGGCGCCGGCGCAGCATGCCTCGCTGGCCGCGCTGCGCGCCGCCGAGACCGGCCGCCCCATGGTCCACGCGACCCTGACCGGTGTCTCCGCCGTCCACGACCCCGAGGGCCGGCGGATCGGCCCGCCGCTCGGCACCGAGGCGAGCGCCTCGCAGGTCTACGAGGTGCCGCTGGCCGACGGGGTCACGCCGTACGTCCGCCTGGGCGCCTGGCCGGTGTACGTCGCCGTGCTGGTGCTGCTGGCCCTGGCTCTGGCCGAGGGCGGGCGGACGGTCAGGCGGCGGAAAGCTCCAGAACCGCCATCACCACCCGCTCGCACAGTTCGTGAGTCGCCAGCGCGTCCCGGGCGCTGAGCGGCCTGCCCGCGCGCACCGCGTCGAGGAAGCCCAGCACCGCCTGCTCGATGCCCCGTTGCCTGGCCACCGGCACCCAGTCCCCGCGCCGCCGCAAGGTCGGCTGGCCCTTGTGGTCGATCACCTCGGCGAGGTTGATCACCTGCCGCTTGGTGTCCTGACCGGAGACCTCCAGGATCTCCTCGGCCGATCCGCTGAGCCGGTTCATCACACCGAGCGCCGTGAAGCCGTCCCCGGCGAGCTGGAGCACGACGTGGTGCAGCAGTCCGTCCACGCTCCGGGCGCGCACGGTCACGTCGTCGATCTGGCCCGGCACCAGGAAGCGCAGCGTGTCCACGACGTGGATGAAGTCGTCCAGGATCATCGTGCGCGGCTCTTCGGGCAGCCCGACCCGGTTCTTCTGCAGCAGGATCAGCTCGCGCGGATGATCGGCGCACTGCACGTACGCGGGCGCGTGCCGGCGGTTGAAACCGACGGCGAGGCTCACGCCCCGCTCCTCGGCGAGCGACACCAGCCGCTCGGAGTCGGCGAGTTCGTACGCCAGCGGCTTGTCGACGTAGACCGGGACGCCCGCCTGCAGCAGCCGGGTGACGATCTCGGGGTGCACGAGGGTGGGCGCGTGCACGAAGGCGGCGTCGAGGTCCTGGGCGAGGAGAGCGTCCAGGGTGCTGTGGCGCTGCGCGGGCGGCAGGTGAAGGCTGTCGGCCACGCGGTTCAGCGTGGTGGGCGTCCGGGTGTGCAGATGCAGCTCGACCCCGGGCTGGACCCCGAGCACCGGCAGATACGCCTTCTGCGCGATGTCACCGAGTCCGATGCAGCCGACCTTCACGGGGGCTCCTTCACTGCTTGCCTGCGGGGGTCTGCCCGGAAGCATACGGCGGACCCGGCTGACGCCGGTCGGCGATACCACCGGCGCTGCGCGGGAAGGCCTGGTCCGGCGCTGGGGCAGGGCGGCGGTCATGGCGTCGGGCACGGCCGTTCCGGCCTGGTGGCTGATCGCCTGCGAAGGGGCGGCTTCGCGGCCGGTGAAACACTTTGGTGAATCCTCAGGCGTGAGCGAGGATGCGCGCATGACAAAAGAGCGCAGCGAGCCGGCGCAGAACGCCGGCGAACGGTCCATGCTGGAGGGCTGGTTGGAGTACCACCGGCAGACCCTGGCGTGGAAGTGCGAGGGGCTGAGCGACGCGCAGCTGCGGATGGCGGCCGTGGAACCGTCGGAGCTGTCCCTGATGGGGCTGGTGCGGCACATGGCGGAGGTGGAGCGGAGCTGGTTCCGCAAGGTGCTGGCCGGTGACGACGTGGGGCCGATCTACTACACCGAGGAGGACCGCGACGGCGAGTTCCATCTCACCGAGGCCGACACCTGGGCGGAGGCGTACGCCACCTGGCAGGCGGAGATCGCGGCCGCCCGGCGCAACGCGGCCGGCTTCGGCCTGGACGACCTCTCCAAGGGCCGCAGCCCGCACTCCGACGAGCCCTTCAGCCTGCGCTGGATCTACACCCACATGATCGAGGAGTACGCCCGCCACAACGGCCACGCGGATCTGATCCGCGAGCGCGTGGACGGCACGACGGGCGACTAGGCCTCGGCGACTGACGACAGCACGCGGCAGATACGCGTGCCGGAGCCCGCGTCCCCGGCGGACACGGCAGGCGCCCTCACCGTGCCCGCCTGTGCGGCCGAGGACTCGCGGCCACTGAGCCTGAGCAGCGGTCGGGCTGCGGAGTCGCCGGGGCGGCCTGATCCGCCGGGCTCAGGCTCGGACCGCGCGTGCTCGGGCCCGGGCTCCGCCTCTGTCCCCGAGCCCGGCCGACGCACGTCAGCCCAGCGGCGCCCGCCCCCTCCCCGCGGGGGCGTAGTTCACCCGTCCGGAGCAACCTGCGCTTGTCCGTCGGGCCCTGCGGAGCCGGAGCCATCAGAGTGGCGCGGGTGCATCGAACAACGACCACCGCGACGCTGCTCGCCACCATGGCCCTCTCCGCCGTCTCCGGCTGTGTGACCGTCCAGCGGGCCCCCGCCGCAGTGCCCCCGGCACCCGCCCAGCCGTCGGCACCGCGGACCGACGGTCACACCGGACCGCAGATCGTGCAGGCGCCGGCCCGCGAGGCCCTGCAGTCGACCGGCCCGTCCCGCCGGCCCGGCACCGCGGCGCCGGGGCCACGCCCGGCCGCGCAGGCCCCGTCACCGGTTCAGCGCGTCCCGTCGCGGCACACGGAGTCCCGACCGCGCTCCGAGGCGCCCCGCCCGGAGCCGCGACGCCCGGAGCCGCGACGCCCGCGGCAGCAGCCACCGGCGACGGTCCCGGCCGTCTCGCCCACCGTCGGCGGCACCGGCGACGTGTGCGCCCTGGGCAGGAAGTACGGCGGCTGGCGCCCGAACAGCCCTGAGGCGGCGATCTGCGAGCAGACATACGGCCGGTGAGGCGGCCGCGTCGGCGCCGGTACCGCTACGGCCGCTGCCGAGGCGGCCCCCAGATGCCCCCGCCCGGCGAACCCCCGTCCCCGAGCCGCAGCTCCAGCCGTCCGATGGCCGCCCGCACCCCCTGCCCGTACGGATCGTCGGCCAGCGCGCCCGCCGCTCCGCGGGCCCGGCGCAGATGGGTACGGGCGGCGCCCGAGCGGCCGAGTTTGACGTAGTCGGCGGCGAGGTTCAGATGCAGGGAGGGGTACAGCGCGCGCACCGCCGGGGCTCCCTCGTGGGCCGCGAGCCGGTCGTCGGTCAGTTCCTCCGCGGCTCCCAACGCCCGCAAATCCCATGCGAGTTCGTCGCTTGGGTCGTCCTGGGCGTCGGCCATGTAGTGGGCGAGGGTGCAGCGGTGCAGCGGGTCTCCGTCCTCGCCGATCTCCGCCCACAACTCGAGGTAGCGCTGCCGGGCCTCCTCGCGGTCACCCGCGTGGTGCAGCATGGCGACCTGCCCGATCCGCGTCATCACGGCATCCGGCGCCGCCTGCTCCTGTTGCTCCGACACCGCATCCTCCGCGCGCTCAACGATCTCCCGTCCGTGCCGACGCTAACGGCCGCCCCCGGCAATCCCGGCGAGGCGGGGCCGACCCGGGACGCCGGCCGGCCCTGGCCGGACCGGATCAGGCCAGGTCGGCCAGGTTCGGGATGCGCCAGTCCACCGGGTCGTGCCCCTGCCGCGCGATCGCCTCGTTGATCTGCGTGAACGGCCGGGAGCCGAAGAACTTCTTCGCCGACAGCGGCGAGGGATGAGCGCCCTTCACCACCACGTGCCGGGTCTCGTCGATCAGGGGGAGCTTCTTCTGCGCGTAGTTGCCCCACAGCACGAAGACCGCCGGGTCGGGACGCTCGGCCACCGCGCGGATCACCGCGTCGGTGAACTTCTCCCAGCCCTTGCCCTTGTGCGAGTTGGCCTCCCCGCCCCGGACCGTCAGCACGGCGTTGAGCAGCAGCACGCCCTGCCGGGCCCACGGCATCAGATAGCCGTTGTCCGGGATCGGCAGGCCCAGCTCCTGCTGCATCTCCTTGTAGATGTTGCGCAGCGACGGCGGGGTCCGCACGCCGGGGCGGACCGAGAAGCACAGGCCGTGCCCCTGGCCCTCGCCGTGGTAGGGGTCCTGGCCGAGGACCAGGACCTTGACCCGCTCGTACGGCGTGGCGTCGAGTGCCGCGAAGACCTCCTCACGCGGCGGGTAGACGGGACCGGCAGCCCGCTCCTCCTCCACGAACTCCGTCAGCTCCTTGAAGTAGGGCTTGTGCAGTTCGTCGCCCAGGACCCCGCGCCAGGACTCGGGCAGCATGGCGATGTCGGTCACGTCAACTTCCTTACGGTGTGCGGTCGGTTCCAGAGCACAGAACCTACCGGCGACCACTGACAACGGCCGTGACGGGCCGCCTCACCAGCTGGTCTTCCGGGACAGCTCCCACACCATCATGATGGTCGACGGGTCCAGGGCGCGCTCGGCGCCGGAGATCTCCACGTTGGCGGCGACGTACTGCTTGCCCTGCCACAGCGGCAGCAGCCGTGCGTCCTTGACGAGGATCTGCTGGGCCTCCTCGAAGTCGGACTCCACCTGGGCGCGGTCGCTCTCGCGGCGGGAGCGGGGCAGCAGCTCGCCGGTGATCTTGGGTGCCGGGTACGGCGTACCGAGGGCGTTCTGTTCGCCGACGAAGGGCGCGATGTAGTTGTCGGCGTCCGGGAAGTCGGGGAACCAGCCGCGCCCGAAGACCGGGTACTCACCCTTCTGGTACCCCTCGACGTAGGTCTTCCAGGGGCGGCTCTTCAGAGTGATCTTGAACAGGCCGGAGGCCTCCAGCTGCCGCTTGAGCTCCTGGAACAGCACGGCGGTCTCGGAGCCGTAGCGGTCGGTGGTGTACCAGAGGGTGAGCGGGACCGGCTCGTCGATGCCGTCCTCGCTGAGGATCGAGCGGGCCTTGTCCTGGTCGGGGTCGCCGAAGTTGTCGAAGAAGCCGGTGGTGTGGCCGGTGAGGCCCTTGGGGACCATCGAGTACAGCGGGTCGACGGTGTCCTTGTAGATCGCGTGGGCGATCCTCGGCCGGTCGACGACCTGGGCGACGGCCCGGCGCACGGCGGGCTTCCCGGCCCACTCGTCCTTCGGGTTGAAGACCAGGTAGCTGATGTCGGCGCCCGCGCCCTCGACGAGCTGGAGGGTCTCGTCGGCGTCCCTGCTCTGGAGCGCGACGATGTCGTCGGCGGCGAGGCCGCGGTAGGTCACGTCGATGTCCTGGTCGCGCAGGGCCTTGACCATGGCGCCGGAGTCCTGGAAGTAACGGATCGTGACAGCATCGTTTTTTCGGTCGGCGAAGCCCTTGTAGCTGTCGTTGCGCACGAGTTCGGCCCGCGCGCCCTCGTCGTAGGAGTCGAGGACGTACGGCCCCGAGCCGGTGACCCCGCCGTCCTCGCGGAGCTTGTCGGCCGGGTAGTCGTCGGGGTCGACGACGGACATGGCCGGGGTGGCGAGCACGAACGGGAAGGTGGCGTCGGCGGTTTTGAGGTGGAAGACGACCTCGCGGTCGCCGAGCGCCTGAACCCGGTCCAGGCTGCCCAGCAGGCCGGCGGGGCCGCCCGGCGCGTTGATCGCCAGGATCCGGTCGATGGAGTGCTTGACGGCCTGCGCGTCGAGCGCGTCGCCGTCGGAGAAGGTGAGCCCCTCCCGCAGCTTGCAGCGGTACACCCGGTTGGCGCCGTCGGTGAACGCGCAGTTCTCGGCGGCGTCGGGCTGGGGCGTGGTGGCGCCGGTGGGGTAACTCAGCAGCGTCTGGTAGATGTTGCGGAAAAGCTCCCAGGAGCCGTCCCAGGAGGCGGCCGGATCCAGCGTGCTGGGGGCGCTGGTGGTCCCCACGACGATCGGTCCCCCCTCGGCAGGGTCGCCGTCCGAAAACATGCTGCACCCGGCCAACAGGGATATGGAAGCGATCGCCGCCACTTGCCGCAGGCTTCGGTTCCGGTTGAACACGCGCACGCTCCTCGATCTGCCATACCAAGGGTCGGCAGACCCTATCGCAGGCATGGACGGCCTGAAACGTTCTTGCGCGAGCCTGGTGATCACCTTCTGAATGACGACGTTGTCATCCCCCGGAACGGCGCCGAATTGCCGACAGGGGCGCCGTTTCCGTCAACAAAATCGCGTCACGCGATCTCCATCGACGCAGCGGCGCCCCTGTCCGAAAAGACCCGATCCGCTCAGCTCACACCGGCGTTGAGGAAGATGCCGCCGTCCACGACGAGGGTCTGGCCGGTGATCCAGTCGGCCTGCGCCGAGGTCAGGAACGCGGCGGCACCGCCGATGTCGGAGGGCACGCCGAGCCGGCCGAGCGGGTAGGCCGACGCGGCCTCGGCCTCCCGGCCCTCGTACAGGGCCTGCGCGAACTTGGTCTTCACCACCGCCGGGGCGATCGCGTTGACCCGCACCTTGGGCGCGTACTCGTGCGCCAGCTGGAGGGTCAGGTTGATCATCGCGGCCTTGCTGATCCCGTAGGCGCCGATGAAGGGCGAGGGGGCGACACCGGCCACGGAGGCGATGTTGACGATGGCGCCGCCGTTGTCCTTCTGCCAGGCGTGCCAGGTCTTCTGGGCGAACCCGAGCGCGGAGACGACGTTGGTCTCGAAGACCTTGCGCGCCACGTCGAGGTCGAGGTCGGCGATCGGCCCGAAGACCGGGTTCGTACCGGCGTTGTTGACCAGGTAGTCGACCCGGCCGAAGGCCTCCATCGTGCGCTCCACGGCGACGGCCTGGTGGTCGAGGTCGTGGGCCTTGCCCGCGACGCCGATGACCCGGTCGGCGCCGAGCTTTTCGACGGCCTCCTTCAGGGCTTCCTCGTTGCGGCCGGTGATGCAGACGCGGTCACCGCGTGCCACCAGTGCCTCGGCGACGCCGTAGCCGATGCCGCGGCTGCCGCCCGTGACGAGGGCGGCCTTGCCGGAGAGTTCAGGCAGTTCAGTCATGTCCGTGCCCCCTAGTCGAGCGGTCCGCCGGCGACGTACAGCACCTGGCCGGAGACGAATCCGGCCGCCTCGCCCGCGAAGAAGGCGATGGCGTTGGCGATGTCGTCGGGCTCGCCGACGCGCTGGACCGGGATCATGGAGGCGGCGGCGGCCTTGAAGTCCTCGAAGCCCATGCCCACCCGCTCGGCGGTGGCGGCGGTCATGTCGGTGGCGATGAAGCCGGGGGCTACGGAGTTGGCGGTGACGCCGAACTTGCCGAGTTCCTTGGCGAGCGTCTTGGTGAAGCCCTGAAGTCCGGCTTTGGCGGCGGAGTAGTTGACCTGGCCGCGGTTGCCGAGGGCGGAGGAGGAGGACAGGTTGACGATGCGGCCGAAGCCGGCGTCCACCATGTGCTTCTGGCAGGCCTTCGACATCAGGAAGGCACCGCGCAGGTGCACGTTCATGACGGTGTCCCAGTCGGCGACGCTCATCTTGAACAGCAGGTTGTCGCGGAGCACGCCCGCGTTGTTGACGAGGATCACGGGCGCGCCGAGCTCCTCGGCGACGCGGGCGACGGCCGCCTCGACCTGCGCCTCGTCGGAGACGTCGCAGCCGACGGCGATGGCCTTGCCACCAGCCGCGGTGATCTTCTCCACGGTGTCCTTGCAGGCGGCCTCGTCGAGGTCGAGGACGGCGACCGCGCGGCCCTCGGCCGCCAGGCGTACGGCGGTGGCGGCGCCGATGCCGCGTGCGGCACCGGTGACGATCGCGACCCGCTGCTCAGTGGTGGACATTGCTGCTTCTCCTCGCCCTTGGGATGCGGCTCAACGGTACGCTCATCGATGAGCGACCGCTTAGTACCTTCAGCAGACGTGACGCTAGAAGCCCTGGCACGCGGTGTCAACGGCCCATCGGGTGCATGTGATCCATCACCTCACCAGCAGGTCGAGCAGCCGTTCGGTCTCGGCCGCCGGATCGAGGGTCAGCCCGGTGTGCACCGGTCCTGGCTGCACGACCGTGGAGCGGGGCGCGATCAGCCAGCGAAACCGCCTCCCGGCGTCGTCGCCCGCCGCCTGCCCGGCGTCCGCCCCGCCCCCGCAGACGCCCTCCACCGCGCGCAGCGCCGCGTGCACCCCGGCCACGTCCGCGGCCGGGTCGAGGGCCAGCAGCCGTGCTTCGTCCAGGTGGGTCCGCGCACCGACGTAGGACTTGGCGCGGCAGTACACGAGCACCCCCGCGTTGATGCACTCCCCGCGTTCGACGCGCGGTACGACCCGCAGCAGCGCGTACTCGAAGACGTCCCGGCCGCCGCCCTGACCGGCCCGGGTGATGTGGCGCTCGCTCACTTGATCCCCTCGATGCGTTCGTGGATGACGGCGGCGCGCGCGAGCAGGGGCCGCGCGTAGGCCCGGCGCAGGTCGTCGGGTGTGCCGAAGCCGGGCTCGCCGGCCAGCCAGGCGCCGGGGATCGCGGCGGTGACCTCGGCCAGCAGTTCCTCGGTGACCAGCGGCGCGAGCGCGGCGGCGGCCGCGGTGACATCCGGCGCGAAGGTCCGCAGGGCGTGGTCGGAGGCGTCGTACGGGCGGGCGGCGGAGGCCTCGGCGCCGGGCCAGTTGTGCTGCCAGATCATGGTGGCGCCGTGGTCGATGAGCCACAGGTCGCCGTGCCACATCAGCAGGTTGGGGTTGCGCCAGGAGCGGTCGACGTTGTTGACCAGCGCGTCGAACCAGACGATCCGCCCGGCCTCCTCGGGCCCCACCGCGAAGGCGAGGGGGTCGAAGCCGAGCGCGCCGGACAGGAAGTCCATGCCGAGGTTGGTGCCCCCGCTGGACCGGAGCAGGTCCTGGACCTGCTGGTCCGGCTCTCCGAGCCCGAGGAGGGGGTCCAGGCCGACGGTCACCAGACGGGGCACGCGCAGGCCGAGCCGGCGGGCGAGTTCGCCGCAGACGACCTCCGCGACCAGCGTCTTGCGCCCCTGCCCGGCGCCGGTGAACTTCGTCACGTACGTCCCGAAGTCGTCTGCCTCGACGAGTCCCGGCAGCGAGCCGCCCTCACGCAGCGGCGTGATGTAGCGGGTCGCGATGACTTCCTTGAGCATCGCCCCAGGTTACTGTCGTGTCGGGCGCCGAAGGACCCGGCCTGCCGCTACCGCGTAGCGGCCGTTCCCGCCAGATCTCGATCGAGTGAAGTTGGGCCCGGCCACTGAACTTCGGCCGTCCGTCGGCCGTACTGCTGAACAGATCAAGGGATCACCCAGCGCCTGTGGAAGGGAATGCCAGCATGCCCAGCCAATCGCTTCACACCGAGTCGGGTCCGGCCCGCCGCACCGTCATGGCGGCTGCCGGGGCCGCGGGGCTCGCCGTCGCGCTGACCGCGTGCGGGTCGGGCGAGGATTCGTCCGGATCCGGCGCCGGATCCGACTCCCCGGCGGACTCCGGTTCCGGCGCCGGTGCCGGTGCGGGCGCCGCCCTCGCCAAGACGTCCGACATCCCCGAGGGCGGCGGCAAGGTCATCGGGGACCTGGTGGTCACGCAGCCGACGGCGGGCGAGTACAAGGCGTTCTCCTCCAAGTGCACCCATCAGGGCTGCGCGGTGAAGGACGTCAAGGACGGCGTCATCATCTGCCCCTGTCACGACAGCCGGTTCTCGGCCACCGACGGCAGCGTGCAGCAGGGTCCGGCGACCCAGCCGCTGGCCGCCTCGGAGATCACCGTGTCCGGCGACGAGATCCGCCTCGCCTGACGTCAGCGGCGACGCGGCCGTTCCCAGCAGCCGAGCACCTCGTCCGTGGTCGCGACCGTGGCGACCAATGCGAGGGTGTTGCGGATCATCGCGGGGGTGTACTCGGGGGGCACCCCCGCGACGGCGTCCGCGGGCACCACTGCCGTATAGCCGCGGTTCACCGCGTCGAACACCGCGTTGGGCACGGCCACGTTGGCGGAGACCCCGGTGACGACCAGGGTGCGGCAGCCGAGGTTGCGCAGCAGCGGGTCGACGTCGGTGCCCTGGATCGGCGACAGGCCGTGCAGCCGTCGTACGACGAAGTCCTCCTCGGTGACCTCGATCGGTGCCGCGACGCGCACCGCCGTGGTACCGGCCAGCTGCCGGACGGGCAGCCGTTCGGCGGCGCGGAAGAGGCGGGCGTTGCGGTTCGCGCCGCGGCCGTCGGGCCGGCGTTCGGCGACGGCGTGGATCACCTGGACGCCGCTTCGGTGGGCCGCGGCCACCAGCCGGGCCACATTGCCGAGGGCGCCCGAGGAGCGCACCTCCTTCGCCAGCTCCGGCAGGGCACTGTCCGGGCCGACCACGCCCTGCTGGCACTCGACGGTGAGGAGCACCGTGGTCGCGGGGTCGAGCAGTTCGCTGAGCTGTTCATGCGACGGCATGGCGCCCCCTCGTGGCCGACGGTGTGGGAGCCGGTGAGATGAACCACCATTGCACAGGGACGGACGACGGACCATGCTTTTCTGACATACCGTCAGTTGCCGTTCGTTCGAGGGGAAGCCGAGGGGAAACACATGACAGCCACTCAGCGCCGGGGCCGGAAGATCATGATGACGGCCGGCGAGCTGGACGAGTTTCTGACCGGACAGCGCACCTGCCGGGTCGCCACGGTCTCGGCCGACGGATCGCCGCACGTGAGCACGCTGTGGTTCGCCTGGGACGGCACGTCGATGTGGCTGTACTCCGTGGTGCGCAGCAAGCGGTGGACCGATCTGCGCCGCGATCCGCGGGTGGCGATCGTGGTCGACACCGGTGAGGAGTACGACGAGCTGCGCGGCGTCGAGTTGTCGGGGACCGTCGACTTCGTGGGCGAGGCCCCGCGCACCGGGGAGCTGTGCGCCGAACTCGACCTGCCGGAGACCTTGTTCGCCCGCAAGAACTTCGGCCTGGAGGAGATGCCGCACGACGGACGGCACGCGTGGATGCGGCTCACGCCGTCGAAGACGGTCTCCTGGGACTTCCGCAAGCTCGGCTCGCTGTAGCGCGGCTCAGCCGACGCACTCCCCCGCCGCCCGCAGCGCGGCCACCGCCGCCCGGATCGACGGACGGCGGTCGGCGTCCGCCCGCCAGACGACGTACACATGCCGCCGCACCCGCTGCTTCAGCGGCACGGTGACGACTCCGGCGGGCATGGGGTGGCGGCCGAGCAGCGGACAGATGCAGACGCCGAGCCCGGCGGCCACCAGCGCGAGCTGGGTGTGTGTCTCGGCGGCGCGGTGACCGAGGATCGGCTCGACACCGCGCGAGCGCAGGGTGAACATCAGCCACTCGTGGCAGAACTCGCCCTGACCCCAGGTGATCCACTCGTCCTCGGCGAACTCCCCCAGGTCCACCTCGTCCCGGCCGGCCAGCGGATGCCCCTCGGGCATCGCCACATCGGCGGGGTCGTCGAGGATCGACGCCTTGACCAGGCCGTCGGGCAGGGCCATCGGCTTGTTGTACCAGTCCAGGACCACCGCGAGGTCGAGGTCGCCGCGCACCACGCCCTGGATGCCGCGCTCCGGCTCCAGCTCGCAGGTGCGCAGCCGCAACCCGGGGTGGGCCGTGCGCAGCGCGGCGAGAGCGGTGGGGAACAGCCCGCGGGCGGCGGTCGGGAACGCCGACAGGCGCAGCTCGCCCGCCACCTGGCCGCGCTGCGCCTCCAGGTCGGACTGGGCGAGGGCGACCTGCGACAGGATGCGCGACGCGTGCTGGGCGAGCAGCCGGCCGGCGTCGGTGAGCCGGACGCCCCGCCCGTGCTTGGCGAGCAGCTGCTGGCCGACCTCTCGCTCCAGCTTGGCCAGTTGCTGGGACACGGCCGAGGTGGTGATGTGCAGCCCCTCGGCCGCACCGCTCACCGAGCCGTGCCGGGCGAGCGCGTCGAGGGTGCGGAGGCGGTCCAGACTCAACATGTAAGCGATGCTACGAGATACAACGTGCGAAATCTCGCTTGTTCTACGAAGTTATGTCCCGCATATTGCTTCCGTGACCACCGCCACGACCGACGCCACGCGCACGCCCGTCCGTGCCCTCGCCCGCCGCACGATCGACTGGAGAATCCGCTTCGCGGCCCTGTCGCTGGTCTGGGGCTTCAGCTTTCTGCTCATCAAGGTGGGCACCGACGGCTACGCCCCGTTCCAGGTGACCCTCGGCCGGCTGGTGTTCGGTACGGCGGTGCTCGCGGTGGCGATGGCCATGAGGCGCCGGCGGCTTCCGCGCGGGGCGCGCACCTGGGCCCATCTGACGGTCGCCGCGTTCCTGCTCAACGCGCTGCCGTTCTCGCTGTTCGCCTATGCCGAGCTGACGATCCCGTCCACGCTCGCCGGCATCTGCAACGCCACCTCACCGCTGTGGGGCATGGCCCTGTCCCTGATCGCCCTGTCCGAGGACCGGCCCACCCGGGTCCGGGTCGCAGGCCTCGGCGTGGGCTTCCTCGGGGTGCTGACGGTGCTGGGTGCCTGGCAGGGCTTCACCGGCGTCGATCCCACGGGCACGGCCCTGGCGCTGCTGGCCTCGCTCAGCTATCCGATCGGCTGGATCTACGTCCGGCGCACCCTGGCCGGGTCCGGGGAATCCCATCTGTCCCTGACCGGGGCGCAGTTGCTGCTCGCCACCCTTCAGCTGGCGGTCGTCACGCCGCTGTTCACCAGCCTGCCCACCCGGTTCCCTGTGCTGCCGTCGCTCGCCGTCGTGGCTCTGGGCGCCCTGGGCACGGGCCTGGCGGTGCTCATCCAGTACGGGCTTGTCGCCGAGGTCGGGCCGACCACCGCCCAGATGGTCACCTACTTCATCCCGGTCATCGCCACGGCCGCGGGCGTCGCCGTCCTGGGCGAGTCCCTGGCGTGGTCGACGCCGGTAGGGGCGGTGATCGTGCTGGCGGGGGCGGCGTTGACGCAGGTGCGGCCCAAGGGGTGAAGCGGGGGCGGCCGGCCGCTCCAGGGATGAACCGGCGCTCAGTCCTTCGGCGTGCCGATCCGCAGCCGGTTGCCGTCGGGGTCACGCAGTTCGATCTCCCGGGCCCACGGGGCCTCCCGCACCGGCACACCGAACTCGGCGGCGACCTCGTCCACGTCGGTGAGCCGCAGGTAGACCAGCGTGTCCGGCCGGGCGTCGCCGGTGTGCTCCGACAGGAACAGGCTCACCTGCCCCCGCGCGACCTCCACGAACGCCGGCAGCCCCGGCTCGAAGCGGTGCTCCCACTGCTGGGCGAACCCCAGGCGCTCGTACCAGCGCACCGCCACGGCGGCGTCGGCCACGCGCAGGACCGGGATGACGTCCTCGTTCATGCGGGCATGGTCTCAGAGTTGTGCGTGGCTCCACGATTCCGGAGACGTTCGCGAGGCCACGGTTCCCAAGACATTCACGGGCCCTGGCTCCGGAGACGTTCAAGACGCCACGGCTCCAGACGTTCACGGCGCCATTACTCCGGAGGCGTCCGAGGCGCACGGCTCGGGAGACCTACACGTGGCTGCGCACCGGTGCCGGGCGCACGGCAGCGGCGATCGCCTCGGCCAGCGGTTCCGTCTCGGCCTCGGTGAGCGTGGAGACGGTGACCCTGATGCCGGGTGGGGCGCTCATACGGAACCGGGCCCCGGGGGCGACCGCCCATCCGGCGTGCAGCAGACGGGCGACGGCCGCGGTCTCGTCCGGCACGGGGATCCAGACGTTCAGGCCGCTGCGCCCGTACGCCGCCACCCCGCGCCGCGCGAGTGCGTCGATCAACGCGCCCCGGCGCCGCCCGTACGCCGCCGAGACCGCCACCGGGTCCACCGCGCCGTGCGCCCACAGATGCGCCACCGCGCGCTGCGTGATCCGGCTGACCCAGCCGGGCCCGAGCCGTTGCCTCCCGCGCACCCGGTCCAGCGTGACCTCGTCACCGGTGAGCACGGCGAGCCGCAGGTCCGGACCGTACGCCTTGGCCGCGGAACGGACGAAGGCCCAGTGCCGGGTGACGCCGGCCAGGGTGTGGAGGGGCTGGTCGACGATGCCGTGGCCGTGGTCGTCCTCGATCAGCAAGGTCGCCGGATGCTTGCGGAGCACGGAACGCAGGGCACGCGCGCGTGCGGCGCTCACCACGGCACCGGTGGGGTTCTGCGCGCGGCCGGTGACGACGAAGGCGCGGGCGCCCGCCGCGAGCGCGTGGTCCACCTCGCCGGGGAGCGGCCCGTCGTCGTCGAGGGCTACGGGGAGGATGCGCAGCCCGAGCGCCGGCACCAGGTCGAGCAGCCCGCCCCACCCGGGATCCTCCACGGCGACGGCGTCACCGGGCTTGAGGTGGGCGGCCAGGACCCGCTCGATGGCGTCCAGCGAACCCGAGGTCACCGCGATCGGCCCCGCCGGCACACCCCCGGCGTCCATCCCGGCCCGCGCGAGGCGCGCCAGTCCTGGCTCCACGGGCGTCTCCCCATACAGCACCGGCTCGCGGCCCGCAGCCTCGGCGAACGCGGCCGCCGGCGAGGGCAGCAACGCCGGGTCCGGGTTCCCGGCGGCCATGTCCCGCACGCCTTCCGGAACGTCCGCCGCGATCTCCTCGCGCCCGGTGGTGGCCGGTTTGTACCGCACCCGGCTGCCGCGCCGCCCGTCGGTCTCGATGACGCCGCGCTCCCGCAGGGTCCGGTAGGCGGCGGCCACGGTGTTCGGGTTCACTCCGAGCCGGGACGCCAACTCCCGCATCGGCGGCAGCAGTTGCCCCGGCTCCAGCTCGCCCGCCGCCACCGCGCGCTCCACGCTCGCGGAGATCTCCGCTGCACCCCGGCCGACGATCCGATATTCTCCTAGCACAAAGCTCATTATGCACTAGTACAATGGAGGACGCCATGCAGGGGACCCGGGAGACGTCACCGGCCGCCGCCTACACCCCCACCGACCGGACCGTCCCCACCCGCTCACCGGAGCGCGCGTCCTATGACAAGGATCTGGTGCACGCGATACTCGACGAGGGCCACGTCTGCCACCTGGGCTTCGTCCGCGACGGCGCGCCGGTGGTGCTGCCGACGCTCTACGGCCGGGTCGGCGAGCGGCTCTACGTGCACGGCTCGACCGGCTCGCGCCCGCTGCGGATGACCGGCCGGACCGAGCCCGGCCTGCCGGTGTGCCTGACAGTCACACTCGTCGACGCCCTGGTCCTGGCCCGCTCGGCCTTCCACCACTCGATGAACTACCGCTCCGTGATGGTGCACGGCCTCGCCCACGACGTGACGGACCCCGAGGAGAAGCGGATGGCCCTCGACGCGCTGGTCGACCACGTCGTGGCCGGCCGGTCCCGCGACTCCCGGCCGGCCAACAAGAAGGAGCTCGCCGCCACCGCCGTCATCCGCATCGACCTCGACGAGGTCTCCGCCAAGCTCCGCACCGGCGGTGTCAACGACGAGCCCGAGGACCTGACGCTCCCCCACTGGGCGGGCGTGGTCCCGCTGCGCCAGGGGTACGGCACGCCGGTGCCGGACGCCGATCTCGCGCCCGGCACCGAAGTGCCCGGCTACCTCGACGCGCGCTGACCCCGCGCCCCGCGCGCCTCGGCCACCGCCAGCCCCGCGACCGATCCCAGCATCAGCAGCGTGCCGGCCAGGGTGGCGGTGGTGAGCCGCTCGCCGAGCAGCGTGACGGCCAGGACCGCGGCGCTGACCGGCTCCAGCAGCATGATCACGGACACGGTGGCCGACCGTACGACGGCCGCGCCCGCGAAGTAGAGGGCGTAGGCGAGGGCGGTGGGGATCGCCGCGATATAGACGATGAGCCAGAGCAACTGGGCGGGCTCCGAGGTGTGCGGCACCAAACCCTCCGTCACCGCGAACGGCAGCAGGCACAGGGTCGTGACCGCGAACGCCCAGACGGTGGTGCCGGATGCGTCGGCGCCGCCGTCGCGACCCCAGTAGCGGGTGAGCAAGGTCATCGCGCTGTACCCGGCGGCGGACAGCAGCGCCAGCGCGACACCCCACGGGCGTACGGCCGTGTCGCCGCCGCCGAACACGAGCACGCCGAGTCCCGTCAGCGCGCCGGCGACGGCCGCCACGCCGGCCCGGCCGAGCCGCTCCCCCATCGTCAGGCGTGCGCCGAGCGCGATGAGCACGGGACCCGCGCCGAGCGTGACCACGGTGGCGACGGCGAGGCCGGTCGCGGAGACGGCGGCGAAGTAGGCCGTCTGGAACACCGCCAGCCCGAGGCCGGTGGCGCCGATCCGCAGGGCCTTGCGGGCGAGCGCCTCGGGGGCGGCGACGGCGCGCGGGCGCAGCTGACGGGCGGCGAGCAGCAGGAGCAGGCCCGCCGCACAGCGCCAGAAGGACAGGGCGACGGAGCCCATGTCACTGGCGCGGTAGACCAGCGAGGCGGCCGCGCCCGCGGTGCCCCAGGCGGTACCGGCGACGATCAGATACAGGAGGCCTCGCCCGACGGGCAGGCCGGAAGCAACAGTGGACACGCGTTTTCTCCGCAGTTGCGCAGGAGCGCAGAAGTTCGGGAAGGACCGCCGCTCAGCGGGGTCCGCGGACGACTTCCGCGGGCAGCACCGTTCAGCCCGGCGCGACAGCGCGGGGCGTGGAGGTCCGGAGGGCCCGCCTCAGGCGGCCGGAGGCGGAAGTACGCGTGCGTCCGAATGCATGATCGATACTCTATGCGGCCGTTCCCCGGGCGGACAACTCACGCTCGGGACCGCCACCGGCCACCACCGGCTCCGGCGAGCCCTTCGTGGGCGCCGACGACTGCGCGATGAACGCGCCGGCCAGCACGACCGCGCCGCCCACGATCTGCGGGGCCGAGAGATGCTCGCCGAGCAGCACCCAGGCCAGCACGGTCGCGATGACCGCCTCCAGACACGCCACCACCCCCGCGACCTGCGGGGAGAGCCTGCGGACGGAGAACACGCCGGTGACGTAGGCGACGACGGTGGCGATCAGCACGATCCAGGCCAGCAGCGCGGCGGCCGGGACGGCGGTGCCGTCCATGTGCGCGGTGCCCCTGAGCACCGACCAGTCCATGCCCCAGGGACGGGCCACGACGGTCAGCACGGCGGCGCCGATCAGCAGCCCGTACGCGATCACCCCCAGCGGGTCCGGGGCGTCGGCGCCGGAGTCGCTGCCCTGGTCGGACAGCACGAAGTAGCCGACCTGGCAGCAGGCGGCGCCGAGGGCGAGCAGCAGGCCGAGGGCGTCGAAGCCGAGACCGGCCCATACCTCGACCACACAGGCGAGGCCGCCGACCGCGAGCACCACGCCGAGCGCCGCGGCGCGTGTCACGGGCCGCCGCTGCACGAACCGCACCCAGCCGAGCACCAGGGCGGGCGCGAGGTACTCGACGAGCAGTGCGACACCGACCGGTATGCGCGAGATCGCGGCGAAGTAACAGGCCTGCACACCGGCGACGGCCAGCAGCCCGAACCCGGCGAGCAGCGCGGGGCGGCGGCGCAGCAGTGCGCGGTGCCGCACGGCGAGCGGCAGCATCACCAGGGCGGCGCCTGCCACCCGCAGCCACACCACGTGCAGTGGGTCGAGGCCCGCCTCGATCAGCGGCTTGGCCGCGACTCCTGATCCGCCGAAGGCGACCGCAGACCCGAGCGCGAGCGCGAGCCCGGCGCCCCTGCCGCGGCTGACTGAGCTGCTGACTGACGTATGCACCCGGACATGATGGCAGGCGACGACATGACCGTCATCCTTGATGACTCCTGTCTCACCCGCTGGACCACGGACGCCCCTTCAGCACCCGGCGTCCGCGCCCCCGACACACTCCTGCGAGCCGTACTCGATCCGCAGAAACAGCTCGGGCACGTCCACCCCGGCGCGTTCCAGCACCTCGACGGCGCGCGACCGCGGGTCCACGACGATCCCGGCGAGCAGATCGAGACCGCGGGCCCGCGCGTCGCCGCGGCGCGCGGCACGTTCCGTGGCGTAGGCCATCGCCGTGGCGGCCGGCGTCGAATGGCCCGCCGCCCCGGTCACGACCGGGATCGCGCCGGAGTCCTCGACGGTGGTCTGCCAGCGCAGGCCGTAGCCGATGCTGCGCTGCACGAGGTAGCCGAGCAGGCGCGCCAGTTGGGGTTCGCTGTCGAAGGCGGCGCGCACCTCGGGGTCGTACTCCAGGAGCGAGTGCAGCAGGTGGGCGGTGTCGACCTGCCGGTCCCCGTCCCGCACAGCCCGCCTGCGGGCACCGGCGACCACCGCTGCCAGCTCGTCGCTGAGCCTGGCATCGTTGTCCACACCGGGGTCTTCGCCGGCCTGCTGCCGGGGGATCGGGTACTGCACACCCCCTACCTCATCAGTCCCCTCGGGTCCGGTCATCCCCGGCCAGAACCATTTCCGCGTCCCACACCCAGGGGACATCCCTGGCCACAATCTCCTCCTCAGGGAGGAGATCAGACCGAAACCGGCCGTGGGGCGCGCGTATCGCTGCGTACCGCTGAGCGCGTCGTGCCGCACTCCGGGCCGCCCGTCGCGGACATCCAGATTTCCTGACGCTTCGTCAGTATTGAATGTTGCAGGCCCTGCGGCTACGTTCCGCGACACCGAAGCCGACACGAAGAGGTGGTCGCATGGCCGAAGTCAGCGCGGAGGCACGCATCGAGGCGCCGGCCGAGAAGGTGTGGGCCCAGCTCACGGACTGGTCCGCGTACGGGGAGTGGAACGCCACCCACACCAGCTTCCCCAAGGGCGGCCCCACGACACTCGAGACGGGCGCGACCTTCCTGGAGAACATGAAACTGATGGGCTTCCCGGCCGAGGTCGAGTGGACCGTGGAGGAGCTGACACCGGCCCGCGTACTGGCGATTCGCGGCAAGGGCCCGATGTCCGTGACCGTCGCCACGCGCTACACCCTGGTCCCCGACGGCGACGCCACGACGGTCCGGATCGACGGTGAGTTCACCGGCGCGGCGGTCTCCCTGATGGCGGGCAAGCTCAAGGACTCGGCGACGGCCGCGCTGCACGAGTCGCTGCGGAAACTGGCGGGGCTCGTCGCCTGAACCGGCGCCGCACACCTCGGCCTCGAAGCTACGACGCGGCGCCCCGCGGATCGCTCCACGGGGCGCCTGTGGTGCCGTACGGCAGGTGTCAGTGCTCGTCGGCGAGGATCAGGTACAGCTTCTTGCGTGCCTCGTTGATGACGGCGAGCGCCTTCTCGCGCTGCTGTTTGTCGCCGGTCTTCCAGACCTGCCCGAAGGCCTCCATCAGACCGAAGCCGGCCTGCCGGATCTCACCGAGGGCCTCCCAGTCGACGCCGCGCGAGGCCTCTTCCCAGGGGGTCTCCGGGCCCTCCTCGGCCGCCGTGCGGCCGGCCTCGGTGAGCGCGAGCAGCTTCTTGCCGCCCTCGGACTCGCTGACGATCAGCCCCTCGTCCTCCAGCAGCTGAAGGGTGGGGTACACCGAGCCCGGGCTGGGCTTCCACGCCCCGCCGCTGCGCTCGGCGATCTCCTGGATCATCTCGTAACCGTGCATCGGACGATCCTTCAGCAGGGCAAGGATCGAGGCGCGTACATCACCGCGCCGCGCCCTTCCCCTCGGTCCGCCGCGCCCTCGTCCCCCCCAGGGACCGGGGCCGAAGCCACCGAACCCGCCCGGGCCACCGTGCCCGAAACCGTGCCCGCCCGGACCGAAGGGACCGAAGGCGGCCCGCAGAGCGTCGAAGTCGCCCCGGCCGCGCCGGGGGCCGTCGTGCCCGTGTCCACGCTCGTATCCGTGGGTGTGCATCGTCATCCCTCCATCTGCTTGGTGATCTAGCGCTGATCTAGTGCAGATCTACCGTTGATCTGTCGCGATATCTCAACGATATATCGGCACAGTCCGTCGAGCAAGGTTCGGTGTTCTGCTGGGGTGGGTGCTGGTTGGCCCGTCGAACACGAGGACCGGTGGATCCTGAACCTTCGCGGCAAGCGCGTCACCGAGATCAGCGTGGCCCGCCGGCTCGTGCCGCCCCTCGACTCGTACTGGGATGTCGCCTGTGAAGCGCTGCCCGGAGGCGAGCTCGCCGTCCGGTCCGGCTTGGGAACGGGCGCGTCCCGGCCCGGTAGGCGCTGCGGCAGGCAGGAGACCTGCGGTCCGTCCCGACGGACCGACTCGCCGGCGACAGGACACTCACCGGCAGGCAGCCGCGTCCAGCCGCACCCCGGAACCGGTCCACAGATCGCGAATTGGCCTTGGTCCGCGGGGCCGCACGGGTCCTAACGTCGACAGCCATGCGGATTCGAATCGTCGACGCCTTCACCGACCGCCCCTTCGCCGGCAACCCGGCCGGGGTCATGCTCCTCGACGCCTTCCCCGAGGACGACTGGATGCAGAGCGTGGCCCTCGAGGTCAACCACGCCGAGACGGCCTTCGCCCATCCCCTGCCCGAGGGTGGCGAGGCCGACTGGGCGCTGCGCTGGTTCACGCCGGCGGCCGAGGTGGCGATGTGCGGTCACGCCACGCTCGCCACGGCCCACGTCCTGCACAGCACGGGCGCCCACGCGGGGCCGGTACGGTTCGCCACACGCAGCGGCGTGCTCGTGGCGACGCCCCGCGAGGACGGTTCGATCACGATGGACTTCCCCACCGCCCCGCTCACGGTGACCGAGGTCCCCGAAGGCCTCGCCGAGGCACTGGGCGCGCAGCCGCGGACCGCGATCGACACGGGCCCGAACGTCGGGGACCTGCTGGTGGAGCTCGCCGACGAGCAGACCGTCCACGCCCTGCGTCCCGACCTCAGGGCCATCGGGGCCCACTCGTCGCGCGGTGTGATCGCCACCGCCCGCGCCGCGGACCCCGCCCTCGGCTACGACTACGTCTCCCGTTGCTTCTTCCCCAACGTCGGCATCGACGAGGACCCGGTCACCGGCAGTGCCCACACCGCGCTGGCGCCGTTCTGGTCCGAGCGGCTCGGCCGCGCCGAACTGACCGGCCTGCAGGCCTCGACCCGCTCCGGCCGCGTGCGCACGGAACTGCGCGGCGAGCGCACGCTGCTGAGCGGCCGGGCGGTGACGGTGATCGAGGGCGAACTGCTCGCCTAGCGGTGCGTCGTGGACCGATCTCGGCGTCGCGGGGGCCCCTGGGCGGCCGGTGCTGCTGCTCGTGGCCGACCTGAGCGACGAGAACGCCCTCAGGCAGTGGGCAGCCAGTCCACCTTGCCGGCGAGCAGGGCATAGCCCACGAAGGCCCCGATGTCGAGCAGCGTGTGCGCGACCACCAGAGGGCCGACGCGGCCCCAACGCCGGTACAGGTAGACGAAGACGACGCCCATCACCAGGTTGCCGATGAAGCCGCCGATGCCCTGGTAGAGGTGGTAGGAGCCGCGCAGCACGGAGCTGGCCGCCAGCGCGGCGCCGGGCGACCAGCCCAGCTGGTCGAGCCGGCGCAGCAGATAACCGACGACGATGACCTCTTCGACGATCGAGTTCTGCAGGGCCGACAGGATCAGCACCGGGAACTTCCACCACACGTCGGGCAGGGCCTCGGGGACGACCGTGAGGTTGAAGCCGAGGCCCCGTGCGGCGAGGTAGAAGGCGATACCGGTGCTGCCGATCACCGCGGCGATCGCGGCCCCGCGCCCGAGGTCCGGCCAGGGCCGGGTGCGGTCGAACCCCAAAACCTTGAGGCTCTGGCCCTCGCGCATCAGGAAGTGCGCGACCAGGGCGACGGGGACCAGCGCGGTGGTGATCCCGAACAGCTGCCAGGCCAGATCGAGCCAGGGCCGGCCCGGCGCGGCGGAGGCGTTGAGCGTGGCGGCCTGGTCCTTCAGCCCACCGGGCCTGGTGACGGACCCGACGAAGCTGATGACCGCGGACACGGCGCTGGCACCCAGCGACAGAGCGAGGACGAGCAGGGTCTCGTCCCGCAGCACCCGCCGCGACGGCACCCCGCCCGCCGCGGCACCCTCCACGGTTCCCGCCTCACCCTGCACGCCCGCCTCCAGCCGAGTAGTCCAGCGCACGTCTTCGCTCCAGGCACGAAGATCCCACCGGACAGCCTCGCAGACGCACCTGTGCCCCGGCTCCCGACCCTTGGCTCGCCAGGCGACGCCCACACGGCCCGGCCTGCGCTCACCCCGCCCGGACCGCCGCCTCCGGCAACCCCACCGGCCATGTGTGCACCGGCTCGCCCTCACACATCAACGCCACGTGGCCGCAACCGGCGCGGCATCCCCGGACAAACCCGCCCACCAGGGCCCAACGGCCCCACCTGCGCTCACCCCGCCCGGACCGCCGCCTCCGGCAACCCCACCGGCCACGTGCGCACCGGCTCGCCCTCACACATCAACGCCACGTGGTCGCAACCGGCGCGGCATCCCGGACAAGCCCGCCCACCAGGGCCCAACGGCCCCACTTGGCCTCACCCCGCCCGGACCGCCGCCTCCGGCAACCCCACCGGCCATGTGTGCACCGGCTCGCCCAGACGCATCAACTCCGCGTAACGCCGCGTTGTCGCAGCCAGCGCGGCGTCACGGGACAGCCCGCCCTCCAGGGCCCGGTGGAAGGTCGCGACCTGCCAGGACGCGCCGTTCACCCGTCGCCGGCACCGCTCGTCGATCACGCCGAGGTACAGGTCCCGGTCCGCCGGTTCGACGCCCCAGGCGTCCAGGCCGGCCTCGGCGAGCGGCAACAGCTCGTCGCGTACGAGACTCACCGCGTCGACCTCGGTCGTGCCGCCGTACCGGCCCCGCCGTGGCCAGGTGAAGCGCGCGTCGATGCCGTACCGGCACGCGGCGTCGAAGTTGGCCTCGGCGGCCTCGAAGGGCAGCCGGGTCCACACCGGCCGGGCGTCCTCGGCGAGGGCGCGGATGAGGCCGTAGTAGAAGGCCGCGTTGGCGAGGACGTCGATGATGGTCGGACCGGCCGGCAGCACCCGGTTCTCGACCCGCAGATGGGGGACGCCGTCGGCGATGCCGTACACGGGCCGGTTCCAGCGGTACACCGTGCCGTTGTGCAGCACCAGCTCCGCCAGTTTCGGCACTCCGCCCGCGTCGAGCACGGCCAGCGGATCCTCGTCGTCGCAGATCGGCAGCAGCGCGGGGTAGTAGCGCAGGTTCTCCTCGAAGAGGTCGAACGCCGAAGTGATCCAGCGCTCCCCGAACCAGGTGCGCGGCCGGACGCCCTGCGCCTGGAGTTCGGGCGGGCGGGTGTCGGTGGACTGCTGGAACAGCGGCGGGCGGGACTCGCGCCACAGCTCACGGCCGAACAGGAACGGCGAGTTCGCCCCCATCGCTATCTGCGCGGCGGTCGCGGCCTGTGCGGCGTTCCACACGTCGGCGAACCGCCCGGGCGTGACCTGGAGATGCAACTGCACCGACGTGCAGGCGGCCTCCGGCGCGATCGACTTCGAGGTGCACGTCAGATGCTCGACGCCGTCGATGTCGAGCGTGAAGTCCTCGCCCCGGGCGGCCACGATCTGGTCGTTGAGCAGGACGTAGCGGTCCACGTCGGAGAGGTTCGAGGAGACCAGGTCGTCCCGTTCGAGGGTCGGCAGAATACCGATCATCACGATTCCGGCGTCCACCTCACCGGCTTTCCGGTGGGCATATGCCAGTGACGTACGGAGTTCTTCGGCGAGCCGGTCGAATACCCGGCCTCCCAGCCTGTGCGGGGCGATGTTGACTTCCAGGTTGAACATGGCGAGTTCTGTTTGGAAATCGCGGCTGGCGATCCTTTCGAGGACCTGCCCGTTGAGCATTCTGGGCATACCGTCGTCCCCCGCGAGGTTCAGCTCGATCTCCAGCCCCATCAGGTTCTTCGGCCGATCGAACCGCTTCTCCTCCAGCAGCCGTTCCAGCCCCTGCAGGCACTGCTGGAGCTTGGTGCGGTAGCGCTGGCGATCGGACAGGTCGAACGCGCCCGCCACGACCTTCTCCCCCATCGACGCGTCCCTCCTCGGTGGGCGGGCCGAAAGATCCGGCCGCCGGTGTCCGGGTCAGGGTGGATGATGCCCAGCCCGGGCGATCCATAACGCCCCCGGCGAACGCTCACAGCCGCTACTCTGGCCCCTTGAGCCAAGAAGATCGGCGGCACATTCACCGGGCATGACGCCGTGTGCATTTTCCGCCGTCGACGACCTCGTGAAAAACGCCGACGAGAATTGGCCGACCGCAGCGTGGGCATTTCCCGAGGTCATCGAGGTGTCCCCCCTTCGGAATCGGGATGTTTTCCACGTAACGCCGACCGAATGAACTCTTGTGCGAGTGCCCCGGAACGGTTAGACGAAACACCGGCTGAACAAATGTCGTATAAACTCGGTCGACAGGGCAGCAGGCTGGCGCCCATGGTCGGAGGAAACTGCCGTCGTCGATCACGCCCGGCAGGCCTCACACCCACACCGTCGTTCACAGACCCCGGCCCCGCCTGCCTGCCCCCGTGAGCTGACAGCGCCGTCCGCCCCGCCTACGTCGCGCCACCCTGCCTGTCGAATGAGAGGCGACCCACCATGCCGCTGCTTGTCCCCCCGGCGCCCGCGCCCGCACTTCGCTCCGTCCTCACGGCCCTCGGTTCCCCCACCGCGGTCCGCGAGGCCCGAACTCCCGCCCTGCGCGCCGCCCAGGGCCCCGTCACCCCCGAGCTCCCGCTGCCGGTCCATGTGCTGGACCGGATCACCGACAAGGGCGAACCGGTCACCCGACTGGCCGGATGGCGCTTCCTGATCCGCTCCGGCGACCATGCGGTTGCGGCGGCGGAGACCATGCTGACGCCCGACGGCTGGGCGTTCTCGCACTTCTTCGAGGGGCCGTACATCGTCTCCACCGAGCAGGCGCTGCGCCAGGCCGAGAATCTCACCCAGTCGTACCAGGCGCGTCTGCTGTCCGTGCCCGGCCTGTACATGCTCACGCTCTGGCTGCACGAGGACCGCGCCTCGGACGGCACCGCCGGCCACCCCGCGGCGACCGATCTGCTCGTCCCGCTCGCTCCCGCCCCACCCGGCATCGCGGCCAACCGGCCGCACCGGGTCGCCGACCTGCTCCCGGTGCTGACCCTCCGGGTGCCGCCGGCCCCGCCCACGCCGCTGCTCGGCTCACCGGCCTGACCGACGGCCGGACATCACGCAGCGCACTCCGTTCTCCCGTACCCCCGCCACCGGACCCCCGGCGGCGGGGTACGCCGCTGTTTCGGGCGCCTCCCGCATTTCCCGTATTTCCGCCGTTGCCGTGTCGTCACTCTGTTCTCGCCGCCACCGCGCCGCCACCCGCTTTCGCCATCGCGCTGCCACCGCTTTCGCCACCGCACGGCTACCCGCTCGTACGAGTGCCTATTCGCTCGTACGAGCCGAAAACGCTGTCCGACCCGTCCGGACTAGCCCCATCCGGCCACCCCGAACCACCCGAAGAGACAGTGCAGTTGGGATGAACCGTCCGCGCGGGTGATG
The DNA here is from genome assembly GCF_044548465.1 of Streptomyces sp. NPDC052023. NCBI lineage: Bacteria > Bacillati > Actinomycetota > Actinomycetes > Kitasatosporales > Streptomycetaceae > Streptomyces > Streptomyces sp. NPDC052023. Next base: position 25,654 of record NZ_JBIUBW010000005.1, on the reverse strand, counting down.
CGTCATCAACCTGTGAAGAAGCGGTGCGGCGAAATCCCTGCGGAATGACGCCCGTGGGGGAACACTGGGTTCGACCGACTGATGACAACGGGGGGCGGCCATGAACGAAGCTTCACGCCGCGGGACAGATACGACAGCATTCACGGACGACACGACAAAGCGAAAGATCCCTTCCATGTGCCAGCACCAGCCACCGTGCCCCTCCGCCGACTCCGCCGACCGGGAATCCGCCCGTCTCGTGGCGCACCACCCGGAGCAGGGCTGGAGCCTGCTGTGCAACGGTGTCGTGCTCTTCGAGGACACCGGTGAGCTCCTGCCCGACGGCCAGATCATCGCCCCGCACCGGCTGCCGGCCGGCAGCCAGGTGATGACTGCCGCCTGAGGCGGGGCGGGCGGCGCACGCCGCCCGAGGACAACAAGGGGCCGGCCCGCGGACGTGCACCGCGAACCGGCCCCGACGCTTGTCCGGGCACCGTCACTCCCCGTGGTCGCCCACACCCGGACCGGCAATCAGCACCTCCGGGCGAGGATGAGCCGTCACCCGCCCGGAGGTTGTCCAGAAGGCCGCTACAGCCCTACATCCCTGCCGCGGATGTCCTCCAGCGACTCCCGCCGTACCAGCAGCCGGGCGCGGCCGTCCGCGACGGCGGCCACCGGCGGGCGGCCGACCAGGTTGTAGCCGGAGGCCATGGACAGGTGGTAGGCGCCGGCCACGGGGACGGCGAGCAGGTCGCCGGGACGTACGTCGGAGGGGAGTTCGACGTCGGCGGCCAGGACGTCACCCGCCTCGCAGTGCCGGCCGACGACGGTCACCCGCGCCCTGGGCGCCGTGCTGTGGCGGCCGGTGAGGCGTGGGGCGTACCGCACGCCGTACAGGGCGGGCCGGGGATTGTCGCTCATGCCGCCGTCGACGGCGACGAAGGTGTGCCGGCCGGTGCGTTTGACGGCCAGCACGTGGTACAGGGCGATGCCTGCCGGACCCACGATCGCCCGGCCCGGTTCGATGAACAGACGGGGCACGGCGAGTCCGGCCGCCGCACACGCCTCGTCCAGTTCGGTTCGCACCCGGCGGGCCAGAGCCGTGAGATCCAGGGCGGGTTCGCCGGGGCGGTAGGCGATGCCGTGACCGCCGCCCAGATCGAGTTCGGACAGGACCAGGCCGTGCTGGTCGTGCAGCCGGGCCATCAGGCCCACCATGCGGCGTACGGCGGCCAGATAGGGCTTGACACTGGTGATCTGCGAGCCCAGATGGCAGTGCAGACCGGTGAGTTCGAGCTGGGGCTGGCCGAGGATGCGGGTGATGGCGTGCTGGGCGTAGCCGTCGGAGAGGGAGAGGCCGAACTTCTGGTCGTCGGTGCCCGTGCGGATCGTGTCGTGGCCGCCGGCGCCGATGCCGGGTACGACCCGGACCATGACCTTCTGGTGTCCCTCGGGCCCCACGGCCGCCGCGAGCCGGGCGATCTCCGAGGGGCTGTCGATGACGATCCGGCCGACGCCGAGGCGCAGCGCGGCCTGAAGATCCTGCGGGGACTTGGCGTTGCCGTGCAGCACGATCCGTTCCGGCGGGAAGCCGGTCGTCACCGCCAGCTCCAGCTCACCGGCCGAGCAGACATCGAGGCCCAGGCCCTCCTCGGCCATCCAGTGGACCAGCGCACGGCACATGAACGCCTTGGCCGCGTAGAGGACTTCGGTGTCCGGGAACGCGTGCAGATACGTGCGGCAGCGGTCGCGCACCTCGCCCTCGTCGAGGACGTAGACGGGGGTGCCGAAGCGTTCGGCGACCTCGGCGAGCGATACGCCGGCCACCGTGAGGTCGCCCAGGGCGGGCTCGGTGGTGGACGCGGGCCACACCGACAGGTCGGTGAGGACGGGTTCGTGGAGGGTGGTCATCGCACGGTCCCTTCGGCCGGAGCGAGAGCCGCCTCGGGGTCCCAGCTCGGGAGCGGCTGGGGGGCCGGTGCGGAGAACACCGGGTCCACCGTGACGAGGGTGACACCGAGCGGGGCGGTCAGTGCCCGCAGGGCGGGTTCGGCGAGCCTGATCCAGTGCTGGCCGGTACCGAGTACGGCGGCCAGGGCGCTCGCGGAGGTGAAGCCGACGGCCGTACGGTCGCCGAGCGGTGTGCGGAAGATACGGGCCGCGCACCCGGCCTGACCCGGCCGGACCGGGACGAACAGTGGTCCGGCCGGGGACCGATCAGAGGGCTCGGGATCGTCGGCGCCGAGGAGTTCTGTCATGGGATGCCTCCGGAGGAGTCAGCGTGCCGGCCCCGGACGCGGGGAGGCGTACCGGGGCTCGTCGTCGACGCTATGCCTGAAAGGCGAGGTGCGGACCGCCCATGACACGACGCTGACGCCGTTCAGGCGGGTGTTGACGGCGTGTTGACGGCGTCGGCGGGCCCCGGGAGGACGGCCGCTCCCCGGCCGGGTGCCCTCCGCAGGCTGAGCACCATCGTGAGGCCGCCGCCGGGTGTGTCCTCGGCGTTCAGGGTGCCGCCCATCGCCTCGGCGAAGCCGCGTGCGACCGCGAGGCCGAGGCCGACCCCGGCGCCCCGGGGGACGTCGCCGTACCGCTGGAACGGCTCGAAGATCCGCTCCTTCGCCTCGTCGGGCACGCCCGGCCCGCGGTCCACGACCCGCACCTCGACGCGGTCGGCGATGGCGCTGGCGGCGACCAGCACGGGCGTACCGTCCGGGCTGTACTTGACGGCGTTCTCCACGACGTTGGCCACCGCCCGCTCCAGCAGCCCCTTGTCGACATGGACCATCGGCAGTGTCTCCGGCACGTCCAGGGTCACGCTGTCCCCGGGTACGCCGCCCAGCGCCATCGGCACGACCTCGTCGACGTCCATCTCGCGGATGATCGGCGTGACCGTGCCCGTCTGCAGGCGGGACATGTCGAGCAGATTGCCGACCAGGTGGTCCAGCCGGTCGGCGCCCTCCTCGATCGCCTCCAGGAGCTCCGCCCGGTCCTGCGCGGACCAGTCGACGTCGTCCGAACGCAGCGAGGTGACCGAGGCCTTGATGCCGGCGAGGGGGGTACGGAGGTCGTGGCTGACGGCGGCGAGCAGCGCCGTGCGGATGCGGTTGCCCTCGGCGAGGGCGCGCGCCTGCTCGGCCTTCTCCTGGAGGCGGCGCCGGTCCAGTACGACCACGGCCTGGGCGGCGAACGCGGCCAGCACCCGGCGGTCCTCGGCCGGCAGCACCCGCCCCGTCAGGGCGAGTGTCATGTGGTCGTCGACCGGCATGTCGGCGTCCGCGTCCTCCGGGCGTCCGGCCGGACGCGGGCCCACCGGGCCCGCGCAGGTCCAGGGCGCCACGTCGCTCTCGCGCTCCAGCAGCGCCACCGACTCCATGCCGAAGGTCTCGCGCACCCGCTCCAGCAGGGCCTCCAGACTGGTCTCGCCGCGCAGCACGTTGCCCGCGAGGAAGGACAGGATCTCCGACTCGGCCCGCAGCCGGGCGGCTTGGTGCGTACGCCGGGCCGCGAGGTCCACCCCGACGCCACCGCCACCGCGACGCCGACGAAGATCACGATGGCGACGATGTTCTATCAGACCGGCGATGAACACCGCGATGATCGCCATGATCAGGATGCCGTACAGGCCGGAGCCGACACCGCCGGGCGCGATCTCGCCCAGCATCATGCCGAGCATGGTGCTGCCGCCGCCGAGGCCGGTGAACGAGGAGTGGAAGGAGTCCACTGCTCCGGTGGAGGTGAGGGTGGTCGACACCGCGAAGATCGACGAGCCGCCGATGCCGCAGCGGACCTCCTTGCCCTCCAGCGCACCGTTCGCCAGCTCGAAGGCCGGGCCGTGGTGGCTGAATTCGGTCCACATCATCAGGGCGACGAAGCCCAGCCAGATGGTGCCCATCGTGGCGAGGATCGCGTACCCCTGCTTCACCGAGCCGACCATCACGCCGAAGGTGCGGGTCAGCGTGAACGGGATCACCAGGATCAGGAAGATCTCGAACAGGTTGGTGAACGGCGTCGGGTTCTCGAAGGGGTGGGCGGAGTTGGCGTTGAAGTAGCCGCCGCCGTTGGTGCCCAGCTCCTTGATGGCCTCCTGCGAGGCGACCGCACCGCCGTTCCACTGTTGCGAGCCGCCCATGAACTGCCCGACCTCATGGATGCCGGAGAAGTTCTGGATGGCGCCGGCGGCGACCAGCACGATCGCTGCGACGAACGCCAGCGGGAGCAGGATGCGGGTCACACCGCGCACCATGTCCGACCAGAAGTTGCCGAGCTCACCGCTTCGGGACCGGGCGAGTCCCCGGACGAGCGCCACCGCGACGGCCATCCCGACGGCTGCCGAGACGAAGTTCTGCACCGCCAGGCCGGCGGTCTGCACGACGTGGCCCATGGCCTGTTCGCCGTAGTACGACTGCCAGTTGGTGTTGGTGACGAAGGACACGGCGGTGTTGAACGCCTGGTCCGGGTCGATCGCGGCGAAGCCGAGCGAGCCGGGCAGCACGCCCTGGAGCCGCTGGAGCAGGTACAGGAAGAGGACACCGGCCGCCGAGAAGGCGAGGACGCCGCGCAGGTACGCGGTCCAGCGCATCTCGGTGTCGGGGTTGGCGCCGATGCCCTTGTAGATCCACCGCTCGACACGCCAGTGCCGGTCTGAGGAGTAGACCTTGGCCATGTAGTTGCCAAGGGGGACGTGGACGACCGCCAGCGCGCCGATGAGGGCGATCAGCTGGAGGACGCCGGCGAGTACGGGACCCATGGTGTACTCAGAACCTCTCACTGCGCGGCTTTGACGGGACCCATACGGGCCGTACGCCGACGGGCGCCGGGCCGGCGGAAACGACCGGAATCGACAGCCGTACGGCAGCGCGCGCCACGTCAGCGGTAGCCGGCAGCCGGACGACGGCGCGCGCACGTCAACGGACAGGGGCAGCACGCGCCACGTCAACCGCACTCGGCGGCCGAACCGCAGCGCGCGCCGCCAGCGCGCGCCGCTTCGGCCGCGAAGCCCCCGCGACGGCGCTCCACGGCAGCGCGCTACGGCAGCCGGAACCGCAGCCGGCAGATCACCGCGCCGGTCTCCCGCCGGACGGCGTGCGCGACGACGGCACCGCGCTGGTTCTGCAGCAGCCGCTGCCAGAGCCGCTCCGGCTCCGTCTCGGGGATGAGCACGGTGACCCGCGTGCCCGGCTCCGCGTCCGCCACCCGTCGGACGTACTCGGCGATGGGCCGCCCCAGCGTGCGGCGCTCGGAGGCCAGCTTGACCAGCGGCACCCCGGGGTCCCACGCGGCCCAGCCACGCTCCAGGGCGTGCAACTGAGCCCGGTCCTCCAGGTCGGGGTGGCAGACGGTGACCGCGCGGACCTCGTCGCCGAGGGAGGCGGCGGCCGTCAGTGCCTCCGAGGTGAGCCGGGACAGCGAGGAGACCGGCACGATCACGACCGACCGGTCGCGGTGCGGAGCCTCGGGCAGCTGTCCGAGGCCGAGCCGTTCGCCGATCCGGGCATAGGCGCGGTGGACGGCCTGGAAGGCAACGACCAGCAGCGGCAGCGCGAGCACGATCAGCCAGGCGCCCTCCTCGAACTTGGTCGCCGTCACCACGATCGCGGAGATACCGGTCAGCGCTCCGCCGAAACCGTTGAGCACGGCTTTGCCGCGCCACCTCGGGCCGCGTTCGACCAGCCAGTGCCGCACCATGCCCGCCTGGGCGATGGTGAAGCCGACGAAGACACCGATGGCGAACAGCGGCACCAGCGTGTTGGTGTCACCGCCGGAGAGGACCAGCAGCGCGGCGGAGACCAGGGCGAGGGCGAGCACGCCGTGCCGGTGGACCTGGCGGTCGGCCTTGAGGGCGAAGACGTGCGGCAGGTAGTGGTCACGGGCCAGCAGCTTCAGCAGGACGGGGAGCCCGCCGAACGACGTGTTCGCGGAGAGGGCCAGCAGGATCATCGTCGCGAACTGGACCACGTAGAACGCCCAGTTGTGGCCGAGGGACGCGTCCGCGAGCTGGGCGAGGACGGTGACGCCCTCGACCGGCTGGAGGTGGAATCGGGAGATCAGCACCGACAGGCCGATCAGCATCACGCCCAGCACGGCTCCCAGGGCGATCTCCGCGTGCTGGGCTCGCCTGGCGCGCGGGACCCGGAAGGAGGGTACTGCGTTGGCGATCGCCTCGACGCCGGTCAGCGCGCTGCATCCGGAGGCGAAGGCCTTGAGCAGCAGCAGGGCGCCCACGGCGGTGGCGTTGTCGGCGAGCACCGAGTCGTGGCCCTGGGCGGTCACCGTGCTCACCGGCTCGGACCGGAACAGCCCTGCGGCGATCACCACGAAGATCGCCCCGACGAAGACGGCGGTCGGCACGATGAACGCCTTCGCCGACTCGACGATCCCCCGCAGGTTCACCGCCGTGATCAGCGCCAGCACGGCCAGGCACAGCCACAGCCGGTCGTCGTAGAGCGCGGGGAATGCGGAGGTCAGTGCCGCGACACCCGCGGTGACGGCGACGGCGACGTTGAGTACGTAGTCCAGGACGAGGGAGGCCGCCGCCACCAGGCTGGTCCGTGCTCCCAGGTGCCGCCGGGCGACGGCGTACGAACCGCCGCCGTCCGGGAAGGCCGCGATCACCTGCCGGTACGAGGCGACCAGCACCGCCAGCAGGCCCGCGATGGCCAGCGTGACCGGGAGGGTGAAGCCGAGGCCGTGCGCACCGGCTGCGGCGAGGACCAGCACGATCGCCTCGGGCCCGTAGGCCACCGACGCCATGGCGTCCAGCGACAGCGCGGCCAGGCCGGTGACGGCGGTGAGGCGGTGTCGTTCACCGGTGTCGGGAGGTTCCGCGCCGGAGGGCGCGGCACCGGGTTCGGCGGTCAGTACGGACATGGGGGGGGACGCTCCTTCGTGCGGCAGGGGAGACCGCGCGGGGCGTGCCCCGCACGGCGCACCCCAGGTTCCGTCCCTGTCCGGCCGTCCCCGGCGGTTCCTTGCACCTTCTTCGCGCGGAACCGGCCTACCTTGACGGAGCTTTGACGCGGTCCCGGGGCGACCGTGCCGGCGCCCCGAAGCACCGGGCTGAAGAGGCCTGATCCACTGAAGGCGCGAGGTGAGGCGGCGTCAAGAAACTGCCTGGCGCCCGTCATAGTCCCGTCAAGCGGGGCCGCCCGGCGCAGGGCCGTCCCTAGCGTCGACAGCATGGAACCCTCCGACGACGTGCGGCACGGACTCTTCCGCGCACCCGAACGGCACTCCGGCACCGAGGCGTACGACCGCCGCTGGACACGGGACCTGTACAGCGCGGCCCGCTGCGCGGCCGTACTCCTCGCCCTGCTCCTGCTCATCGACTGGGCCGCCGGAACGCTCGCCCTGGGGCGCGCCACGCTCTGGTGCGCGCTCGCGGCACTGCTGTTCGTCGTGCTGTGCCCGCCCCGTGTCTCGGCCGGCGCGGGCTGGCTGGCGTCGCGCTCGCTGCTGCGCACCCGGATGGTGCGTACCGACCTGCTGGTGTCGGTTCGCTGCTCGGACGGCGTCTCCCAGCGGCTGGTGCTGCGTGACGCGTTCGGCGAGCGCGTCGAACTCGACCCGCAGGTCCTCGTCGACAACCCCGAGCTGTGGCACCGCGTCGACGAGGACGTCCATCGGTCACAGGCCCGCGGGTCGCTGCTGTGCGGGGCGACGGCGCTGCGACGGGTGTCGGAGCGGATCGACCGCGAGACCGCCGGCATCGTCTTCAAGCTCTCGGGACTGGAGTAGCGGGACTGGAGTAGGCGGGCGTCACGTCCCACACGCCCGGGAACCGGCGCAAGGCGTGCGTCCCCCGTATGGCGCAGCCCGCCCGAAGTCGCTGCCGCCACGGCTCTCTTGATGCGCTGACGCGTTTCACCGCTCACTCTTGACGCAAGCTTGACGCCGTAGGCCTCCTCGACCGCAGGCCCGGGCGTCTCTCCGCTTACGCTGAGGGCGCCGTCCGCCGATGGCCGGAAACGCACGCCGAGCCGCATATCAGGAGCACATCGATGGCCCCGACCGAACACCCCGCGCCCGGCCGCCTGCGCGCCTGGATGCTGGAGGGGCTGTCCGACATGGGCAAGGCTGGCGGCCTCCAGGGCCCGCACGCCCCGCCCGCTCCTCCGGCCGAGGGCAGGCCCTGGTACCGGGTGATGTGCCTGACCGGCGTCGACTACTTCTCCACCCTCGGCTACCAGCCCGGCATCGCAGCTCTCGCCGCCGGTCTGCTCTCGCCCGTCGCGACCGTGGTGCTGGTGATCGTCACCCTGGCGGGCGCCCTGCCCGTCTACCGGAGGGTGGCCGAGGAGAGCCCGCACGGCCAGGGCTCGATCGCGATGCTGGAGCGCCTGCTCACCTTCTGGAAGGGCAAGCTGTTCGTCCTGACGCTGCTCGGCTTCGCCGCCACCGACTTCCTCATCACCATCACCCTCTCCGCCGCCGACGCCTCCACCCATCTGATCGAGAACCCGCACCTGAGCAGCGCCCTGCACGACCAGCAGCTGCTGATCACCATGGTGCTCATCGCCCTGCTCGGCGCGGTCTTCCTCAAAGGCTTCCTGGAGGCGATCGGCGTCGCCGTCGCCCTGGTGGCCACCTACCTCGCGCTCAACGCCGTGGTCGTCGTGGCAGGGCTCTGGCACGTCGCCACCGAGGGGCATGTCGTGACCGACTGGTCCAACGCCCTCACCGCCGAGCACGGCAATGTCTTCGTGATGATCGGCGTGGCCCTGATCGTCTTCCCCAAGCTCGCCCTCGGCCTGTCCGGTTTCGAGACGGGCGTCGCCGTGATGCCGCACGTCAAAGGCGACCCGAGCGATTCCGAGGAGCACCCCGAGGGACGGATCCGCGGCACCAAGAAGCTGCTGACCACAGCCGCCCTGATCATGAGCTGCTTCCTGATCGCCACCAGTTTCATCACCACCCTGCTCATCCCGGCGGACGAGTTCAAGAAGGGCGGCCAGGCCAACGGGCGAGCGCTGGCGTATCTCGCGCACGAGTACCTCGGCAACGCCTTCGGGACGGTGTACGACGTCTCCACCATCGCGATTCTGTGGTTCGCCGGCGCCTCGGCGATGGCCGGCCTGCTCAACCTGATGCCGCGCTATCTGCCCCGGTACGGCATGGCCCCGCACTGGGCGCGTGCGGTACGCCCGATGGTCATCGTCTTCACGCTCGTCGCCTTCCTGGTCACCTGGCTCTTCGACGCCGACGTGGACGCGCAGGGCGGCGCGTACGCCACCGGTGTGCTGGTGCTGATCAGCTCGGCGGCGATCGCGGTCACCATCGCCGCGCGCAGGGCCAGGCAGCGGAACTGGACCGTGGCCTTCGCGGTGATCTCGACGGTGTTCCTCTACACCACGGTCGTCAACGTCGTCGAGCGCCCGGACGGCGTGAAGATCGGTGCCTGTTTCATCGCGGGCATCATGATCCTCTCCTTGGTCTCCCGGCTGGCCCGCGCCTTCGAGCTCCGGGTGACCGGCGTGACGCTGGACCCCATGGCGGAGCGGTTCGTCCGCGATATCGCCAGCCGCAAGATCCGGTTTATCGCGAACGAGCCCGACCGGCGTGATGTCGCCGAGTACCGCGACAAGATCGAGCAGATCCGTCAGGACAACGATGTCGCCGGCCCCGAGGACTTCGTCTTCGTCGAGGTCACGGTGACCGACCCGTCCGAGTTCGAGGCGGGCCTGGCGGTCCACGGCGAGGTCCTGCACAACCGCTACCGGGTGCTGACCCTGGATTCCTCCTCCATCCCCAACGCCCTGGCCGCGCTGCTCCTGCACGTCCGCGGCACCACAGGCTGCGTCCCGCACATCTACTTCGAGTGGACCGAGGGCAATCCCTTCGCCAACTTCCTGCGCTTCTTCCTCTTCGGCCAGGGCGAGGTGGCGCCGGTCACCCGGGAGGTCCTGCGGGTCGCGGAACCGGACGTCACCCGTCGGCCCCGGGTGCACACGGGGTGAAATCACCCCCGTCGCACCACACGCCTCACCACCGCCACCGCCACCGCACCGTACGCCTCACCGCCGCCACCACCCCCGTCGCGCCGAGCGCGTCAGCACCCGCCCGTAGCTGAGCCGGCCGCACACCTCCACGCGCAGCATCACCGGCACGTCGGGCTCGGCCGGCCTTTGTGTCTTGATCTGGGCGTAGTTGGTGACCAGGGAGACGGTGTCCACCACGACCCCCGGCCGCGTCACCAGCCGCAGTGTGCCGCCCTGCATGTCGAGGTCGACGCGGACAGTGCCCTGCGAGATCACCGCGTCGGTGAAGTCGAGCGTCACATCTCCCCAGGACGACTCGATCTCCAGCAGCCGTGGCACGGCCCACTCGCCCTCCCGCACCACGGAGCCGCCCTCCTGCTGGATGCGCACGAGGTCCTTCGCCTCGGTCACGACGGGCAGGTCACCGGTGAGCACGGCCAGCTCCCCCATCGTCCGCGCGGTCAGCGCGGCCTCGACCCGCTCCTCGAGCTCCTCAGCGGTCAGCCGCCCGTCCCCCGCCGCGGCGGTCAGCACGTCGACCACCCGGTCCCGGTCCGCATGCGAGGCCCTCACCCCGGACGACGCGCCCGCACGCGACACTTCAGCCGACACACCCTCACCCCGATCGCCAGTCGAAGACCCCGTCAGGACTAACGCTATATCGCGTTATACCCGTGGGCCAACCCCCCATCCACCAGACGGTGCCGCCGCCCTATCGTGGCCGGCATGCACTCCTACACGATCGGCCAGGCCGCACGGCTCCTCGGCGTGAGCCCCGACACCGCGCGCCGCTGGGCCGACGCCGGCCGGGTGGCCACGCACCGCGACGAGAGCGGTCGGCGCCTCATCGACGGCAGGGACCTGGCCGCGTTCTCGGTCGAGCTCGCCGGGGCGGGCAGCGGTGAGGAGGAGGCTCCGTACACCTCGGCCCGCAACGCCTTCCCGGGCATCGTGACCGCGATCAAGCTCGGCGACGTCGCCGCCCAGGTCGAGATCCAGGCCGGCCCGCACCGCCTGGTCTCCCTCCTGACCCGTGAGGCCGTCGAGGAACTGGGCCTGGAGGTAGGTATGGAAGCGACGGCCCGCGTGAAGTCGACAAACGTACACATCGACCGCGCCTGATCACCCGTTCGGGCCCTCGGCCCCACGCGACGAGGGCCCCCACAAAGGGAGCCCTCGTCACTCGATCCGTCGGCCACCGCCTCCGCGGCCTCGGCCTCAGTCCTCGTACGCGTCCAGCGGCGGGCAGGAGCACACCAGGTTCCGATCGCCGAACGCCTGGTCGATGCGGCGCACCGGCGGCCAGTACTTGTCGGCGACCGACACCCCGGCGGGGAAGACGGCCTCGTCCCGCGGGTACGCGTGACTCCACTCGCCGCCCAGCATGCCGGCGGTGTGCGGAGCGTTCCGCAGCGGATTGTCATCGGCCGGCCACTCACCCGCGCCGACCTTCTCGATCTCCGCGCGAATGGCGATCATCGCCTCGCAGAACCGGTCGATCTCGGTCAGGTCCTCGGACTCGGTCGGCTCGATCATCAGCGTCCCGGCCACCGGGAACGACATCGTCGGCGCGTGGAACCCGTAGTCGATCAGCCGCTTGGCCACGTCGTCGACGCTGACGCCCGTCGCCTTGGTCAGCGGTCGCAGATCGATGATGCACTCGTGGGCGACCAGCCCGCCCGGGCCGGTGTACAGCACCGGGTAGTGCGGCTCCAGCCGCTTGGCGATGTAGTTGGCGCTGAGCACGGCCACCTGCGTGGCCCGCTTCAGGCCCTCGCCGCCCATGAGCCGCACGTAGGCCCACGAGATCGGCAGAATCCCCGCCGAACCCCACGGCGCCGCCGAGATCGGCCCGACCCCGGTCTCCGGCCCGGCCGCCGGCTGCAGGGGGTGGTTCGGCAGATACGGCGCCAGGTGCGACCGTACGGCCACGGGACCGACGCCCGGCCCACCGCCGCCGTGCGGGATGCAGAACGTCTTGTGCAGGTTGAGGTGGGACACATCGCCGCCGAAGTGCCCCGGCTTCGCGAGCCCGACGAGCGCGTTGAGGTTGGCCCCGTCGACGTAGACCTGGCCACCGGCGTCGTGCACCTGGGCGCAGATGTCCGCGACGTGCTCCTCGAACACACCGTGCGTGGACGGGTACGTGATCATCAGCACCGACAGCTCGTCGCGGTACTGCTCGATCTTCGCACGCAGGTCCTGGACGTCGATCTCGCCGTCCTCGGCGGTCTTGACGACGACGACCTTCATCCCGGCCATGACGGCACTGGCGGCGTTCGTACCGTGCGCCGACGACGGGATCAGGCACACGGTGCGCTGCTCGTCGCCGTTCGCCCGGTGGTACCCGCGCACGGCGAGCAGCCCTGCCAGCTCACCCTGCGACCCGGCGTTCGGCTGCAGAGAGACCTTGTCGTACCCGGTGACCTCGGCGAGGCGATCCTCCAGCTCGTGGATGAGCGTCAGGTATCCCTCCGCCTGCTCGGCCGGCGCGAAGGGGTGCATCTGCCCGAACTCCGGCCAGGTGACCGGTTCCATCTCCGTGGTCGCGTTGAGCTTCATGGTGCAGGAACCCAGCGGGATCATGCCCCGGTCGAGTGCGTAGTCGCGGTCGGCGAGCCGGCGCAGGTAACGCAGCATCGCGGTCTCGGAGCGGTGCTGCTGGAAGACCGGGTGCCCGAGGTACGCGTCGGTGCGCAGCAGCCCGGCGGGCAGCGCGTCCTCCGTGACGCCGTCGAGTGCCTCGATGTCCCCCTCGACACCGAACGCGGCCCACACGGCCTCCAGTCGGTCCCGCGTGGTGGTCTCGTCGCAGGCGATGGAGACGTGGTCGGCGTCGATCCGCCACAGGTTGACACCGTTCTCGCGCGCGGCGGCGGTGACCTCGGCCGCCCGCCCCGGCACCCGCGCGGTGACGGTGTCGAAGTAGGCGCCGTGCACGATCTCGACACCGCCGTCACGAAGGCCCGCGGCGAGGATCGCTGCGTACCGGTGGGTGCGCCGCGCGATGCTCTTCAGGCCCTCGGGCCCGTGGTAGACGGCGTACATCCCGGCCATCACGGCGAGCAGCACCTGCGCGGTGCAGATGTTGCTGGTCGCCTTCTCACGGCGGATGTGCTGTTCACGCGTCTGGAGCGCCAGCCGGTAGGCCTTGTTCCCGTCGGCGTCGACGGAGACGCCCACGAGCCGCCCCGGCAGGCTGCGCGCGAACTTCTCCTGCACCGCCATGTAGCCGGCGTGCGGCCCGCCGAAGCCCATCGGCACACCGAAGCGCTGCGTCGTACCGACGGCGATGTCCGCGCCCAGCTCACCGGGGGACTTCAGCAGCGTCAGCGCCAGCAGGTCGGCGGCCACGGTGACCAGCGCGCCCAGCTCGTGCGCCTGGTCGATGACCGGCTTGATGTCGCGCACGGCTCCGGAGGCGCCCGGGTACTGGATCAGCACGCCGTTGATCTCACGCCCGGCGATCTCGGCCGGAATGCCCTCACTGAGGTCGGCGACGACGACCTCGACGCCGGCTGGCTCGGCGCGGCCCTGGATCACGGCGACGGTCTGCGGCAGCGCGTCCGCGTCGACCAGGAACAGACCCTTCTTGTTCTTGCCCATGCGCCGGGAGAGCGCCATCGCCTCGGCCGCGGCCGTGCCCTCGTCGAGCAGCGAGGCGCCGGAGGTGGGCAGCCCGGTGAGGTCGGCGACGACGGTCTGGAAGTTCAGCAGCGCCTCCAGCCGGCCCTGCGAGATCTCCGGCTGGTACGGCGTGTACGCCGTGTACCAGGCGGGGTTCTCCATGACGTTGCGCAGGACGACCGGCGGGGTGAACGTCCCGTAGTAGCCGAGCCCGATCATGGAGCCCAGCACCTGGTTGCGGTCGGCGAGGGAGCGCAGCTCGCGCAGCACCTCGGCCTCGGTGCGGGCGCCCGGCAGGTCCAGGGCGTCGGCGTTCTTGATCACATCCGGTACCGCGGCGGCGGTGAGCTCGTCGAGCGAGCCGTAGCCGACCTGCGCGAGCATCTTGGCCCGCGCCTCCTGGTCGGGCCCGATGTGGCGCTGCTCGAAGGGGATGCCCTGTTCGAGCTCGGTGAGCGGAATGCGCTGGGCGGTCATTGCGGAGGCCTCCTGGTCTGACGCGACCTTCGAGGGACACCACGGCAGAGGTGCCCCGACGGCCTCCCCCTCTGTCATCACAACCTGAGAGCTTCACCGGCCGCCCGCGGACGTCCGGCTTGCACCGTCGGTGAGGGCGGAAGCCGTGACGCCCGCCCTGCTTTCCAGAGTGACCTCGTCCGTGCGGTACGTGGGCCTGAGAGATTCCGGGGAGGATTTGCTCCTTCGGCGCCTCCGGTCGTCTCCGGAGGACTCTCCCGCACGGGGTCAGCAGCCTTTGCCAGACTACCAGCGAGGTCAACGCCCGGGCGTTCGAGTGGCCGCGTTCCGCATTGTGCTCTTTCGTAGTGCTTACGGATGAGGTGCGAGCGAGTGGAGGGCCCGGTGCAGACCGATATCGATCCGCGCAACCTGATCGGCCGCAAGGCGTTCGACCGCCACGGCACCAAGATCGGCACCATCGACGAGGTCTACCTCGACGACGCAACCGGTGTACCGGAGTGGGCCGCCATACGGACCGGCCTGTTCAGCAGGGACGCCTTCGTCCCGCTGGAGCCGAGCGAGCTGATCGACGGCACTCTGCACGTCCCCTTCGACCGCACCCTGATCAAGGACGCCCCCGACTTCGGGGTCGGCCGGCACCTCTCCCCGGAGCAGGAACTCCAGCTCTACCACCACTACGGCCTCGACGTGGCCGCTCCCCCCGCGCTCCCGGACCGCGACTTCGGCAAGCTGGCGGGCTCGGAGGAGGCCTGACCCGGCGGGCTCAGCCCTGGAGCTCGGGTCTTCGCGCCACCAGCGGCAGCGGATCCGCGGGCTCCAGCGCGGGGTCGTCGACCCGGAAGGTCCGCACGCGCCCCGGCTCCGACTCGGGCGTCTCGAACCGCACGGTCACCCTCCCCAGCCCACTGCCCTGCACCCATCCGTGCCCGTACTCGGTGTGCCGCACATCGTGGCCGGCGGCCCACCGGCGCTCGGCGGGGCCGGTCTCCGCCCGCTCGGGCTCATCGGTCACGTCCTCCCCGGGCCCTTCGTCCCGCTCCCCCGCCGCCTGCGCGAACAGATCCTCCTGCGTGTAGTCGGCCAGCCCGCTGACCCCCACGCCCAGCAGCCGCACGCCCCCTGTCGTGTCCACGTAGTCCAGCAGCCGGGCCGCCGCCTCCCGCACCACCGCCGGGTCGTCCGTCGGCCCCCGCAGCGTCTCGGACCGGGTCAGCGTCGAGAAGTCGTACCGCCGCACCTTCAGGACGATCGTCCGCCCCGACAGTCCGGCACCGCGCAGCCGCCGCACGCACCGGTCCGCGAGGCGCTGCACCTCCAGCCCGACGCGGACCCGGTCGTGGATGTCCACGTCGTAGGTGTCCTCGACCGACACGGACTTCGCCTCCCGCTCGGCGACCACCGGCCGGTCGTCGTGGGCCAGCGCCATGGCGTACAGGGCGTGCCCATGGGCCTTCCCCAGCAGCCGTACGAGCTCGTCCTCGCCCGCCTCGGCGATCTCGTCGACCGTCGTGATCCCCGCCCGCCGCAGATGATCGCCGGTCGCGGGCCCCACTCCCGGCAGCGTCCGCACCGGCATCGGCCCCAGCAGCGCCCGCTCGGTGCCGGGCTCGATCAGCACCAGACCGTCCGGCTTCGCCTCCTCGGAGGCGATCTTCGCGAGCATCTTGGAGGCGGCGAGCCCTACGGACCCGGTCAGGCCGGTGACCGCCCGGATGTCGGCCCGCAGCCTGACACCGGCCAGCCGCGCTGACTCCCGGTCCCACGCCGCCCCACCGGCCTCCAGGTCGACGAAGGCCTCGTCCAGGCTCAGCGGCTCCACCAGCGGCGACAGCTCGCGCAGCAGGGCCATCACCTGCTCACTGATCGTCCGGTACAACCCGAAGCGGGGGACAAGGTACGCGGCGTTCGGCGCCAGCCGGCGCGCCTGGCCCATCGGCATCGCCGAATGCACCCCGAACACCCGGGCCTCGTAGGAACAGGTCGCCACCACCCCGCGTGGCCCGAGCCCACCCACGATCACGGCCTTCCCGCGCAGGCTCGGCTTGGATGCCTGCTCCACCGAGGCGAAGAAGGCATCCATGTCGAGATGCAGGATCGTGGGCGCGGTTCTCACATCTCCGATGCTGCCTCACGCCACTGACAATGCGGCCGCAGCCGCGGACCCCTTCGCGGGCAGCCTCTAGACGGCCCGGTTGCGCCGCCGGGCGAGCTCGTCCGCCGGATTGTGCCCGACGAGCGTCTCACCCGTGTCGATGCGCTCTCCGTGCAGCTGCGACAGGGCGTTCTCGACGTCCCGCCACACCACACCCACGGCGATCCCGAATACCCCCTGGCCGCCTTGGAGCAGCGCGTGGACCTCGTCCGGCGAGGTGCACTCGTAGACGGTCGCGCCGTCGCTCATCAGCGTCATCCGCTCCAGGTCCCGAAAACCACGCTCTCGCAGGTGCTGGACGGTGGTGCGGATGTTCTGCAGCGAGACGCCGGTGTCGAGGAACCGCTTGACGATCTTCAGGACCACGACGTCGCGAAAGCTGTACAGGCGTTGCGTCCCGGACCCGTAGGCGGGCCGCACGCTCGGTTCGACGAGGCCGGTGCGGGCCCAGTAGTCCAGTTGCCGATAGGTGATGCCGGCGGCCGCGCAGGCCGTCGGACCGCGGTAGCCGATCTCCTCGGACGCCATCGGCGCCGCCCCTCCGCCGCCGGGAACGGCCATAGGTCGCTGCGGAGCGTGATCCGCCGCCCTGCCGTGCGGAGGGTACCCCCCACTCGGGCGAAGCTGAGAGCCTGGGGGAGCGTACGGACCGCTCTCCCCGAAACTGCGTCCGGGGGCACCCCCAGCCGTACCGTCGCCGCTGCTTCTCACGCCGACCTCCGTCCTTGACCTGCCTTCTCGACGGTAGGCAGTCACCAAGGGTGCGTCAACGATCGCCACACTCGGCACGCCGAGTGATAATCACCCTAAGAGTGGTTTCACGCACCCCACCGCGGGGAAAGGCTAGCCGAATGCTCTGACGGGAAGCCGCAGGAATCTGCACTCGCCACTGGCACGTGCCGTGTCACGAACCGTCACCAGGCACACACCGGCCCGCCGCGGACCCCACGCCCGCGCGGGCCGACCACGTCTCACTGGCTGCTGGTGCCGAAGTCCTCGGGAGAGATCTGGTCGAGGAACTCCCGGAACTTCTCCACCTCGTCCTCCTGCTCGTCGGGGATCGCGATACCGGCGTCGTCGAGCACCCCGTCACTGCCGTAGATCGGCGTGCCGGTGCGCAGGGCAAGCGCTATCGCGTCGGACGGACGGGCGCTCACCTCGACGCCGCTGGCGAAGACCAGCTCGGCATAGAAGACGCCTTCACGCAGATCCGTGATGCGTACCTCGGTGAGCTCCTGGCCGACGGCCTCCAGCACGTCCTTGAACAGGTCGTGGGTCAGCGGTCGCGCGGGGGCCATGCCCTGCTGGGCGAAGGCGATCGCCGTCGCCTCCCCCGGCCCGATCCAGATGGGGAGGTAACGGTCGCCTCCCACTTCGCGCAGGAGCACGATCGGTTGGTTGGAGGGCATTTCGACCCGGACACCTACGACATCGAGCTCGTTCACACAGCAACCCTAGGCCGTGCCCGGGACGTTTGGGTAGTCGGGCCACCATCCCCACGCGATCCGGCCGCCGGCCGTCCCCTGGAGGTAGTGGAATCCGGCGTTCCCACCCGCGGCTGCGAAGGGGGCGCACTCCACAAAGGCCCGACACCCCTGCTCAGCCGCTGCGCGTGGCCGTCACCGAGCGGCTTGGGCTCCCAACGCCGACCCTGCGCGGCCCGGCGGCCTCACGACCGCCTGACCCGCCCCTGAGCCTTCCGGCTTCGGCGACACCCAGCAGCCGATCCGGCCCCTGTACGACCCCCTGCAGCCCTCTCAGGGGCCGTCCTGCCCAGCCGGCTCAGGGCAACCGAATCCCGAGCGCGCTCCGCACCAGCGCCGCGTGCAGCTTCACGGTGAGCCCCGCCAGCTCCTTCTCCCGGGCCTGCGCATGCGCCCTCGTCTGCGGATTGCGGTGCCGTTTCAGTGGAGCCACCACCTGGTCCACCAGCCCCGCCTCACGATCGGCCGCAGCCTTCATCACCCGGAGATGGCGCGGCTCGATCCCGAACCGGCCCAGCTCGACGATGAGCGCCGCGACGGTGACCGCCTCGACGTCGTACACCCCGTCCGCCACCGGAGTGACCAGCCCGTAGGACTCCCACTCGGCGAGTTCCTGCTCACCGATCCCGGCCGCCGCCAGCAGCTCGGCCCGCGCGATCCGCGCCGCCGTCGGCCCTTCAAGCGCCTCCTCGGCCGGCACGGCCTCGCCGTCACGCTGCCGGCCCAGCGTCGGCAGCCGCACCTGCTCGCCGCGCTCCAGCGCGTCGAGGTGCTCACGGATCACCTTCAGCGGCAGATAGTGGTCCCGCTGCATCCGCAGCACATGCCCGAGCCGCTCGACGTCTCGCGGGCCGAACTTCCGGTACCCCGAGGGCGTCCGCTGCGGCTCGATGAGCCCCTCCGACTCCAGGAAGCGGATCTTGGAGATCGTGACCTCGGGGAACTCCTCGCGCAGCACGTTCAACACCGTGCCGATACTCATCAGCCCGCTGTCCGCGGCGGCGGCGCCGTGCCCGGAGCCGCCGCTCGGTGTGTGACGCATGGAACTTCCCTCGGAGTTTCTCCGGACCAACTCCGGAGGAGGGTCAGATGGCCTGCCGGCTCGCGTAGAAGACGAGGCGGTACTTGCCGATCTGCACCTCGTCACCGTTCGACAGAGCGACCTGGTCGATCCGCTCCCGGTTGACATACGTGCCGTTGAGGCTGCCGACGTCGGCCACCGCGAACGACCCGTCCGGGCTGCGACGGAACTCCACGTGGCGGCGTGAGACCGTCACGTCGTCCAGGAAGATGTCGCTCTGCGGGTGCCGACCAGCCGTGGTCAAGTCGCTGTCCAGCAGGAAGCGGCTGCCCGAGTTCGGCCCCCGGCGCACCACCAGCAGGGCGGAGCCCAGCGGCAGCGCGTCCACCGCGGCCTGCGCCTCCGGAGACAGCGTCGGCATCGCCGTCTGACCGGTGGCCTCGGCGTCGTACGCCTCAAGACCGCTGATGGAGATCGTGGAGGTCGTCTCGGACGGACGCTCGGGGGCCACCCCCGGCCGCAGCGGCGCACCGCAGTTGGAACAGAAGCGGCTGCTCTCCGCGTTGCGGTTACCGCACCTCGTACAAACCAGGGCCGACATGGACGGATCCTCCTGCCGCGGCTGCCCCGCAGGGGCGTGGGACGCGTACGGGTCGGCGGAAAACCCTCCACCCGCACTTGAGGTTGACGGTTGCCCGAAACCTATGCCGCCGGCCTGGGCAGGGTCAACCGACGGCGCGCCCTGACCACCGGAAATGTCGCCACCCGGACCACCCACCTGGTCCCGGAACAGCGGGCGCTGGCCCTCCGCGTCAGGCTGTGCGCGATGACGAGCGGTCGCGTTGTCGCGTCCCTCTCGCGCGCTCTTGCCGAACAACTTCGCAAACAACTTCACGGGCGATTCCCCTTGACCGAAACAGACCCGCCCGTGGGGCAGGACGAACCCTGATTGCACACTCTGGCCGACCCGGACATCCTCACAACGTCCGTATCCACCAGACAGTTTCCACCACGCACCACCCAATCGGTGCGCCGACCCCCCGCAACCTCATGCCCTCCCCCGATGTCCCGCATGCACCAACGGTTCACTGGGAGGACGACCGAGCGTAGTCAGGTCGCTTCACCGCTCGCAAGGCATCCACGACGATCTTGTCCGAGCGCTCGACAGTCACGGTGGCCTGCTCCTTCTCAAGCGTTTGCACCACGCCTCCTGGGATGTTGAGCGCCGGTTCGAGGTCCTGCGGCTTGCCGATGACCTTGAAACGATAGGGAGCGTTGATCTTGTTCCCGTCGACACTCACACTTTGCCCGGAGTCCGTCAGGTAGGTGCTCGCGACGACCCGCACGCCGTTCACCTGGATCGCCTCCGCACCGGCCGCGCGCAGCTCCTGGATCGCGTCCAGCAGCATGTCCGCCTCGACCGTCCCCTTCGTGTCGTCGATGGTCATCGTGATGCCGGGCCCCTGTGCCGCCACCGTGCCCGCCAGCACACCGAGTTGCCGCTCCTTCTCGATCGTCTGCCGCCGGGCCTCCTCGGCCTGGTTCGAGCTGTTCTCCAACTCGTCCCGCTGGTTCTCGAGCCCCTGCTTCTCGTCCTCAAGACGCTGAGTTCGGTCATCCAGTTCATCGAGGATGCGCACGAGATCCTCCTGGCGCGCCCCGCGCAGGGCGCTGTCACCGTCGCTGTTCGAGGCGACCTGAACGGCCAAACCGAAGCCGAGCCCGAACAGCAACAGAGCGACGATGAGTTGGGCCCGCGTGATCCGCGGCGGCCACAGCCCGTTGACGAGCCGCTGCCTCCCCGTGATCCCGGGCGGAGTGTCCTGACCGGCGCCATCCCCGCCCGCCACGTCCGCCGGGCTCTCCGCGGTCGGCCTGGCCTCGGCGACCGGCACCTGGTGGGGCAGCTCCTTGCGCAGCGGGTTCTGGCCGCTCTGCTCGGGGGTCATCTCGCCGGTCTTCTCGTCGTGGTCCCTCATCGGTCTCACGCCCGGAACACGTGCCGGCGGATCGCCGCGGCGTTGGAGAAGATCCGGATACCGAGGACGACCACGACACCGGTGGACAGCTGGGCACCGACGCCCAACTTGTCGCCCAGGAAGACGATCAACGCGGCGACGACCACGTTCGACAGGAAGGACACCACGAAGACCTTGTCGTCGAAGATACCGTCGAGCATGGCCCGCAGGCCGCCGAAGACGGCGTCCAGGGCCGCCACGACGGCAATCGGCAGATAAGGCTCGACGACCGCCGGAACCTCGGGCCGGACCAAAAGGCCGGCCACGACTCCCACGACGAGGCCCAGTACGGCGATCACGATGTGCCTTTCCCAGTTCTCTGCTGTGCTGACTCGGTTATCGGATGTGCTGTGCGGACGATCACACTCGGCGCGCCCGGCAACCGGAGCTCCCCCTCCACGGAGATGCTCGTCCGGATGCCGAAGCTCTCCTGCAGGGCATGCAGATAGAGCCCGTCCGCGCTGTTCTGGAACTTCGCGCTCAGCCCCTCGCCGTCGCCCACCGCGAGCACCGTGTACGGCGGCACGAGCGGCCTGTTGTCGACCAGTATCGCGTCGCCCGCTGCCCTGATCGCCGACAACGCCGTCAGTCGCTGCCCATTGATCGAAACGGCCTCCGCGCCCGACTCCCACAGCCCGTTCACGACGCGCTGCATGTCCCGGTCGCGTACCCGGCCCGTGTCCGAGAAGCCGGTCGTCCCGCGCGGATCGCTGTCCCCACCGGAGCCGGCCTCCTTGGCGTCGTTCACGACCAATTTCACACCGGGGCCGTGCACTTCTACAGCACCGGACAGGATGCCGACCAGCTCCGTCTGGTCACCGCCGCCGCTCTGCCTGAGGGCCTCCCGCTGCCGGGCGCTCACGTCGTCCCGCAGCTTGTCCACGGTGGTTTCCAGCTCGTCGGCCGCCGCGGTCTCGCGGTCGATCCGGTCGATGAGCTCCTCGCGCTCCTTCGCCACGACCGGCGCCGCCACTCGTGCCTGCGCCGCTCCGACGGTCACCACCAGCGCCGCCAGAACCAGCCCGGCGGCGAGACCGAGCTTCGCCCTCAGCGTCTTCGGCATGCCCCCGGCGGTCTTCTTGCGTGCCGCCGCCTCGGCGTAACCGTCATCGAGGCTGTGGTCCATGACGTTCGTGAGCAGCGACATGGACGCGTCCGGGCGCGCGGGGCGGGCGGGGGTGCTCCGATCGGGGGGCTGCTGCGGCATGCCGCACATCGTCGCACGTCGCGGCCGCCACCTCCGAATGGCCCCACCGGCGTGCCGGACAGGCCCCCTTGGGGACACTTGTCCGGCACGCGCGCGTGCTGCCGTTCTAGCGGCCAGCGCTGTCCACGACCGCCGACCACTCGTCGAGCAGTGCCTGCGCGGAGGCGTCGTCCGGCCCCTCCGCCCACAGGTGGGTGACCGCCTCGGCCGGGTCGGGCAGCACCATCACCCAGCGCCCGTCCGCCTCGACCACGCGCACACCGTCCGTGGTGTCCACGTCCCGGTCACCGGCCGCCTCGACGACCCGCCGCATGACGAGTCCCTTGACCGCCCACGGAGTCGCCAGATCCCGCTTGAGCACGTGCGCGCGCGGGATACGCGCGTCGATCTGGCTCAGCGTGAGCTGCGTCCGCGCCACCAGCCCGATCAGCCGCACGAAGGCCGCCGTACCGTCGAAGACGCTGCTGAACTCCGGGACGATGAAGCCGCCCTTGCCGTCACCGCCGAAGATCGTCGATTCGTCGCCGCCGACCCGGGTCAGGTCGTCGGGGGACGTGGTGGTCCACTCGACCTGGGTCCCGTGGTACGCCGCGACCTGCTCGGCGATCCTTGTCGTGGTCACCGGCAGCGCGACCCGCCCGCTGCGGCGCTCGGCCGCGACCAGATCGAGCATCACGAGCAGCGCCCGGTCGTCCTCGACGATCCGGCCCTTCTCGTCGACCAGCGACAGCCGCTCGCCGACCGGGTCGAACCGGACGCCGAACGCGGCTCGCGCGGACGCCACGATCTCTCCCAGCCGCACCAGCCCCGACCGCCGCGTGTCCACCGACTCCGTCGGCCTGGCCTCGTCCAGGCCCGGGTTGATCGTCAGGGAGTCCACACCTAGCTTGCCGAGCAGGCTGGGCAGCACGAGCCCGGAGCTTCCGTTCGACGCGTCGACGACGACCTTCAGTCCCGACTCGGCGATCCCGGTGGTGTCGACGTTCCGCAGCAGCGACCCGGTGTACGAGTCGAAGACGCTCGACGGGAAATGCAGGTCCCCGATCTCGCCGGGGAACGCCCGCCGGTACTCCTGGCGCGCGAAGACGCGGTCCAGCTTCCGCTGACTCGCCTGCGAAAGATCGGCACCCTGCCCGTCGAAGAACATGATGTCCACGGAATCCGGTACCCCAGGCGTGGTCCGGATCATGATCCCGCCAGCGCTGCCCCGAGCCGTCTGCTGCCGCGCGACCGGCAGCGGTACGTTCTCCAGGTCGCGTACGTCGATGGCGCTGGCCTGCAGCGCGGAGATCACGGCCCGCTTCAGCGCACGGGCGCCGCGGGAGTGGTCACGCGCCGTCGTGACGGTCGAGCCCTTCTTCAGTGTCGTCGCGTAGGCGCCGGCCAGCCGAACGGCCAACTCCGGCGTGATCTCGACGTTCAGGATCCCGGAGACGCCACGCGCACCGAAGAGGTGGGCCTGCCCTCGCGATTCCCAGATGACCGAGGTGTTGACGAAGGCGCCCGCCTCGATGGTCTTGAACGGGTAGACCCGCACATTGCCCTGTACGATCGATTCTTCACCGATGAGGCACTCATCACCGATGACGGCGCCGTCCTCGATGCGGGCTGCCCGCATGATGTCGGTGTTCTTTCCGACGACACAGCCCCGCAGATTGCTGTGCTGCCCGACATACACGTTGTCGTGCACCACGGCCTTGTGCAGGAATGCTCCGCTCTTGACGACCACGTTCGAGCCGACGACGGTGTGCTCGCGTATTTCCGCGCCGGCCTCGACCTTCGCGTAGTCACCGATGTAGAGCGGCCCCCGAAGCACGGCGTCCGGGTGTACTTCGGCACCCTCGGCCACCCATACGCCCGGCGAGATCTCGAAGCCGTCGATGTCGACGTCGACCTTGCCCTCCAGGACATCGGCCTGCGCCTTCACATAGCTCTCGTGTGTGCCGACGTCCTCCCAATAGCCCTCGGCGACATAGCCGTAGACCGGCTTGCCCTCCTTCATGAGCTGCGGGAAGACATCACCGGACCAGTCGACGGGCACATCGGCCTCGACATAGTCGAAGACCTCAGGCTCCATGACATAGATACCGGTGTTCACGGTGTCCGAGAAGACCTGGCCCCAGGTCGGCTTCTCAAGGAAGCGCTCGACCTGGCCCTCTTCGTCGACGATCGTGATTCCGAATTCCAGGGGATTCGGGACGCGGGTCAGACATACGGTGACCAGTGCGCCCTTTTCCTTGTGGAAGTTGATCAGCTCGGTGAGGTCGAAGTCGGTCAGGGCATCGCCGGAGATGACAAGGAAGGTGTCGTCCTTCAACGCCTCTTCAGCGTTCTTGACACTTCCGGCGGTACCGAGTGGCTTCTCCTCATTGGCATAGGTGAGCTCCATACCGAGCTCTTCGCCGTCACCGAAGTAGTTCTTGACCAGTGAGGCAAGGAACTGAACAGTAACGACGGTCTCGTTGAGCCCATGCCTTTTGAGCAGCCTCAGAACGTGCTCCATGATCGGCCGGTTGGCCACCGGCAGGAGCGGCTTGGGCATGCTTGAGGTCATGGGACGAAGGCGCGTGCCTTCGCCACCGGCCATCACGACGGCCTTCATGTCGGAAGCGTCCTCCTCGAAGAGACGACGGTCTAGCCGACTTCACCCGTCCGAATTGTCCCGCACTTTTGCCTCGCGGGCCATCGCACCGCTACGGCCGCGCAATCGACAGGCTCAATCGGCCATGGTGTCCGCACGAACCAGACGGCGGACCTGCACCACGTAGAGGACTCCTGCCCACCAATAGAGGGTTGTACCCCATCCGGCGAACGCCCATCCGAAGATTGCAGCGAGTGACGCCAGCGAGCCGCTTCCGTCACTGAGCAGCAGCAACGGGAAGGCGTACATCAGGTTGAAGGTCGCCGCCTTGCCGAGGAAGTTCACCTGGGGCGGCGGATAGCCATGACGCCTGAGGATGCCCACCATCACCAGGAGGACCAGTTCTCGCGCCAGCAGTACGGCGGTCAACCAGAGGGGCAGGATCTCGCGCCAGGTGAGCCCGACCAGGGTCGAGAGAATGTAGAGCCGGTCCGCGGCAGGATCGAGCAGCCGGCCGAGGCTGCTGATCTGGTTCCATCGCCGGGCGAGTTTGCCGTCCAGGTAGTCACTGATCCCGCTGAGAAGCAGCACCAGCAGCGCCCAGCCGTCACTCTTCGGTCCCCCGAACTCAGGCCTGAGGATCAGCCACAGGAAGAGGGGCACGCCGAGCAGCCGAGCCATGCTGAGGATGTTCGGGATGGTGAGGACCCGGTCCGTCTGAACGCGAGTCTCCTGGACCTCCAACCGGGGGCCTCCTGTCGAAAAACGAGCCAACGATGCTCCCCGACCCTACCTC
This sequence comes from Streptomyces sp. NPDC052023, assembly GCF_044548465.1. Classification (NCBI taxonomy): domain Bacteria; kingdom Bacillati; phylum Actinomycetota; class Actinomycetes; order Kitasatosporales; family Streptomycetaceae; genus Streptomyces; species Streptomyces sp. NPDC052023. The sequence goes on along the minus strand of NZ_JBIUBW010000005.1, from coordinate 332 downwards.
AACGCAAAAAAGCTCCGGCCCCTGGGCGTGAGCCCAAGAGCCGGAGCTGTAAAGGTAGTTCGGCGGCGTCCTACTCTCCCACAGGGTCCCCCCTGCAGTACCATCGGCGCTGTAAGGCTTAGCTTCCGGGTTCGAAATGTAACCGGGCGTTTCCCTCACGCTATGACCACCGAAACACTATGAAACACAACCGGAACCGCAGCAACGGCTACGACGATTGTTCGTGGTTTCAGAACCAACACAGTGGACGCGAGCAACTGAGGACAAGCCCTCGGCCTATTAGTACCGGTCAACTCCACACGTTACCGTGCTTCCATATCCGGCCTATCAAC
>NZ_JBIUBW010000004.1:218483-498702 GCF_044548465.1 Streptomyces sp. NPDC052023 | reverse complement strand
CCTCCAGCGGATTGGTGTCGTACCCGACCTTCTGCATCGCCCGCTTGGTGAACTCGTCCGTGTTGACGATGACCTCCGCACCCCGCGGCAGATCACCCACGTTCGCCTTCAACGCCGCCGGATTCATCGCGACCAGCACGTTCGGCGCGTCACCCGGCGTGAGGATGTCATGATCGGCGAAGTGCAGCTGGAACGACGACACACCCGGCAACGTCCCGGCAGGAGCCCGGATCTCCGCCGGGAAGTTCGGCAACGTCGACAAGTCGTTGCCGAACGACGCGGTCTCCGAGGTGAAACGGTCACCGGTGAGCTGCATACCGTCACCCGAGTCCCCCGCGAACCTGATGATCACCCGGTCCAGACGCGTGACCGCTTTTCGTCCCTTGCCGAGATCGCCGGCTTCCTTGGCTGCAACAGTCATGTCGTAGTGACTCCAGAGTCGTCCTGACCACGAGCACGCGCCGGGCAACGCCGCGCTTCAGGTACTGACGCCCCGGCAGCTGCCGTAACAACAGCACGAGTTGAACCGAACCGCCTGCGCCGGGCAAGGCCTGCTCCCGGGCTTCGTCAGGTGTCGGCCGAACTGACATAGTGCGATCACGGGCCCCGGGTTCCGGCCCCCCGCGTCGCTACGCTGCAACGGCCATTGCCGCGTGGCGGTCCGTCCGGGGCGGTGGCACGCTCCCATCTGTCGCGCGACACGGAGGATGTCTTGCCAGCGATCAAAGTCGGCATTTCCCTGCCCACCATGGCCGATCTGGCGCCGAAAGGCTTCCCAGGTATGGCGGCCGGTGCCCGGCACGTCGAACAGACCGGTCTTGATTCCGTGTCTGTGTCCGACTTCGTCATGGGGAACGGCACACCGGCCCTGGAGGCGACCGTCGCGCTCTCGGCCGCGGCGGCCGTCACCGAGCGGGTGGAGCTGCGGTTCGCCCTCATGGTGCTGCCCCTGCGCAACGTCGCCTGGACCGCCGCCCAGATCGGCACGTTGCAGCACCTGTCCGGCAACCGCGTCGTCCTCGGCGTCGGGTCGGGCGGAGCCCCCGGGACCCCGTTCTGGCAAGCCGTCGGCGCCGTCCCGGAAGGCCGGAACGCACGGCTCGTGAGCTCCCTGGAGCTGCTGCCGAAGCTGCTGGCCGGCGAGGAGACCACCCTGCCGGACGTGCCGGGCGGTCCCACCCTGACGCTGGCGCCTGCCGTACCCGCGCCCCCGGTGCTGATCGGCGGCAACTCCGACGGCGCGATCCGGCGCGCCGCGCTGTACGCGGACGGCTGGCTGCCGTCCATGGCGCCGGCGGCGACGGTGGCCCGTGGGACCGCGCGGCTGCGTGAGATCGCCGAGGAGGCGGGACGGCCCGCGCCGAGCACCACGGTGTGGCTGCACGCCGGGCTCGGGGACGAGGAGTCGGTGCGCACGGCGCGCGCCGCGTTCGAGCGCAGCCTCGTGGACATGTACGGGCTGTCGCCCGAGGAGGCACCGCTGGTCCCGATCGGCGGCACCCCCAAGGAGGCGGCGGAGCGGTTCGCCGCGTACGCCGAGGCCGGCGCCGACCACCTCGATCTCGTGGTCGACGGCGGCGACTGGCAGCGTCAGGTGGAGCTGATCGCCGAGGCACGCGCGCTGCTGTGAGGGACCGGCTCCGCCTCGCCGCCGGACTCGTGCGGCGGCGAGGCGGAGGCGGACGGAAGCGGGCTGTGCGACCGTCCCGGTCGCACAGCCCGCTTCCGTGTCGGCGGCTCTACCTGCCCGGCAGTTCGACGGACTGCCGGTGGTGGAAGACGTTGCGCGGGTCCCAGGCCGCCTTGACCTTCTGGAGCCGGGCGTAGTTCTCCCCGTAGTAGAGCTGGTGCCAGGGCGTGCTGGACTTGTTGAACTCGGGGTTGCTCAGGTCCGAGTCCGGATAGTTGATGTAGCAGCCGTCGGTGACCTTGTTGGGCACGGGCACACCGCCGGTGTCGGCGTACACGTCACGGTAGATGTCGCGCAGCCAGGCGATGTTCGCCTCGTCCTGGTCGGCCTTGTGCCAGTAGGTCTCGTAGAACATCAGCAGGTGCGCGTCGCGGTGCGGTGCCGGGGTCGCGGTGGGGCTCAGTTCGTTGATCCGGCCGCCCGCGGAGGCCAGCACGATGTAGCTGTAGGTGTTGTTGTAGTCGGTGCGCGTCAGGTGCTTGTAGAGCGCGTCGATCTGGCGCTGCGGGAAGACGTCCTTGACGAACGCCGACTTGTGGAAGGTGCGCAGGTTCGGGTTGTTGAGGGTCTCACCGCCGGTCGTGCTGTACGTGGTGGCCTTCATGAACGGCAGGTTCTGGGAGTCGTGCCAGTTCGGCTCGGCGCCCATGGCGTCGCTGAGGAACTTGACGAAGTCGTCCATCCGCTTCTGGGCGCCGGGCTTGTCGGCGTCGATCTGCGCCACCATGAAGAGGGTCCCCGCGGAGACGTGGTTCAGGAACAGCCAGTGCCCGAGGTCCAGGTACTTCGAGTCGAGGGAGGCGTTGGCCTTCGACCACTGGCTGTACTTGCGCAGCAGGTTGGTGAAGCCCGCCTCGGTGATCTGCTCCCAGGGCCAGGTGACCTGGGTGTAGATGACCCTGGACGGCGGCCTGGGCAGCAGTTGCCCCGGATCGGCGCCCTTGGCGCCCCGGCTGCGCAGCCAGTACTTGGTGACGATCCCGAAGTTGCCTCCGCCGCCGCCCGCCAGGGCCCACAGCAGGTCGCGGTTGGGGTCGTCCGGCTCCCTGGTGGCCACGACCGCCTTGACCCGGCCCTTGCGGTCGACCGTGACGACCTCGGCGGCGTACACGTGGTCGATGACGATGCCGTGCGACCGCGACAGGACGCCGTAGCCGCCGCCGGCGAAGTGGCCGCCCGCGCCGACGCTGTGGCAGCCGCCGCCGGGAATGGTCACTCCCCAGCCGTTGTGCAGCGTCTCGTAGATGTCGAGCAGGGTGGCGCCGGGCTCGACGTAGAAGGCGCGCCGCTCCTCGTCGTAGCCGACCCGGTTCATCAGCCGCAGGTCGGCGATGATCTGGGCTTCCTTGTTGAAGACGAAGTCCTCGAAGCAGTGCCCACCGCTGCGCACCACGATCCGCTTGTCGGCCTCGACGGCCTCCCGCACCACCTGGACGACCTGGCGCGTGGTTGCGGGCAGCCGCACGGCCTCGGGGGTGCCGACGAGGCGGGCGTTCATGCCCGACACCATGTCGACGTACCGGGGGTCGCCGGGCCTGACGGTGGGGATGGCGCCGGCCGTGGCTGCGGGGGCCGCGTGCGCGGCGGGCGTTGCCGTTCCGAGTGCGGCGACGGTCCCGGAGGCGGCCGCGGCGGCACCCGCTCCGACGATGAACCGTCGCCTGTTCAACATACTCACATGCAGCTCCATTCGGCGCGCGTCCGGTCTGGGTTCCAAGGCGGCCTCAGCGTGCCCCGGGCGCGGCGCAGCCGACACGGGAGTCCCCCGTCTATGTCAAGTACCGCTGTGAACCGTCACGTTGAGGTGATCCGGCGCCGGTCCAGGTGACACACTGTGGGGGCGTTGCCCACGCCGGGGGTCGTGGCCTGCGGCAGGATCGGGACATGCTTGCCGCCTATATCGAACAATTCGGCCCGCCGGATGCGATCCGGTACGGCGAACTGCCCCCGCTCCGGACCGGAACGGCCGACGTCCTCGTCGACGTGGAGGTCAGCGCGGTCAACCACGTGGACACCTTTGTGCGTTCGGGTGCCTGGCGCACCGACGTGCCGCTGCCGTTCGTCGTGGGACGCGACCTCGTCGGTACCGTGGCCGCGACCGGACCGGCTGCCGTGGGCTTCTCCCCCGGCGACAGGGTGTGGTGCAACAGCCTCGGGCATGCCGGACGCCAGGGCGCCGCGGCCGAGCAGGCACTGGTGACCGCCGACCGGCTGTACCGGTTGCCCGACGGTGTGGCGGCGGCCGACGCCGTGGCCGTGGCCCATCCGGCGGCGACGGCGTACCTCGCACTGTTCACGCACGGCCGGCTCCGGGTGGGCGAGACGGTGGTCGTCGTGGGTGCGGGCGGCAACGTGGGCAGCGCCCTGGTGCTCATGGCGGCGCGCGCCGGTGCCCGGGTCGTCGCGGTGGCGGGCCGGGACAGCGCCGCGCGAGTACGGGCGCTGGGCGCCGAGGCCTTCGTCGACTACCGGGACGACCGGGTGGCCGAGCGCATCCGTGCGGCGGCGCCCTCGGGCGTCGACATGTACGTCGACACCTCCGCGCGCAACGACCTGGCGACCGCGGTGGACCTGCTGGCGAGACGGGGCAGGATCGTGCTGCTCTCGGGGCTCGAGACGTGCCCGTCGCTGCCCGCGGGCCGCCTGTACGTGAAGGACTGCTCGATCGTCGGCTTCGCCATCTCGCAGGCCTCGGCCGACGAACTGGCCGAGGCGGCCCGGCACATCGGCCGTCTCCTCGCGGACGGTTCGCTGCGTCCGCCCGCCGTGCACGCGCTGCCGTTGAGTGCCGCTGCCGAGGCGCACCGCCTCGTCGAGGAGGGCAAGGCGCGGGGAAAGGTCGTCCTGCACCGCGAGGGGTAGGAGCCGGTGACGCGACGCGGCCCGCGGGCGGTGAACCGGTGCGCCGTGAACCTGACTAATCCTGCGGCAGTCGTCTGACGGCCTGTGCGGGATACTGCGACGCTCTCTCGCATGACTTCCATCATCGAGAAAAGCCCGCTGTTCGAACTGAGCGCCGACATCCATGTCGAGGCGACCGCGGAAGAGATCTACGACGTGGTGAGCGATCTGCGCCGCAGCGGCGAATGGAGCCCGGAGTGCCAGGGCGGTGAATGGATTTCCGGAGAGCCCGCGACGGTCGGCGCGGTCTTTCGCGGGGAGAATCTGCGCAGCGAGGACGTCGTCGCCTGGGCGCCTCTGGTCCGTGGCACCTGGTACACGGACGCGCGGGTGGTGGCTGCCGAGCCGGGTCGTTCGTTCCGCTGGATGATGCTGTCGCACGCGGGCGCCGACCAGGAAAGCGTCTGGGGCTTCGGTATCGAGCCGGCCGGCCGCGGGGCCGTGCTGACCCATCACTTCCGTATGGGCACGGCCACGGCGGGAATCCACAAGATCGTCGCGGACCTCGACGAGACCGAACGCGTGAAGTTCGTCGAGGAGTGGACCTCGAAACTGGCGCAGGACCTCGACGCCACACTCCAGCGCATCAAGAAGGTCATCGAATCCTGACCGCTGTTCTTCTTCGACCCAGAGGATCCGCATGTTTCTGCAGCGCATAGCGAACAAGGGAATACGCCTGGGCACACTGTTCGACCGGGCGGCAGCGAAGCATCCGGCGAGCCCACTGATTCTCGACCACGAACTGGACATCGCGCCGGAGCGCGGAAGGCGCCTGACGCTGACCGAGGTCGCGGCGCTCGTGGACGACTTCGCGTCCCGGCTGTGGGCGGCGGGCGTCCGCACCGGCGAACGCGTCGTCATCCACAAGACCAACGGCTTCGACATCACCCTGCTCGCCTGCTCGACGGCCCGCATCGGCGCGGTGCCGGTGCTGCTGTCCCCGAAGCTCGACGGGGCGACGGTGGCCGAGCTGCTGCGCCGGGTGGACATGCCCTTCCTGGTGACCGATCAGGCCAAGCTCGACCACGATCTGCCGGCGGAGGTCTCCGGGCTGACCCGCAAGCTGCTCCTGACGTCCGGCAGCCACGAGGGCGCCATCGAGCTGGCGTCGCTCGCCAGCAGCCCGCGGACGGCACCGGCGCGGATGTCGCCGGACCATCCGACGCTGATCACGCACACGTCCGGCACCACGGGCGTGCCGAAGCTGGCCGTGCACACCGGCCGCACCTTCCAGGCCCGCTACCGCCCGCAGGGCACGGTCGCCCGGCTGGTCGGCGCGAACGAACCCGTGGCGATCCATGTGTCGTTCGTGCACTCGCGCATGTTCACGGCACTGCCCATCGCGGTGCTCCAGGGGCACCCGGTTCTCATCCTGCGCGACGACGACCCGCGGACGGTGGGTGAGTTGTTCGGCCAGGTGCCGCCCGGTCTCATCGAGGCACACCCCAACACCTTCATGCGCTGGGAGGAACTGGCCGAGGACCCCCGGGCGCCGCTGGCGAAGGTCAAGTACTTCAGTTCCACCTTCGACGCCATCCACCCGCGCACGGTGCACCGCCTGCTGAACGCCTCGCGCAGGAGCGGCGCCACCTTCATCCAGATGTACGGGCAGAGCGAGGTGGGACCCATCGCCGGCCGCACCTACAGCCCGCGGCGCGGCGCGGAGGCCGAGGGCCGCTGTGTGGGCCGGCCGTTCCCCGGGATGACGGCGGTGCGCGTGGTGAGCCGTGACGGCAAGGCGCCCACCAAGTCCTCCCCCGGGTTCATCGAGGTCAAGAGCGACGGCCGGATCGTCACCTACCTCGGGGAGCACGGGCGCTGGGAGAAGCAGGTCAACGACGACTGGTGGCGTATGGGCGACGTGGGCTACCGGACGAAGTGGGGCTGCCTGCACCTGCTGGACCGGGAGGTTGACGAGATCCCGGGCATCGACAGCACGCTGGAGATCGAGGACAAGCTGTTCGGCAGGCTGCCCGAGCTGACCGAGGCGATCATCGTGCCGGGCCCGGACGGACGACCGGTGCCGGTGGTGGCGACGCGGGACGACCGGCCGCTCGATCCGGTGGCGTGGAAGTCCGCGGTCGCCGATCTGCCGGCGCTGGCCGAGCCGGTGCAGTGGCGGCTGGAGGACCTGCCCCAGACGGCCACCACCAAGATCAAACGCCTGGAGCTGCAGAAGCATCTGCAGGGCCAGGGCTGACCGGCGGCGGTCCCGGCGAGCCCGGCGGGACCGCCGCCGTCCGGCGGACCGAGCGTCAGCGGCCCGCAATCCAAGGTGACCGGTGAGAGGAGAGGCCGCGGCATGGCCACGGACAGCAACAGGCGTTATGCCCGACTCCGGGAGATCCAGGGCATGGACGTCAAGGAGGAGTACAGCCGCATCTGGTGGCTCGACATGGGCTACGAGTTCCCGTGGGACTTCGGCGTCGCCGGAGCGCTGGCGTTCTGCAACAGCGTCGCGCCGCCGCACATGGCCGCGCTTCTCGTACGGACCGGGGAGCTGACCCAGAACACGCAGCGGCGCATGGAGCACTTCGCGCTGATCAGCCTGGAGATGGTGCGGCGCGGGTTCAAGGACGAGCGTGGCCGGGCGGCGGCCCGGCAGATGAACCGCATCCACAAGAACGCGGTCCGGCACATCAGTGACGAGAAGCAGCAGTGGAGCATCAGCAACGACGAGTACCTGTTCGTCCTCGCCACGAGCATGCTGATACAGATCCGCTGGGTGGACCGCTACGGTTGGCGGCCGCTGAGCGACCAGGAGCGGACCGCGGCCTATCTGCACATGCGGGAGCAGGGCGAGCTCATGGGCCTGAAGGACATTCCGGGCTCGTACGAGGACTTCGCCCGGTTCCACGACGCGTACGTGGAGCAGCACTTCGCGTACTCGCCGGAGGCGGTGACGCTGTGGCAGGTGCTGCGGAACACGGTCATCGAGCCATTGGCGGGATGGCTTCCGAAGCGGCTCCAGCCGCTGGGCCGCAAGGTGGCGGCGGCGGCGCTGCCCGCGCTGCTGACACCGCACATGCGAAGGGCGTTCGGGGTGGCCGAGCCCTCACGGCTGCTGCGGGTCGCGGTGCACACCGCGCTCAAGGTGCGGGCGGCGTACGTACGCCGGCAGGCACCGCGTGAGGAGGCCGCGTACCCGGATCCGCTGCCGACGCCCAGCTTCCCCACGGGTGACTACCGCATCGAGGAGCTGGGCCCCGATCACACGGTCGGCACGCACACCGTACGCTGAGGCGCGAGGACGCGACCCGCACGGTGGTGTCCACGGCTGAGCGGCACCCGGTCCCGAGGACCGGGTGCCGCTCAGCCGTGCGGGGGGTCAGTCGCGGAACGCCGGGGCCGGGGCGGCGGAGCGCACGATCTCGCGCAACAGCTTCGCCTGGTCCAGCGTGGCCTGCTCGACCTCGGGCGGGACGCCGTGGCGGTGCACCGCTTCGGCGAAGGCCGCCACGGTGTTCGCCACTTGGTCCTCGCGGTCGAGTGTCAGCTCCCGGGCGCCGGTCCGGTCGTGCAGCCGCACCACGGGAACGTGATCGGCGGCCGGTGTGAAGGCCATGTCGAGGGTCAGCCGGCCGGTGCTGCCGCTCACCTCGTAGGTGCTGCGGTAGCCGTGGTCGAGGCCGTAGGAGAGGTGGACGCAGGCACCGTCGCCGGCGCGGCGCAGCAGGGCGGCTCCGGCGGTGTCGACGCCGAACCCGGGTGCCGCCGTGGCGACGGCGCCCACGACGGTCAGGTCGGCGCCGAGGAGGTGCTGCGCGGCGCGCACCGGGTACACGCCGGTGTCCCACAGGGCTCCGCCACCGAGCTCCGGGCGGTAGCGGATGTCGTCCAGGGGGCGCCGGGGCACCGTGAACGTCGCCTGGAAGGAGCGCGGTTCACCGATGGCGCCGTCCTCGACCAGCCGGCGCACGCGCGCGTGCTGGCCGTGATGGACGAACATCACGTTCTCCATCAGGGCCAGGCCTCGGGCGTGCGCCAGCGCGTACAGCTCCGCGGTCACCTCCGGATCCGTGGTCAGTGGCTTCTCGGCGAGCACGTGCTTGCCGGCCCGCAGCGCCGCCTCGGCCCACCGGGCGTGCAGGGCGGCCGGCAAGGGGATGTAGACCGCGTCCACGTCCCCGTCCTCGATCAGACGGGCGTAGCCGGGCAGCGCCCGCGCCCCGTAGGGGCCGGCCGTGGCCGCGCCGCGGCCGGGGTCCCGGGAGGCGATCGCGGCGACCTCGAAGGCCGGGGAGCGGGCGAAGGCGGGCAGCATCCGGCGGCGCGCGATCTCCGCGCACCCGAGGACTCCGACGCGGATGGCTTCCGTCACGGTTTCTCCTCGTTCCAGCGTGGCAGCACCCCCGCGGCCAGAGTCCGTGCGAGGCCGGCCGCGGCCTTGTCCTTCGGTGACATCAGGGGCTTGTCGGTGATGTCCCAGGGGAGGGCGAGTTCGGGGTCGAAGGGGTCGATGTCGATCTGGGTGCCCGGCGCGTACACGGTCGACATGACGTAACAGATACAGGTGTCGTCGGCGAGTGTCAGAAAGCCGTGGCCGACGCCCTCGGGGATGTAGAGGGCGCGGCCCGAGGACGCGTCGAGGGTGCACACGTGGTGCTGCCCGAAGGTGGGCGAGCCGACGCGCAGGTCGACGATGATGTCGCGCAGCGCGCCGCGTACGCAGCTGACGTACTTGGCCTGCCCGGGCGGGACGGCCACCGTGTGGATGCCGCGCAGGGTGTTGCCGCGGGACACGGAGTAGCTGATCTGCCGGGGCACGAACGGCTCGCCCAGCACCTTCTCCAGCTTGTCGGCGCGCATGCCTTCCCAGAAGGCGCCGCGCTCGTCCGGCAGTTGCTCGGGGGTCACCAGGTACGCCCCGGGGATCGCCGTCGCGGCGATACGCACCGTGTTCTCCTCTCACCTCGCCCGGTGCCGGGTGGGTCTCAGGCCCGGTCGTCCACCAGGCGCTCCAGGTCGGCGACGATCTCCGCCGCCGGGGGAAGCTGCGCCATCTCCCGCGAGACCGTCCGCGCCCGTTCGCGGAACGAGGGGTCCTTCAGCAGCAGCTCGCAGGCCGCGTTGATCTCCTCGTAGCCGCCGGACTCGACGAGGGCGGCGGCCCCGTACTCGACGATCTGCCGGGTGGCCGTGGTGGGGTACTCGGGGTGGGCGACGAGCTGCGGCACCCCGGCGTTCAGGGAGGTCATGTCGGTGCCGCCGCCTCCGTGGTGGATGATGACGTCGCAGGTGGGGGCGAGGACGTCGAGCGGCACCCAGCCGACGTGCACGTCGGGCAGTTCGTCCCGCACCTCGGCGGCGACGTTCTCGGGAGCGCCGACGACCACTTCGGCGCCCAGCTTGCCGATGCTGCGCGCCATGTCGCGCAGTCCGTCGCCGCTGAACAGCCGGGTTCCCGCGGTGATGTAGACCCGGGGGCGGTCGCCCTTGGTGTACATCCACGGCTCCAGGGGCTTCTGTGGGTTGCCCGGCACCCAGCGCATGGGCTTGGCCGGGATCGCGTCGGCGGGCCGCAGGCTGGGCGGGCACACGTCGAGCCACAGGTCGGGGCCCGGCACGCGGTCCAGGCCCAGCTCGGCGAGGACCGGGGCGAGCACGGGTTCGGCACCCGGGTCGTAGCCGCGGCAGTCGATACGGTCCCACTCCAGGCGCACACCGGGGATGCCCAGGTGGTGGGCGAGCAGCGGGGCCGTGTAGAACATGCCGCCGCCGACGACGAGGTCGGGCCGCCAGTGGTCGGCCAGGTCGAGCAGTCGGTCGAGGCTGTCCACGGCGATCTCGGCGTAGACCCGGCCCACCGCCTTGAGCTGCTCGACCGGGTCCTCCGGCATGGCGCCCATGAAGGCGCCGACCTCTTCCATGGACACCGGGGAGATCTTCACCGCGGGCAGGCCGACGCTGGTGATGTTCGGCAGCACCCAGTCGATGCCACCCATGAACACCTGGTGGCCGGCATTGCGCACGGCCGTGGCCAGCGGGGCGTGGGAGAAGATCGGGTACGGGCTGTTTCCGGGGATGAACAGGACCTTCATGGGCTGTCTCAACCTGCCTTCGTGAGCGCCGCGGCGGCCCGGACGCCCGAGAGCATCGCCGCTTCCGTCGTGGGTGAGTTGAAGTAGTCGCCGGCGAAGACGACCGGAGGCCGCTGCTCGCGCAGCACCCGCACGGACCGGCGGTAGCGGCCCGGCGCCGGGATGGGGAACCCGTAGGGCCGCTCGGCGATCTGGAAGGGCTCGGCGCCGCCGACCGGGAAGTCCGGCCACAGCGTGGGCAGCAGCTTCGTCACCTCGGCGAACTGCTCCTCGGGGGAACGGCCCAGCAGACGGCGGGTGTTGGCACGTCCCGGGTAGGCGAACACGAGCAGCTTGTCGACGGGCCGGCCCGCGTCGTCCCGCACCGTGCGCGGGTAGGTGATCATGTTGCGCAGCGGCGGGTCCTCCGGGCCGCCGGCCACGATGTGCGCCTCCGCGGGCAGCGCGCCCGCGTCGACCAGGTAGGAGACGGACAGGGCCGGCTCGTACTGCTGCGATTCCAGGTACGAACGGGTCTCCGCGCCCACGGTCCGCGAGGGCAGCGCGGCGACGAGCTTGGCGGCGATCGGCGCGGGCGTGGCGACCACCACCTCGTCGAAGCCCTCGGTGACCGGGGTGCCGTCCGGGCCCACGGCCGTGACCGTGATGCCGGCGCCGTCCGGCTGAAGTCCGGTGACCTCGTGCGACAACCGCAGGTCGGCACCCTCGGCGTTCTTCTCGGCGAGGATCTCCATGCCGCCCCGCAGCACGTAGAACCCGGAGCCTCCCATCCAGGCGAGCAGGGCGCGGGCGTGGACGGCGGAGATCTCCTCGCAGGCGAAGTTCCAAAAGCCCTCGATCTGGGGGCGCAGCAGGAAGTCGAAGCCCCGCTCGGACACCTGCCGGTAGCCCCAGTCGGCCGCGGTCTGCCCGTCGTCGAACGGGGCGGACTTGACCGGATCGAACAGGTCGAGCTGCTTCTTGCGTGCCACCTGAGCGAGGGTGCTGAGCAGGAAGGCGACCCGGTCACGCAGCTTGACGTGCCGGTACGTCAGCAGGCTGAGCGGCGAGTCGGAGGACAGCGGAACGGTCCGGCCGTGGTCGGAGATCCAGACGTTGCTGGAGATCCGGACCAGCTCGTCCTCGAGCCCGTACTCCTTGATCAGCTGGGTCATCAGCTTGTAGAAGCTGACGTACATCAGGTTGATGCCGACGTCGGGTTCGATCTCCGGCCGGTGCCAGGAGCGGGCCCGGCCCCCGAGCCCGTCCGACGTCTCGAAGACGACTACGTCACGGCCGCCGCGAAGCAGCTGACGGGCGGCGGCGCAGCCGGCCATGCCACCGCCGATCACCGCGACCTTGGTGCGTTGCGTGCGACTGGTCATCGCTCCACCTCTGTCTGTTGGTCCGACTCGGTCCGCTGGCCCGGCCCGCTCTCAGTGCTCGACGATCTCGTCGTGCGGCCACTCCAGGCCCTGGCCGAGGCCGCCGTCGACGGGCAGGTCGACGCCGGTGGTGAAGGTGGCGTCGAAGCCGAGGAAGAGCACGGCCGTGGCGGCCTCGTCGGCCGTGCCGAAGCGGCGCATCGGCGTCAGCTCGATCCCCTCCTTGATGTTGGCGGCGCGCAGTTCGTCGGAGATCTCCGCGATGCCCATCGTGGGGGTGTCGGTGAAACCGGGGCTGATCGTGTTGACACGGATCCGGCGCGGCAGCAGCTCGGAGGCGAAGACCTTGGAGAAGGCCCGGATGGCTGCCTTCATGCCGGTGCCGACGCTGGTGGCGACGAAGCCCATGCCGACGGCGACGGCGGTGGTGAAGACGAACGAGCCGCCGTCCTTGACCAGCGGCGCGAGCCGCTGCGCGGTGAAGAAGGCGCCCTTGGTGTTGGTGTCGAACATGCGGTCGTAGGTTTCCTCGGTGACCTGGCTGAGGGAACCGAACTTCAGGAAGCCGACGTTGACGAAGACGAAGTCCACCTCGCCCAGGGTTTCCTCGACCGCCTTGCCCAGCGCCTCGATGTCGGCCATGCTCGCCGCGTCGGAGCGCACCACGTGGGCGCGCGCTCCGAGTTCGGCGCGGGCCTTTTCGATGTTCGTCTCGTTGAGACCGGTGAGCAGCACCTCGGCGCCGCCGTCGAGGAGCTGCTTGACGACGGCCATGCCGATGCCGTGCGTGCCACCGGTGACCACGGCCTTCTTGCCGGCGTACTTGTTCATGACACCTTCCGGTTGGAATTCTGGGTGATGGGGTGGGTGGACTTCAGACGATGTGGACTTCGGGCACGTAGAGGATCCACTTGCCCCCCGCCGCACGGAATTCCCGTTCCTTCGCCATGATTTCCTCCGCGTGGTTCCACGCGAAGAGGAGCGCATAGTCCGGGTAGGGCTTCGCGAAGTCCTCGGACGGCCGGACGGGAATGTGCGTGCCCGGGGCGAGCCGGCCCTGCTTGGCCGGGGTGTTGTCGCAGATGAAGGGGACCAGGTCCGGCCCGATACCGCAGTAGTTGATGACCGTGGCGCTCTTGGCGGTGGCCCCGTAGGCCACCACCGAGCGGCCCTGGTCGCGGAGTTCGGTCAGCAGCCGCACGAGTTCGCGGCAGCTCTCCCGCACGTGCTGCGCGAAGCGGTGATAGGTCTCCGGGCGGGTCAGGCCCGTCTCGCGCTCGCGCTCGACGTGCTCGGTGACGGCCGCGGACACGGCCCGCCGCCCGGGGCGGGCGATGGTGTACCGCATCGACCCGCCGTGCACGGCCAGGGGCTCCACGTCGGCCAGTTCGAACCCGAAGCGCTCGGCCATGGCCCGCACCGAGGTCACCGAGAACAGGTAGAAGTGCTCGTCGTAGATCTGGTCGAAGGCGTTCTGCCCGATGATCGCGCCCAGGTAGCGGTCCTCGATGACGAAGATGCCGTCAGGGGCGAGCAGCGCGTCCACGCCCCGGAACACCGAGTCGATGTAGGCGATGTGGCTGACGGTGTTCGCGGAGAAGATCACGTTCGCGGGCCCGTCGGCCGCGGCGATCTCGCGGGCGCTGCCGTCCTGGAAGAAGTCCGTGCGCACGCGCACGCCTTCGGCCCGCGCGAACTCGGCCACCTGGGCGGAGGGGTCGACGCCGAGATGGCGCACGCCGGCCCGGCCGATGGTCTTGAGCATCGTCCCGTCGTTGGAGCCGATCTCCACCACGAAGGGGTCCTCGCCGGCGAGTTCGGTCCCGAGGAGCTGGTGCGCGTACTTCTCGAAGTGCTCCCGCATGACCACCGAGCCCGCGGAACGGTACGGATAGTCCTCGTGGAACATCTGCTCACGCGGCACTTCTTCGACGAGCTGCACCATGGTGCATTCCGCGCAGACGCCCGCGGCCAGGCGGAAATAGAACTCGCTGCCCGCCGTCTGCGGTGTCACGAAGGAATCGGATACGGGCTGCCTGCCGAAGTCGAAGAATTCATCGACCGGGCCACCGCAGATTCGGCACTGGACCATGAACGGACCCCTTTGCATTTCGTGGTCGGGCGACTTGGCGTGCTGGCGTGTCAGTCCATACGAGCGCACATCACAATGCTGTCGGCGGCGGTGAAAGGGGTCCATGAAGGGACCAGGTCATGTGTCAGGTCCGGCGGCACGGCAACAGCGGCACGGACGAAGGCGCGGGCCCCCGCCGAGTCGGCGAAGGGCCCGCGCCGTGGCTCACCCGGTCAGGGGCTGGCCGTGAGCGACTCCTCCCGGTCGCCGGCCTGCCCCTCCTGCGGTGGCGCGGTGGCGCCGACCTTGCGCAGCAGGGTCACCGCAAGCACCGCCGTGACGGCGATGAGCGAGGCGCAGACGACACCCACGACGTTGAGCCCGCTCGTGTACGCGTCCCGCGCCGCCGTCAGCACCTGGTCGCGCAGGTCGTCCGGCAGCCCCTGGGCGGCCACGACCGCGCCCTCGATCCCGCCGCGCACCGCTTCGGCCGTCTCGGCCGGCACGCCCTGCGGGACGGTGATGTCGTCCCGGTAGAGCGCGGCGCCCAGGCTGCCGAACGCCGCCACACCCAGCGACACTCCGAACTCCCCGCTCGTCTCGGACATGGAGGCGGCCGAACCGCCCTTCTCGGGCGGGGCGGAGCTCACCACGAGGTTGGTGCCCAGGGCGCCGATGGGTCCCGTTCCGAAGAAGGCGATCACGAACCCGGTGACCAGCAGCGGGAGTCCGCCCACCGGATCCACGAACGCGACCAGCAGGTAGCCGACGGTCGTCAGGGCGAGACCGCTGCCGATCACCACGCCCATCGGCAGCCTCTTGGTCAGCGACGGGGCGATCATCGCGGCCACGATCGAGGCGAGGGCGGAGGGCACCATCCACAGGCCCGCGGCGGTGGGCGAGAGACCCTCGACCATCTGCAGGAAGCCGGTGATGAACAGGTAGCTGCCGCCCATGGTGGCCATCGCCAGCATCAGGACGATCAGCGACGAGGTGAAGGCGCCGGAGCGGAACAGGCGCAGGTCGAGCAGCGGGTGCTCCAGCCGGGTCTGACGGCGGACGAAGACCACGCCGACGGCCACGCCGGCCGCGATCACCAGCAGGGAGAGCGGCTCCCAGCCGTACCGGGCGATCTCCTTGAGCCCGAAGATGATCGGCAGGATGGTGGCCAGCGACAGCGCGACGCTGAAGAGGTCCAGCTTGCCGCTGTGGGGGTCGCGGTACTCGGGCAGCAGGACCGGACCGGCGATCAGCAGGATGATCATGACCGGCACGCCGAGCAGGAAGACCGAGCCCCACCAGAAGTAGTCCAGCATCACGCCGCCGATCATCGGGCCGAGCGCGGTCCCTCCCATGAAGCAGCTGGCCCAGACCGCGATGGCCCGCCCGCGCTGCCCCGGGTCCTGGAACATGTTGCTGATCAGGGCGAGCGTGGAGGGCATCAGCGTGGCCGCGGCGACACCAAGCAGCGCCCGGCTGGCGATCAGCATCTCCGGGCTCGTGGAGTAGGCGGCCAGCAGCGAGGTGGCACCGACGAACGCGGCGCCGATCAGCAGCAGCCTGCGCCGGCCGATCCGGTCGCCGAGCGTCCCCATGGTGACCAGGAAACCGGCGATCATGAAGCCGTAGATGTCCATGATCCACAGCGTCTGTGTGCCGGTGGGCTCCAGGGACTCCGCCAGATGCGGCAGTGCGAGGAAGAGCACGCTCTGGTCGAGCGCCAGCAGCAGCGTGGGCAGCGCGAGCACGGCAAGACCCAGCCACTCGCGGGTCCCTGCCTTCGCCGGCACCGCCGGGGAGACATGAGTTGACATGGATGTCCTTCCAGGGTCGGGCACGGTGTGGGGTGGGCCGGGGGAGTCGGGCGGGAGCGTCAGCCGGGGTAGGGACGGCCGGCGCGCGCGTCGCGCAGCGTGCGTCCCCACCAGGTCAGCTGGTCGAGCATGGTCTTGGCGGCGGCCTCGCACTCCGTGGCGTGCGTCGGCCGGCCCTGGTCGTCGAAGCGCGTCCAGTACTCGGGGAAGGCGACGGAGTCCCGGACCGTCACGGAGTGCAGCCCGGGGAAGATCTCCCGCAGATGCGCGACGGCGCGCAGGCCGCCGGCGATGCCGCCGTAGGAGACGAAGGCGACCGGCTTGGCCTTCCACTCGTCGATGTACCAGTCGACGGCGTTCTTCAGCGAGGCGGGGAAGCTGTGGTTGTACTCCGGCGTCACGATGATGAACGCGTCGGCGCGGGCCAGCCACGGCGCCAGGTCCTGCACGGCGGCGGGCCGTTCGGCGTGTTCGTCCGCGGGCAGGACGTCGGGCAGCCACACCTTGGCCAGGTCGATCACGTCGACGGCGAGGTCCTCGCGCTTGGCGGCCTCGTCGGCGATCCAGCGGGCGGCCGTGGGACCGAATCGGCCGTTGCGGATGCTGCCGATGATGACGGACACCCGCAGTTTCGGCTCAGGCATGGTGTTCCCCTCCGTTTGCTCGGTCCTCGGCTCCTCGGCTCACACCGTGCCCGTCGCCGCCACCGGCCTGATCCCGGTCCGCTCTCGGTCGCTCTCGGCCGCACGCCGGACCTGCTCGCGACGGCCTGGCCGGTGACCGGAACCGGCCTGTCGCGCGGGGTTTCTCACGCCTCCCGGCGGCTCTCGGTCCGCGGACCGTCCTGTCGCGGACCGCCTCGTTCAGCTAGCGTGATCACATGCGTTTTGGGGTGCTCGGTCCGCTCGCGGTGTGGACGGCGGAGGGGCGACCGGTGCGGGTGCCGGAGCTCAAGGTCCGCACGCTGCTGGCCGCGCTGCTGATCCACCGTGGTCAGCCCGTGTCCGTGGACCGGCTGATCGACGACCTGTGGGGCACACAGCTGCCGAACAACCCCCTCGGCGTGCTGCAGAACAAGGTGTGGCAGCTGCGAAGGGCCCTGGAGGACGCCGCGCCCGGCGGCCGGGACCTGGTGGTCTCCCGCGCTCCCGGCTATCAGCTCCAGGTCCAGGCGGGCGCCGTGGACGCCGACCGCTTCCACGACCTGACGGCCCGCGCGCGCCGGACCGCCGATCCACGCGCCCGGGCAGAACTGCTGACCGAGGCACTGGCCCTGTGGCGCGGCCCGGCGGTCGCCGACTTCGTCGACGAGGAGTTCGCCCGGGTCGCCGCGGACCGGCTCGAAGAGCAGCGTATGACGGCGCTGGAGGAGCAGGCCGAGGCCAGGCTGGAACTCGGCGAACACGCCTTGGTCGCCGACGAGCTGGCGGACCTGGTCGCGCTCCACCCCTTGCGGGAACGGCTGCGCACCGCCCACATCCGGGCCCTGTACCTGGCGGGCCGGCAGGGCGCCGCCCTCACCAGCTACGCCGAGCTGCGCGAGCGGCTCGCCGAGGAGCTGGGGGTGGACCCGTCACCCGAGCTCACCGCACTGCACCAGGCGATCCTCACCCAGAGCCCGGCTCTGACGGCCGTGCCGTCGCCGAACACCACCGCGGCCCGGCCACCGACGAACCTGCCCACCCCGCCCGGCGAGCTGATCGGCAGGGACGAGCTGATCGAGGAGCTGCGCGGGCTGGCCGCACGGCACCGGATCCTGACGCTGACCGGCTCGGGCGGCGTGGGAAAGACCCAGCTCGCCCTCGCGACCGCGGCCGCCCTCGGCCCGGCCTTCCCGGGCGGCGTCTGGCTGGCGGAGTTCGCCTCGCTCGACCCCTCCCCCAAGTCGGCCACCGAGGTGCACGAGGTGGTCGAGGCTGTGCTCGGCGTACGCGACGACATCACCGCCGGCCCCGACCCGGACGGAGACCTGCTCTCCTCCACCGCGCGCGTGGTCCGCGCGCTGGGCGACGAGCCGGCACTGCTCGTCCTCGACAACTGCGAGCACGTGGCCGGGCCCGTGGCCGAGCTGACGGTACGGCTGCTGAAGGCGGTCCCACGGCTGCACGTGATGGCCACCAGCCAGACGCCGCTCAGCATCGGCGGCGAGCGGCTGGTGGAGGTGCCTCCGCTGCGCCTGCCGCGGGCCGCCGCGAACCTGAGCACCGAAGACGTACTGCGCTTCAGCGCGGTGGAACTGTTCGCGGCACGGGCCGGCGCCGCCGCTCCCCGGTTCCGGCTGAGCGCGCAGACCATCCCACCGGTCGTCTCCATCTGCCGCCGGCTCGACGGCATTCCGCTCGCCCTGGAGATGGCGGCCACCCGGGTCCGCGCCCTGGGCGTGACGGAGCTGGCCGCCCGCCTCGACGACCGGTTCACGCTGCTGGCCGCCGGGACCCGCGACGCCCCGGCGCGCCATCGCACCCTGCGCGCCGTGATCGACTGGAGCTGCGACCTGCTGAGCGCGCGGGAGCGTGCCGTGCTGCGCCGCCTGGCGGTGCACGCCGACGGCTGCACCCTGGCGGCGGCGGAGGAGCTGTGCGCGGGCACCGGCGTGGACCGGGCCGAGGTGCTCGATCTGCTGGCCCGCCTGGTGGACTGCTGCCTGGTCGTCATGACGGACGGCGTGGACGGGCCGCGCTACCGGCTCCTGGAGTCCGTGACGGCGTACTGCCTGGAGCAACTGCGCGAGACCGGCGAACTCGAAGCCCTGCAGTCGCGCCACCGTGCCTACTACACCTCGCTCGCGGAGCGCGCGAGGCCGCACCTGCGCGGTCACGGGCAGCGGGAGTGGCTGCGCCGGCTCGACCGGGAGACGGCAAACCTGCGCACGGCGCTGGAGAGCGCCGTGCACAGCGGGGACGGCGAGCAGGCGCTGCGGCTGGTGAACTCCCTGGCGTGGTACTGGCATCTGCGCGGACGCAACCGCGAGGCGGAGCGCTCCCTGGCCATGGCGCTCGCCGTCGCGCCGCGGGGCGCGGCCACCGCGCCGGTCGCCGAGGCGACCGCCTGGCTCGGCGGGGCCAGGCTGCTCCTCGGCGGCAGCAAGGACCCGCTCGCCGAGTACCATGCCGCGCTGCGCCCCTACGAGGAGCTCGACGAGCCGGGCGGTGAGGCGCACGCGCAGTGGTTCCTGGGCTCCAACCTGTACGGCATCGGAGACCTGTCGCCCAGTGAGGAGCTGATCGAGCGGGCGCTCACCACCTTCCGCGCCCGCGAGGACCGCTGGGGCACGGCGGCGGCGCTGGCCAGCCGGGCGTTCGTGGCGAAACTGCGCGGCGACTTCGGCGCATTGCGCCGGTACGGCGAGCAGAGCCTGGAGATCTTCCGTGAACTGGGCGATCGGTGGGGGCAGTTGCGCGCCATGGTGCCGTTGCAGACCCTGGCCGAGGTGGTCGGTGACTACCAGCGGGCCGGACGGCTGCTGCGCGACGGACTGCGGATGGCCGAGGACCTCGGGCTGTGGCCCGAGGTGTCGTTCCAGCTCTCGGGGCTGGGCCGGGTCTCCCTTCTGACCCGCGACTACGCGCTGGCCCGGGAGTACCACGAGCGGGCCAGGCGGCTGGCGGTGGAGCAGTCGGACGACTTCGGGGAGCAGTTCGCCGAGATCGGACTCGGGATGGGGGCCCGCAGGCAAGGCGATCTGGACACCGCCGAGCGCCATATGCGCAACGTGCTCGACGTGCACCGGCGGATGGGCTACCAGCCCGGGGTGCCGTCGCTGATCCTCGCCGAACTGGGGTTCATCGCGGAGCTGCGGGCCGAGGCCGGGGCCGCCCTCGAACTGCAGCGGGACGGCCTCAGGGCCGCGCACGCCTCAGGTGACCCGCGCGCGGTCGCCCTGGGCCTGGAGGGCTTGGCCGGCGCGGAACTCCTGGCGGGCCGCGCCGGGCGGGCGGCTCGTCTCCTCGGTGCGGCCGCCGCCGCCCGGGCGCGGGTGGGCACCCCGCTGCCCGAGGGCGAGCGGGACGACGTCGACCGGATCTCCGCGGGCGCCCGTGGGAGCCTGGGCGAGGAGGGGTTCCGGGCCGAGTTCGAGCGGGGCGGGACGCTGAGTCCGGCGGAGGCTGCACAGCCGTCCGGCATTTCACCGGCCTCTTCGTAAGTAATGGAGACTCTGTCAGGTCAAGCAGGACATGACAGAGTCCAAGACCATATCAACGGGCGTCCGTCGCGGCGCCGTTAGCCTCACTGATGCACTCCCGGATAATCCAACGGAATCAAATTCCACTGGCCGAAGAACCACTCCGGAGGGACAAAGTGAAGGCTCTAGTACTATCCGGCGGGATGGGAACCCGGCTTCGGCCTCTCACCTATTCCACACCGAAACAGCTTATTCCGGTCGCCGGTAAGGCGGTCCTGGAACACGTCCTCGACAACATCCTGGCGGCAGGCATCACCGAGATCGGCGTCGTCGTCGGCGACCGGGCGGACCAGATCCGGGCGGTGATGGGCGACGGCAGCCGGTTCGGCGCCCGAATCACCTACATCCCGCAGGAGCAGCCGCTCGGGCTGGCCCACTGCGTCCTGATCGCCCGCGAATTCCTGGGCGACGACGACTTCCTCATGTACCTCGGTGACAACGTGCTGCCGGAGGGAATCACAGAGATCGCGGGAAATTTCGCCGCACAGCGGCCGGCCGCCCAACTCGTCGTCCAGAAGGTCACCGACCCCCGGGCTTTCGGGGTGGCCGAGGTGGATGCCTCGAACACCGTGACAAGGCTGGCCGAGAAACCGGCCGAGCCGCGCAGCGATCTCGCCCTCATCGGCGTCTATTTCTTCACCTCCGCCATTCATCGGGCGGTCGCCGAAATTCGGCCCAGCGCCCGTGGGGAGCTGGAGATCACCGACGCGGTCCAGTGGCTCGTGCAGAACGGTGCCTGCGTCAAGGCGAGCGAATACCTCGGTTTCTGGGCCGACACCGGAAGTGTCGACGCCGTCCTCGAATGCAATCGCAGGCTGCTCGACGAGCTGCGGCCGCAGCGGCTCGGTGAGGTCGACGACGCCAGTGACCTGACCGGTCCGGTGCTGCTCGCTCCTGGCGCCCGGGTGGTGCGCTCCCGCATCGAGGGGCCCGCGATCATCGGTCCCGGCAGCGTCGTGGAGGACAGTCACATCGGGCGGTACACCGCGATCGGCGGCGACTGCACGGTGCGGCACACACTGGTCGAGGACTCGATCGTGCAGGACGGGTCCTCGCTGTCGGACGTGCGCGGCCTGAGCGGATCGCTGATCGGCAGGACCGCCTCGGTGACGGCCACCCGCCGCCACCGGCTGATTGTCGGAGACGACTCCTGGGTGGAGGTCGCATCATGAAGATCCTGGTGACGGGCGGCGCCGGATTCATCGGCTCGCACTACGTGCGCTCACTGCTGGAGGACCGCTACCCGCAGGCCGTCGGCGCCCGTGTGACCGTACTCGACAAGCTGACCTACAGCGGCAACCTCGCCAACCTGCCGATCGGTGCCGAGCGCCTGGAGTTCGTCCACGGGGACGTCTGCGACGCCGAGTTGCTGCGTGAGCTGCTGCCCGGCCATGACTCGATCGTGCACTTCGCGGCCGAGTCGCACGTCGACCGCTCGGTCGCGGCCGCCGCGGACTTCATCCGCACCAACGTGGTGGGAACCCAGGTGCTGCTCGACTCCGCACGCCTCAGCGGCGTGGAGCGCACGGTGCACGTCTCCACCGACGAGGTCTACGGTTCGATCGCTGCCGGATCGTGGACCGAGACATGGCCGCTGGCCCCGAACTCGCCCTATGCGGCGTCCAAGGCCTCCTCCGACCTCGTGGTCCGCTCGTACTGCCGCACCCACGGGATGGACGTGTCGATCACGCGCTGTTCCAACAACTACGGCCCGTACCAGCACACCGAGAAGCTCATCCCGCTGTTCGTCACGAACCTGCTGGAGGGCAGGCCGGTGCCCCTGTACGGGGACGGGCACAACGTCCGCGAGTGGCTGCACGTCGACGACCACTGCCGCGCGGTCGAGATGGTGCGCGCGAAGGGCCGGGCCGGGGAGATCTACAACGTGGGCGGGGGTGTCGAGCGGAGCAACCTGGCGCTCACCCACCAGTTGCTCCAGCTGTGCGGCGCCGCGCCTTCCGCCATCCGGCGGGTCGCCGACCGGCTCGGCCACGACGACCGCTACTCCCTCGACGGCACCAAGATCCGCGACGAGCTGGGCTTCGAGCCGCGGGTGCCGTTCGAACGCGGTCTGCGCGAGACCGTCGAGTGGTACCGGGACAACCCCGGCTGGTGGAAGGACCTCAAGCGCGGCGCCGCCACGGAGGCGGCCCGATGAGCACGATGCCGGCACCACTGCTGCGGCGCGACGATCCCGGGGCCGACACCGCCCGCCTGCTCCGCTCGGCCGGCACACCGCACGGCCACGGTCTGTCCACCGGGCGGGTCGCGCCGTGGCTGACGGAGCACGCGCGCACCCACAGGTTCCGGGTGGAGCGCATTCCGTTCGCGGGCCTCGAAGGGTGGTCCTTCGCGCCGGACACCGGCAACCTCGTGCACCGCAGCGGCCGGTTCTTCTCCGTCGAGGGCATCCACGTCACCCACCCCGAGAACCCGGTCCCCGAGTGGCAGCAGCCGATCATCAACCAGCCGGAGGTCGGCATCCTCGGCATCCTCGCCAAGGAGTTCGACGGCGTCCTGCATTTCCTCATGCAGGCCAAGATGGAGCCGGGCAACCCCAACCTGCTCCAGCTCTCCCCCACCGTGCAGGCGACCCGCAGCAACTACACCAAGGTGCACCAGGGCGCGGACGTGAAGTACCTCGGCCACTTCGTCGACGTACCGCCGGAGCGGGTGATCGCCGATGTGCTGCAGTCCGAGCACGGCTCGTGGTTCCTGCGCAAGGCCAACCGGAACATGCTGGTGGAGGCGGTGGGCGAGGTTCCCCTCGAGGAGAACTTCTGCTGGCTCACCCTGGGGCAGATCGGCGAACTGCTGCGCCGCGACAACGTGGTGAACATGGACGCCCGTACCGTCCTCGCGTGCGCTCCCGCGCAGCCCGCCGCGCCCGGCGCACTGCACTCCGACCGCGCGCTGCTCTCCTGGATCACCGCCGAACGCTCGCGCCACGACCGCCGGGTGCGGTCGCTGCCACTCGCCGAGGTGACGGACTGGGTGCGCGGTGATTGGTCCGTCGAGCATGTTCCGGAACGCTACTTCCGGGTGATGGCGGTGGCGGTGGAGGCCGCCAATCGGGAGGTCGCGCAGTGGACACAGCCGCTGATCGAACCGCTCGGACTCGGCGTCACCGCGTTCGTGACCCGCCGCTTCGCAGGCGTCCCGCACCTGCTCGCGCACGCCCTGCCGGAGGGCGGTCTCCTGGAGACGCTGGAGCTGGCCCCGACGGTGCAGTGCACGCCGGACAACTACCGCCACCTCGCCCCCGCCGAGCGCCCGCCGTTCCTGGACCTCGTGCTCGACGCCCGCCCGGAGCAGATCCGCTACGAGGCCGTGCACTCCGAGGAGGGCGGCCGCTTCCACCACGCACAGAGCCGGTACCTGATCGTCGAGGCCGACGAGGAGCAGGCGCCGGCCCAACCGCCGCCCGGGTACTGCTGGGTCACACCCTGGCAGCTCAACTCGCTGGTACGGCACAGCCGGTACGTCAATGTGCAGGCGCGTTCGCTGCTCGCCTGTCTCAACACCGCCGCGGTGACGCTCTGAGAGGCGTCCCGGGCCCGACAGTAAGGACTCTCCATGGCGGCTGCGGGTACGCAAGTGGCCCCTGAACCAGGTGTTCTCCAGCGACTGGGCAGGTACGCCAGGCTGGTCAAGTTCCAGTTCGTCCTTGACTTCTTCCTCGCCCTGCTCATCGTGTGGACGGCGATGGAGCCGAGCACCCGCCTGGACGGGCAGGTGCTCCTGACCTTGTTCGTGTTCGCGCTGGGGAAGATCGGCGTGCTGTCCGCGGTGATGACGCTGGACGACGTCACCGGCGTCAAGGACGGCAGCGACACCGCCAACTATCTCTCCGACGGCAACACCGAACTGCGCCCGCTCAAGCGCAAGCCGCTGCTCACGGGCGAACTCACGGTGCACCAGGCGCAGCGGTTCGGATACGTCGCCCTGGTGTGGGGAGCGGTGTGGTGGCTGGCGGCGGTTCTCGTGGCCCCGCACGTTCCGGTGTGGGGGCTCGTGGTCACCGCACTGCTCCTCAGCCTCAGTGTGCAGTACTCCTGGGGGCTGAAGCTGAGCTACGTCGGGCTCGGGGAGCTGCTGCTGCTCTTCTCGGCCACGGCGTTCGTGCTGTCCCCCTACTCCCTCACCGTGGGTGAACTCCCGGCCCTGGTCCTGGTGGAGGCGCTGCTGTTCGGGTTCGGGCAGCTGCTCATAGCCGGGTACTCCAACACCCAGGACATCAGCGGTGACGCGGCGGTCGGCCGGCGCACCGTCGCGGTGATGGCGTCGGCAGGGGGCAACAAGGTGTTCCTGGGGACCCTGACGGCGCTGAACCTGCTGGTCGTCCTGGGCCCGTACGCGGCCGGCTGGATATCCGGCTGGTTCCTCCTGGCGACCCTGCCGCTGATGGTGCTGCGGCTACGCCAGTACGTCTCGTTCCTGCGCAACGGCCACGCGCTGCTGGCGCGCAGCCGTGGTGTGGTGGTGTTCCGGACGACCGTCGTCTGTGTGCTGCTCCACAACGTTGCGTACCACTGGCTCTGAGACCGGCGCCGCGCCTGCGGTCCGGTCCGCTCCTGCTCCCCGTTGCCCGGCAGAGACCATGTCTGCCGGGCAACGGGACGTCGGGACCTCCGTCTCACTCCCCCGCGCCGGTGCGTGCCCCGGTCCGGGGGGCGGGTGCGGCGGACGCCGGCCTGCGCCGGCCCGTGAAGTCCTGCTTCGACATCCAGCTGGCGACCTGGACCCGTGACGTGCACGCCAGCTTGCGCATGATCTTGCGCACGTGGTTCACGGCGGTCCATTCGGCGATGCCGAGCCGGCGGGCGATCTCCCGGTTGGTGAGGCCGTTCGCGACCAGCTCGGCCACCTCCCGTTCCCTCGGCGTCAGCGGGTTGCCGGCACCGCTGCCCGCGTCGCGCTCGGGCTCCACGTGGTCCAGGTCGGTCAGCACCGCGGCGACGGCGGCGTGCGGTGCTGACCGCCGCCCCACGTCCCCCATCTCCGCGGCGTCCTCGTCGCCCAGGCGTACCCGGGTGAGGGCGGCGACGGCGTCCACCTCCATGCGCAGCAGGGCGGGCGCGACACAGCCGGTGGCGGCCCGGATGCCCGCCGCCGCTCCCAGGGCACGTGCCGCCCGGCGCCAGGTCTCCATCGACTGGCCCCGGCACCGGGTGAGCAGGATCGTGAACTTCTCCAGGCCCAGGGCGCACAGCGCAAGATGCCTCAGCTCGGCGATGTCCGTGAGGGCGGACCGGTACAGCTCGACGGCCCCGTCCTGGTCGCCCAGGGCGAAGGCCACGTCGCCCAGGACGAGGCGGGTGAGCGCGACGTTGCGGATGTCCCGGCGCTGCTCGAAGACCTCCAGCGCGGCCTGGGCGAGTCGCCGCGCGCCCGAGGCGTCGCCCTCGGCGCGGCGTACCTCCGCCAGGTTGCGCAGCGCGGCGGCGTGTTCGGCCGTGCCGTGGCCGGAGGCGACGGCCACGCATTCCTCGAGGCGGCGGTCGGCCTCGACGAGGTCGCCCCGCTGCAGGGCGACGAGTCCGGACCTGCGCATGCAGGCGGCCACCCCGGCTTCGTCCTCCAGCTCCCCGAACGCCGCCCGGGCCCTGCGCAGGCAGTCCTCGGCGGCGGTCGTCTCGGAGGCGTTGAGCAGCAGTTCACCGAGCGCGAGGAACGCCTTGGCCTGCTGCGCCAGGGTGAGGGCGCTCATGTCCTGCACTCCGGCGCGCAGGAGCGCGATGCCCTCGTGGATGGCGCCCCGCGCCTGCCAGTACTGGTGCAGACCCGACGCGATCCTGACGACGCCCCCATGGTCGCCCGTCTCCGTGAGGAAGCGCAGCGCGCTCGCGAGGTCCTCCCGCCAGTAGTCGACCTGGATCAGCCACCGGCTCTGATCGGATTCGCGCAGCCCGCTCTCGGCGCTCTCGGCGAGGTCGACGCAGAACGCGGCGTGCGCCGCGAGGATCTCGTCGAGCTCCCCCAGGGCGCGGGCCTCCTCCAGAAGGTACTGCCGGGTGAGACCCAGCATGGAGATGATGAGCTCGCCGTCGGAGCACTCGTCGGTGTGCAGCAGGCTCTTGTCGACGAACATCTCCAGCAGACGCTGGAGTTCCGCGACGCCTCCCGGCCACATGGCCTGGGCGGTGGGCAGGTCGAACGCGCGGTGGAAGGCGGCGAGCCGCCTCAGCACGGCGCGTTCGCGCCTGTCGAGCGCGTCGAGCTGGCGCTCGATCGCCGTGCGGATGCCGCGATGCCGGGACAGGGTGTCGAACTCGCTGCCGGACAGGGCGTCGAGACTGTGCTCCAGCTCGTCCGCGAGCCGTTGTGGCGAGAGCATCTTCATGCGGGACGCGGCGAACTCGATCGCCGTCGGGAGGCCGTCGGTACGCCGGCACAGCCGGACGACGGCCGCGCGGTTGTGCTCGGTGAGCACGAAGTGGGGGCGGCTGACCGCTGTGCGGTCGATGAACAGCTTGACCGACGGGATCTCCCGCAGCTCCTTCAGCTCCAGCTCCTGGCCGGCCGGGGGCAGGGCCAGCGGAGCGACGCGGAGGAGTACCTCGCCGTAGACGCCGAGCCGCTCGTTCCCCGTCATCAGGACCGTGAGCCGGGGGCAGTCGTTGATCAGCCGGGTGACGACCGGCACGAGTGCCGCGCGCATCCGGTCGCAGCCGTCCAGGAAGAGCAGGCAGTGGCGGGCGTGGAAGAACTCGCGCAGGAGCGTACGCGCGGGGCGGCCCGCGCCGGTACTCAGGCCCACGGCCTCCGCGAGCACGGACTCGGGGTCCTGGCCGGGGCGGACGTCGCTCAGGTCCACGACCCGTGCGCCGTCCTCGAAGGACCCGGCGACGTCTGCGTACGCCGCCGCGGCGAGCCTGCTCTTGCCCACCCCGGCCGGGCCGGTGACGGTGACGACGCGCCCGGCCGGCCTGCCGAGAAGTCCGCGCAGTTCGGCCAGCTCCTCGTCCCGGCCCACCAGGCAGCGGGTGGCGACGGTGAGCACCCCCGGTCCGTCGGAGCTGAGCTCGTCACTGATGGTGCTCGAACTGATCGGGTACATGGGCAGCCCCCCAGGGATCAACGGACACACGTGATGAATCGATCCCGCTCGCTTCCGTGCAGACCCGAGCGCGGTCCGGCGGCGGCTGTGCGCACCGGGCACCGCGACCCTGCGGGCGGGAAGAGGCGGGCCTATCGACGACGCGGTCGTGGACGGGGTCCACGGCGCCTCGTGGACAGCTGAAGGAACGTCGGCTTCGTGAGGCGGCGAGGACGGAACGGGCCTTGGCCCGGGATGTGCGGGCACGCCCCGAAGGCGTCCGCTCTGCGCCTGTGTGCGGCCTCCACCGACACCACGTGCAAGCGGTCACCCCCGTTCCGCCCCGATCGGGACACTGCCACGGTAGTTCAATCAAGCATCTGAGCGAATTGATCCAGCCAGCGCGGTGGTCACCGGCACGCCCTCATCGAGGAAGCCGCTCTCCCCTCAACCGCGGCCCGACCCCGGTGGACCTGCGCCTCCGACGCCGTACGGCGCTCCTCCCGCCCCGGGGCGCGAGGCCGGTCCGGCGAACCCGGCAGGGCTGGATGGCGCAAAACCTGCCCGTTCGGCCGCTGAGAATGTCAACTCCGCCGGGGCGGGGACGCTCACCGCCGTGCGCCGGCGTGCCGTTTC
The DNA here is from genome assembly GCF_044548465.1 of Streptomyces sp. NPDC052023. NCBI lineage: Bacteria > Bacillati > Actinomycetota > Actinomycetes > Kitasatosporales > Streptomycetaceae > Streptomyces > Streptomyces sp. NPDC052023. Next base: position 470,963 of record NZ_JBIUBW010000004.1, on the reverse strand, counting down.
TCGCTCCACACGGCACGACGGCCCGCGGGTAGCCCGCGGACCGTCGTGCGACAGAGAGAAAGGCGTGGAGTTCAGGACGGCGTGACGATCACCGGACCCGACTCGTCCACGGACTCGCCACGCTCCTCGGCGATGCGCAGGGCCTCCTCCACCAGCGTCTCCACGATGAGCGCCTCCGGTACGGTCTTGATCACCTCACCCTTCACGAAGATCTGTCCCTTGCCGTTGCCGGACGCCACGCCGAGGTCGGCCTCCCGCGCCTCACCGGGACCGTTCACCACACAGCCCATGACGGCGACCCGCAGCGCCGCGGGGAAGCCCTCCAGCGCGGCGGAGACCTTCTCCGCCAGGGTGTGCACGTCCACCTGGGCCCGGCCGCAGGAGGGGCAGGAGACGATGTCCAGGCCGCGCTCGCGCAGGGCCAGCGCCTCCAGGATCTGCGTACCGACCTTGACCTCCTCCACCGGCGGCGCCGACAGCGAGACCCGGATGGTGTCCCCGATCCCCTCGGACAGCAGCGCCCCGAACGCCGCGGCGGACTTCACCGTGCCCTGGAAGGCCGGGCCGGCCTCGGTCACGCCGAGATGCAGCGGATAGTCGCAGCGCTGCGCGAGCAGCCGGTACGCGGCGATCATCACCACGGGGTCGTTGTGCTTCACCGAGATCTTGATGTCGCGGAAGCCGTGCTCCTCGAACAGGGAGCACTCCCACAGCGCCGACTCGACCAGCGCCTCCGGCGTCGCCCTGCCGTACTTCTCCAGCAGGCGCCGGTCCAGCGACCCGGCGTTGACGCCGATCCGGATCGGAATCCCCGCGTTCGCCGCCTCCTTGGCGATCTCCCCGACCTTGTCGTCGAACTTCTTGATGTTGCCCGGGTTGACGCGGACGGCGGCGCAGCCCGCGTCGATGGCCGCGAACACGTACTTGGGCTGGAAGTGGATGTCGGCGATGACGGGGATCGGCGACTTCCTCGCGATGGTGGGCAGTGCCTGCACGTCGTCGGCCGAGGGGACCGCGACCCGGACGATCTGGCAGCCGGCCGCGTTCAGTTCGGCGATCTGCTGCAGGGTGGAGTTGATGTCCGCGGTCAGGGTCGTCGTCATCGACTGCACCGACACCGGTGCGTCCCCGCCCACCGGTACCGCGCCCACCATGATCTGGCGGGATTTGCGCCGCTGGGCCAGCGGCGGCAGCGCCGCCTCCGGCCGCACCGTGGGTATTCCGAGACCAACCGTCGTCACCGTGTCTCCCCTCCCCGATCCCTGTTGATGAAGCGGGATATCTCCTGCTCGAAGTCGGTCGCCTCGTCGCCGATCCGGTCCTCCACCGGATCGCTGATCTCCTCGACCACGGCCCTCGCGATGTCCTGCGCGGTCAGGCCGCAGCCGGACAGCACCTCGGTACGGCTGCCGTGCTGGAGGAACCGCCGCGGAATGCCGAACTCGCGCAGCGGCGTGCGCAGCCCTTCGTCGCGCAGGAACTGTGCGACGGTGGAACCGACGCCACCGGTACGGCTGTTGTCCTCGACCGTGATGGCGAGGCGGTGCCTGCGCGCCATGTCGGCGAGCGTCGGGTTGACCGGCGTCACCCAGCGCGGGTCGACCACCGTCGCGCCGATGCCCTGCGCCCACAGCACCTCGGCCACCTGCAAAGCCACCCGGGCCAGTGCGCCCACCGACACGATCAGCACGTCGAGCGGCCCGGCCCGGTGCAGTACGTCGGTGCCGGCGAACGTCATCTTCGCGGGTATGTCCTCGCCCGTCGGTCCCTTGGGGAACCGCACGAGGGTCGGCCCCTCCGTCCACTCGACGGCCTCCTCCAGCAGCTCCGCCAGCCGGGCGCCGTCCCGTGGGGCGGCGATCCGCAGGCCTGGCACCACCTGCAGGACCGACATGTCCCACATGCCGTTGTGGCTGGGGCCGTCGTCACCGGTGACGCCGGAGCGGTCGAGGACGAAGGTCACGGCCCTGCGGTGCAGCGCCACGTCCATCAGCAACTGGTCGAACGCGCGGTTGACGAAGGTGGAGTAGATGGCGACGACCGGGTGCACGCCGCCGAGCGACATGCCGGCGGCCATGGTGACCGCGTGCTGTTCGGCGATGCCCACGTCGACGACCCGCTTCGGGAAGCGCGCCTGCATCGGCAGCAGTCCCGTCGGCTCCAGCATGGCCGCGGTGACCGCCACGACGTCCGGACGGCGCTCGGCGATACGCACGAGTTCGCGCCCGAACACGGAGGTGAACGACGGCCCGGCGGAGCTCTTCAGCGGCCGGCCGGTCTCGGGGTCCATCGGCTTGATGGCGTGCCCCCGGTCCAGCTCGTTCTGTTCCGTGAGCGCGAAGCCGCGGCCCTTCTCGGTCACCGTGTGCACGACCACGGGCCTGCGCAGCTCCCGTGCACGGCGCAGGACGTCCTGGAGCGCGGCCACGTCGTGGCCGTCGACCGGCCCCAGGTACGCCAGCCCCAGTTGCTCGAACAGGCCGGGCCCCGGCTGCCCGGCGCGCAGCTCCCCCAGGTGATCGGCGAACCCGCCCTGGGTGAGCGCGTAGGAGCGCTGGTTGTCGTTGAGCACGATGACCAGCGGGCGGTCCGGGCCGCCCGCGATGTTGTTCAGTGCCTCCCATGCCATGCCGCCGGTCATGGCGCCGTCACCGATGACGGCGACCACGGCACGGTCGGTGCGGCCCTGATGCGCGTCGGCGCGCGCCAGGCCGTCGGCGTACGACAGCGCCGTGGAGGCGTGCGAGTTCTCCACCAGGTCGTGCTCGGACTCGGCCGGGTTCGGGTATCCCGACAGGCCGCCTTCCTGGCGCAGCCGGTCGAACGCGGCCGCCCGCCCGGTGACGATCTTGTGGACGTACGACTGGTGGCCCGTGTCCCACAGCAGCCGGTCGCGGGGCGAGTCGAAGACGCTGTGCAGGGCGAGGGTCAGCTCCACGACGCCCAGGTTGGGGCCGAGGTGCCCGCCGCTCACGCAGACCCGGTCGACGAGGAAGGCACGGATCTCCGCGGCCAGGGTGTCCAGTTCCTCCGGGCTCATCCCCCGTAGGTCTTCCGGCCCGTGCAGGCTCTCCAGCAATGACATGCGATCACCGGTTCCGATAGGCGACTTCGAGGGCCATCTCGCTCAGCTCGTCGCGCCACACCGGTTCGATCGCAGCCTGGTCGAGGGCCGCGCCGGCGCGTTCCACGAGTGCGTCGATGCGCTCTTCGATACGGGTCTTGCTCTCGCCGAGCAGGCCGAGCAGCGCGGCGGTGTCCCATTCGCGGCGGTTGACCAGACGGCGCACCTGCTGGTCGCGCTCCGCGGCCTCGGCCAGCAGCAGCGTCATCTTGTGCTGTTCCAGGTCCAGTCCGACCGGCTTGCCGGCCACCGTGCTGTCGCCGAACGCGCCGATGAGGTCGTCGCGCAGCTGGAAGGCGAGCCCGAGGCACTCGCCGTACTCCTCGAAGGCGGGCGTCAGGTCGGGCCGTCCGGCGAGCGCGGCCCCCAGGAGCAGGGGGCGCGTGATGCTGTAGCGCCCGGACTTGCAGATCGCGATCCACCGGGACAGCTCGGGCGCGATCACGCCCTCGGCGGCCACGGCGACGTCCAGGTGCTGGCCGATCTGGATCTCGGTGACCATCTCGCCCCACACATCACGGGCAGCCGGCGGCAGATCACGGGTGAGGCGGTCGGCGTACAGCATGGCCAGGACCCCGGAGATCAGCGCCACGCCCTCGCCGTAGCGGCGCGACTCGCCCCGCCAGCCGCGCTCCGCGTGGACGGTGGCGTGCCGGACGTGCGCGGTGGGGGCGCCGCGCCGGACGTCGGACGCGTCGAGCACGTCGTCGTGCAGGAGCGCACCGGTGTGGATCAGTTCGATGCCGGAAGCGGCGTCCGCCACCATCGGGTCCCCTGGGTCACCTCCCCCGGCCAGGTACCCGGTCACGCAGAAGGCGGGGCGCAGCCGCTTGCCGCCCGCGTCGACCAGGGAGGTCACCGTGTCCACGGGTACCGCGCCCCGTGCGTCCACACCGCTCCAGCGCGCCCGTTCGTCCGCGAGGAGTTCCCCCAGACGTCGCTCGGCCCTGCGCAGCACCTCGGAGCGGGCGCTTCGCACCTCGAGCCGGTCTGTCACCGCGGTCGTCATCAATTGCTCCCTCTCTCCTGTCCGGCCGGTCAGCCGGCCTTGGCCGTTTCGATGAGGTGCGTCGGTGGATGAAAGACCACGTCCTCCTGCGCCACCTGTTCGATCTCGATATCGCGGTATCCGAAATCCGCAAGCCTTTCCAGAACTTGGTCCACGAGGATCTCGGGGGCGCTTGCCCCGGCGCTCAGGCCGATCACCGAAACCCCGTCGAGCCAGTTCTCGTCGAATTCGGTGACATCCGGCACCAGATAGGCGGGGATCCCGAACCGCTGCGCCACCTCGACCATCCGAAGTGAATTGCTGGAGTTACGGGATCCGACCACCAGCACCAGGTCGGACCGCGGCGCGACCTCCTTGACGGCGTCCTGCCGGTTCTGGCTCGCGAAACAGATGTCGTCGGTGCCGGGGCCCCGCAGGTCCGTGAAGCGGCGGCGCAGCACCTCGATGATGTCCCGGGTCTCGTCCACCGACAGGGTCGTCTGCGTGAGGTAGGCCACCGGTGCGTCGGACGGCAGGTCGAGAGCCTCCGCGTCCTGAACCGTCTCCACGATCACCGTCCGGTCGGGCGCGTGCCCGAAGGTGCCCTCGACCTCCTCGTGCCCGGCGTGCCCGACCAGCAGCAGCGTGCGCTCCTCCCGGGCGAACCGCTTGGCCTCCTGGTGCACCTTGGAGACCAGCGGGCAGGTCGCGTCGATCACGTCGAGCCGGCGCGCCTGCGCGTTGCGCCGCACCTCGGGTGAGACACCGTGCGCGGAGAAGACGCACACCGCGCCTTCGGGCACCTCCTCCTCGGAGTCCACGAACCGCACACCGCGCTGCTCCAGCTGGCGGACCACGTAGTGGTTGTGCACGATTTCCTTGCGCACGTAGAGCGGGGTGCCATGGCGTTCCAGGGCGAGCTCGATAATCGATATGGCACGCCGCACACCGGCGCAGAAACTGCGCGGTTCAGCGAGGATGACCTTCTTCTTGCGTCCCATTTTCACCCGTCTCCGCTGCGTTGTTCAACTCCCGCCCACGACTGTGCTGTTCAGATGCGCCACCGGTCAACCACATGACTCCGCTCGGGCTCGAAACAGTCATGTACAGCGGGCGTCCCAACCGCTGAACCTTGCTAGGCCCTTGTCATTCATCAGGGCGACCTCCGATTCCTAGTGTGGAGCGGACAGCACGGCGTGAATTGATCGGCCCGCACCGCGCCTATTCGACGGGATTCCACGGCGCGAATCGAGTGGACCGCACGGCGTGAAACAAAACCACCGAGGAGTCACATGAGTGCTGCGCTCATTCAGCCCGAAGGGGTGCTCGGGGATGCGCTCGAGGACCTGTGCACGGAGCTCTTCGCGACACTGCGCCGCAGCGATCAGAGGCGTCGCGGCATGGACTACATCCAGGGGCTGCTCTCCACCCGCGGCCGTAAGTCGATCCGGAACATGGCGGCCCTGAAGGGCAGCAGCACCGGCCAGAGCCTGCACCACTTCATCTGCAGCTCCACCTGGGACTGGATCCCGGTACGCCGGGCCCTGGCCGAGTATCTGGTCCGCCTCGCGCCGCCGCAGGCCCATGTCGTGCGCCTCCTGACGATCCCCAAGGTCGGGCGCCACTCGGTCGGTGTCAGCCGGTACTTCTCGGTCGACGAGGGCCAGGCGCTCAACGCCCAGCGCGCGGTCGGGGTCTGGGGCGTCTCGGACACCGTGACGGCCCCGCTCAACTGGCGCCTGTATCTGCCCCAGGTCTGGATCAAGGACGGCCTGCGCCGCAACCAGGCCTCCATCCCGTACGAGGCCGAACCCGAGACGCTCGGCGACTGCGCCCTGACGGCCTGCCGGGAGAGCCTGGCCGCCTGGGGGCTGCCGCCTCAGCCGGTGGTGGTCGACATCGAGGAGTCCGACCCCGTCGCCACGGTCCGCGGCCTGCGTGCCCTGGGGTTCCCCGCCCTCGCCAGGGTGCACGGCGAACTGCCGCTCACGGTGCACGATCCCGCACTGACCGGGCACGGCTCGCACCAGCTGACCGCTCCGGAGATCATGCAGGCGGCGCGGGCCCAGTTCCGTCCCATGGCCCGCTTCGAGACCGTCTCGGGGTCGCTGCCGGCGGTGCGCAGGACCGCCCTGGTCGCCGCGGTCGGGGTGCGCGAACCGGGGGCGGGGCCGGGCGGGGCACCGCTTTCGCTGGTCGGCGTCGGCGGACCCGGCCGTCGCGGGCCGGCCGAACTGTGGCTGACCGACCATCCGCAACCGGCCGCCGCGGTCCTCCGCTTCAGCGACTGCGCCCGGCGCGTCGACCGGGACTTCGACGAGGTGACCTCCCAGGTCGGCATCCGCGACTACGTGGGCCGGTCCTACAGCGGCTGGCACCGGCACACCACTCTCGCCTCGGCCGCGCACACCGTTTCCGTACTCGCCGCGGCCGCCGCCTCCCAGGCGCGGCAGGCCTCTTGACGCACTGGAGGACGCAGTGGACCGCGACCTGTCGGACATCCGATCGCATCCGGCGCGTCAGCAGCCGGACTGGGAGAACGACCCGCGCCTGGCGAAGGTGCGCGACGAACTGGCCGCCCGGCCTGCCCTCGTCGGCATGCGGGAGGTACTGCGCCTGCGCGCGGCACTGGCCCGGGTGGCCTCCGGGGACGCTCACGTGGTCGTGGCCGGCGACTGCGCGGAGGACCCGGCGGAGTGCACGAGCGGCGACGTCGCCCGCAAGGCGGGCCTCCTCGACGTGCTCGCGGGAACCCTGAGGATGGTGACCCACAGGCCGGTGATCCGTGTCGGCCGGATCGCGGGCCAGTTCGCCAAGCCGCGCTCCGGGCCGACGGAGCGCATCGGCGGCAGGGAACTGCCGGTCTTCCGGGGCCACCTGGTCAACGGACCCGAGCCCGACGCCCGTGTGCCCGACCCCACCCGCATGCTGACCGGGTACGACGCGGCGGCCGCGGCCATGGAGCACCTGCGGGCCGGCGGGCCGGACGGCGCGGGCCTCGACGCGCCGATGTGGACCAGCCACGAGGCGCTGCTCCTCGACTACGAGATCCCCCTGGTACGGCGGGACGGGCGGGGCCGCCACCTGCTGGGCTCGACCCACTGGCCGTGGATCGGTGAGCGCACCCGCCAGCCGGACGGTGCGCATGTCGCCCTGCTCGCCACGGTGGTCAACCCCGTGGCCTGCAAGGTCGGCCCCGGTTGCACGGAGGCGGAACTGCTGGACCTGTGCGCCCGCCTGGACCCGCACCGCGAGCCCGGACGGCTCACCCTGGTGGCGCGGATGGGGGCGGGCGCGGTCGCGCAGCGGCTGCCCCGCCTGGTGGAGGCCGTGCGGAAGGCGGGCCATCCGGTCTGCTGGCTGACCGACCCGATGCACGGCAACACCGTCCTCACACCGGACGGGCTCAAGACCCGCTTCGTGGAGACCATGGTGGCGGAGATCCAGCAGTTCCAGGAGTCGGTGCGCGCCGTGGGCGGGGTGGCCGGCGGGCTGCATCTGGAGACCACCCCGGACGCGGTCACCGAGTGCGTGCTCAACGGCACGTTCGTCGACGGGGTGGCCAAGAAGTACACGAGCCTGTGCGACCCGCGACTCAATCCCGAGCAGGCGACGGCGGTCACGGCGGCGTGGCGGGGGTGACGCACCCGGCCTGGAACGGCCCCGTCAGCGCAGGTCGTCGAGTCTGAAGTGGAACGCCGCGACGCGCATCCGGCGCGCGTGGTAGAAGCGGTGCGCGGCGTGGTTGGTGACGCCCGAGTCGAGTTCGACGGCGGCACAGCCGGCGGCGCGGGCCCGCTCGACGAGGACGTCGTACAGGTGGGCCCCGATGCCGGTGGACCTGCGGGCGGTGTCGGTGACCAGGTCCTCGACGAGGAGGATCCTGCCCCGGCTGGTGGCCAGGGTGCGGTGGGTCGCCACGGCCACGCACCCGCCGTCGGCGGCGTACGCGGCGGTGAACACCAGCCCCTGCGCGTGCGCCTCGGCGGCGAACCGGTCGAAGGCGTCCGCGGTCAGCCCGGGGCGCAGCGTGCGGATGAGCGGGCCGACATCGGCCCGCATACGGCGGGTGCCGGGTGCGATGTCCAGGGTGCGCGGCCGGTCACCGGCAGGGGGCGCGCCGCCCGTCACGGCCGCGGCATCCAGGGGACGCCGTCCCAGAAGGCCAGCTGACCGTACTTGCCCGTCATGGCGGTCTCGGCGATGCGCGCCCCTCCCAGGACGAGGGTGCTCGGCCGGTCCGGGGCGAAGGCCGGCCACGCCGGCAGGCCTGGTGCCTCGGGCCGCGAGGTCCACGCGAAGCGCGCCACGACGTCCATGAACGCTTCCGCCACCCGCCGCTCGACGGGGCCGTCGCCGAACTTCGCGACGTGCTGCGGCAGCCCGTGGGTGCCGAAGAGGAACTTCGCGTCCGAGGTGTGGGGCGTGCCGAAGTAGGGCGGCCGCACCGGGTGGCTGAACTCCATCGCGTACAGCGGCGTCCGGCCGAGGCGGGCGTGCCGTTCGGCGAGCCGCACGATGCCGTGCCGGAACAGCACGTCGCCCCAGACCTCCGTCCACACCGACAGCGGGTCGTGTGCGCGGCGGTCGGCGTGAGCGGCCTCGCGGTACGCCTCGACGCACGCGCGCGCAAGGCCGTCCGGACCGCCGACCGTCTCCTCCCCCGCGGTGTACAGCAGGACTTCGCGGACCGCGTGGCGCAGCGACGCCTCGTCGTCCGGGGCGGGGGCGGGCTGCGGCGAGCCCGGCCCGGTGTAGAAGGAGCCTTCGGTGCGGGTGTGCACCGAGAGCACCGGCACCTGCGGGGTGGGCAGTTCGTGGTCGAAGCCGCGCATCCACCGGCCGTCGAGGACCGGTCCCCGGTACCAGCGTCCGGTCCTGACGGGGCGGTCCGCGGGCCGGCCGGCGAAGAAGCCGGCGCCGGCGTCCCGCAGCGCCGCGGCCGGTACCGCGCGCAGGCCCGGCACGGTGGTGCCCAGGCGGCGCGCCAGGATGCCGTACACGCGACGCGCGTCCTCGGGGGACTGCGATGTGGTCGGGGCCGTCACATGGCAGGCGCTGATGGGGATGATCCGGCGGATCGTGTCCCGCAGCCCGGGCAGCAGCGAGAGCTGCCAGGCCGAGGCCCCGCCCGCAGACGTCCCGCACACGGTGATGTTGTCCGGGTCTCCCCCGAAGGCCGCGGCGTTCTCCCGCACCCAGTGCAGCAGGGCGATCTGGTCCTGGAGTCCCCAGTTGGCGCACGAGCCGGTGCGTTCGTCCCAGAACGCCTCGTGCAGACCGAACCCGAACGGGCCGAGGCGGTAGTTGAAGGTCACGACGACCAGGTCGCCTCGGGCGGCGAGCCGTGACCCGTCGTAGGTGGGGTCGCCGCCCGAGCCCTTCTGCCAGCCTCCGCCGTGGATGTAGACCAGCACCGGGCGACGGCCTTCCACGGCGGGTGTCCACACGTTGGCGTAGAGGCAGTCCTCGGAGCCGCCCGGGTCGGCCGGCTGGCAGGCCGCCGGTGCGGGGCGGATCGCGTCGCGGACCCCGGTGAAGGGCCGCGGCGGACGCGGGGAGGCGAACCGCAGGGCTCCCACGGGCGGTTCGGCGTAGGGGACGCCCCGGAACGCGGTGACCTCGCCGAGCCGTTGCCCGGCGAGGACACCCGTGGCGATACGCGTGTGGACCCGGCCGGGCTCCGTGGCACTCACGCCGTTGCGCCTCCTGTCTCCGTTTCCAGGGCCGGCGCCGGGCGGGACGGTGGTCGCGAGGGGGGTCATACGCGGGTACTCCCTGAGGGTCGGCGGTTCGCCGCCCCATGCTGAGCCCCGGCGGGTGTGCCACCAACGCCGCCCGCCGTGATCCGTCAAGTCCCGCGGCGTGCCGCCCAGGACCTGACAGAAAGGGCGTTCGGCGTTGGCGGGCGTCCTCGGCGGTGTGTCGTCCTTGGCCCATGCGTGCTGCCTATGTCGAGGAGCTCGGCCCCCCGGAGCGGATCCGGTTCGGTGAGTTCCCCACTCCCGAGCCCGGTCCCACCGACGTCCTGGTCGACGTCATCGCGACCACGGTCAACCCCGTGGACACCTTCGTCCGCAAGGGAGTGTTCCCCACTGCCCTTCCGTTCCCGTTCGTCGTCGGCCGGGACATGGTCGGCAGGGTCGTCAGGGCCGGTCCCGGCGCACCCGGCTTCGGCGTGGACGACCTGGTGTGGACCAACAGCCTGGGTCACGAGGGCCGGCAGGGTGCGGCGGCCGAGCGGGTGGTGGTGGCCGCGGACCGCCTCTACCGCCTCCCCCAGGGCGTCGACCCCGTGGACGCGGTCGCCGTAGCACACCCCGCGGGCACGGCGCACCTCGCGCTGTTCACCCACGGCCAGGTCCGGCCGGGCGAGACGGTCTTCGTGGGAGGCGCGGCCGGCAACGTCGGAAGTGCCCTCGTCACCATGGCCGTCGACGCCGGGGCCCGGGTCATCGCGTCGTGCGGTCCGCGCGACGCGGAGTACTGCCGGACCCTGGGCGCGGCGGAGGTCGTCGACTACCACGAGCCCGACCTCGCGGCCACGGTCGCACGGCGCGCCGGGCGCGGGGTCGATCTGCACATCGACACCTTCGGCGACCACGACCTGGACGCCGCGGTCGAAATGCTGGCGCCACGGGGACGGATCGTGCTGCTCGCCGGGGTGCGGTCCCGGCCACAACTGCCGGCGGGGCCGTTCTTCATGAAGGACGCCTCGGTCCTGGGCTTCGTCATCTCCCACGCCTCCACCGACGAACTGGCGCGGGCGGCGGTCTCCATCAACCGGCTGCTCGCCGAGAAGCGGCTGCGTCCCCGTGCCACGCAGACGCTGCCCCTCAGCGCCACCCGCGAGGCCCATGTCCGCATGGAAAAGGGCGAATTGCACGGCAAACGACTGGTTCTGCTCACGAATACCGAGGAAGAGGAAGCCTCATCATGACCGATCAACCGACTCATCTGGTGGCCGAGGGCCGTTCGGCGATCTTCGAGGTGCGTGCCGAGACAGTGGTCTCCGCGCCGCCGGAGGTGGTGTACGACACCGTCAGCGACCTCGGTCGCAGCGGCGAGTGGAGCCCCGAGTGCAAGGGCGGAACCTGGGTCGAGGGGGAGCCGCGGACGGTGGGTGCCGTCTTCCGCGGCGACAACGTACGCGGCACGGACGTCGTCTCCTGGGCGCCCGTGATCCGTGGTCCGTGGACCACCGAGTCCGAGGTGATCGAGGCCGAGCCCGGGCGGGTGTTCCGCTGGTCGATCCTCACCGGGGACCGGCGACGGCAGGACAGCGTCTGGTCGTTCGAGATCACTCCGGAGGCGGAGGGTGCCAGCCGGGTCGTGCACCACTTCCGGCTCGGCAAGCTCACCGAAGGTCTGGCGAAGATCATCTCCGGCCTGCCGGAGGACCGGCAGCGGCAGTTCGTGACCGAGTGGAACGACAAGCTGGCCGGGGACGTCACCGCGACCCTGGACCGGATCAAGGTCGTCATCGAGAAGGCGGCCGGGAAGTAGAGCCGCTCCTGGCGCACACCGATGCCGTGGCCCCCGCGTCCGACGCCCGGACGCGGGGGCCACGGCACGTCGTCACGCCGGCGTCGCAGGGCGGGCGCCGAGGTCCGCACGGCCGTGCGCGCTGTCCAGCTCCGTCTCGTCGGGGCCGGCCGGCACGATCCGGGTCGGGTTGATGCCCGGCATCCCGTAGTAGTAACTGCGCTTGATGTGGGCGAAGCCGACGGTCTGCGCGAACCCAGGTGTCTGGTAGAGGTCGCGGGTGTACCCCCACAGCGCCGGATAGTCCCTGACGCGCCGGAGGTTGCACTTGAACAGCCCGTGATAGACGGCGTCGAAACGGATCAGGGTGGGCCAGAGCCGGAGGTCGGCCACGGTGACCGTGTCACCGACCAGGTAACGGCGGGTGCTCAGCCGCTCCTCCAGCAGGTCGAGACACCCGAACAGCCGGGACACCGCCTGCTCGTAGCTCTGCTGCGAGGGCGCGAAACCCGCCCGGTAGACACCGTCGTTGAGGTCCGCGTGCATCCGCTCGGAGAGCGCCTCGATCTCGTCGCGCAGGTGTGCCGGGTACAGGTCGGGCGCGCCCGCCCGGTGTTCCCGGCGCCATTGCGTGGCGAAGTCCAGGAGAAGCTGGTCGAAGTCGTTGCTGACGACCTGGCCGGACGGGATGTCCACCAGGGCGGGGACCGTGACACCGCCGGTGTAACCGGGTTCCGTGGCGAGGTAGGCCTCGCGCAGCGCGTGGATGCCGAGGACGGGGTCCACCCCGCCCGGGCTTCCGGTTTCCTCGCTGAACACCCAGTGGTGGTCGCCGCCGATCAGTTCACGGACCGGGTCCGTCTCGGCCAGCTGCACCGCGCCGCCCAGGCCGAGCAGCTGCCGGGCGAGGACCACACGGTGGGACCAGGGGCAGCCGCGGTTGACGACCAGCCGGTAACGGCCGGGTTCCACCGGCCAGCCCTCCGCGCCGTCCGCCCGCACCCGGGCCCTGAAGTGCTGGGGGGCACGGGTGTGTTCGCGCGTGGGGATCTCGTCCGCTCGCAAGGGGTCTCCTCTCCTCGGTGGGTCCGCCCGGCGCGTCAGTGCGCCGCGGCGGAGAGCGCCGGCGTCGCGTTCAGCGCGGCCGCGACGCGGGCGACCCGCGCCCCGAGGTGGAAGGCTGTCCGGGCGTCGGCCCCGGACACCGCCTCGGGGCCGCGGTCGGTGTCCGTCTGGGCGCCGGCGCCGAGGGTGATGCCCAGCCGGTTCAGGTCGTGCACGGAGGCGGTGCTGGCGCTCCAGCCGGGCAGCAGGTCGAGATTGACCCAGTGCATGCCGTGCTGCGCCGCGAAGATCGAGAAGTACTGCAGGGTGTGCAGCTTGTCCCCGCTCATCGAGCCGGAGATGGTGAACCCCGCGGCCACCTTCCCCGTCCAGGCCCGCTTGGCCCAGCGGCCCGACGTCGACTCGGCGAAGACGTGGAACGCCGCGGAGGCGGTGCCGAGGTAGGTGGGGGCGCCGAAGACGATGGCGTCCGCGGCGTCGAGGGTCTGCCACTGCTCGGGCGTGACGGTGTCGACGGGAACCGGCACGGCCGTGGCACCCGCCTCGGTCGCTCCGCCGCCCACCGCCTCGGCGAGCACGGCGGTGTGTCCATGGCCGGAGTGATAGGCGATGGCCACGGTCGTGGCGCTGATCATGAATTCTCCTTCCCGGGGACGGCGTTGCCTCGCGTGCCGGTCACGGCCGGGCGAGCAGCACTTCGTCCAGCTCGGACTCCAGACGGTCCAGGTCTCGTTCGTGTCCGTGGGCGGCGATGTGACCGTCCGGCCGGACCAGGTAGTAGTGGGCCCCCGGACAGGCCCCGTAGGGCGCGAGCTCGCGCCGGTGCAGCGGCAGTACCAGCAGCCGCCTGCGGTGCGCCGCGAGCCGCTCGATCTCCTTCACCCACGGGCCGCGTCCGCCGGGCACGACGGCCACGACGGTCCACCGCGCGGGGTCCGCCGCCGGGCCGCTCATGCCGTACGACAGCGCGAGTTGCCGGGGGAAGACCGATCCGACGCGCAGCCCACCGGGGAACCTGGCGCGCGGCGCGCACCGCAGGCGCCGGGCCGGCAGCTGGGTGTCCCGTACGACTTCGTAGGCGAGCCTGCGGCCCGCGAGGACCGGCGCGTAGAACCGTGTGACGGCGCCGGTGCGGTCGGCCAGCCGGAACAGGGCGTCGCGGGTGACCACCTTCGCCCGGTTCCCCGCCATCCAGGCACGGGTCTGCATGTCCGTGTCGCGCACGATGCGGCGGGTGATGTGGATGCGCTCGGCGCCGTAGTCGCGCAGCAGCGAGGACGGCGAGTCGCCGTGGATCACCGCGGCGAGTTTCCAGGCCAGGTTGTGCGCGTCCTGCAGGCCGTTGTTCATCCCCTGGCCCCCCGCGGGGCTGTGCACGTGCGCCGCGTCGCCCATGAGGAAGATCCGGCCGCGCTGGAAGTCGGTGGCGCGCCGGGCGTGCACCCGGAAGACCGTCTGCCAGACCGGGTCGGTCAGCCTGATGCCTCGCGGGCCCCGCTCGTCGACCAGCTTCTGCATCATCTCGACGCCGACGTCCTGGCCCGCGCTCGGCAGCACACACAGGAAGCGGAACACACCGTCCGGCATGGGCACGATGACGAGCGTGCCCGAGGGGGCCTGGTAGTAGCGGATCTCCCCGGACGGCAGTTCCCCCTCGATGTGCGTGTCGACCAGGGCGAACGCCATCTCGTACGTGCTGCCCTCGAAACCGGTGCCCAGCTGGCCGCGCACCGCGCTGCCCGCTCCGTCGGCGCCGATCAGGAAGGGGACACGGACGCGTTCGACGACGCCGTCCTGGTGTTCGAGGACGGCGGTGACCCCGTCGGTGGCGTCGACGCGCCCGGAGTAGTCGACATCGTCGACGGCGAGCAGCCGCACGCCGCGTTCCGCCTTGCCGCCCAGCGCGTGGAAGCGCTCGGCCAGCAGCCGTTCGGTCTCGTACTGCGGCAGGCTGCGGGCCGCGTACTCGGCGGGGATGGGGAAGGAGGCGAGCGGACGGCGGTCGGAGAAGTAGCTCCACGCGTCGATCTGGACGGACGCCGCGCGCAGGCCGTCCCCCACGCCCAGGTCGTCGAGGATGTCGATGGCCCGGGGCCACAGCGACAGCGCCTTGGGAACCTTCGGCGGCTGCGGATCGCGGTCGATCACGCGGACCGTGACACCGCGGCGCAGCAGTTCGCAGGCGGCGAGCAGCCCGGTGGGCCCGGCGCCCACGACGAGGACGTCCGCATCGGTCCGCGACCGGGCCGTGTCCCTCCCGGCACTCATGCGGCACGCTCCCGCTGCTCGCGGAGCCGGCGGGCGAGTTCGATGCGCTGCACCTTCATGGTCGCGGTGCGCGGCAGTTCGCTGAGCGGCATCTGGACCGGGTCGGCGAGCTGGGGGAAGTCGGCCACCGCGGTGCGCCAGCGTTCCCGGTCCAGCGGCTCGTTGTGCCTGGTGCACACGACGGGCAGCGGCTCCTTGTCGGGACCGGGCACGAGGACGAGTTCGGAGAGCTCCTCCAGGCGTCCGAGGACGGTGTCCTCCACCTCGAGGGTGCTGTCGATGCCGGGGATGACGTCGACCTCGCGGTCCAGGAGGTGGACGCAGCCGAGGGGCGTGCGGTAGCCGACGTCGCCGGTGCGCCACCAGGATCCGTGGCACTCCTTGGCGTAGCGCTCCTCCTCGGCGTAGTAGGTGACCGCGCGCCCCTCGCTCTGCACCTCGATGAGGCCGGGGTTCTTCCTGGTGGGGCGTGTGCCGTCCCGGCCGACGATCCGCACCCGGGTCATGCCGGGGATGGTGAAGCCCAGGCAGCGCCCGTCGGCCTTGTGGACGTTCTTCCTGGTGTACCAGCGGCCCACCAGGGGCCCGCACTCGCTCTGCCCGTAGAACTGGAAGAACAGTGGGTTGTCGCGCCGGGAAGCGCCGAGCAGCTTGCGCATGGTCGGCGGGTGGAGGGCGTCGAACGTGCCGTTGAAGTACTTCACGTTGGACAGCGGGCCACGCGGATCGTCGGCCAGTTCCTCCCACTCCATGAAGGAGTTGGGGTGCGTCTCCAGGAAGCCCGGCCGGGTGCGCGCGAACACGTCGGCGGCGTGCCCGGCGGAGCCGTCGTTCAGGACGACCACCGGCATGCCCTTGGGCAGGGCGACGGCGAGCGCCATGTACATCCGGGAGTGGACGTAGGAGAGGTGGACGGCGTACGTCTCCCGGGTGCGGATGAGGGAGGCGAGACCCGTCTGGGGGCGCAGCCGGCCCTGCAGCGAGCGGGCGGTGTGCACCACCAGCTTGGGCACACCGGTGGTACCGGAGGTGTGGGTCATCAGGGCCGGGTGGTCGGCATGCAGCCGGACCGGTGCGCGGCGTGGGGCGCCCGCGAGGTCCGCGAGGCTGACACCGCGCCGGACCCCCTCACCGACGGTGACGACCTGGCCGGCCAGCTCGTCGAGGGGCAGGCCGGCGAGGTCTCCGCTCAGCTTGTCGTCATCGGTGATCAGGTGCGGGCGCTCGAGCCGGCGCAGGAGCGCGCCGACGGTGGCGCCGTCCAAGGCCGGGGACAGCAGCGCCGGCACCGCGCCGATGCGGGCTGCCGCGCACGCCAGCAGATAGATGTCGAAGTTCTGTGCCTTGTAGAGGGCGACGTGCTCGCTGGGGCGGATGCCGGCCGCCCACAGCCTGGCCGCCAGGTCGTCGACGTGGTCGGCGAGTTCCGCGAGGGTGAAGTGACGCGGGGCCTTCGGCAGGGCGTGCAGGTCGTGGTCGAGGGTGATGGGGGTGTCGGGGTGGTCGGCCGCGGCCTGCTGGGGGACGTTCCCCAGATACAGGCCGCGGCGAGGAGCCGGGGTGCGGAACATCGCTGACGTCTCCTTGGCGTCAAAGGGTGGCGGGGGCCGTCGGGCGTGCTTCGGCGGTGGCCGCCGCGAGAGCCGCCTGCAGCAGCGGCTCCTCGTGCCCGGCGAGCGTGAGTCCGAAGACGTCGTGCAGCACGGGCCCCAGTTCCCCGAGGGCCAGCCGCCGGTGCTCGTGGCGGCCGTCGGGATGCTGCGTGGTGAGATCCAGGTTCTTCAGGGCGTGGCGCACGTGGTCGTCGCCACGCTGGGCCAGGAGCTTGCCGACGAACGCGGACCGCGGGTGGTGTGCCGTGTAGAAGTTGGACGTCTCGAAGTCGACCGGGAAGTGGCGTTCCAGACGGAGCGAGAACACGTCGAACCAGCCGTCGGGGCGCTGCGAGCGCAGCACCCACTCCTCGTCGTCGACGTCGACCCGCCAGGTCCACGCGCCGACGGTCGCCTGCGCTCCGTCGTGCAGCGCGATGGGCTCGATCAGTCCTTCGTCCCCGAATCCGGCGTCGGCGAGAAGGCGCCGGCCGTCGATGTCGACCAGGAGGACCGCGTGGCTGCGCGGCCGTACCGTGGCGCTGCCGCGCCGGATCCGGGCGAGCAACCGGGTGACGGTGAAGCCCAGACGCTCCAGGGCCGCGGCGAAGAGCAGGTTCTGCTCGAAGCAGTAGCCCCCTCGGCGCCGTGCGACGAGTTTGCGCTGAAGGCTCGGGAGGTCGAGGGGGACCCCACGGCCCAGGAAGAGATCGAGATTGGTGAAGCGGATAGCCGACATGTGCGCGCGGTGCAGGCTCCGCAGCACGTCCGTGGTGGCGGTGCGAGGACCGTCGTAGCCGATACGCCGCAGGTAGGCGTCGAGGTCGAGGGGCGTGGTGTCCCACTCGGCGGGGGCTGCCCCGGTGCGCCCGGCGGGCGGGGCGTGATGCATGGGTTCACCTTTCATCGGCGTGCTCCGGTGCCGGCCGGCGGTGGGCGGCGGGCGGGGCGGCGGGCGTTCGCGCGTGCCGCCGGGCCGCGCGGCCGGCGCGGGCGACCAGCGCCACGCAGAGCGCGAGGAACGCCGCGGTGACCAGGGCGGCCGTCGGCAGGTCGCCGAGGGCCAGCGGCAGTTGGGCTCCCGCCCCTGCCCCCAGGTTCAGGACGAATCCGTAGACGGCGATGGCGGTCGCCCGGGCGGCTCCGGCGCTCGCGCCGATGGCCTGGACGACGGCGGGTCCGACGGTGGAGATGGCCAGGACGAACACGAAGAGTGCCGCTCCCAGGCCCACGATGCTGTCCCCGGTCAGCGCGGCGGCTGCCAGGCCGGCGGCCGCGACGACCAGCGAGACGGCCGCCCGGCGGAGCGGGGCGACGCGGCCCAGTACCGGTGCGAGCAGGACGGCGACGACCATGGCGGGCAGCGCGCTGGCGCGCAGTGCGAGCATCGCGCCCGCATCGCCCACGAGTTCGCCGGGGCCGTACAGCTGCACGGCGGAGTAGATCGTGGTGAGGCTGCCGACCAGCGGCAGTGTGACGACGAACAGCGGCAGCAGCCGGGGCGACACGAGGACGCCGGGGCCGGCGCCCGCCGCCGCGCCACGCCCCCGGGCGCGGCGCGGGGGGTCGGGCAGCATGATCTTCCGGATGGCGACGGCGCCCACGGCGAGCAGGGGCGCCGAGACGAGGAACACCGCTCGCCAGCCGAAGGCGGCGCCGATGAGCTGGCCTTCGACCTGGCCGATGACCACGGTGGCGCCGGATGCGCAGTTGACCGTGGTCAGGGCCAGGGGAAGCCGGCCGGCCGGCACCCGCTCCCCCAGGTAGGCGTACGACATGGGGACGAAGGAACCCGCCACCGCGCCTTGCAGGGCGCGCAGCGCGGCACCCCAGGTGAGGTCGGGGGCGAGCGGCACCAGCGCGGTCGCCAGGGCCATCGCGGCCACGCAGCTGACCAGGACCGTGCGGCGCCCGAAGCGGTCGGAGAGGGGACCGCTGGCGAGGGAACCGCACGCGTAGGCGATGGCGAAGGCCGACGTGGTCCACGTCGCCGACTCCTGCGGCACGTCCCAGGCCCGGCCGAGTTGCGGCATGAGCGGGATCGTGACGAAGGTCTGCCCGACGACCAGGATCGCGACGACGGACATCATGGTGACGGTCGCGGCGAACGGGGCCTGCCCGCCCTTCGTTCGGTGCATCGCGGACATCTCCGCCACGTCTTCCTCCTCCGTGCCGCAGGCCACGTCCGGGCAGTGGGTGAAGCAGACGGGTCAGACCGTCTGGAAGCCCCGCTTCAGGGCGTTGGTGATCGCCACCGTCCGCCGGGCCTGGAACTCGATCGACGCGAGGTTGTTGGGGTCGACGTTGTCGGGCTGGTTGCCGGAGACGCTGCTGGCGCCGTACGGGTTGCCGTTGCCCGGCTCGAACTGGACCGGGTCGGCGAAGCCGGGGGGAACGATGATCGCGCCCCAGTGGTAGAAGGTGTTGTTCAGCGCGAGGAGGGTGCTCTCCTGCCCTCCGTGGTCGCTGGAGGTGGACGTGAACGACGAGACCACCTTGTTGACCAGCTTGCCCTCGAACCAGATGCCGCCGGTGGTGTCGAGGAACTGCTTGAGCTGGGCGGCGGGCAGGCCGAAGCGGGTCGGGGTGCCGAACAGGACGGCGTCCGCCCACTGAAGGTCGTCCAAAGTGGCCTCGGCGACGTCGGCGGTGGCGGCGGCGTGCGCGGACCAGGCCTCGTTCTGCGCGATCGCCGACTCGGGTGCCAGCTCGGCGACCTTGCGAAGCCGCACCTCCGCGCCTGCCTTCTCGGCGGCGTCGGCGGCGGCCTGGGCCAGCCGGTGCACATTGCCGGTGGACGAGTAGTAGATGACGGCGACATTGGTCATGGTCGGTGAGGCTCCCTCGATGGGTCGAAGCCGGCCCCGACGCCGGTGCACGGCGTCCTGCGGCCGAGGTGGCCTCATCGTGCGGACGGCGCGCCCGGCCCACAAAGCCCGTTCCGCGAGTCCGTCAGGTCCGCCGGCGGGCCCGCCGGCCGCCGGGCGCGGCAGCGTCAGGGGCCCGTCCGGGCGCCCTCCCCGGCCACGGGCAGAGGCAGGGCGGCACGCCCGGGACGCCGGTGCGCACCACGACTTGACGGACGCTCGGGCACTTCGTTGACCGCCCATCGGCGGCCCCGCATTCTCGGGCCGAGCCTCTCCCCTCGCCAGGCCGCCTCACGACGTGGCCCCGCACGCCCGCGGCTTTCGCGCCGCGCCTTCCGATCAGCGCCGATCGGACGAGGGAGCGGCAAGGCGCACGTCCGGAGACAGAACGGAGAACCCGCGTGAGCGGTAGTCATGTCGAACTGTGCGTAGTGGGAGCCGGGCCGCGCGGACTCTCCGTCCTCGAACGGCTGCTGGCCAACGAGCGGCACGAACCGCGCCATCGGGCCGTCACGGTGCACGTGGTCGATCCGTACGCCCCCGGGGCCGGCGCCGTGTGGCGTTCCGACCAGTCCCGGCACCTGCTGATGAACACGGTCGCTTCGCAGATCACCGTCTTCACCGACGGCAGCTCGCGGATCGACGGACCCATCGAGACCGGCCCCAGCCTCCACGAGTGGGCGCAGTCCCTCGCGCTGCTCGCCGACGCGGGCGACTACAGCCCGGCGACGTTGCGTGAGGCGCGTGTCATGGGCCCCGACACCTATCCCACCCGCGCGGTCTACGGCGAGTATCTGCACGACTGCTTCCGGCGCCTGATCGAGCGGGCACCGGCGCACGTCACGGTGCGGGTGCACCGGTCCCGGGCCGTCGCGATGTCCGACGTGCAGGGCGTACCGGGCGGGCCGCAGGGCGTGCGCCTGGAGAACGGCACCCGGCTCAACGAACTCGACGGTGTGATCCTCGCGTTGGGACACGTCCCGGCCAGGCTCACGGCACGTGAGGAACGTGCGGCCTCCCTGTCGCGGATCCACCACCTGACGTACATCACGCCCGTCAATCCGGCCGACGTGGACCTCGGCGGGATCCAGCCGGGGCAGAACGTGCTGCTGCGCGGGCTCGGGCTCAACTTCTTCGACTACATGGCCCTGTTCACCGCGGGCAGGGGCGGCACCTTCGTACGCGAGGGTGAGCGGCTGACCTACCGCCGCTCGGGCCAGGAGCCGCAGCTGTACGCCTTCTCGCGGCGGGGCATTCCGTACCACGCGCGCGGCGAGAACGAGAAGGGCGCGCACGGCCGCCATCTGCCCCGGCTGCTGACGCCCGAGTTCATCGCGGACCTGCGGCGCCACGCCGAACAGGGCAGGTGGGTGTCGTTCAGCGCCGATCTGTGGCCGCTGATCTCGCGTGAAGTGGAGAGCGTGTACTACGAGACGCTGCTGCGCAAGCGCGGCAGCGCCGCGCACGCCGGTTTCACCGATCGTTTCCTCGCCCTCGCCCCGGATGCCGACACCTCGGGCCTGCTCGACGAGTACGGCATCGAGAAGGCGGCACGCTGGGACTGGGAGCGGCTGTCCCGTCCCTACGGGCAACGGGAGTTCACCGGCCGCGCGGAGTTCCAGCAGTGGCTGCTCGGCCATCTGGCCGAGGATGTGCGCGCGGCCCGGGAGGGCAACGTCAGCGGTCCGCTGAAGGCCGCGCTCGACGTGCTGCGGGACCTGCGCAACGAGGTCCGCCTCGCCGTCGACCACGGTGGTCTGGACGGCGAGTCCCACCGCGACGACCTGGAGGGCTGGTACACGCCCCTCAACGCGTTCCTGTCGATCGGCCCGCCCGCGTCCCGTATCGAGGAGATGATCGCTCTGATCGAGGCCGGCGTGCTCACGCTCACCGGACCGGGGACGCAGGTGCGCATCGACCCCACGGCACCGCAGTTCGTGGCCCAGTCGCAGGCGGTTCCGGGAGAGCCGGTGCCCGCCAGGGTGCTGATCGAGGCCCGGCTGCCCGAGCCGGACCTGCGGCGCACCGCCGACCCGCTGCTGCAGCACCTGCTCAACACCGACCAGGCCGCCCCGTACCGCATCCGCAGCGGCCTCGCGCCGGCGTACGAGACGGGTGGTCTGGCCGTCACGGAACGGCCGTACCGGCTGATGGACGGTCGCGGCCAGGCGCATCCGCGGCGCTTCGCCTACGGGGTGCCCACCGAGTCGGTGCACTGGGTCACGGCCGCCGGGATCCGTCCGGGCGTCGACTCCGTGACGCTCGCCGACTCCGACGCCATCGCCCGCGCCGCCCTCCGTCTGCCACCGGTCGCCCATGTGCCCGCCGGGGTGCGGCCCGTGGTGTGGGACGCGGATCTGCCCGGGGTGATCGTGTGAGCGCCCGCGGGGGATCGGACACCGGCCTGCTGGCGCCGGTGCGGGCCGGTACGGCCGTCGAGGCGGCCGTGTCCGACGAGGCATGGCTCCAGGCCATGCTGGACGCCGAGGCGGCGCTGGCGCGGGCTCAGGCGCGGCTCGGCACCGTACCCGTACGGGCCGCACAGCTGATCAGCGAGGTGGCGCGGGCCGAGCTGTTCGACGCGCGGGAGCTGGCGGTCGCCTCGCGGGAGACCGCCAATCCCGTGGTGGGCCTGGTGCAGGCGCTGACGCGGCGGGTCGCGGAGCGCGACCCCGCCGCGGCCGAGTACGTGCACCGGGGCTCCACCAGCCAGGACGTGTTCGACACCGGGGCGATGCTGGTCGCCGCGCGGGCCCTGCGGATCGTGCGGGCGGATCTCGCCGAAGTGGCCGGTGCGCTGCGCACGCTGGCCGACCGGTACCGGGACACACCGATGGCCGGACGCACCTTGGCGCTGCACGCGGTGCCGACGACGTTCGGTCTGAAGGCGGCGGGCTGGCGGGAACTGGTGCTGGACGCGCAGGAGCGTGTGGGACGCGTCCTCGACGGCGGGCTTCCGGTGTCCCTCGGCGGTGCCGCGGGGACGCTGGCGGGGTATCTGGAGTACGCGGCACTCGACAGCGGGGGCGCGCTGGACCAGGCGTATCTCGACCGGCTCGTCGACGCGTTCGCCGCCGAGACGGGTCTGGCACGCCCGGTGCTGCCGTGGCACGCGCTGCGCACCCCGCCGGCCGATCTCGCGGCGGCACTCGCCTTCACGGCCGGCGCGCTGGGGAAGATCGCCGTCGACGTGCAGTCGCTGACGCGCACGGAGACGGCCGAGGTGACCGAGCCGGCCGTGGCGGGCCGGGGCAGTTCGTCGGCGATGCCCCACAAGAGGAACCCGGTCCTCGCCACCATGATCCGCGCCGCCGCTCTCCAGGTGCCCGCGCTGTCGGGGGCGTTGACGCAGTGCCTGGTGACCGAGGACGAGCGCTCGGGCGGCGTGTGGCACGCGGAGTGGCTGCTGCTGCGCGAGTGCCTGCGGCTCACGGGTGGCGCGGCGCACACCGCGGTGGAACTCGCCCGCGGTCTGCGGGTCGACGAGGCGAGGATGCGGACCAATCTCGCCATGACGGGCAGCCAGGTGGTGTCGGAGCGGATCGCCGCCGTCCTCTCGCCGGAGCTCGGCAGGACGGCCGCCAAGGGGCTGCTCACCGAGGCCTCGCAGGAGGCGCGGCGCACCGGACGGCCGCTGCCCGACGTCCTCGCCGCGATGCCCGCGCTCGCCGGACGCCTCGGCGCCGCCGAGCTGGCCGAGCTGTGCGATCCGGCGGGTTACACCGGTGGCGCGTCCCACCTGACC
Organism: Streptomyces sp. NPDC052023; assembly: GCF_044548465.1. Taxonomy (NCBI): domain Bacteria; kingdom Bacillati; phylum Actinomycetota; class Actinomycetes; order Kitasatosporales; family Streptomycetaceae; genus Streptomyces; species Streptomyces sp. NPDC052023. The sequence goes on along the minus strand of NZ_JBIUBW010000004.1, from coordinate 447,829 downwards.
GACCGTGCCCTCAAGAGCCGTTCCGCGAGGGGGGCGACGTGAGCGCGGCCAGGAGGACGACGGCGTCCGGTGCCCGCCGGGGCGCCGGCCGTCGGCTCCCGTACTGGGACCCCGAGGACGAGGCGTTCTGGGAGCGCGAGGGCCGGTTCGTGGCGCGCCGCAACCTGCTCCACTCGGTGCTGTCGGAGCACGTCGGCTTCTCCGTGTGGAGCATGTGGTCGGTCCTGGTGCTCTTCATGTCCCCCGACATCGGCTTCGCCTTCACACCGTCCGAGAAGTTCCTGCTCGTCGTGGTGCCGACCCTCGTGGGCGCGTTGCTGAGGCTGCCGTACAGCGCGGCCGTGGCCCGTTTCGGCGGGCGCGACTGGACCGTGTTCGCCTCGGCGGTGCTGCTGGTGCCCACGGGGCTGGCGGCAATCTTCGTGCAGCGCGCCCACACCCCGCTGTGGGTCTTCCTGGTCATCGGTGCGCTGGCGGGTGTCGGCGGCGGGAACTTCGCGTCGTCCATGACGAACATCGCGGCGTTCTATCCACGGCGCCATCAGGGCTGGGCGCTCGGCCTCAACGCGGGGGGCGGCAACCTGGGCGTGGCCGTCGTGCAGTTGCTCGGCCTGCTGGTCATCGCCACGGTCGGCGACACCCATCCGTCCTACGTGGCGGGCGCGTATCTGCCGCTCATCGTGCTCGTGTCGCTCGGCGCGGCGCTGCGCATGGACAACCTGCCCATGCCGCGCGGGGAGCGAGGTGCGTTGCGGGAGGCCGCCGGGCACCGGCACACCTGGTGGATCTCGCTGCTCTACGTCGGCACGTTCGGCTCGTTCATCGGGTACGGGTTCGCCTTCGGCCTGGTGCTGCAGAGCGAGTTCGGGGCGAGCCCGCTTCAGGCGGCCTCGTACACCTTCCTGGGCCCGCTGCTCGGGTCGCTGGCCCGGCCGTTCGGCGGCAGGCTGGCCGACCGCTTCGGTGGCGCCCGGGTCACGTTCGTGAACTTCGCGGCCATGGCGGCCGGCACCGCCGTACTTCTCGTGGCGTCGGTCAGTGAGTCGTTCCCGCTGTTCGTGGCCGCGTTCACGGTGCTGTTCGTGCTCAGCGGCCTCGGCAACGGGTCGACGTACAAGATGATCCCGGCCCAGCACGCCCGGGAGGCGGAGCACGCCATCGCCTCCGGCGCGAACGCGGCGGAGGCGTTCGCGCGGGCCCGACGGCTCTCCGGTGCGCTGATCGGTGTCGCGGGAGCGGTGGGCGCGCTCGGCGGGGTCGGCATCAACCTGGCGTTCCGCACCGCCTACGCCGGGTCCGGCTCGGGGAACCTCGCGTTCGTCGCGTTCCTCTGCTACTACGTGGCCTGCCTGGTCCTCACCTGGGTCGTCTACCTCCGTCGCCGGGACGACGGCGCCGTCGCCGGGGTCGAACCGGCGCGTATGAAGATCGCCGGACGGGTGTGAGTGCGATGCCCCCGCCCCCCGCCGCCTCCCCCGCGACGGCCACGCACTGTCCTTACTGCGCGCTGCAGTGCGCGACCAGGCTGAGCGGCGCGCGCGGCGCCGTCGAGGTGCGTCCCGACCCGGACTTCCCCGTGAACCGGGGTGGTCTGTGCCAGAAGGGGTGGACCGCGCCCGACGTGCTCGACGTGCCGGACCGGCTCACCGCTCCGCTGGTCCGCGACGGCGGCGGGCGGCTCGCCCCGGCCAGCTGGGACGAGGCCCTCGACCTGGTGGCGCGGCGGCTGCGCGAGATCCGTGCCGGGCACGGGCCCGACGCCCTCGCGGTCTTCGGCGGGGGCGGGCTCACCAACGAGAAGGCGTACACCCTGGGCAAGTTCGCCCGTCTGGCGCTCGGCACCAGCCAGATCGACTACAACGGCCGCTTCTGCATGTCGTCGGCGGCAGCGGCGCAGACCGCGGCCTTCGGCGTGGACCGTGGACTGCCGTTCCCGGTCACGGACCTCGGCGACGCCGACGTCGTGCTGCTCGCGGGCGCCAACCCGGCCGAGACGATGCCGCCGTTGATGCGTCACCTGGACCGGGCGGCCCTGATCGTCGTCGATCCGCGGCGCACCCACACCGCGCGGCGCGCGGCCCTGCATCTCCAGCCGACGCCCGGCACGGATCTCGCCCTGGCCCTGGGGCTGCTGCACATCGCCGTCACGGACGGTCTCCTCGACAAGGACTACATCGAACGGCGCACGTCCGGCTTCGAAGCGGCATGGGCGCGTGCGGTGGCCTGGTGGCCCGAGCGCGTCGAGGCCGTGACCGGGGTCGCGGTGTCCGAACTGCGCGCCGCGGCGCGGCTGCTGGCCGACGCCGGACGCCGCTACGTCCTCACCGGGCGCGGCGCCGAACAGCACAGCAAGGGCAGCGACACGGTGGCGGCGTTCATCAACCTGTCGCTCGCCCTGGGGCTGCCGGGACGTGCCGGCAGCGGCTTCGGCACGCTCACCGGCCAGGGCAACGGCCAGGGCGGCCGGGAGATGGGTCAGAAGGCCGACCAGCTGCCCGGCTACCGCTCCCTGACCGACCCGGCCGCCAGGGCACACCTGTCGCGGGTCTGGGGCGTCCCGCCGGACCGGTTGCCGGGCCCGGGGCGCAGCGCGTACGAACTGCTCGACGCGATCGGCGACGGCGACGGCCCGCGCGCGCTGCTCGTCGTCGGCTCCAACCCGGTGGTGTCCGCCCCCGACGCGGGCCGGGTCGCCGAGCGCCTGGCCCGGCTGGACCTGCTGGTGGTCGCCGACTTCGTGCCGTCCGAGACGGCCCGGATGGCCGACGTGGTCCTGCCGGTGACGCAGTGGGCCGAGGAGGAAGGAACCCTCACCAACCTGGAGGGGCGCGTGCTGCGCCGCCGCAAGCTGCTGGATCCGCCGCCCGGGGTGCGCGGTGACCTCGACGTGCTGCACGAACTCGCGGTCCGGCTGGGCGAGCCCGCCGAGCGGTATCCCCGCGCGCCGCGCGAGGTGTTCGAGGAGCTGCGCGAGGCGACCCGGGGTGGGCCCGCCGACTACTCGGGCATCGGCTACGACGCTCTCGACGCCGGTGCCGAACTGTACTGGCCCTGTCCCGAGGGCAGTCCGGGCACGCCGCGGATGTTCCTCGACCGCTTCGCGCACCCCGGTGGCCGGGCGCGGTTCGCCCCGGTGGAGCACCGGGACCCGGCGGAGCTGCCGGGTCCCGCGTTCCCGCTGTACGCGACGACCGGACGGGTGCTCGCCCAGTACCAGTCGGGTGCGCAGACCCGGCGGGTGGCCCGGCTGGCCGAGGCCGCGCCGGAGCCGTTCGTGGAGGTGCACCCGGACACCGCGGCCCGTGCCGGGCTCGCCGACGGGCAGCCGGCCCGCGTGGTGTCGGCACGCGGCAGCGCTCTCGCGCGGGTGCGGTACGAGGCGTCGCTGCGTACGGACACGGTGTTCGTGCCGTTCCACTTCCCGGGCGAGCGACGCGCGAACCTGTTCACGCACGCGGCGCTCGACCCGCGCAGCCGGATGCCGGAGTTCAAGGTGTGCGCGGTACGGCTGGAGGCGGCCCCGTGAGCGGGCCCGGAGCCGAGCGGATCGTCGTCGTCGGCCACGGGCCCGCCGCGCACCGGCTGGTGGAACGGCTCGCCCACCACGGCCACCGGGGCGAGGTCACCGTCCTCGGCGCCGAGGCGTCGGCGGCCTACCACCGGCCGCTGCTGACCTCGGTGCTCGACGGCTCGCTCGCCGCCGGGGCACTGCGGCTGCCCGCCCCGCCGGACGGCACGCGCCTGCGGCCCGGAGTCACGGCCACCGCCGTCGACCGGCGGCGGCGCCTGGTGCAGGGCAGTGACGGGCACGGCTATCCGTACGACCGGCTCGTGCTGGCCACCGGCGCCGCTCCCCTCGTCCCGCCACTGCCCTGGGCACGCCGTGCCGACGGACGGCTCGCCCCCGGCGTCCGGGTGCTGCGGACGTTGCCGCAGTGCGAGCAGCTCACCGGACCGGATCCCGTCGCCGTCGTGGGCGGGGGTCCGCTGGCGATCGAGGCGGCGCTCGCCCTGCGCCGCCGCGGCCGGGACGTGACGCTCGTGCACCGCGGTCCCTATCCGCTGGACCGGCATCTCGAAGCCCGCGCGGGCCAGTTGCTGTCCGCGCGGCTGCGCGCCCTGGACGTGGACCTGTGCACGGGCCGGACGGCCGAGGCGTACCGCAGCGGCAAGCTCCGGCTGGACGACGGCCGGTGGGTGGCCGCCGGTGACGTACTGCTGTGTACGGGAGTCGTGCCGCGCACCGGGCTCGCGCGGTCCGCGGGCCTAGCGGTGCGCACCGGCGTCGTCGTCGACGACGAACTGCGCACCACCGACCCACGGATCCACGCGCTCGGCGACTGCGCGCAGCCCGCCGGCGCCACCGGGCCGCATCTCGGGCACGCCGCCGCCTGGGAGCAGGCCGAGGTCCTGGCCGCCCTGCTGTCCGGGTCGCCCGCCCGCTGGACCGGAACCCACGCCGTACTGCGCCTGAGGGCACGCGAGGTGGACCTGATGCGGCTCGGCACACCGGACGGGGCCGAGGAGACGGTGGTCCTCAGCGACGCCGCCCGTGGCCGGTACGCCCGGCTGTCGCTCCGTGACGGCCGCGTCAGCGGCGCGGTGCTGCTCGGCCCCGGACGCGCCGTCGCCACGGTGACACGGCTCTACCGACGCGGCGAGCCGGTCCCCGCCGACCGGCTGGCGCTGCTGCTCGGCGCACCGATCGACTACGCCGGCGAACGGCTGCCGGACGAAGCCCCCGTGTGCCACTGCAACAACGTCACGGGCGCCGACCTCACCGCCGCCTGGTGTGCGGGCGCCCGCACCGTGCCCGAGCTGGCCGCCGCCACCCGGGCGACCACCGGCTGCGGCGGCTGCGCCGACGACGTGCGGAGCTGGTGTGCGGCCCGTGCGCGAGGGGAGGAGTCCGGATGAGCGGGGTGCTGGTCGTGATCGGCCACGGCATGGCGGGCCACCGGCTGGTCCAGGAGGTACGCGCCCGTGACCAGGAAGACGCCTGGCGCGTGGTCGTCCTGGCCGAGGAACCGGTGGCGGCCTACGACCGGATCGCCCTGTCCGCCTACGCGCGCGGCACCCCGGCCGGCCGGCTCGCCCTTCCCGGCTCCGGCTTCGCACACGACGCGCGCGTGGAGCTGCGGCTGTCCACGCCCGTCGTACGCATCGACCGTGACACCGCCACGGTGACGTGCGCGGACGGCACGAAGGTGGGCTACGACGCCCTGGTGCTGGCCACCGGATCGCGGCCGTTCGTCCCGCCGGTGCCCGGGCACGACCTGCCCGGCTGCCACGTGTACCGCACCCTGGACGACGTCGCCGCGATCCGCGCCGCGGCCCGGCCGGGCCGGACGGCCGTGGTGGTCGGCGGCGGGCTGCTCGGTCTGGAGGCCGCGGGCGCGCTCGAAGCGCTCGGGATGCGGGCGCACGTGGTGGAGGCGGCGCCCTGGCTGATGCCCCTGCAACTGGACGAGGGCGGCGGTGCCGTGCTCGGGCGTCTGCTCACGCGACTGGGGGTGCGGCCGCACTGCGGTGCGGGGCTGCGGTCGGTCGACGCGGGCGGGGACGGTTCCGTGCGGTCGGTGACGCTCGCCGGCGGCGAAGTCGTCGCCGCGGACCTCGTGGTGTTCTCCACCGGTGTACGCCCCCGTGACGAGCTGGCCGCCGACGCCGCTCTGCCGACCGGCGAGCGGGGCGGTTTCCGGGTCGATGCCCGCTGCCGCACGGCCGACGAGCGCATCTGGGCCGTCGGGGAGTGCGCGGCAGTGGACGGCCGGAGCTACGGCCTGGTGGCACCGGGCTACCGGATGGCCGAGGCCGTGGCCCGGCAGCTGACCGGTGACCGCGAGGCCGCGTTCGCCGGAGCCGACCTCTCCACGAAGCTCAAGCTGCTGGGCGTCGAGGTCGCGAGCTTCGGAGACGCGCACGCGCGCACCGAGGGCGCCGTCGAGTTCATCCGCGGCGACCGGGGTGGCGACCGCTACGCCAAACTCGTCCTCGACAGCTCGGCGACCACGCTCATCGGCGGCGTCCTGGCCGGGGACACCTCGGCCTACGGCACGCTGCGGGCCCTGCTCGGCCGACGGCTCCCCGCCGCGCCGGACGCGCTGCTCGCGGCTGCCTGAGTCAGGCCGCCGCCCCCGCACACGGCACCTCTGGCCCGTCGGGCCCGTTCCGCCGGGCCGCTCGTGTGGCCCCGGTTCCGCCCACCGCACGACGTGCCCCCGGCAGGCGGTCCGCCGTACCGGGGGCACATGGGGTGGCGCGGTCGCCCGGGGCTCAGGCGCCCAAGGAGGCGCCGCCGTCGACCGTCAGGACGTGCAGGGTTATCTGCGCCGCCTCGTCGGACAGCAGGAAGGCCACGGCCGCGGCGATGTCCGTCGGCAGGGAGATGCGGCCGGTGGGGATGCCCACCCGGAAGTTGTCCGGGTCGCCGGCCAGCGTCAGCCGCGCTCCCGACTCGTCGGCCCACATCGACCGCAGCATCGGGGTGTCGGTGGAGCCCGGGGCGACGACGTTGCACCGCACGCCGAAACGGGCGACCTCCAGGCCCAGTGACTTCGTGAACATGGTGGCGGCCGCCTTGGAGGCGGCGTACGCGGCCATGCCGGCGCGCGGGGTGACCGCCGCGTTGGAGGCCACGGTCACGACGGCACCCCTGGACCGCCGCACCATGCGGCCCACCACGGCCCGCGACAGGTGGAAGACACCGTCGACGTTGACGTCGAACGTCGTGCGCCAGTCGTCGTCGCGGTAGGAGACGACGTCGCCGAGGCGCAGCACACCGGCCGCGTTGACGAGCATGTCGACGGGGCCGAGCCGGCCTTCGACCCGCACGACGGTCTCCTCGACCCGCTCGCTGTCGGTGACGTCGGTGGGGAAGGCGGTGACCGACAGTCCCTCCGCCGCGAGTTTCCCGGCCGTCTCCTCCAGCCGGCACGCGTCCCGGTCGAGGGCGGCGACGGCGGCGCCACGTCCGGCCAGCTCCTTGACGACCGCCTCCCCGATTCCCCCGGCCGCGCCGGTCACCAGGGCCACTTGTCCTTGCATCGCTGCGACCTCCGTCGTCGCTCGGTCCCGGGCGTACCCGGGAGGTGGGATGTCCGCCACTCAGCCCGCCCAGGCCGTCACGACGGATATCGCCTGGGCCGCGGTGAGGCGCGGGTCGCAGTGGCTCGTGTAGACGTCCCCGACCCGCTCGGCCTCGGCGGCGTGCCGCACGCATTCGGTGACGTCGTCGGGGGTGGTCTCCAGGTGGAGGCCGCCGGCGACGCCACCGGCCGATTCGACGGCGTACCGGAAGGCCCGCACCTCGCGCTCGACGGTCGGCACCAGGCGGGTCTTGTGCCCCGACGGCGTGCGGACGGTGTTGCCGTGCATGGGGTCGGTGAGCCAGATGACCGGGTGGCCGGCCTTGCGGACGGCCCTCACCAGTGCCGGCAGCCGCGCGGCGACGGTTTTCGCGCCCATCCGCGCGATGAGGGTGAGCCGGCCGGGCACGCGGTCCGGATCGAGGCGCTTGCACAGGGCGAGCAGTTCCTCCTCGGTCGTCGTGGGCCCGACCTTGCACGCGAGGGGGTTGCTGACCTTGGCGAGCAGCGCGACGTGGGCGCCGTCGGGCCGGCGGGTGCGCTCGCCGATCCAGGGGAGGTGCGTGGAGGTGAGCAGCAGCTCGCCGGACGGCTCCTCACGCACCATGGGCACCTCGTAGTCGAGGAGCAGCGCCTCGTGGCTGGTCCACACGGTGGATTCCGCGTGCGGGCGGCGCGCGCCGTGCCAGCCGAGGTTCCGGGTGATCTCACTGGCCGCCATGTAGCCGGTGAGCAGCCTCAGCGGGTCGGGCCTGCGGCTCTCCGGATCGGGCTCGGGCGAGTTGACCATGTGCCCCCGGTACACGGGCAGTTCGACCCCGTCGACGATCTCCGTGTCGTTGCTGCGCGGCTTGGCGAACTGCCCGGCGATACGGCCGACGCGGACCACCGGCCCGCGCGTGACCAGTTTCAGCGCCCCGGCGAGCAGGTCCAGTACGGCGACCTTGCGGTGCACGTGTTCGGGGGTGCTTTCGCCGGGGTCCTCGGAGCAGTCGCCGGCCTGCACGACGTGGGCCTCGCCCGCCGCGACCAGGGCGAGCTGTTCGCGCAGGGCGCGCACGTCGTCCGCGCGCACCAGCGGCGCTCTGAGGGAGAGCTCCTTGCGGACCAGCTGGGTCTGCTCGCCATCACCCCATTTCGGCTGTTGCAGAGCGCTTCTGAGGCATATTCCGTCCAGGGTGTTGTCCACTGAAAGTCTCCGAAGGGTGCGAGGCAGATACGGCCGGACGTCTCACGGAACGTGCAAGTGGGCGGTGCTCAAACGGAAAAGCCTCCGCCGTCCGCCGCTCCTGGTGCCGGCGGTGCGGAGGTGTACACGGGAACGAGGACCTCGCCCGGCTCGAACCGGGCGGCCGGACGGCGCAGGCCCGCGGGCGGCAGGCCGGACCCGCCGCCGTGCAGCCAGGCGACCTTGTCGTACAGCTCGTCCTCGGAGAGGGAGGAGAGCATCAGGTTGCGTGCCGCGGCCTCCTCGCCCGCCGGGTGGTAGAGCCGGCTCCCGATCTCCCTGGCGACGATCTGTGCCGCGGCCGTGCGGTCGCGCCGCGCCGCGTTGTACTCGGCCAGCCGGAGGGGAACGTCGTCGGAGGTCATGCCTGCCGTCGTGTCGCCGAGGACGACGGCGTCCTCCAGGGCCATGCAGGCACCCTGGGCGGCGTACTGCAGCATCGGGTGCGCGGCGTCGCCGAGCAGGGTGACCCGGCCGGTGCACCAGTCCGCGACCGGGTCACGGTCGCACAGCACCCAGGCGCGCCACTGCTCCCCCAGTTCCAGCAGGGCGCGGGCGGTGTCGCACACGTCCGGGAACTGGCCGAGCACCCGCTCCTTGCGGACCGGCTCGGCGGCCAGGGCCTCGGGGGCGCCGTCGTCGCGTGTGGCGGCCAGGTTGAGGAACCTGCCGCCGCCGATCGCGTAGTGCACGAAGTGCCAGTCGGGACCTGCCCAGAGGGTCACCGTGTTCCAGCGCAGCTCCTGCGGGACCTGCTCCATCGGGATCACGGAACGGTAGATGGTGTGGCCGGACACCCGCGGCGGCCCGTCCCCGATCAGCTGCGCGCGGATCGCGGAGCGGATGCCGTCGGCGCCGATCAGGGCGACACCGGAGAACCGCTCTCCGGCACGGGTGACGGCGGTGGCACGGCCACCCGTCCACTCGTACGCCCGCACGTCCTTGCCCGGCAGGAGCTCGATGCGGTCCGAGGCCCGGCAGGCGTCGAGGAGCGGCTGGTAGAGGTCGGCGCGGTGCACCACGGCGTACGGGTTGGCGAACCGCTCCCGGTAGGCACCGGTGAGCGGCATCCGGGCGACCGTCCGCCCGGTCGTGCCGTCCATGAAGCGCAGCGCGTCGATGAACACGGCACGGTCGCGGACCGCTTCGCCGACACCGAGCCGGTCGAGGGCGCGGAAGGCGTTCGGGGCCAGCTGGATCCCGGCGCCGTACTCGGCGAAGGTGTCCCTGCGTTCGAGCACGGTGACCTCGTGGCCGTGCCCGGCCAGGCTCATGGCCGCGGCCAGGCCGCCGATGCCGCCACCGGCGACGACTATCTTCGACATCGCTTCGTCTCCTCGGTCTCTGTCCGGGATGGGCACTTCCGGCTGTGCAGTGCGGCGGACGCAGGCGGGGCGTGCGTCACCCGTGCGGCCCCAGGGCGATGCGGTGCCGCATGTCCGGTGCGGCGGGGCGGCCGGTGGCTCGGGTCGTCCCCGGGAGAGACACACGCGAGGGGCGGTGGCTCGGGGACGGTCGGTGAGGACGGTTCCATGCTGTGGATTTCAGACATTCGCAGCAACGTTCGTCCGGCCACTTCGTCATGTCGGAGCGGCCCGCGCCGGTGCTCGCCGGGACGGAGGAGCTGGCTCGATCCACAGGGTCACGAGGCCGCAGGGCCGCAGGGCCGCAGGGGCGCAGGGGCGCAGGGGCGCAGGGCCACAAGGCGATACAGCGACATGACGACACGGCGACACGGCGACACGGCGAGAGTGGAGCGCGGCGTCAGCGGCCCGGCCACGGCACATGACGTGCCCCCCGGCCAGGGGGTAGCCGGGGGGCACGGACGCGGCGCAAGGGGGGGGCCGCCGCGTACAGGACCGCCGGCCTGCGTGGCCGGCGGGGAACTGGCCGGATCAGGCCGGGCGCCGCTTGAGGAATTCGGCGTACGGATCGTCGCCCTGGCGGATCTTTTGCGCCAGGCCTTCGAGGACCATCAGCGTCGCCATGTGCAGACCGGGACCGAACGTCACGCGGGCCACGCCCAGTTCGCCCAGACGGGGCAGGGACGGGGTCTGCGGCAGGTACATGATGTTGACCGGCCCGGGGATCCCCTCCACGAGGGCGGCGATCGTCCCCTCCTCGGCGGCGAAGACGGGGAACACCGAGTCGGCGCCGGCCTCCAGATAGGCGCGGCCTCGCCGCACCGCCTCCTCCACCATCTCCCCCGGGGGAGTGTCCGGAGGGAAGGCGCCCGGCTCCCACACGTCCACCCGGGCATTGACGTAGAGCGGAACCCCCGCCTCGTCCGCGGCCTGCCGTATCTCGGCCAGGAGGGCGGCCTGGGCAGCGATGTCGACCAGGTCGGTCCCCGGGTGGGCGGTGTCCTCGATGTTGCAGCCCGCCGCTCCGGCCGCGAGCAGGCGGGCCACCACGTCCTTGCCCGAGAGGCCGTATCCCGCCTCCACGTCCACGGTCACGGGGACGTCGACGGCGCGCGTGATCCGTGCGGCCGCGGCCAGCATCTGCTCGGCCGGTGCCCCTTGGTGGTCGGTGAAGCCGAGGCTCTCGGCCACGGCCTTGCTGCCCGTGGCGAGCGCGGGGAAGCCCGCCTTGACCAGTACCTGGGCACTGGCCGCGTCCCATGCGTTGGGCAGGACGAACGGCCGGTCGCCGTGCAGCGCGCGCAGCCTTTCCGCTTTGGCGGCAAGCACTGCCACGTCAACCGTTGCCATGGGCTCTCCTCGTTCCGGTCCTCGGCTGCTGTCCGTGTCGGCACGTCTGCGGGGCGGTGTGCCTGCGCGAGGGCCGCGCCCGCCGGGCCGGCCCCACGACCGGACACCCCACCGGATCACGTCACCCAGGACCACCGGCACGGCCGGAGTCCGTCATGTCACGGTCGTTCACGGGGTGCGGACCGGGTTCCGCACAGTGTGCGCCGACTCCTCTACCACGACGTCGAGTTGACAGACTCGTGCGGGCGGGAAGCGCCGGCCGGGACGCGCTGCCACACTCCTGCACCGTGCGAAGTACGAGTCGCTCGGGGCCGGCCGCGCACGCGGCCCACCGGCCCGGTTCCGCGACGTCCGGGACAGCGGGTCACCTCGCACCAGGCCCGGGCCTCCCCTGTCGTCCCCGGGCCCTTCTTCTTGAGAGGGCAAGCCGTTGACTATCACAAGCGTGGACAACTCCGGCCAGGACGTCATCTGGGGCTGCGACCAGCTGGACCTGGACGCATATCTGCGGCGTATCGGCCACGACGGGCCGCGCACCGCGACCGCGGACACCCTGCGGGCGGTGCACCGCGGTCATCTGGCGGCGATCGGATTCGTCGCCGACGGAATCGAACGCGACCAGCTGCCGCTCGACCTCAAGTCCCTGCAGGACAAGCTGGTGGACGGTGGCGAGGGCGGCTCGTGCTACGAGCACAACCTGCTGTTCGCCGCAGTGCTGACCCGGCTCGGCTTCCGGGTGACACGGCATCTGGCCCGTGTGCGGCGCGGCAACACCACCGACATCCGGTTCCGGTCGCACACGACGCTCGTGGCCGAGGCCGGGGGCGAGCGGTGGCTCGCCGACGTGGGCTTCGGCGACGAGGGCCCCCTGGAGCCGATCCGGTTCGAGGACGGCGCCGCCCTGACGGTGGGCGGCTGGCACTGGCGCCTCGACGACGACGGAGCGGAGTGGGTGCTCCGCTCGATGCACGAGGACGGCTGGTTCGACGTGTACTCCTTCACCACCGAGGCCCAGTACCCGATCGACCTCGAGGTCGCCGCGCACTTCTCGATGACCAGCCCGCGCTCGGTGTTCCGCGGCCACATCGTCGCCATGCGGGTCGGCCCCGAGGTCCGTCACGTGCTGCGCGACCGGGTCCTGGAGACGCGCTACCCGGACTTCACCAGCGAGCGCAGGCTCCTTCCGGCCGAGGAGGTCGTACCGGCCCTGCGTGACGTGCTCGGCCTGACCGTCCCCGACGATCAGGCGGCCAAGGTGACCGCGCACCTGTCCCGCAACCGCTCCGCCCAGTAGCCGTCCGCTCAGCAGCTACGAGCTCAGCAGCGGCCCCGCCCAGCGACAAGAGGAATTGGCATGAGGATTCTGATAGCCGGCGTCACCGGAGCGATCGGACGGCAGCTCGCGAGCCAGCTGCTCGCCGCGGGCCACGAGGTGGTGGGCCTGGCCCGGTCCAGGGGCCGGGCCGCCGACCTCGAGGGCTCCGGGGTGCGCATGGTCTACGGCGACGCCCTGGACCGCGACTGGGTCATGGCCACGACGCGGCAGGCGGCACCGGACGCGGTGGTGCACCTGCTCACCGCGATCCCGGCGAACCCCAACCCCAAGCGGGTGGACGAGGAGTTCGCGCCGACCAACCGGCTGCGCACCGAGGGAACCCGCAACCTCGTGGACGCCGCCGCCGAGGCCGGCGTCAAGCGCGTCATCGTCCAGAGCATCGCGTTCGTCAACGAACCGGGCCGGGGCCCCGCCGACGAGGACGCGCCCTTCCTGAGCAACCCGCCCAAGGCGTACCGGCCGGTGCTGGAGGCGGTCCGGGACCTGGAACGCATCACGTCGGCGGCCGGCGGTCTGGTGCTGCGCTTCGGGCACCTCTACGGTCCGGGCACCGGCTTCGCCGACGACGGACCGTTCGTGGCGCAGGTGCGGGCCGGGAAGGTGCCGGTGGTCAGTGGCGGGCACTCGGTGTTCTCCTTCACCCACACCGCCGACGCGGCCTCCGCGATCGTCGCCGCGCTGACCGTCGCCACCGACGCCACGGTGCTCAACGTCGTCGACGACGACCCGGCGCCGGTGCATGTGTGGCTCCCGGAGCTCGCCCGGATCCTGGGCGCACCGAAGCCCAAGTCGGCTCCGGCCTTCCTGGCCAGACTGGCCGTCGGCGGCTGGGGTGTGCTCTATCTGACCGGTCTGCGCGGGGCCGACAACGCGCGCGCCAAACGCGTCCTGGCCTGGGAGCCGCGCCACCCGTCGTGGCGCGACGGCTTCGCGGCGGAGCTGGGGGCGACGGCCGACGCGTGACGCCCCGCGGCATGCCGGCGCGGTGATCAAGGCCGGGCGACCAGACGGTCGCCCGGCCGCCGACGCATGCCCGGGACTCGACGGCACCCGCCCCGGGATCTCACGGGCAGCGGTCGGGATCGCACGATCAGCCGCCGGTACGACGCGACGGCCGGCCGGCGTCATGACGCGACGGCTTCGCGGCATGCGGCGGGACCCGGTGACCGGTGGACCGGTGATCCAGCGGACGGCTGCGGGCTCCGGCGGGCCGGGCGAGGGTCAGGCCGAGTTCCGGATGGTGCGTCCCGTACGGGAACGAGCATGGCGGCGGCCTCGCCGGACGGAGCCGTACGTACCGCTCACGCCTCGTGCCCGCCCTCGGCGCCGTTCTCCACCGGGCGGGCGAGCCACGGTGCGTAGTACTCGCGCAGCCACCCGGTGCCCTGCCGGCGCAGCCGGCTCGGGGAGGCCCCGGGGCCCCGCACCAGCCGGCCCTCGGAGGCGGTGTACCGCAGACCGAGCACCCGGGCCGCCTGCGCGGCGACCTGGCGGTGTCCCGCCTGTGACAGACACAGCCCGCCCCCGTCCCAGGCCCGGCGGTCGTGCAGCGCGCGCAGCGACCACAGGTCGACCACCGGGCAGCCGTGCCGGTCGGCGATGGCCCGTACGTGCGCGGTGTACATGGCGGCCTTGCCGCGCAGATGTCGCAGCCCGGGGATCGCGCGTGCGTCGAACCCGGTGAACAGCAGCACCGTGCCCGCGTGGGCGCACAGTTCGCCGACCGCCTCCTCCGTGCGTTCCGCGAGGGTATCGGGGTCGCTCCCGGGCAGCAGCAGGTCTGCGTTGCCCGCACAGAGGCTGACCAGGTCGGGGGCGGACTCCCTGACGACGGCGAGCTGTTCGGCGCCGGTCTGGTCCAGGAACCGCCCACGCGCCGGCTTGAGGTAGTGCAGCAGGCCCTCGGGCCGCTCCTCGGCGAGGAGCACGGCGAGCCGGTCCGCCCAGTCGGTGGACGCGCCGTGGGTCACGGAGGCCTCACGGCCTTCGTCCAGGGCGTCGCCCAGGGCCGCGTACGACTCGATACGGCGCCCGTGAGCCCTTGTGGATGGTGTGGTCACGTCGAGACTTCTCACCTCTCGAGCCCTGGGGGCTGCTCCGCCGCCGCGGCGGCCAGGGTGGGCGCGGGGACCACCGGAAGGCTCCGGCGGCGGCCCGCGGCCCGCGCTCCGCGTCTGTGGTCAAGCGATGGTCCGACCACCTGCCGATGAGCGGAAGGAGGCCTGGTCAGAGTCTGTCACCTAACCGATCCCCTGAAGCCTCCTCGCTCCTCGTTCCCCCGTAAAGGTGGTCCGGCCACACCCGCGACCGGCGCCGCGGCCGGCCTCGGTCGCAGGCGGAGCGGCGCCGGGCGCCCTCTGGTGGCCCGGGCACTGGAGCGTCGCTCAACTAGGTGACGGGCGCACCTCGTTCGTGCCCCGGCCGGGCCCCGACGGTGGATGTCAGCCGAAGGGCGGTCCGATCGGATGGGGGAGAGCTTTGTGAATACGTCTGATCTCAGGCGGGAGACATGTGCCGAACCGGGCTTGCGGCGCGGACTGGTCCAGGAGCGTGTGGACAGCGCGATCTGGGACGACGTCGTCACCGAGATCAGCGCGACGCTGTTCTCCACGTTCCGCAGGAAGGATCAGCGGCTGAAGGCCGAGCAGTATCTGCGCGGCCTGCTGTTCGCCAAGGGCCGTAAGTCCATCCGCAACATCGCCGCACACGTCGGCTCGGCGGCCGCCGAGCAGAGCCTGCACCACTTCATCTCCAGCTCGACGTGGGACTGGCGTCCGATACGGGCCGGGCTCGCGGCGTACCTGGAGCGGGGTGGGGCGCCTCGGGCGTGGGTGGTGGGGTCGCTGCACATCCCGAAGGCCGGGGAGCACTCGGTGGGCGTGGACCGGCTGTTCGCCCCTCAGCTGGGCCAGATGTTCCGTGGCCAGCAGGCGTCCGGCCTGTGGTTCGCCTCGGAGGAGCTGAGCGTCCCGGTCAACTGGCGTCTGCTGCTGCCCGATCAGTGGGTCAACGACCATGAGCGGCGCGAGCGGGCGGAGGTGCCGCGGGGCGCGGGATGCGAGAGCCCCGAGGAGTGCGCCGTGGCCGTGGCCCTCGACACCGCGCGGAACTGGAACGTCACACGCCGGCCGGTCCTGCTCGACCTGCGGGGCGGCGCCGTCCGTCCCACGCTGGCGCGGCTGGCCCGGGCGCGGCTGCCCGTCGTCGGCCGGATCGCCGCGTCGTGCCGCCTCACGGTGGCCGACCAGGCCCTGCCCGGGTTCGGTGCGGGGCCGTTGCCCGCCCAGCACATCCTGGAGTCGACGAAGGGGCTGCGCCGCCCGGTGCACTGGATCGACCCGGTCCAGCGGCACGCCTCGCGCACCTCCCTCGCCTCGGTGGTCCGGGTGTCGCTGCTGGACCCGCAGGCGGGACGGCAGCGTCCGATGCTGCTCCTCGGCGAATGGCGTGACCCGCAACGTCCGCTGTCCGAAGTGTGGTTGACCGATCTGATGAGCGCGCCGGTCGCACCGTTGCTTCGGCTGACGAAACTGACCCGCCGCGTCGCCCGGGACTTCGCCGAGACCGGTGAGGAGGTCGGGCTGCGCGACTTCGTGGGGCGGTCCTTCCGGGGCTGGCACCGCCACATCACGCTCGCCTCGGCGGCCCACGCGGCGGCCGTGCTGGCCACCGACAGCCTCGGGCTGGAGTACGCCGCCTGACGAGAAGGGGTGGCGCCGGTCCGGGACGGTGACGGGGCGGGGGCACCCGGGCGGCGGTGCCCCCCTCCCCCGGTGTCCCTTGGATCAGTTGCCCGGCGGCTCGATCGACTGCGGGTGGCGGAAGAAGTTCCGCGGGTCCCACTTGGCCTTCACCTGCTGGAGCCGTGGGTAGTTGTCCTTGTGGTAGAGCTCATGGCAGGACGTACCGGACCTGTTGAACGTGGGGTCGCTGAGGTCGTTGTCCGGATAGTTGACGTAGCAGCCGTCGGTGACGTCGTTCGGCACCGGGACGCCCCCCGTGTCGGCGTACAGGTCCTGGTACAGGGACCGCAGCCAGGCGACGTTCCGCTCGTCGTCCTCGGCCTTGTGCCAGTACGACTCGAAGTACACGAGCCACAGGGCGTCGCGGTGGGTGGCCGCGGTGGCGGCGTCGTCCAGGGCCGTGATCCGCCCCCGTACGGAGTTGATGACCAGGAAGCTGTACGGGTTCGGGTTGTCGGTCTTCGTCAGGTACCGGTAGATGGTCGCGACCTGACGCTCCGGGAAGGCGTCCTTCATGTACGCCGACTTGTGGGACGTGCGCAGGCTCGGGCTGGTGATCGTCTCACCGGCGGTCATGGTCTGCGCGGTGGCCTTCAAGAACGGCCGCTCCGTGATGTCGTTCGCCCGTGGCGCGACGCCCAGCGCGTCGGTCACGAACGCGATGAAGTCATCGACCAGTTCACGGGCGTCCGGCAGGGTCGAGTCGATCTGCGCGACCACGTTGAACGTGCCCGAGTCGGCGTGCTGCAGGAAGATCCAGTGGCCGAGGTCGAGGTAGGGCGAGTCGAGGCCGCCGTGCGCCTTGGACCAGTCGGCGTACACGGCCATGAAGTTCGCGAACGCCTCCTCGGTGATCTGGTCCCACGACCACGCCGCGAAGACGGAGAAGACGGTGGACGGCGCCTTCGGCAGCAGATCGCCCGGGCTGCCTTCCGCTCCGCGGCTGCGCATCCAGAAGCGGGTGACGACACCGAAGTTCCCGCCGCCGCCGCCTGCGACGGCCCAGGCCAGGTCGTGGTGCGGGTCTTCCGGATCGCGGGTGGCGACGACGGCGCGCACCTCGCCCCGTGCGTCCACGGTGACGACCTCGACGGCGTAGAGGTGGTCGCTGAGGATGCCGTCGCGGCGCGAGAGGATGCCGTACCCGCCGCCGGAGAAGTGGCCGCCGGCACCCGTGGCGTAGCAGCCGCCGCCGGGAAGCGTGACCCCCCAGCCGATGTGCAGCGTCTCGTAGATCTTGAGGAGGGTGGCGCCGGGTTCCACGACGAAGGCGTCGCGCTCCTCGTCGAAGCCGACGTGGTCCATCAGCCGCAGGTCCACGATGATCTCGGTCTCGTCGTTGAAGACGAGGTTCTCGAAGCAGTGGCCGCCGCTGCGGAGCGCGATGCGCTTGTTGTCGCGGACCGCCTCCTCGACGATCTCGACGACCTGGGCGGTGGTGGACGGAAGCCGGATGGCCTCCGGGGCGGCCACGTGCCGGTTGTTGCCGTGGCCCCTGATCATGTCCGGGTAGCGCGCGTCGCCAGGCGTGACGGTGGGGATGGCGCCGGTGTGACGGCCTGGCGCCGCGTCCTCGGGGGTGACGGAGGCCGGTCGGGCGTTGGCTAAGTTGGAGTTCACTTGGTTCACGCTCCCGTGTCGTGAGCTGCTCTCCTGGCGAGCTCGTCCGCTTGCTGAACCCCAGCCTCCGCGCCGTTCGCCGGAGGTCCCGGAACTCTCCGAAAGCATTTGTCAGGTACACCGATCTCGCGGCCGTCAGGCGCCGGGAACGAGCCGCCGAGGGATGCATTCAGGTCGCCCGTGCCACTCACCGGACGCCCCCCGGCGCCCTGCCCCCTCAGGTCACCGCCCGCCGGCCGCCGGCCCCGGCGGGTCACTGCCCTTCGTCCGTGTGCCGGGACCCACCGTGCCCGCGCCGGTCGCGCAGCACCCCCTGAGCCCGCAACAGCCGCAAGGCCAGCTGCACCTCCAGGGCCTGGCCCGGCTTCTGCCAGTCGGCGCCGAGGAGTTCGGTGATGCGCTCCAGGCGGCGCGAGACGGTGTTGGGGTGCACGTGCAGTGCCTCGGCGGCGTTGGTGGGACTGCTGCCGGAGGCGAAGTAGGCCTCCAGCGTGCGGGTGAGCTCGGTGAGGCGGTCCGCGTCGTACTCCAGGACGGGTCCGATGGCCGAGTTGACGAAACCGTCCACGTCGTAGTCGTCCGACAGCAGCAGGCCCAGGAAGCCCAGGTCCTGGGCGGAGGCCGCGCAACCCGCGCCGTTGAGCGCGGTCAGCGCGTCCAGGCAGCGCATGGCCTCCCGGTACATCCGGGTGATCGAGGCGGCGCCCCAGTCGGGCCCCGCCGCACCCACGGACACCGGGTGCCCGAGCAGCGGGGAGAGCTCGTCGGCGACGGCACGGGCCGCGGCGGAGGCGTCCGTTCCGGGCAGCAGCAGCACGATGCAGCCGCTCTGCACGGTCTTGAGACCGGACATCCGGTACGCGTAGGAGGAGGCCCACACCACGGCCCGGCCCTGCTCTCCGCCCTCGGGCCGGGCGACGACGACGACATGCTGCTGGTCGAGGTCGATGTCGAGCCTGCGGGCCCGCTGGACCGTCTGGTGCGGAGGGTGCGTGGAGGCCGACGCGGCCAGCAGTTCGTCGAGGAGTTCGTCGCGCACCGGCCCCTCGGCGACAGCCGCGCTGCGCTGCATCAGCAGGTGCACCGCGAAGGCCTGCGCGGTGATCTGCAGCAGCCAGCTGTCCTGCCCCACCAGCTGGGCCATCGGCCGCAGCACCAGGACGCCGAGGTCCTCCGTACCCGCGATGACGGGGGTGACCCAGGTCCGGGCGTCGGCCTCGACCGGACCGCGCTGCGCGTGCGCCGCCAGGACGGCACGGGCCACCGCTTCCTCGTCCAGGTCGGGTATCTCCCCGCCCGCGGCCAGCACCCGGCCCGCCGGGTCACGCATCTGCAGGGTGCCGTCCAGGGCGTCACCGGCGGCCTTGGCGACACTGGTCAGGTCCGCGCCCGCGACGAGCAGGCTCATGATCCGGCTGTAGGCCTCACCGAGCTGCTCCAGGCGGGCGAGACTGGAGCGGGTCCGGAACCCGTCGAGTTCGAGCTCCGCCACGTGCGTGCGGGCCTGCTGCAGCAGTCCGGTCTTCTCGATGGCCACGGCCGCGAGGTCGGCGAGGGAACAGATGAGGCCGATCTCGTCGGGCGTGTAGTGGCGCACCTTGCGGTCGGCGCCGTACAGCACGCCCACGGCGGTGTCGCCGCAGCGCAGCGGAACGGCCATCAGCGCGTGCAGCCCCTCGGCCTCGACCACGGCGTCGATGCTGTCGGCGTGCGCGATGGACTCGTCGTTGAGATAGTCGGCCGTCCACAGCGGGGCCCCGGAGACCAGCGCCTGATGGCCCAGACCGCTGCCGCCCTTGACCCGGAGTCCGGTGTTGAGCGCCGTGGTGGAACCCTCCGAGGTGTGGATCACCATGTCGTTCTCCCCGTCCCCCAGGGCGACGTACGTCATGTCGAAGTGGAGCAGCAGCCTGACCCGTCGTGTGATCACGCTCAGGAGGGTGTCAAGGTCGTAGGGGAACGTGAGGTCACGCGCGGTGTCGACGAGCGCGGCGAACCCGGCCTCGCGCTGTTGCCGGCGGTCCAGGGACGCGTGGACTTCGCGGGCGAGCTGCACCGCCCGTTCGACACGGGCGAGCTCCGCGGGATCCGCGGGGTCACGACGCGCACGCTGCAACAACGCCTCGAAGCGGCCCGGCGGCGCTTCCTCCGCGAGCAGCGCGAGGACCGCGAGCACACCGTCGTCGTCTTCGGGCGCGTGAAAGCCAGACATGTGTTTCCCCCGTATCTCAAGCCGGCAGGCGCGGCAGAAAATAGTTCCCGCAACTTTTACACGTCAACGCTGAACAGGAGCGTTGAAGTGCCCTGGTGTTGGGAGCACCACTTCGGCGCCCTCGCGGTGTTTCGGGACCACCTTCCTGCCGGGTGCCGCTCTGCCGGAGGCTCGAGCCGCCGACGCGGAGAGTTGTCTCTCCGCCACAGGAAGGGGGCTGACCTTGCAGATCCGAAGCCACGAACGTTCACTGGAGCGCAGCCGCAGGGCCCGCACGGACAGCGGGCGGCCGGACCGTTTCACCATGCGGGGCCGTGAGTGGCGGCTGCTGCCTGACGTGTTCGCTCCGCCGTACTCGGCGTCGACGGACGCCGCCATGGAACTGCTCGGTCTCATGGCGGGCACCCAGGTCCCGCGGCACGGCTCGTTCCTGGAGATCGGCTGCGGCACCGGCATCATCGCGGTGAGCGCGGCCCTGGCGGGCTGCGACCGGGTACTGGCCACGGACATCAACCCGCACGCGGTGGACAACGCGGCGCTCAACGCGCGCCGGCACGGCGTCGCCGACCGCGTGTCCGCCCTGCACAGCGACCTGTTCGACGCGATCGACCCGGATCAGCGCTTCGACACGGTGTACTGGCACTCCAACTTCGTCCTGGCCCCGGCCGACTACCGCTACGAGTCGATGCACGAGCGCGCCTACGTCGACCCGGGCTACGCCGCCCACGAGCGGTACCTGCGCGAGGCGCCGCTGTGGACGACCGCGGGCGGCTCGGCCCTGCTGCACTTCAGCGACCGCGGCGACCTGGCGCTCCTGTACGACCTCGCCGAGGCGTCGGGGCGCGAGCTGCAGGTGCTGCGCAGCATGCGCATCCGGGAGGGCCGCGACCTGGTCGAGCACGTGCTGATCAAGGTATCCGCGACCCGGGTGGGCACGGAAGCCGGTGCCGCCGGTCCGCGCCCCGAGTCCGCGCCGCCGGCCCGTACGTCCGGCTGAGCCCGGCGCGCTCCGTCCGCACGGACCTACGCACCACGCCCCTGCCGACCTCACGTGGAAGACGGACACCCCATGCGCATCCTGCTCGTCGACAACTACGACTCGTTCACCCACAACCTCGTCCACTACCTCGCCCGCATCACGGGCCAGGAGCCGGTCGTCGTGCCCAACGACGACCCGGAGTGGCACATCGGGCGCCTGGCGGAGGTCGACGCCGTCGTGCTGTCGCCCGGTCCGGGCACTCCGGAACGCGCCGCCGACTTCGGGATCTGCCGTGAACTGGTGGAGCGCTGCGAGCTGCCGCTGCTCGGCATCTGCCTGGGGCACCAGGGGGTGGCCCTGGCGCACGGCGCCGGCGTCGTCCGGGCGCCCGAGCCCCGCCACGGCCGCCTGTCGCCGGTGCTGCACCACGGCGACGAACTCTTCGCCGGCATCCCCTCGCCGTTCGAGGTGGTGCGCTACCACTCGCTGGCCGTGACCGACCTGCCCCCGAGCCTGGAAGGCACCGCGTGGACGCCGGACGGTGTCCTGATGGCTCTGCGGCATCGCAGCCGGCCGATGTGGGGCGTGCAGTTCCACCCCGAGTCGATCCTCACCCGCCACGGCAAGACGCTGCTGCACAACTTCGTCGAACTGGCCCGCGGGTGGCACGAGGACCACCCCGCGCATGCGGAGCGGTCCCGGGCGGGGGCGCGGCCGGTGGTCACCCCGCCCCGCGAGCGTGCGGCGGTGCGGGAACTGCGCCTGCTGGTGGAGCGTTTGGAGACCCAGTGGTCCGACGAGGTGGCGTTCGCCGAGCTCTTCGGCGCGCGCGAGCACGCCTTCTGGCTGGACAGCAGCACGGGCCAGATCTCCGGCGGCCCGCTCGGCCGCTTCTCCTTCATGGGCGACGCGTCGGGACCGCTGGCGCGGATCGCCGAGGCCGACGTGTGGACGAACACCACCACGGTGCGTTCCGCGGCGGGCAGCGAGGTGATCTCCGGTGACTTCCTGACATGGCTGGACCGCGATCTGGCCGCCATCCGGACGACGATGCCCGAGCTGCCCTTCGACTTCGCCCTCGGGTGGGTCGGCTACCTCGGCTACGAGCTCAAGGCCGAGTGCGGCGGGAGCGCGGTGCACCGGGCGGCGGAGCCGGACGCCGTCATGGTCTTCGCCGACCGTGGCGTGGTGTTCGACCACGCCACCCGGACCACCTACGTGCTCGCGCTGGCGGAGGAGGGCCGCCCCGACGCCGCGCGCCGCTGGATCCAGGACACGGCGCGCGCCCTGGTCCGGCTGTCCGGCCGCCCGCAGACCGACCCGCCCATGACCGGCCCGGGTGCCGAGGTGACGCTCCGGCACGGCCAGGAGGAGTACCTCCGCATGATCGACGCCGCTCTGGAGGAGATCGCCGCGGGCGAGAGCTACGAGGTGTGCCTGACCAACATGGCCGAGGCACAGGGCGTCTTCGATCCGTGGTCGAGCTACCGGCTGCTGCGCCGGGTCAGCCCCGCGCCGTTCGGCGCGCTGCTGACCTTCGGGGAACTGTCGGTGCTCAGCACCTCCCCGGAACGGTTCATACGGGTCGGCGCGGACCGTCAGGTGGAGTCGAAGCCGATCAAGGGAACCAGGCCGCGCGGGGCCACGCGGAAGCAGGACGCCGAACTGGTGATGGAGTTGCTGACGGACGAGAAGGACCGCGCGGAGAACCTGATGATCGTGGACCTGGTCCGCAACGACCTCGGCCGGTGCGCGGAGATCGGGTCCGTGGAGGCCGAGGACATCTTCCAGGTCGAGACCTACAAGACCGTGCATCAGCTGGTGAGCACGGTCCGCGCTCGGCTGCGCGAGGACCGCTCCCCCGTGGACTGTGTGCGGGCGGCGTTTCCGCCGGGCTCCATGACGGGCGCACCGAAGATCCGGACCATGGAGATCATCGACGAGCTGGAGGCCGGGCCGCGGGGGGTGTACTCGGGGGCGATCGGCTACTTCTCACTGTCGGGCGCGGCCGACCTCAGCGTGGTGATCCGCACGGCGGTGCTCACCCCGGGCCGCCTGCGCTACGGCGTGGGAGGCGCCGTGATCGCCCTGTCCTCGCCGGAGGCCGAGTTCGAGGAGACGGTGGTCAAGTCCCGGCCGCTGCTGGCCCTGACGGGCGGCTCGTTTCCCCGGCACCGGACGCCGCTTCCGTCCCGGGGTGCGGCCGCCGGGGCGGGGGCGGCTCGGCCGTCCGCCCGGGTACGGCAGCCCGAGGGCGCGGTCGCGGCGCGGCCGCACCGCGCCGGATGACAGAGGAACCCGGCCAGTTGGCAGGGGAACTCGGCCGTGCCGCCGCTCGTGGAACCGGCGGCACGGCCCCCGTTCCTGGAACCGGCGGCACGGCCCCCGTTCGTGGAAACGGCGGCACGGCCCCTCGTTACCTCTCGGCGCGAGGCCCGCGAGGGCGGCCTTGGGGCGAAGGCCGCCTTCTGCGGGGAGACAGCCGGATGAGGGGGGCACCGACGGCCGGCTGTCTCCCCGGCACCTTCATTCTCGGCGTGCTCCCCCCACCGGGGCGAGCCTGCTCCCGGCGCTGTGTCAGGTCGGCCGGGGCAGGGCGACCCCCGTGGCCGGTGACATCACGTCGCCCGGTGCAGCCTGGTACGTGCGGCGGCGGCCACGCGCTCGGCGGTGAGACCGCTCTGCTGGTGGAGCTCCCGGTAGGGGGCGCGGACGCCGAACTGCGCGAGGCCGACGGACTGCCCGGCCCCGCCGAGCATCGCGTACCAGCCGAGCTCGACGCCCGCCTCGACGGAGATCCGGGCCCGCACCCCGGGCGGCAGCACCGCGTCGCGGTACTCCTCGCTCTGGGCCTGGAATTTCTCGGCGCACGGCATCGACACCACGCGGGTGGCGGTGCCCTCCCGCTGCAGGATGTCCCGTGCGGCCAGGGCGATGTGCACGTCGGCTCCGGTGGCGACGAGCACGACGTCCGGCGCCCCTCCCTCCGCTTCGGCGAGGACGTGGCCGCCCCGTGCGGCGGGGGCGTCCTCACCGATGTCCACGGGCCACGGGCCGTTCGCGCCGGGGGCCTGAGCGGCGCCCACCGCGCGATGGCCGGTGCCGGTCCCGTCGCAAGGTGCCGTACCGTCGGCCGCTGTCGTGCGTTCCTGGATGGTCACTGGGTGCTCAGAGCTCCTCGGCGAAGGAAGCTGACAGGACGGGCTGTTCGTGCCGGGACGGCGGATCCGCGCGGACCCGGTGCCGATCCCCCGCGTTCGGTGCCGGCGACCGGGCCTGCGGCTGGAGCCGTCCGCCGGCCCGGGCTGTCCGGGCCGGCCTCGGAGGTCCTCGCCCGGACAGCGCCGTCCACTGTCCGGGCGAGGAGGTCGCCGGTCCGCACCGGCCGCGCGGCGTGTCGTCCTCAGACGACGAGCATCCCCTTGGCGAGCTCGGTCAGGCGGGTGGCCACGATCCGCGGACCGCCCTGGGTGAGTACGGACTCCGCGTGGAACTGCATGGAGGTGAAGTGCGGAGCGCGCAGGGCGTGCACCTCGCCCGTCCTCGGGTCACGGCTGACCTCCACCACCGTGCCGTCGGGGGCGTCGAACTTGTCGGAGGGGCTGTGCGCGGCGAACGTGTTGTAGAAGCCCACGCGCTCGGGTACGCCGAACAGGTCGATCTCCCGCTGCACACCCTGGTTGGGCGTGTCCCGGCGGCGCAGTTCGAGGCCCAGCCGGGTGCAGAGCACCTGGTGGCTCAGGCAGACGGCGAGGAACGGCTTGCGCTCGTCGAGGAGGGTCCGGATCGCCGTACGCAGGTGGGTGATCTTGGCGTCGCCGGTGTCGCGCGGGTCGCCGGGCCCCGGACCCATCACGACGAAGTCGTGGCCGTCGAAGGAGTACGGCTCGTCGAAGCGGCTCATCGTCACATCGAGGCCCAGGGACAGCAGTTGCTGCTCGATCATCGCGGTGAAGGTGTCCTCGGCGTCGACGACGAGGGCACGGCGGCCGGCGAGCGCCGGAGCGGACCGGACGCGCCCGGCGCGGTCGGCGAGCCAGAAGTCGGCGATCGGGGCGTTGCGTTCGGCGAGCGCGGCGCGCACCCGGGGGTGGTTGGCGAACCGTACGGGTCCACCGTCCTCCAGGGCGCCGACGAGGCCCGCGGCCTTGGCGCGCGTCTCGGCCACTTCCGAGTCCGGGTCGGAGTGGCGTACGAGGGTGGCGCCGACGCCGATGCGCAGACGGCCGTCGCCCTCGATCTCGGCGGTGCGGATCAGGATGGACGAGTCCAGGGTCCGCCCGCCCTGCGCGTCCCGGCCGATGAGGGCGGCGACACCGCTGTAGTAGCCGCGGCCGTGCGGTTCGTAGCCGGCGATGACCCGGCAGGCGCTCTCCAGCGGGCTGCCGGTGACGGTCGGGGCGAACATCGTCTCGCGCAGGATGTCGCGCGGGTCGCGGTCGGTGTGTCCCTCGATGAAGTACTCGGTGTGGGCGAGACGCGCCATCTCCTTGAGGTACGGCCCCACGACGCGCCCCCCGCGCTCGCAGATCCGCGCCATCATCTTCAGCTCCTCGTCGACCACCATGTACAGCTCCTCGGCCTCCTTGCGGTCGGCCAGGAACGTCATGACGCCGTCCAGCGTGGGGCCGGAGGCCGGATAGCGGTACGTGCCGCTGATGGGGTTCATGACGGCGGTGCCGGCGGCCAGGCTGACGTGCCGTTCGGGGGAGGCCCCGACGAACGTGCGGTCGCCGGTGTGCACGATGAAGGTCCAGTAGGCGCCCTGCTCACGCTCCAGCAGGCGGCGGAAGAACGCCAGGGCCCGGTGCACGCCGAAGTCGCCGATCTCGGCGGTGAAGGAGCGCTTGATGACGAAGTTGGCGCCCTTGCCGGTGCCGATCTCGTCGGTGATCACCTTGCGGACGATGTCCGCGTACGCCGGGTCGTCCACGTCGAAGTGGCTGTCCCGCAGCTCGATGGGGGCGTCGGGGACGCGCCGCAGCACCTCGGCGAGGGTGACACACTGCTGTCCGGTGACGGCGAGGGCGAGCAGGGGGGCACCGTCGTCGGCGCAGTCGAAGCCGCGCTCGGCGATCTGCCGGTACGGCAGCAGGGCCAGGACCTCCTGGTACGGGGTGCCGGTGGCGGCTCCCGACGCGGGCACCGGGATGTCGGCCAGGGTGCGCGGCAGCGAGACGGTACCGACAAGCACGTCCAGGGTGCCGGTGCCGGTGGTCTCGGGCCGGTGCAGCAGGGCGAAGGCCGGCGGGTCCGGTGCCAGCGCACGGCCGAGCAGGTCCGTGGCGGCGGACGCCGTGGCCGTGTTCCCGTCGTTGCCGCTCATCCGATGACCTCCTTGGTGGTGGTGACGACGGCGCAGCGCCGGGCCGCGTAGTGCAGGGCCAGCCGGTGGTCGTCCTCGGTGAAGTCCGCGACGGCGTCGGCGACCAGGAAGGTCTCGATGTCGTTGGTGAACGCCTCGACCGCGCTCATCAGCACGCCGACGTGCGCGTACACGCCGCAGACGATCAGCTGGTCACGCCGGTGCGCACGCATCCGCTCCAGCAGATCGGTCTTGAAGAACGCGCTGTAGCGCCACTTGGTGAACTGCCAGTCGCCGGGGGCGGGGGCGAGCTCGTCGGCCACTTCCCGGTCGTCCGGGGTTGTCCGCATCCCCGGTCCCCACACGTCCCGCAGGAGACCGCGCTGTTCGGGCGTCATCCCTCCGGGCTGCGCGGTGTACGCGACAGGGATGCCCCGCGCGGCGCAGTGGTCGCGCAGCGCGGCGGCGTTCGCGACCAGTTCCTCGCGCAAAGGGCCGGGGAAGGGCCTGAGGAAGTAGCGCTGCATGTCGTGGATCAGCAGCACCGCCCGGCCGGGATCGACGGACCACTGCGGAACGCTGGCCGGCAGGGCGTGGGCGAGCGGCATCGGGTAGTTGTCGATGGACGGCAGACCGGCCATGGAGATCCTCTCGTCTTGCGTGGACCGGGTGCCCCGGGTACGGGCGGGAGTCGACGGCGAGCCTCGCGCGGGCCGTATGGCCTTCGCTCGGGCCGGGGCGTCGAACTTCTCGCGCGACGGCAGGCTGTTGCGCCCGATTCTGTGGAGGGGTCCCGTGCGGGCCCAACGCGCCGTCCCGGACTACGTCAAGTGGAGAGAAGTCCATCAAGTCCCCCACCCGTTGCGTCTGTCGCACAATCACCGCGGGCGAAGGGAACAGCTGAGGGGCCCGACGGCGGTCGTCGGGCCCCTCGGGGCTTGAACTGCGGGCGGCGCCCGTCGACGGCAGGTCCTCGTCGATGGGGGCGGCTCAGGGCCTGCTGAGCGGCGCGGTGCGTGCCTTGCCCGCCGCCATGCCGTAGCGCGTGGACCCCGCCACGCGGCCGCGAGGCTCCGGCAGCGCGCGCCCGTAGAGGCGTTGCCCAGGTACCGGGACACGAGGGGAAGCCGTGGGGTGAGGTGACGGCGCCCTCTGGGTCAACTGCTGGTAGGCCGCGAGGGCCTGGTCCTGGTCGGCGCACCGGTTCAGAATGGCGGGGAGCTGGTCGCGGACGCGGCCGGGGACCTGCACCAGCGGCAGGTCGGCGGCCAGCTCCCGGTGGCGGCCGAGGCGCAGTTCCGCTTCGATCCACTGCCCGAACGCGCGTTCGCGGGACAGCCACAGGCGGGCGCTCTGGGCGGCGAGGTGCGGTCCGGCCGCCACGTCGGCGAACGGCTCGCCCCGCCACAGCCCGAGTGCCTCGCGAAGGCGCCGCGCGGCCGTGGCGAGGTCTCCCGCGGCCATGGCGCGGTAGCCGGCGCCGGCGGACCGTTCGAAGTCCCAGGCGTCGCTGGTGTCACCGCCGCTGTCGAGCCTGTACCCACCAGGGGTGTCGGCCAGGATGTCGGCCGCCTGCCGGTCGAGCCGGCCCCGCGTCGCCCCGCTGCGCTCGCGGTCGCGCAGGGCGATCGCGATGAGTTCCCGCAGCTGCCTGACGTAGGTCTGCAGCATGAGCTTGGCCTGGTGGGGTGGCCTGTCGGGCCAGAGGTCCCCGATCAGCAGGTCGCTCGGGACGACGCGGCCGGCCAGCACCGCGAGGAGCGCGAGCACCTGGCGTGGCTCCGCTGCCGCGGGCGCGATGCGCGTTTCCCCCTCCGTGACGGTCAGCACCCCCAGGACCTTGATGTCCATATCCCCCGTGCCCCCCTTATGCGCTGATTGCGGATGGGGCCGCACCGGCCCCATCACCAACGACTGGCAAAATAGTAGTGTGCTTTTTGTTTTTTCGAAAGGCCGGTCCCTGACCGGCCCTCCACGGCTCCGTAGAGTCGTGCCGACCGCACTGCGCCCCTGCCAGTGCCGGGTGCCAGGAAGGGGCCTTGGTGAAACAGGCACGAGCCGCCCGGACGCGTGACGCCCTGGTGCGGGCCGCCGCTTCGGAGTTCGACCGCGACGGGTACGACGGCGCCTCCCTCACCCGGATCAGCCGCACCGCGGGCGTCTCCATGGGCGCCCTCACCTTCCATTTCTCCAGCAAGGAGCAACTGGCCGACGTGGTGCGGGCCCAGGGCGAGGCGATCACCCGGAGGGTGGTGGCGCGGGTGACCGAGGGCGGGGAACCGCCCCTCAACGCCGCCGTGGCCCTCACACTCGCTCTCGTCGGGCTGCTCGAGGACGAGGTCCTCGTCCGGGCCGCCGCGCGCCTGGCGCGCGAGCGGCAGACCGGCCCGCCGGACGCCTGGATCGCCATGTGGGCGCCGGTGTTGCTCGAACAGCTGCGGGCCACTCCCCAGGAGCTGCGCAGCGGAGTGGACCCGGCAGCCGTCGCCTCGCTGTGCGTGCTGCTGGTGCGGGGGGCCGAGATCTGCGTGCGGGAGAACGTCACCACCCCCGGCAGCCCGCCTCAGGACGCCGTCGGGCAGCTCACCGCCGCCTGGCGGCTCATCCTGAACGGCGTCACCGCCGCGTCGGCCACCGCCGCGGACCCGTCCGGCGAGGCCCACGGGCATCCTCCGTCCCGTTGCACGGAGTTGACCTGAGGGGATCAGACGGCGCTGCATCCGCCGTCGACGGGGACCGCGCCCCCGGTGACGAACGAGGACTGGTCGCTGCACAGCCAGCCGGCGGCCCGGGCCACCTCCAGCGGATCGGCCATCCGCTGGATGACGGCGCGCGCTCCCGCGGCGGACTCCAGATCCGGGATCTTCTTCATCGCCTGCTCGACGAGCTCGGTGCGCGTGGTTCCCACCATCAGGGCGTTGACACGGATACCGTGCGCGCCGTACTCGGCCGCGGCCGCCCGCGTCAGGCCGAGCACGGCGTGCTTGGCGGCCACGTACGGCGCCAGCGCACCGGTCGCGAACGCCCCGGCGATGCTGCACGTGTTGACGATCGAGCCGCCGGTCTCCTGCTTCATCATGGCCGGGATCTGATACTTGAGGCAGTTCCACACACCTCGCACGTTGACGTCCATGATCTGCTCGTACACGGCGTCGTCGGTCTCGTGCAGCGTGGTGCCGACGGTGCCCCAACCGGCGTTGTTGAAGGCGGCGTTCAGACCGCCGAAGGCATCGACGGCCATGGAGACGGCACGTCGCACGTCCTCGGGGCGCGTGACGTCGCCCACGGCCACCCCGGCCCGGCCGCCGTCCTCGGTGATCTCGGCCGCCAGCGCACGCAAGTGCGCCTCGCGCCGCGCCATCACGACCACCGCCGCTCCCTGCGCGGCGAAGAGCCGCGCGGCGGCCCTGCCTATGCCGCTGGACGCACCGGTCACCATGACGGTCTTGCCTCGCAGCAGCCCCTGACTGTCCAGGTCGCCCAGCATTTCGTCTCCCCCACTTGTGTCTTGTCGTCGAATGTGCTGTGGCCAACGGGTACGCGCACTCAGCCGAACGCGGCCGCATGGTCGGCCGCCCAGGCCGCGAAGGTGGTGGGCGGTCGCCGGAGCAACCGGCCGAGGTCGCCCTCGACCTCGGCGGACTCCCCGGCCTGCCGCCGCTGCGCGGCCTCCAGCAGGGCCTCCGCCACGGGGCGGGGCAGGCGCGTGGACCATCGTGCCAGGGCCTGCTCCGGGGTGAGTTCCTCGAACCCCACCGGCCGCCCCAGTACTCGGGCGAGGGTATCGGTCTGCTCCCGTGCCGAGAGCAGCTCCGGGCCCGTCAACGCGTAGGTCATGCCTTCGTGTTCCGGTTCGGTCAGGGCGCGCGCGGCGGCCTCGGCCACGTCGCGGGGGTCGACGCACGCGGTGCGCGCGTCCCCGCCCAGGGCGCGCACGACCGACTCCCGGCGTATCGAGGGGGCCCAGGAAAGGGCGTTCGACATCGGTGTGCGCATCCGCAGCACGGTCCAGGCGAGGCCCGAGGACCGCAGCAGTTGCTCACTCTCGCGGTTCCAGCGGGCGACGAGGTCGTTCGCACGGGCGTCGGCCACCGCCAGCCACGACAGCTTGACCGCCCTGCGCACCCCGGCGGCCCGGGCGGCGTCGAGGATGTGCGCGTCGTCCTGCGGGCGCAACGGGTCGGCCGTGACCACGAAGACGGCCCCGGCTCCGGCGAAGGCCCGCTCCAGGCCGGCTCTGTCCTGGTAGTCGCCGACGACGATCTCACCCCCGATCCCGAGGGCTTCGGCCTTGGCCGTGTCGCGCACCAGGGACCGCACCGGTCCCCGCCCCGCCAGCACGCGGGCCACGTGCCGGCCCACGGCACCGGTGGCGCCCGTCACCACCACGGCGGGGGCGCCGCGGTCGCCGGCGTTCACTGCGTCCTCCCCCTCGCCGCGCCCAGTTCGACACGTTTCGCGGCGCTCGGCACGGCCACGGCGGGCAACAGGAACCGCCAGATCTCCTCCACCCGCGCGGGCAGGTCCAGGTGATCGCTTTCGAGACGGGCGTGCATCTGGGCACCTGTGCACGCGTTGACGATGAGCCTGGCGAGCCCTTCCTCGTCCACTCCCGCGCGCAATTCACGTCTGTTGCGCGCCACTTCGAAGTCCTCCATGAGCACCTTCGTCCACTGCTGGTGGGAGTTCTCGCTCCGCTCCAGGAAGAGTTCCTGGTCCATGACCAGGCGCGCTCCGGCGAGCAGGACGGGATTGTCGCGCAGTTGGTACGCCCACGTGAGCGTCAGGTCGATGGCGTGCTGGAGCCCTTCCGACTCCAACGGGGGCACCACGAGGTCGGGCTGGGTGGCGACGATCTCGCGCGCCAGCATCTCCTTGGACCTGAAGTGGAAGTACATGGCCCCGAGCGTCAGTCCTGCCCGCTCGGCGATCTGCGTGACGGTCGCCCCGGCGAAGCCGGACTCCGCGAAGACCTCCGCGGCCGCTCGTATCAGGGCCGCACGTGTGCGGACCGCTCTCTCCTGCTTGACAGCCCGGACACCCATGCGCAGCCTCGTTACGCCTCGACAAAAAGAAAACTCTTCTTTATTTTATGCACGCGGATCCAAGGATCCCGCAAGAGTTCAGCATGTCACCTGTCCAGCACGTCGTTCTCGGGGGAGCGAAGACGTATGGCTACCGACACCACCGGCCGGTCCGGCCTGGGCACCCGTATACCCGAAGGTTCCACCGGGTCGCTGGTACGCAAGGCGGTACGGACCGAGGCCCTGATCACCTCATGGGACGGGATCTCCGGCGAGGCGCAGACAGTCACCGCGCACTGGCCGGCCCGCCACCCCTTCTACGTGCAGAGCGGGCGCTACTCCCCGCTCCTCGTCACGGAGACCATCCGCCAGGCACTCGCGTTGCTGACCCACACACAGCACGACATCCCGCTGGACCACCGGCTCGGCTGGGAGCGCCTGCGCTGCGACATCGAACCCGGAGGCCTGAAGGCGGGGCACGAGCCCGCGTCGATCGAACTGCTCATCACCTGCACCGGGGTGACGAGGCGCCGGCTCGGCTCCGTCCACCTGTCCGCGCGGGTCGAGGCGCTGCGCGACGGCGTCCGGCTGGCCACCGCCGACGTGCGGTACACCACCCATCCGCCGATGATCTACGACCGGCTGCGCGGCGCCTACTCCGACGCGGGCGAGGCCTTCGCCCGGGCACTGCCGCTCACCGCGCCGGTACCGCCGCTGCGCGTCGGCCGCACGGCGGAGAAGGACGTCGTCCTGACGCCGACCGGGACCGCCCACACCTGGACGCTCCGGCTCGACACCCGCCACACCGTGCTCTTCGACCACCCGCACGACCATGTCCCGGGCATGGTGCTCCTGGAGGCGGCCGGTCAGGCAGCACTGGCCGAGGCCATGCCACGTGCCTCCGTCGCCGTCTGCTTCGACACGACCTTCCTGCGCTACGTCGAGTTCGACCAGCCCTGCCTGATCACGGCGGAGCCCGCGGAACCCGACGAGCGGGGACGGACCCGCGTCAAGGTCACCGCCCGTCAGGCGGGCCGTCCGGCGTTCACCTCGACAGTGACCACGGAACCGGTCCCGCTCTCCCGGTGACCGCCACGGGCCCCTGGTCCGCGAGGACATGGCCGGCCTGTCCTGCGGCCCGGGGCCCCTGACGGCGGAGCCCGATACTCAGAGTCCGTCCGCACCGCCGAGACCCGTGAGGGCGCCGACAGGATCGGGGTCCGGGGTGCCTCGGGGCCACCAGTCGTCCTGGCCGGGTTCGGACTCGTAGGCGTACCACAGGGCGTCGCGGCCCAGGCGGAGCTGGACATGGCCGCCCGGGTGGGTGAGGCGGTTGCGCCAGGGGCGGAAGGCGGGCAGGTCCGCGGCGAGGAGGAGGGGGCGGGCGCGGTCGAAGCGGCCGGCCGGAGGATCCCACGGTTCTTCCAGGGCGGCGAGGCCGTCCAGGCCGCCCTGCCGCCAGGCCGCGACCGCCCGCGCCAGCTCCGCCGGCGTACGGCCCACGGCGGAGGCGAGCGAGGAGTACAGGGCGCGCGTGCCCGCGGTGAGGCCGGAGCCGGGGCGTGCCGCCGCGAGCCGTACCGCGTCCTGCCACAGCGTCAGCTCCGCCACCGGGTCACGGCCGGTGACGAGCAACGCGTGGGCGCGGGCGGCGGCGTCCGTGGCCAGCTGGTCCAGCGCGAACGGGTCGGGGCCCCCCGGGGCCGCCGGGTACACCGGGGGCTGCTCGGGGTGCGCCGGAGCGGGCAACGGGCTCGGCAGCGGCGGGAGTTCACGTCGTGCCATGACCTCGGTCGCGCGGACGCCCGGCAGCGGGGCCGGTTCCTTCTCCTGGGCGGCACGGGCCGCACGGGTGGCGTTGCGGCGGGAGAGGGCGTCGAGCAACTCGCGTTCGCCCCGGCCGCGGAGCAGAAACAGCACGAAGGGGTCGGCGTCGAGCAGGCGTGCGGTCTGGTAGCAGAGAGCGGCGGCGTGCTTGCAGGGGTGGCCGCGGTCGGGACAGCTGCAGCGCGGGTCGAGATCGCCGGGGCCGGGGAGCAACGGCACGTCGCCGTCGGCCAGCGACTGCGGCATCTCCTTGTCGAGCAGCGCGGCGATATGCCCCGGCCGGTCGGCGGCGGCGTCCAGGAACCGCTCCCAGTCCGCGTCGTCCAGCGTCCGCAGCCGCACCTGCACCCGGTACGGCCGGGGGCGGCTGCCACGGACGTAGGCGAGGACGAGGCCGGGGGTCACCGTGATCGCGTCCACGTGGCCCTGCTGGGCGTAACCACGGCCGCGCGCCAGCCGCTTGACGTCCAGCGCGCCCCGCTCCAGGGCGGTGATCCAGGCGTTGCCCCACCAGGTCTCGGCGAATGCCGCGTCGTCGTCCGAGGGGCGGGGCGCGAACGCGGGGAAGGTGCGGCGCAGGTCACCGTCGCGGTGAGGGGATGCCATGGAACGGGGCACGCGCGGGGGCGTGGCGGCGGGGGTGGGCTCCGGGGACGGACCGGGAGGTGGCGCGGATCTTGCTGCCGCGGCCGTCCATGCGGCCGTGGGTCCCGGATCGACCGGGGCGGCGGGCGCATCCGCCGGTCCCGGCGTCCCGAAGGTGTTCGCGAACAACTCGCCCAGCGCACGCGGGCGTCGTGACCGATCCGCCGAACCGCGAGGCGTGCCCGGGCCCGTTGGCGTCGGGCGGGGCGCGGGCTCGACGCCCGTGGCTCCGGCGTCCTCCCGCGCCTGCTGCGCCTTTCGCCGGCTCCGGGCGGCCCGCAGCGCGTCCCGCGCGACGTCCGCGGGACGGGTGGCGGCGGGCGCCGTGGCCGGGGCCTCCGCGTCAGGGACCTCGCCGGAGGGTCCGGCGCCGGCAGCGGCGTGGGCGTCGGAATCGGCGGCGGCGTCGCCGTCAGCGGCGGCAGTGGCGTGGGCATCGGAATCGGCGGCGGCGTCGGCGTCGGAATCGGCGGCGGCGGCAGCGGCGGAGTCGGCGTGCTGCGAACTCCTGGGGACGGGGCGCGGTGCGGCACCCGATGCCCCTGCCGCGGGAGCGCCGCCGGCCTCCGACGGCCCACCTGCGCCCGACGCCTCTGCCGCGCCGGCTCCGCCGGCCTTCGGGGCCGGCCCCTCCCCCGGCGCCTCGACCGCCCCGGCCTCCTCGGCACTCCCCCGCCGCTGCGCCACCGCCTGCCTCAACGCGGCCCGAGCGGCGTCGCCCGGCCGGGACGCGCGGCTCGCGGGGCTGCCCGGTCCGGGGCCGGGAGCGGCGGCTTGCGGCTGCCGGTCCCCTGGCAGGCTCCGCTCGTCCAGGGCATCGCCCTGATCCTTCGTCCCGCTCCCCTGCCCCCGAGCCGCCCACAACGCCCGGCGCGCCACATCAGCCGGCCGCGCCTGAGCGGCCTCTTCGGCCGGCTCCGCCAAGTCGTCAGGACGTTCGCCCTCGCCCGGCACCCGTCCCTCGCCGGTCGGTTCACCGTCACCCCACGCCCGGGACCGCCCCCGCTCCCCCGTCATGACTCCCTCCGCAGTGACACGAGGTCGGACAGCTCACGGTCCGTCAGTTCCGTGAGCGCCGCCTCGCCGGAGCCGAGGATCGCGTCGGCCAGGGCGCGCTTGGACTCCAGCATCTCGGCGATGCGGTCCTCCACCGTGCCCTCGGTGACGAGGCGGTGGACCTGCACGGGCTGGGTCTGCCCGATGCGGTAGGCGCGGTCGGTGGCCTGTTCCTCGACCGCCGGGTTCCACCACCGGTCGAAGTGGACGACGTGGCCCGCCCGGGTGAGGTTCAGGCCGGTGCCGGCGGCCTTGAGGGACAGGACCAGGACCGGCGTGGTGCCGTCCTGGAAGCGGTCCACCATGCGCTCGCGCTCCGGCACCGGTGTGCCGCCGTGCAGCAGGTCCACCGGTACGGCCCGCGCGCTCAGGTGGGCGGTGATCAGCCGGGCCATGCCGACGTACTGCGTGAAGACCAGCGCCGAGCCGTCCTCCGCGAGCAGCGTGTCCAGCAGCTCGTCAAGCAGGGCGAGTTTGCCGGAGCGGGCGGCGAGGCGGTCGCCGCCGTAGGGGCCGTGCTCCTCCTTCAGGTACAGCGCGGGGTGGTCGCAGATCTGCTTCAGCGAGGTCAGCAGCTTCAGCACCAGGCCACGGCGCGCGATGCCCTCCGCCGTCTCGATCGCCAGCAGCGACTCGCGCACCACCGCCTCGTACAGCGCGCCCTGCTCCCGGGTGAGCGGCACCGGGTGGTCGGTCTCCGTCTTGGGCGGCAGTTCGGGGACGATGCCCGGGTCGGACTTCTTGCGGCGCAGCAGGAACGGGCGGACCAGGCGGGCGAGCCGGGCCACCGCCTCCTCGTCCTCGCCGTTCTCCACGGCACGCGCGTGCCGGGCGCGGAAGGACTTCAGCGGGCCGAGCAGACCGGGCGTCGTCCAGTCCAGCAGCGCCCACAGCTCGGAGAGGTTGTTCTCGACCGGGGTGCCGGTCAGGGCGACGCGCGCGGGCGTGGGGATCGTGCGCAGGGCCTTCGCCGTCGCCGAGTACGGGTTCTTGACGTGCTGCGCCTCGTCGGCGACGACCATGCCCCACTTCTGCTGGGCGAGCGTCGCCGCCGCCGCGCGCATGGTGCCGTACGTGGTGAGGACGAAGCCGCCGTCGAGGCCTGTCAGCGTGCGTTCCGTACCGTGGTGGCGGCGGACCGGGACGCCGGGGGCGAACCGCTCGATCTCACGTTGCCAGTTGCCCAGCAGGGAGGCCGGGCAGACCACCAGGGTGGGCTCCGCGCGGGCCCGCTTGAGGTGGAGGGCGATGACGGTGACGGTCTTGCCGAGGCCCATGTCGTCGGCGAGGCAGCCGCCGAGGCCGAGGGAGGTCATCAGGTCGAGCCAGGCCAGGCCCCGGAGTTGGTAGTCGCGGAGGGTGGCGCGCAGGCCCTCGGGCGGTTCGGCGGGCCGTACTCCCGCGGTGAGGCGGTCCCGCAGGGCGGCGAGCGCGCCGGCCGGCACCGCCTCGACCTGCTCGCCGTCGACCTCCGCGGTGCCGGTGAGCGCGACGGACAGGGCGTCCACCGGGTCGAGCAGGCCCAGTTCGCGTTTGCGGGCCTTGCGCACGAGTGCAGGGTCGACCAGGACCCACTGGTCCCGCAGCCGTACGACGGGGCGGTGGGCCTCGGCGAGCGCGTCCATCTCGGTCTCGCTGAGCGGCTCCCCGCCGAGCGCCAGCTGCCAGCGGAACTGGAGCAGCTCCTCGCTCTCGAAGAAGCCGGTGCCGTCGGTCGCCGAGCCCGGAGCCGGCCGTACCACCGCGGCCGCCGTCAGGTCGCGCGCGAGGTCGCGGGGCCAGTGCACGGCGACGCCCGCCGCGGCCAGCCGTGCGGCCGCCGCGCCCAGCAGGTCGCCGAGCTCGGGCTCGGACAGGGCGAGCACGTCGGGCACGTCCTGCTCGGCGAGCCGGTCCAGCGGCGTCCAGACGCGCGCCGCGCGCCGGACCGCCAGCGCGGCGTCCACCCGCGCGCGGGGACCGAACTCGGCGTCCGTGTCCCCCGCCCAGAGCGCCGCCGCGTCCACGACGAGCGTCGGGTCGGCGAGGCTGTGCACCTGCACGATCGCCGCGCCCGCCCGGCGCATCCGGTCGCCGTCGTCCCCCGTCTCGAACAGGTCGTACGCCGCCAGGTCCAGGCGCAGCGAGATCCGTACACCCGCGTCCATCCCGGCGGCGACCTCCGCGGCCCACTCGTGGGCGGCGGGCAGGCGCTGCGGCGGCAGGGCCGCGAAGGGCTTGCCGCAGGCGTGGGCGGCGGCGGGGGTGCGCGGCAGCGTGTCCGCGACCGCGTCCAGGAAG
This sequence comes from Streptomyces sp. NPDC052023, assembly GCF_044548465.1. NCBI lineage: Bacteria > Bacillati > Actinomycetota > Actinomycetes > Kitasatosporales > Streptomycetaceae > Streptomyces > Streptomyces sp. NPDC052023. Next base: position 410,772 of record NZ_JBIUBW010000004.1, on the reverse strand, counting down.
GCCCGCATCAGCGCCTCCCGCTCGGGCAGCAGAAGCGGTCCCGGGCCGGGAATCGGCACGGCGTGCCCTTCGTGGGGCAGGGCGGCGGCCACCGCGCGCAGGTGGGCGATGTCGTCGGGGTCGAGGGGTCCGGCCCGCCAGGCGTCGTGCCCGGTGGGCGTCAGGCCGGGCAGCAGGCGGCCACGGGCGGCGAGCCGCAGCGCGTGCAGGGCCGCCGCGCCCCAGCAGGCCGTGGCGGGGTGGGCGGCCGGGTCGTGCCGGGCGCGGACGAGTGACGGCAGTGCCTCGCCGACCGGCAGGGTCAGCGCCTGCGTCTCCTTGCGGCGGACACCGGCCCCATGGGGCCGTACGACGGTCAGCTGTGTGGAGGTGAGGCCTGGCACGGCCGCCGTGCCCCGGTCGTCCGGGTCCCAGAAGGCCACGCGTCCCTCACGGGGAACCGGCGCGGGAAGGAAGACGGCGGCCAGCCGGACCGGCACGGACCCGGGTTCACCCATACGTCCTGCCACCTCCCGCCCGCAGATCGGATCACTTGTCTTCGACTCTACGGGCGGGGTCTGACAATCGGCTCCGGCCGACGGGCGGCACCGGACCGGTCACGGAGTCAGCCGCGAGACGACGTAGACCATCGGGTACGTCGGGTTGCCGGTGTTCACCACGACGTCCTGAGTCGGCTTCGGGTTCTTCCGCTGGCGGACCAGGCCCCAGTTCGCGCCGGGGCGGGCGCCCGTGCCCGAGAACGTCCAGCCCGTGACGTGCCGGTCGCGCGCCCCGATGGTGATGTCGCCCTCGACCAGCTCGCTCCGCTCGGCGCCCACCTGCTCGAGGAAGGCGTCCAGCCCGGCGTGGGTGGTCTGGAACTGCACGTAGAGCCGGCTGGTCTTCCAGTTGTTGGTCTCGTACCAGGCGACCTTGTTGGCCGGATGCGGTATCGGCACCTGGTACAGCCTCCGCTGCACCTTCGAGGGCCAGCCCTCGGTCAGTCCCCGCGCCGAGTACTTCTCCTCCTTGTCCTTGCCGCTGGCGCGGCTCTGGTTGGCGGAGATCACCAGATAGCCGGCCGGGATGCCGATGAGCAGCACGATGATGAGCAGGGTCAGTGCCCGGCGGCGGATCACATGGCGGCGGTCCTCGGCCGGCGGCGGCGCGTCGGCGGGGGCGGTCTGCTGCGGCAGCCGGTTCGTCATGGCGCCTCCTGGCCTCGGCGGGCCTGCGCGTACCGCTCGTAGCGTTCGTACCGCTCCACCCTGCGCCGTTTGGCGCGCCGGAAGCGGCGGGCGACCAGGCGGGCGAGGTCGGCGGCGCCGACCATACCTGCCTCGGGGCCGAGCTGGGCGCGCACGATGCGGGCCTCGGGACGGTAGCCGCGGCCGGTGAGGTGCCGCCTGAAGGCGTCCCGGGCGGGGCCGATGAGCAGGTCGTCGGCGGCCGAGACCCCGCCGCCGATCACGAAGCAGGACGGGTCGAGGGCGGCGGCCAGGTTCGCGATGCCGACGCCGAGCCACTGGCCGATGTCCTGGAGCAGCTCGATGCACATCGCGTCGCCCTCGCGGGCCAGCTCGGTGATCATCGGGCCGGTGATGTCGCCGATGCTGCCCTTGACGTGCTCGATGATCCCGTACGCCACCGGGGAGTCGGCCGCGGCCAGCTCGCGCGCCTCGCGCACCAGCGCGTTGCCCGAGCTGTACTGCTCCCAGCAGCCGCGGTTGCCGCACGGGCAACGGTGGCCGCCGGGCACGACCTGCATATGGCCGAACTCACCGGCGACGCCGAACTTGCCCCGCTTGACCTGGCCGTCCTCCAGGATCGCGCCGCCGATGCCGGTGCCGAGCGTGATCATGACGAGGTGGTCCTCGCCGCGGCCGGCGCCGAAGCGCCACTCGGCCCAGGCGGCGGTGTTGGCGTCGTTGTCCACCAGGACCGGGACGGCGAGGCGGCCGGCGATGCGGTCGCGCAGCGGCTCGTTGCGCCAGGACAGGTGGGGGGCGAACAGCACGCGGTTGCGGTCGGCGTCGACCCAGCCGGCCGCGCCGATGCCGACGGCGTGCACGTCGTGCCGGTCGGACAGGTCCAGGACCAGCTCGACGATGGTGTCCTCGACGACCTTGGGGCTCTTGGACTTGTCCGGCGTCTCCGTGCGGAGCTTCTCCAGGATGTTGCCGTCGGCGTCCACGACACCCGCCATCACCTTGGTACCGCCGATGTCGATGCCGACGGTGGGCACACGGGGTGCCGTCAGGTGGGAACGGCGCTCCCGGGTGCCCACGGTGCGCAGTGCTGTCGCGCGCCGTGAGCCGATCGGGGCGCCGCCGGTCACCCGGGCGTTGCTCAGGGCCTTGGGGAAGGCGAGGTCGCGGTAGGTGCTCATCGACGCCGATTCTGCCTCACCGTGACTCTGGGTGCGGTAAGGGGATCGTGGGGGCTCCGGGTTGTCTGCCGGGTGCGGCTCCGTTGTGGGTTCTCGCGCCCACGCGGCGGAGCCGCATATTGACACAGCCCCGCCGCTACCGGCGCTGCAGCTCGTGACGTAGATCATCCAGGTCGTTTCCGCCTGCCATCTGCCTTGTCAGCTCGTCCAGGGTGATCGAGTCCCTGGTGTGGCTGCCCGCCATCGCGCCGCGCTTCAGGAGCACGAAACGGTCGCCCACCATGTACGCGTGATGCGGGTTGTGGGTGATCAACACAACACCCAGACCCTGGTCCCGTGCCGCCGCCACATACTTCAGGACGACCCCGGACTGCTTCACACCGAGCGCCGCCGTCGGCTCGTCCAGCACGAGGACCTTGGCTCCGAAGTGGACGGCCCGCGCGATCGCCACGCACTGGCGCTCGCCGCCGGAGAGGGTGCCGATGGGCTGGTCGACGTCGCGCAGGTCGATGCCCATGCGCAGCAGTTCGGAGTGGGTGGTGCGGCGCATGAGGTCGACGTCCATGCGCTTGAGGGGACCGGCGCCCTTGCGGGGTTCGGAGCCGAGGAAGAAGTTGCGCCAGACCGGCATCAGCGGGACGACGGCCAGGTCCTGGTAGACGGTGGCGATGCCGCGGTCCAGGGCCTCGCGCGGGGAGCCGAGGCGGGTCTCCTCGCCGTCGACGCGCAGGGTGCCGCCGTCGTGCTGGTGCAGCCCGGCGATGATCTTGATCAGGGTGGACTTGCCGGCGCCGTTGTCGCCGAGCACACAGGTGATCTCCCCCGCGTGCACCTCCAGGGAGACGCCTTCGAGGGCGCGGACGTTGCCGTAGTTCTTGCTGACGCCGGACAGCTCCACGAGTGCCGTACGTCCCACCGCCCGCGTCACTTGGCCGCCTCCGCGCGCTTGCGGACCCAGGCGTTGAGCAGGGTCGCGAGGAGCAGCATCGCTCCGAGGAAGAACTTGAACCAGTCGGGGTTCCACTCGGCGAACACGATGCCCTTGCTGGTCATGCCGAAGATGAACGCGCCGACCGCCGAGCCGACCGCGCTGCCGTAGCCGCCGGTGATCAGGCAGCCGCCGATGACGGCGGCGATGATGTAGATCAGCTCATTGCCGACGCCCTCGCCGGACTGGACGACGTCGTAACTGAAGAGCAGGTGCTGGCCGGAGATCCAGGCGCCGAACGCGACCCCCATGTAGAGGCCGATCTTGGTCCGGGCCACGGGCACGCCGACCGCGCGGGCCGCGTCCTCGTTGCCGCCGACGGCGAAGATCCAGTTGCCGGCGCGGGTGCGCAGCAGGATCCAGCTGGCGAGGGCGACCAGCGCGAACCACCACAGGATCGTGATCTTGACGTTGACGCCACCGAGGGTCAGCGTGGAGGCGAAGACGTCGTGCGCGCCGGGGAAGCCCTCCATGTCGGCGATGGTCTTGGTGGAGACCGTGCCGGAGATCAGCTTGGTGAAGCCGAGGTTCATGCCGGTCAGCATCAGGAAGGTGCCGAGCGTGATGATGAAGCTCGGCAGCTTGGTGCGGGTGAGCATGAAGCCGTTGAAGGCGCCGACGGCGAGGGTGGCGAGCAGCGAGACGCCGACGCCGACCCAGACGTTCGCCGTCATCTGGAAGCTGAACATCGACGAGATCAGCGCGGACGACGTCACCATGACGCCCGCGGACAGGTCGAACTCGCCGCCGATCATCAGCAGCGCGACCGGGACCGCCATGATGCCGATGGTCGAGGACGCGTAGAGGACCGTGCTCAGGCTCGACGCCTTCAGGAAGCTGTCGGCGGCCAGGGCGAAGAACAGGAAGACGGCGGCGGCGCCGACGACGGAGCCCAGTTCCGGGCGGCTGAGCAGCTTCCGCAGCGGAGAGCTGTGCAGAATCCTTTCGTCAGTGATCGCGGTCATCGGGTGCCCCGCTCCGTGTACTCCGCCAGGGCGCCCGCCTGGTCCTTGGTGATGATCTGCGGGCCGGTGAGCACCGGCTTGCCGCCACCGAGGACATCGGCGTTGTACTTGTACAGCCACAGCAGGTCGACCGCCTCGTAACCCTGGAGGTACGGCTGCTGGTCGACGGCGAAGCCGAGGGTGCCGCCCTTCAGTCCGGCGGCCACCTTGGCGTTCAGGTCGAAGGTGTCGATCTCGGCGTCGCTGCCGGCGCCCTGCTTGGCCTTGACGGCGGTGTCGGCGTACGGCGCGCCGAGGGTGACGACGGCGTCGACCGAACGGTCCGACTGCAGCTTGGCCTCGATGGCGGACTGCACGTCGGGCATGCTGGTGCCGGTGACGTAGAGGTTCTGCACGGTGCCGTCGAAGGTCTCCTTCAGGCCGGCGCAGCGCTGTTCGTGGCCGACGTTGCCCTGCTCGTGCAGGATGCAGAGCGCCTTCTTCCGGCCGCGCTTGTTCAGCTCCTCGCCGACCGCCTGGCCGGCGATGGTCTCGTCCTGCCCGATGTGGGTCAGCGCGCCGAACTCCTTGGACTGCGCCGAGCCCGAGTTCACGGTGACCACGGGGATGCCCGCCTTGACGGCACGGGCGACGGCGGCCTTCATCGCGTCCGGCTTGGCGAGGGTGACGATGATTCCGTCGACCTTCTTGTCGACGGCCGCGTCCACGAGCTGCGCCTGCTGCTGGGCCTCGTCGTCGTGGGAGTAGAGGAAGTTGATGTTGTCCTTGACCGCGGCCTGCTCGGCGCCGCTCTGGACGATGTCCCAGAAGGTGTCGCCGTCACCCGAGTGGGTGATCATGGCGAAGGTCCAGCGTGGCGTGTCGACCGCGGCCTTCCCCTGCGCGGCCGCGGCCTTGCGGGCGTCCTCGGCGCGTTTGCCGCCGGTGCTGCTGCACCCCGCGAGCGACGCGCAGAGCGTCCCTGCCACCGCGATGCCTACCCAGGTGCGAAACCCGGTCCCAAACCGTGCCACGAGGCCGTGCCCTTCTCGCTGTGTTCTTCGGTACGCGGGGCCGGTCGTCCCACCGGCCCAAACGCCCCAGTATCGAACACGGGGATGACCCGCCCCACGGCCGGGGACCACGACGCGGTCGCATTGTCCGGACATTGCGACGAACGACGTGCTGGGCGGCCTGCCCGTCAGGGTCGTACGAGCAGCTGGAACTCGAAGGAGTAGCGGGTCGGGCGATAGGTGTGCGTGCCGTACTCGACCGCGCGGCCGGTGTCGTCGAACGTCGTGCGCTGCATGGTCAGCAGCGGCGCTCCCTCGCTCTCGCCGAGCCGCTCGGCCTCGGCGGCGGTGGCGGCCCTGGCGCCGATGGACTGGCGGGCACTGTGCAAGGTGATCCCGGCCGACCGCATCAGCCGGTACAGGCCGGTCGCCTCCAACTGCCCCGTGTCCAGCTCGATCAGGCCGCTGGGCAGGTAGTTGCACAGGTACGCCATCGGCTCCCCGTGCGCCAGCCGCAGCCGTTCGACGCGGTGGACGTCGCTGTCCTCCGCGACACCGAGGGCGGCCGCCACCTCCGCGGACGCCGGAACGACCGTGTTGACCAGGACCTTCGTGGCGGGACGCTGCCCGGCCGCCTCCAGGTCGTCGTAGAGGCTGCTCAGCTCCAGCGGGCGCTTGACCTGGCTGTGCACGACCTGGGTGCCGACGCCACGGCGGCGCACCAGCAGTCCCTTGTCGACCAGGGACTGGATGGCCTGGCGGACCGTGGGCCGGGACAGACCCAGCCGCGCGGCGAGCTCGATCTCGTTGCCCAGCAGGCTGCCGGGCGTGAGCGTGCCCTGCTCGATGGCGGCTTCGAGCTGCTGGGACAGCTGGAAGTACAGCGGCACGGGCGAGCTGCGGTCCACGCTCAGGTCGAGCTTCACGGTCGGGTCCACGTCTGGTTTCGGCACGGGCCTGAGCGTAGCTCCGTGACGGGTTGACGGGAAGTTGTGTAGTCCGATTGTCCGGACATAAGCATTGACAGTGCGGTGGATGCGGCTCCACTTTGTTTTCATGCGCATCGGGGTCATCGGGACGGGCCGCATCGGCACCATTCATGCGAACACGCTCAGCCGCCACCGTGACGTGGGCTCCCTGATCCTCACGGACGCGGATCCCGCGCGGGCTCAGGAGCTGGCACACCGGCTCGGGGAGACCGCCGCGCCCGGCGTGGACGAGATCTTCCGCTGGGGCGTGGACGCGGTGGTGATCACGACGGCGACCGCCGCCCACGCCGATCTGATCGGGCGGGCCGCACGCTCGGGACTCCCGGTGTTCTGCGAGAAGCCGATCGCCCTCGACCTGCCCGGCTCGCTGCACGCGATCGCCGAGGTCGAGACGGCCGGGACGGTCCTGCAGATGGGCTTTCAGCGCCGCTTCGACGCCGGCTACGGCGGCGCCCGCGAGGCGGTGCGCTCCGGGCGGCTCGGCCGGCTGCACACGGTACGCGCGATGACCTCCGACCAGGCGCCGCCGCCGGTGTCGTATCTGCCGCTGTCCGGCGGGCTGTACCGGGACACGCTCATCCACGACTTCGACGTACTGCGCTGGGTGACCGGGCGCGAGGTGACGGAGGTGTACGCCGCCGGGTCCGACGCCGGTCCGCCGATGTTCCGCGAGGCCGGGGACGTCGACACCGCGGCGGTGGTCCTCACCCTCGACGACGCCACCCTGGCGACGGCGACCGCGACGCGGCTGAACGGCGCCGGCTACGACGTGCGCATGGAGCTGGCCGGGGAGCTGGACCAGGTCGTGGTGGGCCTGGACGACCGTACGCCGATCGCGTCCACCGAGCCGACCGGGCCCCCGGCCGCGAGCAAGCCGTGGACCACCTTCCTGGAGCGCTTCGGGCCCGCCTACGAGGCCGAACTGAACGCCTTCATCGAGGTGGTGCGCGGCGAGCGGGCGAATCCGTGCGACGGCCGCGAGGCATTGCAGGCGCTGCGGATCGCCGAGGCCTGCGCCCTGTCACGCCAGGAGCACAGACCCGTGCGGCTCGGGGAGGTGCCGGGGGGTCAGGAGCCGGTTCTGCGGTAGCGGCGGGGCCTGCCCGGCGGATCAGCCGCGGACACCGGCGGTGCCTGCCGCCGGCAGGCTCCAGGAGTGCCGTCGCGGACTGCCGGTACTCCATGGCGCGGCGGGCGACCGGTACCCCCGCGCCTCCCCGACGCGACAGGCGCCCCGCCGGCCGGCACCGGCCGGGCGCGGGTGACACGGGCGCAGACAAGGCGCCGGCCGGGATGACGGGGGCAGGCGACGCGGGGGCGCGGCGACCTGGGTGCCGGCGCCTGCTCGGGCCGCCCGGCGTCACCAGCGCACCGGGAGGCTTCGCATGCCGCGCATCAGCATGCCCGGCAGGTGAGGGCCGGGCGGCCCGTCCAGCGCGAGGCCGGGGGCGCGCTCCAGCAGCGTGCGCAGTGCCGTGCGGGCCTCCAGGCGGGCCAGGGGCGCACCCAGGCAGTAGTGGATGCCGTGCCCGAAGGCGAGGTGGGTGCGGGGGTCGCGGCGGATGTCGAAGCGGTGCGGCTCCGTGAAACGGGCCTCGTCGTGGCCCGCCGCCGCGAGCCCGACCAGCACCGCCTCGCCTCTCTCGACGGTCGCGCCCGCGACTGCATCGGCTCGGCGGCGAACCGGTACGTCGCCGTCTCCACCGGCCCCTCGTAGCGCAGCATCTCCTCGATCGCGCCGTCGAGCAGGCCCATGTCGGCCCGCAGGGCGGCCAGTTGTGCGGGGTGGGTGAGCAGGGCGTGGACCCCGTTGGTGAGGAGGTTGACGGTCGTCTCGTGGCCGGCGACGAGCAGGAGGTACGCCATGCCGCGCAGTTCCGTCGGGGAGAGCCGGTCGCCGTCCTCGGCGGTGGTGCGGATCAGTGCGCTGAGCAGGTCGTCGGCCGGCCCGGCGCAGCGCTTGTCCTCGATGAGCTCGGTGAGGTACTCCCCGAGGCGCACCACGGCCTCGTACTCGCGGTCGCCGTCGGTGGGGGCGACCACCTCCGTCGACATCGCGCGAAACGCGGCCCGGTCCAGCTCGGGCACCCCCAGCAGCTCGCAGATGACGGTGATCGGCAGCGGGTACGAGAAGGACTCCACCAGGTCGGCACGGCCGTGCGGGAGCATCGCGTCCAGCAGGTCGTCGGTGATCTGCTGGACCCTGGGGCGCAGCGCCGCCACCCGGCGGGCCGTGAACGCGCGCGTGACCAGCCCGCGCAGCCGCGAGTGCTGAGGCGGGTCGGCGGCCAGCAGGTGCTTGCCGATCAGCTCCTCGTCGAGGAAGGTCACCCCGAGCTCGGTGGCGTCCTTGGACAACCGCGGGTCGGCGAGCGCGGCGCGCGCCTCCTCGTACCCCACCACGAGCCAGGCCTCGCGGTGGGACTCCGGCCGCGGCAGGCGGACCCTGTGCACCGGGCCGCGTGCCCGCAGCCGCGCGTACACAGGGCGCGGGTCCGCCAGGAACTCCGCGCCGAACTCCCCGAGATCGACCACGTCCGTCATGTCGCTCGCCTCCCGTCACCACCACAACGCACGGCACAGCCGAAGGGTGCCCGACCCGGCTCCGCCGGACCGGTCAGCTGCTCCCGGCCCCGGGCACAGCATCTGCCGGCCCGCGGGAGCCTGCCCTCCGCGAGGTAGTCGTCCACGGCGTCATGTGTGCAGGCGCCTCAAGAGCGGCTTCCTGCAGCCCCTTTGGCGCGGGCGGTGTCACAGGCCGCGGGCGTCGGCGAGGCCGGCGGCCTCCGCGACCATCCGGACCGGGACGTGGCCGGAGCCGAAGGCGTCGTTGAAGCCCGGCACGGAGTCGACGTCGTCGCCGAAACGGCGCCGTACGGCGTCCAGCAGCACGGCGAGGGCGCCGCTCTCCAGGACCCGGTCGCCGCGTGCCTCGATCCGGACGGCTCCCTGCATGCAACGGGCGCCTTCGGCGTCGACCAGGGCGCCGCCGCACCAGCCGTCGGAGAGCAGCCGCTGATGGGCGCGCTGCAGCAGCGCCGCGACCGGCGTCACGTACGGATTCGCGGGGCCGGTACCGAACGGGACGGTGACGACCTCCGCAAGGTCGACCGGCTCGGTGTGCAGATGCGCGGCCCGGACCTCGTAGGCGACGGCCGCCTCGTCCAGCCGTACGGTCATCGCCGCGTCGATGAGCGCGAGGCGGTCTTCGAGGGACAGCTCCGCCGGGGGTGCTGCCCTCTCGGCCGGCCGCGGGCGGGCGGGGGCGTGGACGGAACGGTTCATCGTGAACTGCGGCTCGTCTCTCGATCGTCGGCAGGACGGCCGGCGGCCGCCACCCAGACGAGGGGTTCCCGGATGGGCGCGAGCGGCATCCCCCCGAACGGGTGGTTCGGCCCCGCTGCCCGGGAGGTGCCGGACGACTGACGGCAGACCGCAGACCGCAGACGGCCCTCTAATGCCTGTCCCCGTCGAGCAGCCCCGCGTCGTACACCAGCAAGGCGATCTGCACGCGGTTGTTGAGGTCGAGCTTGGCGAGGATGCGGGAGACGTGGGTCTTGACGGTGGCCACGCTCATGAACAGCTCCGTGGCGATCTCGGCGTTGGCGAGGCCCCGGCCGACCGTTACGGCCACCTCGCGTTCGCGGTCGTTCAGGGCGGCCATGCGCTCCCGCGCGCGGGCGCGCCGGGTGTCGGCGGCGGTACCGGCCGCGTGCTCCATCAACTGGCGGGTGACCGTGGGCGACAGCACGGGGTCACCGGCGGCGACCCGGCGCACGGCGTCGACGATCTCGCCCGGCGGGGTGTCCTTGAGGACGAATCCGGCGGCACCCGCGCGCAGCGCCCGCAACACCTGATCGTCGGCGTGGAAGGTGGTCAGGAGCACGACCTGCGGGGCGTCCGGGCGGGCGCGCAGCCGCTCGGTGGCGGTGAGGCCGTCGACCGCGGGCATCCGGATGTCCATCAGGACGACGTCCGGCCGCGTGCGGTCGACGAGCGCCTCGACCTCCCCGCCGTCGGCGGCCTCGCCGACGATCCGGATGTCCTCGGCGCCGCCCATCATGAAGGACAGCCCGGCCCGCACCAGCGGGTCGTCGTCGACGAGAAGCACTCTGATCGCAGTCATGGTCCTCACTTGACGTGCTCCCTGGCCTAAAGTCCAGGGATTCCGGCCTGGGTCGTCTGCCCCTTCCGGGGGCTTCCTGCTTCACCGCGCTGTGCGGGCACGGGTGCCCGTCTTACCGGCGCTCCACAGGCGTCTAGCGTCTCCGCCCGTCCGGCGGCGACGATTCGGCGTCCTTCGAAGAGGACGTTGCGGGCTGCGTTGCGTTCGCGGTCGTGCACGGTGCCACATTCGCCGCACGTCCACTCCCGGACGTGCAAGGGCTTGGGACCGTCCCGGAATCCGCAGGCCGAGCAGACCTGAGAGGACGGGAAAGCGCGGTCCACCTTGGCGAAGGTGCGGCCGTGCAGAGCCGCCTTGTACTCCAGCATGCCGACGAACGCGGACCATCCCGCGTCGTGCACGGACTTGGCGAGCCGGGTGCGGCCGAGGCCGGACGCCGCGAGGTCTTCCACGTACACCGCTTGGTTGTCGCGGATGATCTGCGTGGATGCCTTATGGTGCCAGTCCCGACGCCGGTCGGCCACCTTGGCGTGCTGGCGTGCGACCTTGATGCGGGCCTTGGCCCGGTTCTTCGATCCCTTGGCCTTACGGGACAGCTCCCGCTGAAGACGCCTGAGTTTCTTCTCCGCCCGGCGCAGGAAGCGATCCCGGTAATCACGGTCGTGCCGACCAGCCGCCAGCCCGGTGCCACCGATGTCGGCCCGCGGCCGTACCCCGCACCGGTCGCGCAGCCGGCGCATCACCCACCCGTACCACGGGGCCGGTGGCGAAGCCCAGGTACGGTCCCTGGCCGGGAGGCAGGGGCGGCGGGGCGCCGTTCGGTGGCCACTGGGGCTGGTACGGATGTGGTCCCCCGGCACTCACTGTGCTGTTCCCTCCCGGCACCTGCGCCGTGGACGGCCGCACCGGCACCGGCCGGTCGCCGTCCCCGAGTCGACTGCCATGTGCCGGCAGCGACATGGGAGGATACGTGATCACTCACCGGACGGGCGCCCCCACGGCAGCCAGGCCCGCACCTCGAAGCCCCCGTCGGCCAGCTCGCCGTGCTCCAGCCGTCCCCCGGCCAGAGTGGCGCGCTCGGTCAGTCCGATCAGGCCCTGCCCGGAGCCCGGGACGTGCGGTACGTCCCCCTCGGGGGCGGGGTTGCGGATGTGGACGGTGAGGCCCTCGCCGGGCGCGCCGGTCACGGACACCGTGACCTCGGCGCCGGGGGCGTGCTTGCGGGCGTTGGTCAGGCCCTCCTGGGCGATGCGGTAGGCGGTGCGGCCGGCCGAGGCCGGGACGGCCTCCGGGTCGGCGACCCGCAGGTCGAGCGTGACCTTGCCGCCGGCCTCTCGGGACTCGGCGACAAGCGTGTCGAGGGCGGCCAGCGTCGGCTGGGGACGGCCGGTGTCGTCGGCCTCACCGGCCCGCAGGACGCCGATGATCTCCCGCAGGTCCTGCAGGGCCTCGTGCGCGCTCTCCCGGATCACCCCGGCCGCGCGCGCGACCTCCTCGCGGGGCGCGTCCGGCCGGAACTCCAGGGCTCCGGCGTGCACGCTCAGCAGGGTCAGCCGGTGGGCGAGCACGTCGTGCATCTCCCGGGCGATCGCCTCACGGGCGAGGCGCTGTGCCTGCTCGGCGCGCAGGACGGCCTCCGTCTCGGCCCGCCGGGCGCGGTCGCGCAGGCTGAGCATCAGCTGCCGTTTGGACCGCACCAGCAGGCCCCAGCCGATGACGCAGACGCTGAGGAGCACGGTGAACGCGACGGCCACCAGGTAGGGCATCTCGGGTTCGGGGCGCAACCAGAAGAAGAGCGGGACCAGCGCGAGGGAGACACCGCCGATCCAGGCCACGTAGCGGAAGGGCCGGTGCACGGCGAGGGTGAAGAAGGCGACCAGGCCGGCGCCGCCCGCGGTGTTGGAGACGAAGCCCACCGGGATCATCGCGATCGCGAGCCCGACCGGCCGGCGACGGCGCAGCCACACCGCGGCGCAGGACAGGGCGCCGAGCCACTGGTCGACGACCAGGAGCGCGTGCGGGGTGTTCTGCGGCGTCATGGAGTCCGCCGCGAGCAGGCCGACGACGACGGCCAGGAAGAAGCAGGAGAAGTCGACGAGCCAGTCGCGCGCGGTACGCCGCGGTCGGCGCCCTCGCAGCCCCGCGTCCGGGTCGAGCGCGTGGATCAGGGCGGAGGGGAACAGCCACCGGCGTCCCGCGAACGCCGGCGCCGGCTGCGCCCTCCTGTCACCTTTCACGGTCGACAAATCTACGCAGGGCCCGGCCCCGCCACCTCCCCGCGCGCGGGATCGCCGACCAAAGTCGTGGCACCGGCTACTTTCGGCGCGGTGGCGCGGTGGAGATCGCAGACTTCGGCAGGCCGGGCCTCACCCCGTGGCCGATGCGTGTGGGGGTGCGCGGGGCGAGAGTCATGACCATGAAGCAGTTGCTGGAGTTCCTCGGACTGATCGCCCTCGTCCAGGGCGGCATGGGTCTGGTGCACGAGTTCACCGACTGGCACATCGGGCTGGTGCAGCGGGTCGGTTTCCTCGACGGGCACGAGATCTACGCGAGCGTCGCCCTGGTCGTGCTGGCCCTGGCACTGTTCGCCGCCGCCGAGATCCGCAAGCCCGCCGGCTGAGACGTGCCGCAGGGGATGTGCCTGGCCCCGCGGCAGATGTGTGGGGGGGTCCGCGGGGCCAGGGTGTGCGAGGAGGACGGCCCTCAGCAGCCGTAGTCGACCAGGTCGAACGACGCGTAGTGGTCGGCCGTGTAGTAGTCCTCCTCGTGCTCCTCGCCGGTGACGATGCGGCGGGCTCCGCGGTCGTCACTGCCGGGGGTCTCGACGGTGTACTCGTGGTAGTAGCCGGTCGGCTGGCCGGGGAGGATGCCCTCGCGGTTCTGGAAGGTCGTCCCGTCCTGCGGATAGGGGTAGGGGCCGCCCTGTTCGATGAGGTCCAGGGTCGCGTGCGCCTGCGCCGGCAGGTCGCCGTGGCAGATGCTGCCGACCGCGGTGGGGGCGGCGCCCGCGGGGGCGGCGGAGACCGTGCCGCCGACGAGGAGGGCGGACAGCAGGGCGGCTGCGGCGCCGATACGGGTGGCGTGTCGTGGGGGGAAGTTCATGAATCCATGATGACGCGCGTAGATGTTGGCATGTCAATGTCAAAAGTGTGGAGTTTGCCGTCAAGTCCTGTGCTTTTTCGCGGAGTTGGCAAGGTGAATTCCATGAGGTGATTCCGTCCGGTCAGGCGTTCCCGGGCAGGTCGTACGAGCCGTACTCGGGGCTCCCGGCCAGGTCGTACGACTGGATGGAGACCCCGGTCGAGGTGATCACGCCGCCGGTGTGCCGGAAGGCGGTCGGGGCGGTGCCCTCGGCGAACAGGCGACGGCCGGCGCCGAGCACGACCGGGAACGTCAGCAGGTGCACGGTGTCGATGAGGCCGAGGCCGAGCAGGGACCGGGCGAGGGCGCCGCTGCCGTGCACCTGGAGCTCGCCCTCGGTCTTCTCCTTCAGTGCGGTGACCTCCTCGGCGAGGTCTCCGCGCAGGACCGTGGTGCCGGACCACCCGGGGTTCGTGAGGGAGGCGGAGGCGACATACTTCGGCAGGCCGTTCAGCCGGGAGGCGACCGGGTTGCCGGGGTCGGTCACCTTCGGCCAGTACGAGGCGAAGATCTCGTACGTGCGGCGGCCGAGGAGGAACGCGCCGACGCGCCGGAAGACCTCGTCGACGAACCTGCCGAAGTCGTCGTCGCCGTACGGCACGGTCCAGCCGCCCTGCGCGAATCCGTCACTGGTGTCCTCCTGCGGGCCGCCGGGGGCCTGGTGGACGCCGTCGAGGCTGACGAAGCCGGTGAGAACGAGCTTGCTCATGAGGGCGCCTTCTTTCCCTGAAAGTCCCTGGACGGGGTCCGCTGTCGTCAGGGCAGACCCCACAGGCACCCGCCACTCATCGGTGACCCGCGCGGAAGTCACCCGGCCCGCCTTGCGACGGCTACCGGCGCGCCTCCCACCGGCTCACCCGGCGTGTGTCGAGAACAGGCCTCCCGCCGGGCCCTGCTTGTCGCCGCCCTGGGCCTTCTTCAGGGCGTTCGCCAGGCCCTCGATGGTCATGGACTGGAGGATGACGCTGCCGTTTCCCTCCAGCGTGGCCAGGGACAGGCCCTCGCCGCCGAACACGGCGTTCATCAGCCCCTGGCGGTTCAGGCCGCCGACGCGCTGGACGCCGTACTCGATGCCCTCCTCGAAGGCCACCACGCAGCCGGTGTCGACCTCGATGCGGCCGCCGAAGTCGGCCGGGTTGAGGTCGATGAAGTTGCCGGCGCCCGCGACGACCACCGTGCCCCGGCCGGTGAACTTCTCCAGGACGAAGCCCTCACCGCCCTTCATGCCCGTCCGGCCCCCCTGGAAGGCGATGCCGAACTCGACGGTGGACTCGGCGGCCACGAAGGCGTCCTTCTCCGCGAACCACGCGCGCGTGCCGTCGAGTTCCAGGGCGCGCATCTCGCCCGGCAGGACGCCCGCGAAGCCGACGGTGCCCTCGCCGCCCTGCGCGGTGAAGTACTGGAACGCCGGCGACTCGCCCGCCAGTGCCCGCTGGCCGACCTGCATGGCCGTCCCCAATCCCTGGCGCAGCAGACCGCCCATGCCGGCCGCCGCCGCGCCGGTGCCGCCCGGTGCCGCGCCGCCGCCCGACGGGCCCGACAGCCTGGTCTCCATGGTCACGTTCGCCGTCTTGAACAGGAACTTTCCCGCCTCGCAGTACACGGTCCGGCCCGGGTCCAGGCTGACGACCGCCATCTGCATGGCGTTGCCGACGATCTCTAGCCGAAGTGTCACGTGGGAAGAACGCGAGAGGTGGCGCCGGGAGTTCCGGGCGTGCCACCTCGGTGTCCGTTCGCCGCCAGCGACTCCGCCGGGCGCTCGCTGGAATGGACACATGACTTCACAAGTGACACAGAACATGACTCTTCGGACCCCGCTCGAGGGCAAGGTGGCCCTGGTGACCGGCGGCAGCCGCGGGATCGGCGCGGCGACGGCGCTGCGGCTGGCACGGGAGGGCGCCGACGTGGCGGTGACGTACGTGAACGGCAAGGAGGCGGCCGAGGACGTGGCACGCGCCGTCGAGGCGCTGGGGCGGCGGGCCGTCGCCCTGCGGGCGGACTCCGCGGACGCGGACGAGGCGGCGGGGGCCGTGGAGCGTGCGGTGGAGGCGCTCGGCGGGCTCGACGTACTGGTGAACAACGCGGGCGTGGGGGTGCTCGGGCCCCTGGAGGCGCTCTCGCTCGCCGACGTGGACCGGGTGCTCGCGGTGAACGTCCGGGCTGTCTTCCTTGCCTCCCAGGCCGCCGCCGCGCGGATGCCGGAGGGCGGCCGGATCATCATCATCGGCAGCTGCATGGCCCAGCGGGTGCCGGGCCCGGGCGGCACGCTCTACGCGACCAGCAAGGCGGCGCTGACCGGGCTGACCAAGGCGCTGGCCAGGGAGCTGGGCGGGCGCGGGATCACGGCGAACATCGTGCATCCCGGACCGATAGACACCGACATGAACCCGGCCGACGGGCCGTACGCGGCAGCCCAGTCGGCACTGACCGCGCTCGGCCGGTTCGGGACGGCCGAGGAGGTGGCCTCGACGGTCGCCCACCTCGCGAGCGCCACGTACGTCACCGGCGCCGAGTTCTCCGTCGACGGCGGGCACGCGGCGTGAGGGACGCGGGGCGCACCGGTGCTGTCCAGGCCGGGTGCGCCCCGCGAGTCGTCAGGCGCCCTGTTCGGATCGGGCACCGGCCGCCGGCTCCGGGGTAGGCGTCAGCGTCCCCGCCCGAGGTCGGCTCACCCCTGGCCAGCGGAGCATCAGCCCCCGCGGCAGCGTTGCGTGGGCTGCCCTGTCCGAGGTGGGCATCAGATGCCCCGGCCAGGTGGCCATCAGATGCCCCGGCCAGGTGGCCATCAGATGCCCCGGCCGAGGTTGGATCCCCCAGGCCAGGGATTGCACCAGCCCCGACTCGCGTGGCGCGCCGGCCTCCCCGGCCGAGGTGGGCATCAGATGCCCCGGCCGAGGTTGGATCGCCCCCGGCCAGGGATGGCACCAGAGCCCAACCCCCGTGACGTGAGCCGCGCCCCGGCCAGGAGGGACATCACCCCCGCCCGGGTGGACATCAGCCGCCCCCGCCCAGGGAGCCGGGTGCCCCCCGGCCAGGAGGGACATCAGCCCCCCGCCCGTGTGGACATCGGCCGCCCCGCCCGGCTGGGCATCAGCCGCCCCTGCCCAGGGAGCCGGGTGACCCCCGGCCAGGGATGGCACCAGAGCCCGGTCAGGGGTACGTCGGCCGGCCGGCAGAGGTGGGTTCGCCGCCCGCTTCGGGAGGGCAGGCCGCGCTTCAGGGCGTGGCCTCAGCCGCCCAGTTCCTGGTGGCGGGCCGCCAGCTGGGTCGCGCCCTCCTGGGTCAGGGAGCCGAACAGGCGCAGACGGGAGATGCCGCCGTCCGGGAAGATGTCCACGCGCGCGTGCGTGCCGACGGCGGCGTCCCTCAGGACGAAGCGGTGGTTGGTGTCGGGCTGGAGACGGGTGCGGGGCAGCACCTCGGTCCACTCGCCGTCCTCGCCGTCCCTGACGGACACCGACGCCCAGCCCGCGCTGTTGCCCTTCAGATACGCGGTGTCGATCTCGATCGCGCGGATCTGGGCCTGGGCCACCAGCCGGTAACGGATCCAGTCGTGCCCCTGGTCGCGGCGCCGGCGGGTCTCCCAGCCGTCGTCCATCTTGCGGGAGCGGCCCGGCTGGATGGTGTTGGTGGCCGGCGAGTAGAAGCGGTCGGAGGCGTCCTCCACCTGACCGCCGTTCTCGAGGGCGACCACGTCGAAGTTGCCGAGCACCGACAGCCACTCGGGGTCAGGTGCCACCTCGCCGAACACACGCAGCCGTGCGATGCCGCCGTCGGGGTGCTGGTTGACGCGCAGGTGCGTGAAGCGCTGCTCGGCCTCGACGGTGAAGCCGTTCGCCGCGTGGCCGCCGACCGGCGTGCGCGGCACCAGCGTCGTCCATTTCACGTCGTCGGCCAGCAGCTCCGCGGGAGAGGGGGAGCCGGGGAGCGAGGTGCCCTCGATGGACACGGACTGCGGGTAGTTGCCGCGGAAGTGGGCGGTGTCGACCACGATCCCGCGGATCACGCCGGGCGCGCCGAGCCGGACCAGCGCCCAGTCGTGGTCCTCCGCGGTGGGCCAGGGGTGCTCGGCGGACGCCCCCCGGCGCCGCCGGGTCTCCCAGCCGTCCATGATCTTGCCCTTGTGCCCGAAGTGCTCAGGGTCGAACTCGGCGCGCTCGGGCACCAGCAGGTTCTCGCGCTGGGCGAAGAACTCGTCGTTGGCGGCGATGACACCGGCACCGAGCGTGCGGTCGGCGAGGTTGGCGTACTGGGTGAAGGGGAAGTCGGCGGTGCGGTAGTCCGCGTACGGGTCGCCGCCTCCGTAGGGGCTCGCGTCGCCGGTGAAACTCGGTGTCGCCGTCACGGTGATCAGATCTGCCTTTCAGACGTCGGGTTCAGGGGAGGCGGGTGAGCAGTCGCCCCTTCGGGTCGGTGAACTCGCCGTCCGCCACGATGCGTTCGCCGCGCAGCCAGGTGGACTTCACGACGCCGCTGAGGGTGCGTCCGGCGTACGCCGTGACGCGGTTGCGGTGCTGGAGGGCTACGGGGTCCACGGTGAACGTCTCGTCGGGTGCGAGGACGGCGAAGTCGGCGTCCCGGCCGGCCTCGATCGCGCCCTTCTGGGTGAGCCCCACGAGGTCCGCGGTGCGCGTGGACATCCAGCGGACCACGTCCTCCAGGGTGTGGCCGCGCTCGCGGGCCGCCGTCCAGACTGCGGGCAGGCTCAGCTGGAGTCCGGAGATGCCGCCCCAGGCGGTGGCGAAGTCGTTGGTCTTCAGGTCGGCGGTCGACGGGGAGTGGTCGGTGACCACGCAGTCGATCGTGCCGTCGGCGAGCGCCTGCCACAGCAGGTCCTGGTTGGCGGCCTCGCGGATCGGCGGGCAGCACTTGAACTCACTGGCGCCGTCCGGGACTTCCTCGGCGGTCAGGGTGAGGTAGTGCGGGCACGTCTCGACGGTGACGCGTACGCCCTCGGCGCGGGCCGCGGCGATCAGCGGCAGCGCGTCGCTGGAGGACAGGTGCAGCACGTGCACGCGCGCGTGGAGGCGTTTCGCCTGTGCGATCAGCGTGGCGATCGCGGTGTCCTCCGCGTCGCGCGGCCGGCTGGCGAGGAAGTGGGCGTACTTGGGTCCGCCCTGCTGCGGTGCCGCGGCGAGGTGGTGCGGGTCCTCGGCGTGCACGATGAGCAGGCCGCCGAACCCGGCGATCTCGGCCATGGACCGGGCGAGCTGCTCCTGGTCGAGGTGCGGGAACTCGTCCACCCCGGAGGGCGACAGGAACGCCTTGAAGCCGAAGACCCCGGCTTCGTGCAGCGGGCGCAGGTCCTTGACGTTGTCCGGCAGCGCGCCGCCCCAGAAACCGACGTCGATGTGCGCCTTGGCACGCGCCACGTCCTGCTTGGTCCGCAGGTGGCCGACGGTGGTGGTCGGCGGCAGCGAGTTGAGCGGCATGTCGACGAGGGTGGTGATGCCGCCGGCCGCCGCGGCGCGCGTGGCGGTCCAGAAGCCCTCCCACTCGGTGCGGCCGGGGTCGTTGACGTGCACGTGGGTGTCGACGAGGCCGGGCAGCAGGACGTCGTCGCCGAAGTCCTCCACCCGGGCGCCTCCGGCCGGGGCGTCGTGCGGCAGTACGGCGGTGATCCTCCCGCCGGCGACCGCGACGGACGCGGGGCGAGTCCCCTCGGGCGTGATCACGCGCGTCGAGCGCAGCACCAGTTCAGCGTCGGACACCCGGACCCCTCTCTCTGCCGCCGTCCGCTTCCCTGAGAATGGGAAACGGGACCTGCTTCCGCCTGACGGAATTCAACGTTCTGTTGAAGGAGTCTTCACTCCCGCCCGCACACCGTCAAGAGGCACACTTCTCCACAGTGCGCTTCCGGCGCCCACTCTGGACGTTTCCACAAGGCGGAATTACAATTCCAGCAAGCAGAACGTAGCTACGCACAAGCGGGCAGTCCACAGGCTGCCGGGTAGGCTTCTGCCCTCCTGTCAGCCTCGAAAGGAACGCGCCGTGCCGACGTCCAGCGCCAGCACCACCGACGCCGTCAAGTCCGCGAGCGGCGGCGTCCAGTCCCTCGAGCGCGCCTTCGACCTGCTGGAGCGGATGGCCGACGCCGGTGGCGAAGTGGGGCTGAGCGAGCTGTCCGCGAGCAGCGGACTGCCGTTGCCGACGATCCACCGGCTGATGCGCACCCTGGTCGCCTGCGGATACGTCCGCCAGCAGCCCAACCGGCGCTACGCGCTCGGCCCGCGGCTGATCCGGCTCGGCGAGTCCGCCTCCCGCCTGCTCGGCACCTGGGCCCGCCCCTACCTCGCCCGGCTCGTCGAGGAGACCGGCGAGACGGCCAACATGGCCCTGCTCGACGGGGACGAGATCGTCTACGTCGCCCAGGTGCCGTCCAAGCACTCGATGCGCATGTTCACGGAGGTGGGCCGGCGTGTGCTGCCGCACTCCACGGGCGTGGGCAAGGCACTGCTCGCGAGCTTCCCGGACGAGGAGGTGCGCTCCCTGCTGATGCGCACCGGCATGCCCGCCGCGACGGAGAAGACGATCACCACGCCGGACGGCTTCCTGGCGGCGCTCGACGACGTCCGCCGGACCGGTTACGCCGTCGACGACAACGAGCAGGAGATCGGCGTCCGCTGCCTGGCGGTGTCGGTGCCCGACTCCCCCACCGCCGCCGCGATCTCCATCTCGGGACCGGCCGGCCGCGTGACGGAAGCAGCGACGGAGCGGATCGTGCCGGTGCTCCAGCAGATCGCCGTGGAACTCTCCGAGGCACTGATCACCCAGAACCCCGCCTGACGGCACGGCAGCCCCAGGCCGACCGGTACGCACCCCCTGGCCGCCCGGCAACCGGCCGAGCCCCGGACCGACCCGGCCCCGCGCACGGCACCCGAACCCAGCAGGCCCCGACCCGCGTCCCGGCCCCGGAGGGCCCCCGTCGGCCTAGTCCCTCCCCGGCGGCTCGCCGAACAGGTCCACCGCGGTCCGGACGTCCGACAGCCCGCGTGACAGTGCGCTCACCGAGCCGATCGCGCCGGCGATCAGCAACAGCGAGCGGCGCAGGCGCGGGATCTCGGGTCTGCCGTCGACGGTCATTGCCGCGAGTGCCGCGAGTTCGTCCTCGGCGACGGCACGGTCGGGGAACTCCACGGGGAGCGTGGCGAGTTCACGGCGCAGCCGGGAGACGGCGGACCGCAGTCCCGCCACCCTCGGGTCCTCGTCGCTGCCGGTCACTGGCCTCTGCCCCAAGCTCCGCAACACAGCTCTCCCCCCTGGCACACCGTTGTGCACAGCCACACCCTGCTCCCCCGTGCGCCCCATGGCGCCGGTCGTGCGCCGGGGACGCGGGCCAGTAAACGCCACCGGGTGCCGATCCGCCACCACGCGGACCGAAATTCAGCCCCTGGGGACCGCCCCGTCCGCGTGCGGTCAGGTATGCAGGAACCATGACGGATCACAACGAGCCCCCGGTCGCCGCACTCCTGCTCGCCGCGGGCGGCGGACGCCGGCTCGGCGGCCGGCCGAAGGCGCTGCTCGAACACCGGGGCCGTCCGCTGGTCGAGCACGCGGTGGCGGTGCTGCGCTCGGCCGGCTGCACGCGCGTGCATGTGGTGCTGGGGGCGCGCGCCGGCGCCGTACGGCAGCGGGCGGAGCTGTCCGGCTGCGTGCTGGTGGACAACCCGGACTGGGAGCGGGGCATGGGCTCCTCGCTGCGCGCAGGGCTGGATTCGCTCGCCGGGACGGGCGCGCGGGCCGCGCTGGTGTCGCTCGTCGACCAGCCCGGGATCGGGCCGGAGGCGGTCGCCCGCGTACTGGCCGGCTACTCGGACGAGTCGTCGCTCGTATCGGCCGCCTACGACGGCGTACGCGGCCATCCCGTGCTCTTCGGGGCCGCGCACTGGGCGGGCGTCGCTACGACCGCGACCGGCGACCGGGGGGCACGCGCGTACCTGAAGGAGCGCGAGGCCGGAATCCGTCTCGTGGAGTGCGGGGACGTGGCGCGGCCGTACGACATCGACACGGCGGCTGATCTGCAGCACCTTGAGTGAGCGGGATGGCACCCAGCGCCACCTTGCCTCGACTCAGAGAATCTCGACATCAACAGACCATTGAAGTTCCACAATGAGGAAACTAATATCCACTGACCAGAGGCACCCGACCGCACAGCGGGTGCGATATATCCCCTACGCGCCATCTGGCACCCGGTGCCACCGCTGAAGGAAGTGACAGCTCATGTCCGCACCAGCGCCGTCTCCGCCGGCCATCGTCGACGCCGAGCCCCTGCCCCGGCAGGAGGAGGTCCTCACCGACGCGGCGCTCGCCTTCGTGGCCGAGCTGCACCGCCGGTTCACGCCCCGGCGTGACGAACTCCTCGCCCGCCGCGCGGAACGCCGCGCCGAGATCGCCCGCACCTCCACGCTCGACTTCCTCCCGGAGACCGCACAGATCCGCGAGGACCCCACCTGGCGCGTCGCGCCCGCCCCGGCCGCGCTGAACGACCGCCGGGTCGAGATCACCGGACCCACCGACCGCAAGATGACCATCAACGCCCTGAACTCGGGTGCGAAGGTCTGGCTCGCGGACTTCGAGGACGCCTCCGCGCCCACCTGGGAGAACGTCGTCACCGGCCAGCTCAACCTGATCGACGCCTACACCCGCAACATCGACTTCACCGACCCCGCGTCCGGCAAGTCGTACGCGCTCAAGGCCGAGGCGGAGCTGGCGACCGTCGTCATGCGCCCGCGCGGCTGGCACCTGAACGAGCGCCATCTGCAGGTGGACGGACAGCAGGTCCCGGGTGCGCTCGTCGACTTCGGCCTGTACTTCTTCCACAACGCCCAGCGCCTGCTCGACCTCGGCAAGGGCCCCTACTTCTACCTGCCGAAGACCGAGTCGCACCTGGAGGCCCGTCTCTGGAACGAGGTCTTCGTCTTCGCCCAGGACTACGTCGGCATCCCGCAGGGCGCCGTCCGCGCCACCGTCCTGATCGAGACGATCACGGCCGCGTACGAGATGGAGGAGATCCTCTACGAACTGCGCGACCACGCCTCCGGGCTGAACGCCGGCCGCTGGGACTACCTCTTCTCCATCGTCAAGAACTTCCGTGACGGCGGCCCGAAGTTCGTGCTGCCGGACCGCAACGCGGTGACGATGACCGCCCCGTTCATGCGCGCGTACACCGAACTCCTCGTCCGCACCTGCCACAAGCGGGGCGCACACGCGATCGGCGGCATGGCGGCGTTCATCCCGTCCCGCCGGGACGCCGAGGTCAACAAGGTCGCCTTCGAGAAGGTCCGCGCCGACAAGGACCGCGAGGCGAACGACGGTTTCGACGGCTCCTGGGTCGCCCACCCCGACCTGGTCCCGATCGCCATGGAGTCCTTCGACAAGGTCCTCGGCGACAAGCCGCACCAGAAGGACCGGCTGCGCGAGGACGTCGAGGTCAAGGCCGAGGACCTCATCGCCGTGGACTCCCTGGACGCCAAGCCCACGTACGCCGGTCTCGTGAACGCCGTGCAGGTCGGCATCCGCTACATCGAGGCCTGGCTGCGCGGTCTGGGCGCCGTCGCCATCTTCAACCTGATGGAGGACGCCGCCACCGCCGAGATCTCCCGTTCGCAGATCTGGCAGTGGATCAACGCGGGTGTGGTCCTCGACAACGGCGAGCGGGTCACCGCCGAGCTGGCCCGCAAGGTCGCCGCCGAGGAGCTGGCGGCGCTGCGCGCCGAGATCGGCGAGGAGGCGTTCGCGGCCGGCAACTGGCAGCAGGCGCACGATCTGCTGCTGACCGTCTCCCTCGACGAGGACTACGCCGACTTCCTGACGCTGCCGGCGTACGAGCAGCTCAAGGGCTGAGCCCGGAGCAAGCGGCGCTCACCTGTCCGAGTGGCCCAGGGACTTCCCCGGGGCCACTCGGTCGCGTACGAGCCGCTTGACCGCGGTGGGCTCGGGGAAGCCCTGCTCGCGGCGGTCCCAGACCACCTCGTCGTTCACCCGGACGACGAACACCCCGCCCGTGCCGGGCTTCAGCGCCAGCTCGGTCAGCTCGGCCTCGAACGTCGTCAGCAGTTCCTGCGCCAGCCAGGCGGCACGGGGCAGCCACTTGCACTGGGTGCAGTACTCGATCTGGACGCGCTGGATCCCGGTCGTCATCCCAGGTGCACCGACCAATCCTGTTCCGCGGCGGGTTTGCCGTGCAGGTCGGGGACCTGCTTGAGCCATTGCGGCCTGCCTTGCCGTGTCCTCGCCGCGCGCACGGCCTCCTCGGCGGCGATCTCCTCGCGGGTGGGGAAGTCCGTGGGCAGCCAGGCACCGGAGGCCCGCACACGCGCGTGCAGGTAGCCCACGTAGGCGTCCCGGGCCGCGTCGGGCGTGCCGAAGTCCGGGTCGCCCGCCAGCCAGGCGTCCGGCACCTCGGCGAGCACCGCGCGCAGCAGTTCCTCGCTCACACGGGGGGCCAGTTCGGCGTCGGCGGCCCGTACGTCGGGCGCGTAGTGGCCGAGGGCGTGGTGGCGGAAGTCGTACGCCTTCCCGGGGGCGGAGGTGTCCCAGCGGTGGTGGAAGACGAGGGCGGCGCCGTGGTCGATCAGCCACAGGCGCGGGGGTGCGACGCCGAGGGTGGGCCAGACCATGAGGTTGGAGCTGTGCACCGTACGGTCGACGTTGACGGTCAGCGCGTCGAGCCAGACGATCCGTCCGGCCTCCAGCGGATCGACCGGGAAGACCTTCGCGACCTCCGGGGTGAAGTCCCGCGCCCCCGGGAGATAGTCCATGCCGAGGTTGACCCCGTCGCTCGCCGTGTGCAGATCGCGCACCTCCTGGTGCTCCTCGTGCCCGGCGATCGCCGGGTCGAAGTGCACCAGGACCAGCTCCGGGAAACGCAGCCCCAGCGCCCGCGCCAGCTCACCGACGACCACCTCGGCGACCAGCGCCTTGCGGCCCTGCGCGGAGCCGGTGAACTTCACGACGTAGGTCCCGCAGTCGTCGGCCTCGACGATGCCGGGGACGGAGCCGCCGGAGCGCAGGGGCTCGATGTAGCGGGTCGCGGTGACTTCTCTCAGCATCTTCCAAGGCCCAACCGGTCGGTTACCTTACATTCGCGAGGACTGGCGGGGATTCGGCCGGCATCCCCGTGTCTCGGTCTCCCCAGCAGTCCGTCGGTCGCGGTGCCGCCCATATCTCCGGTCTCCGGTCTCCGGCATGAAGTGAGCATATTAACCAAGCGTGACACCTGGGGCGCGGGTCAGGATCCGTCCACGGGGCGAAGCGACGGTGCCCACGTGAGACTGAAAGCGTGGCCGAACAGGAACGACGCGGGAACGAACGGGCCATGACCGATCGAACTCCTGCCCGCCTCCGCCCCCGGGGTGCCGGTCGTGGCCGAGGTCCTGGCCGACCAGGCTGCCGGCGGTACTGCCGGCTGCAGGGGTCTCTGATGGGCCGGGTGCTCGGCGTGGACGCGGTCACCGTCGCCCGCAGGTGGAAGAGGCTCACCGACAGCGGGGCCGCCCGGGTGAGCGGCTACCTCGCACCGGCGAGATGGCCCACCTCGGATTCCGGGTCGGCGACCGCGCGGTGGTCCTGCGCACGGAGAAGAACGTCGGCCGCATTCTCGACCACCGTGGGCACGGTGTGGCGACGGTGCCGTTGGAGCGGCTCGACTGGGGGTACCCGCACGACAACGCCCAGCATTGGACAAAGTCCAAATGTTGCCGATGTCGTGGCAGCGGAGTTGACTGCTGGGTGCCACCTGTCACCGCTCAGGACGGAGGAGGCTCATGACTCAGGAGCCCCGGACGGCCCCGTACACCACCAACAACCACGGCATCCCGGTGGAGAGCGACGAGCACTCGCTCACCGTGGGAGCCGACGGCCCCATCCTGCTCCAGGATCACTACCTGATCGAGAAGATGGCCCAGTTCAACCGGGAACGGGTGCCCGAGCGGGTGGTCCATGCCAAGGGCAGCGGAGCGTACGGCTTCTTCGAAGTGACCAACGACGTAAGCCAGTTCACCAAGGCCGACCTCTTCCAGCCCGGGAAGCGCACGCAGATGCTGGCGCGCTTCTCGACCGTCGCCGGTGAGCAGGGTTCGCCGGACACCTGGCGCGACCCGCGCGGCTTCGCCCTGAAGTTCTACACCGAGCACGGCAACTACGACATGGTCGGCAACAACACGCCGATCTTCTTCGTGCGCGACACGATCAAGTTCCAGGACTTCATCCGCTCCCAGAAGCGCCACCCGGTGACCGGGCTGCGCAGCAACGACATGCAGTGGGACTTCTGGACCCTCTCCCCCGAGTCCGCGCACCAGGTGACGTGGCTGATGGGCGACCGGGGCATCCCGAAGACCTACCGCCACATGAACGGCTACTCGTCGCACACCTACATGTGGATCAACGGTGGCGGCGAGCGGTTCTGGGTGAAGTACCACTTCAAGACCGACCAGGGCATCGACTTCCTGACCCAGGAGGAGGCCGACGAGCTGGCCGGGGCCGACGCGGACAAGCACCGCCGCGACCTGTTCGAGGCGATCGAGTCCGGGAACGCGCCGAGCTGGACCCTCAAGGTCCAGATCATGCCGTTCGAGGACGCCGCGGACTACCGCTTCAACCCGTTCGACCTCACCAAGGTGTGGCCGCACGGCGACTACCCGCTGATCGACGTCGGCCGGATGGTCCTCGACACCAACCCCGAGGACTACTTCGTCCACATCGAGCAGGCCGCGTTCGAGCCGTCCAACCTGGTGCCGGGCATCGGCCCCTCGCCGGACAAGATGCTGCTGGGCCGGCTGTTCTCGTACCCGGACACCCACCGGTACCGGATCGGCCCGAACTACGCACAGCTCCCGCCGAACCGGCCGCACTCCCCGGTGAACTCGTACGCCAAGGACGGCCCGATGCGCTACGAGCCGTCCCGGGCGTCGATGCCGTACGCGCCGAACTCCTACGGCGGCCCGGCCGCGGACTTCGGCCGCTTCGGCGACGCCGCGAGCTGGCACACCGCCGGTGAGCTGGTCCGTGAGGCGACCAAGCTGCACGCCGAGGACGACGACTGGGGCCAGGCCGGGACGATGGTCCGCGAGGTCCTGGACGACGCGGCCCGGGATCGGCTGGTCTCCAACGTCAGCGGCCATCTGCTCCAGGGCGTCTCCCGCCCGGTCGTCGACCGCGCGCTCCAGTACTGGCGGAACATCGACAAGAACATCGGCGACCGCATCGCGTCCGCGGTCAACGGCGGTTGACGCGGCCGTATTCGGCCGCCGGTGCCGAAGGCGCGCAGGCCGCGCCGGGCACACCGATGCCGGGGCCCCCGCGTCCGACGCCCGGACGCCGGGGCCCCGGCGCTGCTCATGAGCACCCGGACGTCTCCGCGCGGGGGCCGTGTCCCGCGACAGCGGGGTGAGCCGCGCGGCGGCGCTCACAGGTGGGGGGAGGTGTCCTCCGAGGGCGACGGCAGTGCCAGATGGGCCAGGTCTCCGGGCGGCGGGGTCGTGATCGACCACAGCGGCGCGGGCGAGCCGTCGGCGACCGCGGCCGGGGCGTCGGTCAGGTTCATCCGGTCCCGCAGCCGGCCGTAGAAGTCCATCGGCCCGAGCCGTACGGCCCGCAGCCGGCGGGGGGCGGCGTATACGCCGATCCAGTTCCCCGCCTTCAGCACGCCCCGCAACTGGCCGTCCACGCTGACCGCGGCGGGCCCCGACCGTTCGAGCACCCGCAGACCGACGGGTTCGTCGGGGGCGGTGATGACCGAGCGGTTGAACGCCATGTGCGGGGCGACCGGCGTGAAGACGAGTGCCTCGGCGCGCGGCGAGACGACCGGCCCGCCCGCGGCGAAACTGTAGGCCGTCGAGCCGGTCGGCGTGGCCACGAGGAGCGCGTCGGCCGAATAGGACGCCAGGAGCCTGCCGCTGACGTAGACGCCGACGGACACCTGCCGGTCCCTGGCCAGCTTCTCCAGGACGACGTCGTTGAGCGCGGTGACGTCCAGCGGAATACCCCACTCCGCGTCGACCGCGCAGTCGGGGACCACCTGGGGTGGGGGCAGCAACGGCCCGCGCCCGTACCGCGCCCAGGCCTCCATGTCCGCCGGCATCTCCAGGCGGCACGAGGCGCGCATGGCCAGCAGCATGCGGCTGTCGACCCGGAGCCGGTCGTCGAGCACCGCGTCCAGCGCCGAACGCAGGCCGGAGGCGGGCACCTCCGTCAGGAAGCCCACCCGCCCCAGGTTCACGCCGAGGAGCAGGGCGTCGTGCACGGCGGCCAGCCGGGCACCGCGCAGGAAGGTGCCGTCGCCGCCCAGGGTGACGATGAGATCGGGGTCGCCCGCGGCGGCGACCTCCTCGACGGCGCCGCGCCGCCCGCCGTCGCACCAGACGTCGATGTCCGTGCAGCGGACGGCGTTCTCCTCGCACCAGGCACGGACCACCTGAGCGGCGTCCAGGGCCTCCGTGCGTCCGCCGTGCACGACCAGGCCGAGTCGGCTCACTTCCATCTGCGCCTCCAGGACGGCTCGTTCGGACGCGGGCGCGAGGTCGACCCGGGAGGGCGCGGGTCCGTCGGCGGAGGCCGACCCCGACCCGGTCGCCGGTCACCTCACCTTCAGGATCGCCTCATCCGCCCGGCTCCGCGCCTCCTCGGCGAGCGGGGCGCTTACCTGTGATCAGTGACTTACCCCCGGCTTTGCCCGGGGCGGTCCGGCCGCCGGAATCTGGCCGCATGACCGACTACGCACGCCCGCTCTCCTTCGGGCTGAGCCTCGATCCCCCCGCCGCACCGGAACACACCAGGCGCCTGGCGCGCCTGGCCGAGGACGGCGGCCTGGACCACCTCGCCGTTCAGGACCACCCCTACCAGCCGGCACACCTCGACACCTGGACCCTGATCAGCAACCTGGCCGCGACCACCGAACGCATCTCCTTCTTCACGGACGTCGCCGACCTGCAACTGCGTCCGCCGGCCATGCTGGCCAAGGCCGCCGCGTCGCTGAGCGTGCTCACCGGCGGCCGGATCCAGCTCGGCGTCGGCGGCGGCGCCTTCGCCGAGGCCATCGCCTCGATGGGCGCAGTGCCGCGGCGCGGCGGGCAGATGGTCGCCGGCACCGAGGAGTCCCTCGGGCTGATGCGCCGCGCCCTGGCCGGAGAGCCGGTACGGCTGCACAGCGCGCACCACTCGGTGACCGGCTACCGTGCCGGCCCCGTACCGGCGCGGCCCGTGGAACTCTGGCTCGGCGCCGAGAAGCCCAGGATGCTCGCGGTGACCGGACGTGCGGCGGACGGCTGGATCTCCCCGCTGGACATCTACGTGCCCCCGGCGCAGGTCCCCTGCCGCCAGGAGATCATCGACGAAGCGGCCGCGGCGGCGGGACGCGCCCCCGAGTCGATCCGCCGCGTCTACGACGTGATCGGGTCCATCGGCCGGCAGGGGGCCGGCCAGGGGCTCGCCGGAGACGTGCGGCGGTGGGCGGACACACTCACCGAGTGGGCCGTCCTCCTCGGGTTCGACACCGGCCGGGCTCGTCGTGCGCGAGGTCGACGAGGGGCCTCCACTGCGCGTCTCCTACCGCCTGACCGAGGCCGGGGCCGCGCTCGAACCCGCGCTCAAGGAGCTCGGGGAGTGGGCCAGGAGGCACCTGCCGGAGCCCCGTCCGGGCACGGCGCACACACGGAAGTGACCGGCCCCGCGCCACTGGAGCACCGATCCAGCCGGCGTAACCAGAGCTGCCACCTGTGAGCCCGGGCCGTCCGGCCCGGGCTCAGCCATTCTCTGACCAAGGCATCGGGGCTCAGGCATTCCCGGACGCAGATCACATGTGTGAGACAACCATCACGCAAGCTAAATCATTGAAGTGCTTCAATCATTTGCTACGTTTCATTCAGCGCGATGGCGTTCGGAACACACCGCGCTCCTGGACGGACCCGCTCCCATGGCGTCCCGTCGTTCGGCGCCCGAAGGCGGGCGCAGCAAGGAGACACGAACATGAGCAAGCTGATGCGACGCGTCGCCACCTCCGCCGTCTCGGTGACGCTGGCCGGTATCGCCCTG
This sequence comes from Streptomyces sp. NPDC052023, assembly GCF_044548465.1. Taxonomy (NCBI): domain Bacteria; kingdom Bacillati; phylum Actinomycetota; class Actinomycetes; order Kitasatosporales; family Streptomycetaceae; genus Streptomyces; species Streptomyces sp. NPDC052023. The sequence goes on along the minus strand of NZ_JBIUBW010000004.1, from coordinate 381,174 downwards.
GCCGGCACCGCGGGCCCGGCGTCCGCGAAGCCGCTTCCCGCCGCGGAGGACCGGCAGGCCACCGGTGCCGCTGTCACCGAGCGGCGTGTCCCGGACCGGGACGTGACGGTCCGGGACGGCGAACGTCACCAGCGGGACGGGAGGCGTCACGACCGCGACGACCGGTGGCGGTGGCACCAGGAGAGGGACGGGCGCGGCTACTGGTACTACAGCCTCGACCACCGACACCACTACCGCTACGACGGTCACCACCTCCTGCGCCGGCTGGACGGCCGGTGGGTCGTCGTGGTGATGACGGACCGTCGGCACGGTGCCGACACCTGGTACCTCGACCAGCTCCGGTACGCCTACGAGTACGGCGCCCGCCAGGGCTGAACCCGTCCCGGCCCTTGCGGCCGGGACCGCGCCGGTGCCACGTCGACAGCGTCGTCCGCGTGGCACCGGGCGCGCGGCAGCCCGCTCAGACGGTGCTCTGCTCGACCCAGACGATCTTGCCGTCGTCCGTGTAGCGGGTCCCCCAGCGGTCCGAGGTCCGTGCGACGAGGAGCAGTCCGCGACCGCCCTCGTCGGTGGTGCGGGCGTGCCGCAGCCGCGGAGAGGTACTGCTGCCGTCGGAGACCTCGCATGTCAGGACGTGGCCCCGGATCAGCCGGAGCGTCACCGGCGGTTTGCCGTACCGGATGGCGTTGGTGACCAGCTCACTGACGATCAGTTCGGTGACGAAGGCCGCTTCGGTCAGGTCCCAGGCGGTGAGCTGCCGGGCGGCGAGGGAGCGGGCCGTGGCGACCGTTGCCGGATCGCTCGGGAGGTCCCACGAGGCGACGTGGGCCGGGTCCAGCTCATGGGTGCGGGCGACCAGAACGGCCGCGTCGTCGCGGGGGTGGGGTGGGAGCAGCGCGTCGGTCAGCGCGCTGCACATCGCCTGCACGGAGCCGTGGGAGCGGGTGAGCAGGCCGGTCAGGCGCTGCAGGGCCGGATCGTCGGGCCCCTGCCCCATCGCCTGTCCCGCGTGTCCCACCTGCCACGTCCGTTCCGCCTGGAGGAGCCCAGGGGTGTAGAGGACGAGCCTCGAGTTCTCCGGCACCTCGAAGTCCTCCCTGCCGAACGGCGCACCCGGGCAGCACAACGCGTCTCCCGCGGGACCCCGCACGGTGCGCACGGTGCCGTCCGGATGCACCACCAAGGGCCAGGGGTGGCCGGCGGAGGAGGCGGAGCAGCGCCGGGACAGGGGATCGTAGATGAGATAGAGGCACGTGGCGCCGCACAGCTGCCCGTGGCCGGTCCTGCCGGAGCCCGGCGCGGGCGGACGGCCGTCGCTGCCGCCGTGACCGTTCCCCCCGCTGGTCCCGCGGACCATGTCGTCGAGCCGGGCGAGCAGTTCGTCCGGCTCCAGGTCCAGGTCCGACAACGTCTGCAAGGCGGCCCGCAGCCCTCCTGCCGCCGCGGCGGACTGTATGCCCCGGCCCGGCACGTGTCCGGCCACCAGGGCCACCCGGGCACCGGAGAGCGGTACGGCATCGACCCAGTCACCCCCCGACCCGGCGGACACGGAGGTGTGCGCCACCTCCAGGGCCTGCTGGGGCGGGAGTCCGCCAGGGCGCAAGGTGTGCTGGAGGGCCACCAGGGAGTTGTGCTCGCGCAGATGCCGGCGGGCGTTGTCCAGACTCTCGGCGGTGCGCCGCGCGAGCTGCGCGACCAGGGTCAGGTCATCGGGCCCGAAGGGCCTGGCCTCTCCCCAGCGGCAGAAGACCGCGAGGCCGAGCGCCCGGTCCTGGGCGGCAAGCGGCGCCACGATCAGCGAGTGCGCCTCTTGCCCGCCGCGCGTGGGGTTCCCCATGCCACGAAGGACTTTCCGCCCCAGGGAGCTCAGCGGATCGACCGGACGCGGCTCGAGATCGGCGAGGACCTCGGCGGCCACCGCCGCGGGGAGCGGGCCTTCATGGCCGGCGGCCGTCCCGGAGGTCCGGTCGTCCCGGAAGCACGAAGTGGCCCGGCGCAGCACGGCGCCGGGCCGCACGGGCCCTGCCGTCAGGTCCTCACCCGCGAGCACTTCTTCCAGCACCTCGACCGCGACACCGTCGGCCGCCACCGGCACCGAGACCTCCGCCAGGCCCCGGGCCGTGTCCAGTGCGTCCAGGGTGGAGCCGATCCGGGAGCTGGCCCGGGCGAGCACGGTCAGCCGTTCGTGGGCGAGGTGGCGGTCGGTGACATCGACGGTGGCGTCGGCCAGGCCGAGGATCCTGCCCCGGGCGTCCTCCAGGCGGAAGACGGAGGCGGAGTAGACGTGATCGTGGTCCGGATCGCCCGGGGGACGCACCCGCTTCTCGATGCCGATCGCCGGCCGGCCCGTGGCGAGCACCTCCTCCATGACTCGCTCGACCCGCTCCACGCCGGCCCACACCTCCGTAGGGCGCCTGCCGACCGCTTCCTCCACGGAGGCACCTTGCATGCCCTCGCCCGCGGGGTTGAACCGGATCACGCGCAGCTGGGGGTCGAGCAGGAACAAGCCCACGGGCGAGCGCGTGAAGAGCGTCTCCAGAAGCGCCCTCTCCAGCTCGGGCGTGCCGTCCTGCCCCGCCGCCCCCGTCTCGTCCCGCTCCAGGGGTGCGAGCAGCACCTCCCACCCTGAGCCCTCGTCGCCCACGCCCTCGGGCCGGACGGCCAGCCGGCACCTCACCACGCCACCGTCGCGGCGCCGCAACGAGACGGCGAAGTCCTCAGCGGGGCCGGGCGGACGCCCGTCGGCAGCCGGGTCGGCCAGCAGCCCCAGGGCGGGACGTCCCCGTACGGCCTCCTCCGGGTAGCCGAGCAGCTTCTCGGCGGCCGGACTCCATCCCGCCAGGCGGCCTTGACGATCGACCAGGACGTGAATCCGCTCCGGGGCCACGGGGCCGTGAACCGGGCGACCCCTGCCCGTGGTGTGTGACGCAGACATGACGGATCAGCTCTCACTCGCCGCGGAGCCTTGCACCCGTCCAGTCTCCTCCAGGGCCCGCGAGCATGCACCGGCTTCGAGCCCCTCTCCCCCGAGGGCGGGACGGCGCCGCGCCGACGCGCGACACGGCCGCGTGAGCTCCCTCTACGTCACGGCCGCCGCCGACCCAAAATTAATGGATGAACATAAACGATATACGTCGCCTGATGATTGATCCACTGCTAGCATCGCGGTGTGACAGTTGACGCGCACCCGCCAGACGACCCGGCGAGCGACCTCCTGGACCGGCTCGGATTGCTTCTGGCCAGGCATGGCGCGGTGGCGGACAGCCGGATCCGGCACGCCCTGGAGGGCTTCCGGCTCACACCACGACAGGGCACGGCACTGATCCTGCTGGGCGCCTCGGGGTCCATGGGACAGCAGACCCTCGCCGCGGCGCTCGGCGTCGACGCGAGCGTCATGGTCGGGATTCTCAACGAGCTGGAGTCCGCGCGGCTCGTGGAGCGCCGTCGCGACCGGTCCGACCGCCGGCGTCACATCGTCGCCATCACCAGCGAGGGCAGATGCCTCCTGGCCAAGACCGATCAGGCCGTGACCGAGGTGGAGCGGCGCCTGTTCGGCCATCTCTCCCGGGAGGAGACAGCCACACTACGCAGCCTGCTCCTGCGGATCGAGACACCTCCGGACGAGCCCGCCTGCACCGAGTAGCGCCATGGGGGCCGGCACCCGGGGGTCACCACGCCGTCAGGCAGGCCCGGCGGCGCAGGCGGGCAGGGCGCCGGTCACTCCTCGGCGCAGGCCCCGCCACCCTCGGCGCAGGCCGCGTCGCCGGGAGTGGTGCGAACCCGAGCCAGCAGATCACGCAGGGTCGCGATCTCCTCGGACGAGAGGTCGGCGAAGAGCCCGCGCTCCACCTCGGCCACGGCGTCCTGAGCCTGAGCCAGGAGGGCGCGACCCTCCTCCGTGACGGCGACGATGTGGCGCCGGCGGTCGGAGGGGTCGCGACGGCGCTCCACGAGCTGAGCGGACTCCAGTTCGTTCAGAATCCCGACCATGACGCTGGGGTCCACCTCGAGCGCCGTCGCCAGGGCCTGCTGGCTCATGAATCCCGTCCTGCCCACCAGCATCAGCGCCGCACCCGGCCGGGCGGCCAGCCCGCAGGCCTCGAAGGCACGGTGGACGCGGCTGTTGGCGATGGCGCCGTTCCTGGCCAGCAGGAATCCGAGCCGGTTCAGAGGATCGCTCCCGGCCGCGTCGGCCACGGATTCGTTCACGCTCATCCCCCCACACTATCAAGGAGAGGATCATCACGATGACTAAATCATTGACTGTCACCTATTAATTTCGTCAGTCAACTTATTGCCCGACACGGGGCTGTTCACCACACCGACCGGAGAACCCGATGCCCTTCACCACAGCGCTGTTGTCCTGCGCGCTCGCGGCCTTCATGGCCTTTGCCGGCACACCCAAGCTCTCGGTCCGCCCGAGAACGCAGCAGATGGCCAGGCACCTGAGGGTGCCCACCGGCCTGCTGCGCCTCGCCGGCCTCGCGGAGGTCGTCGCCGCGATCGGGTTGCTGGTGGGTCTCTTCGAGGCGTGGGCCGGGCTGGCCGCGGGCGCGGGCGTGACCCTGCTGACGCTCGGCGCGGCGGCATCCCATCTGCGCGTCAGGGACCCCCTCGCCGCGGCCACGCCGGCCCTCGCCGCGGCCGCCGCAGCGGCCTGCGTAGCGGTGCTGCACGCCGTCGGCGGCTGAGCGGCGACCCGAGGCGCCGCAATGACGACCGCAATGCCAGGAAGGTCGTCCGTTCGACTTGAATCGCACATGTGATGCCGCAGCCATAAACTCGTCTGCAACAGCCGGCCCAGGGGGCTGCCGCTCTCTGTTCCGCTCGGTCTCATGCCCTGGAATCGAGTTGCTGCCATGGATCATGCAGACGCCGCGGCAATGCCGTCCCCCACCGACGCCCCGCCCGAAGTACCTCAGGTGGACGTCACGCTCGACGTGAACGACACCCGATACCACCTGCGTTTCGACAGCCGCGTCACCCTCCTCGACGCGCTGCGTGACCACCTCGGCCTGACAGGCGCCAAGAAGGGCTGCGACCAGGGGGCGTGCGGAGCCTGCACGGTGCTGGCCGACGGACGCCGCGTGGTCGCGTGCCTGGCACTGGCCGCGCAGTACGAAGGGCGGAAGATCACCACCGTCGAAGGCCTGGCCACCAACGGTGAACTGCACCGCCTGCAGGCGGCGTTCGCGCGGCACGACGCGTTCCAGTGCGGATACTGCACCCCGGGGCAGATCATGTCGGCTGTCGCCCTCATCGCCGAGGGGCGCACCTCCTGCGACGAGGACATCCGCGAGTTCATGAGTGGCAACATCTGCCGCTGCGGCGCCTATCCCGGCATCCGCGCCGCGATCCGCGACGTCGTGGCGGAGGGCTGACGACGATGGACCCCTTCGAATACGTGCGGGCCACCGACTCCAACCTGGCCGTGGCCGTCGTCAGCGACGATCCCCGCACCTCCTATCTCGCGGGCGGCACCACGCAGTTGGACCTGATGAAGGACGGCGTGCTGCATCCGCACCGGCTCGTCGACATCACCCGGCTGCCGCTCGGCGGCATCACGCACACCGAGTCGGCGGTCCATGTCGGGGCACTGACGACCATGGAGGAGCTCGCCGCCGACCCCCTCGTGCGGGAACGGCTGCCGTTCGTGCGGGAAGCACTTCTGCTCGGGGCCTCGGCGCAGCTGCGCAACATGGCCACCATCGGCGGGAATCTGCTGCAACGCGCCCGGTGCCGCTACTTCCGGGACCCGGCCGTGGCCGCGTGCAACAAGCGCAGCCCCGGATCCGGGTGCGCCGCCATCACCGGGGTGCACCGGATGCACGCCATCCTCGGCACCAGCGACCACTGCATCGCACTGCACGCGTCGGATGTCGCCGTGCCCCTGACCGCGCTGGACGCCATCGTCCACGTCCAGGGTGCGAACGGCGCCCGTGCCGTGCCGCTGACCCAGTTCTATCTTCCGCCCGGTGACACCCCGCACATCGAGAACGTGCTCCAGCACGGCGAGTTGATCACCTCGGTCGAGATCCCGCTGCTGCCGGGCGAGGCGCGTTCGCACTACATCAAGGTCCGCGACCGGGTGTCGTACGAGTTCGCGCTGGTCTCGGCGGGCGTGGCGCTGCTTCTCGAGGACGGCGTCATGCGCGAGGCGCGGATCGGGCTCGGCGGGGTGGGCACCGTTCCGTGGCGGGCGTGGGACGCCGAGGACGTGCTGCGGGACGCTCCCGCGACCTCGGAGACGTTCCTTGCCGCCGCCCGGGCCGCCCTGGTGGGGGCCCGTCCGCTGCCCGGCACCGCGTTCAAGATCGAACTGGCTCAGCGCACCCTCGTCCGCACCCTGGAAACCGTGTCAGGGCTGCAATGACCACGCGCGAAACGACCGCGGGCGGACGGGTCGCCGTCGACCTCGATCGGGACCTCCGGACCGTTGCGCCCGCACAGCAGCCGCAGGTACCGGCCGGGACCAGTCGTCGTCGGACGGGCCACGCAGCAGTCAAGGCCGACGGGCCCTGGATCGCGTCCGGGTGAGTTCCACGGAGCGAGCGATCCCGGACGTTACAACCATCACACTCAAGGAATCATTGAACTCCATCAACCATCTGTTAGGTTCAACGTAAGCGCGATGGCCAGGAGCCGGGACTCACCGGCACCGACCACGGCCACCGCTTCGACCTCTGCGTTTCCCGGAGTTCCCATGCTCAAGACCACGATCTTCCCGACCGCCGCACAGCTGCACCCGACAGGCGATGCCACCGCAGGCGGCCGCCACCGCGGCCGGCGCGCCCACGAGCACCCCTTTCTCCTGGGGCTGCCCGGCAGCGGCAGGCACCGGCGCGTCCGGGAAGCCGAGCTGTCCGGCGGGAGCGACTGACGCGCGGGCCCGCTGAAGCGGGCCCGCCACACCGACGCCTGCACCACATCGGGTGGCGATGGGATGCAGGGGCCGTACCCGCAGAGCGGCGCGGGCGGCCGTGGGCGGTGTCCACACGTGCCCTGGGGAGTGCGCGGTGGGCACCGCCCTGTCAGCTTCGCGCGCTGTGCCGCTCCCGCTCGAAGCCGCGGATCTCGTCGATGGACCTGAGCGTGACCGCTTCCTCCGCGGCCCCGAGCTGCCGCGAGATCTGCGCGGCGGTCCGCGACATCGCGGCGACGACGAAGGACAGCCGGGCCGGGGACAGCCGCCCCCGGGGCGCGGACACGTGCACCGCGGCGCTCACCGCGCCGGACGCGTCGACGACGGGGTGCCGCCGCCGCGCCACGAGCCCCCCGAGGTCATGGACCGGCTGCTGCCGACCCAGCCCATGGGCACCTGGGCGAACCGGCCGGCGTGGCCTGGGCCGCGCGGTTCTTCGCCTCGCCCGCGAGCCGGTCGGTCACCGGCCAGGTGCTGTACGTCTGCGGCGGCAAGAGCCTGTACGCCCCGCCCCCCCCCGCGCCTGAGCGCCCCGGTGCGGGGGGCGGGGGGCGGTGCTCGGTCCCCCGCACCGGGCTCAGATCCAGCCGCGGCGGGCGGCGTGCCAGCCGAGCTGCATCCGGGTGGCGACGCCCGCGAGGCTCATCAGGCCCTGGATCCGGCGCTGGACGGTACGACGGCTGATGCCGAGCTGGCCGGCGATGGCGTGGTCCGTGAGTCCGGCGACCATCAGCGAGAGCAGATGCCGGTCGTCCGCCGTGAGCGCGGTGGGGTCGGTCTGCGCGCCGGATCCGCCGAGCCGGCCCTCCGGCGTGACATGCAGGGGCACGCCGATCTCCCAGTAGCGCTCGAAGAGCGCCACGAGCGCCGCCAGCAGGCTGCTGCCGCGGATGACGGCGGCCGTCACGTCGCGGGGGTCGCTCGCCGGGCCGGCCGGTGCCAGGGGGCAGATGGCCAGGCACCGGTCGGCGACGGCCATGCGCAGCGGGAGCGCCGGCACGGCGCGCGCCACCTCACCCGCCCGCACGGCCTTGACGACGTTGTCGACGGCGCCCGCGTCGTCGAAGAACGCCTGCTCGTACAGGACCCGGTAGGCGACCCCGCCTGCCATGGCCTCGAACTCGGCCTCGTTGGTACCCGACGGCATCGCGACGTACTGCGCCTTGCAGAACCAGAGCAGTTCGCGGCGGGCGGTCGACTGGACCTGCTGCAGGCGCTGGCGCAGCGCCCCGGCGCCGGTGATGATCTCGACGACCTCGCCCGCGTCACGGGCCCAGGCGTGGTGGCGGTAGGCCTCCATGAGCTCGGCGATGACGCCGCGGGCCTTGTCCAGGTCGCCGGCCCGGCGTTCGAGCCGCGGCAGCAGTGTGACGTCGGGCGGGTTGGCGGCGAACCGCCCCGGCGCGCCGTCCACACCGCGGGCCAGGCCCTTCTCCTCCAGCGCCGCGAGGAGGCGCCGGGCGGTCCCGGCGTCCGTGCCCGTCGACGTGGCCACGTCCGTCGCCGACGCCGTGACGGCGAAGACGAGGGCGCGGTACGCGTCGGTCTCGGCGTCCGTGAGTCCCACCGGCTCCAGCATGCTCCGCCCTTCCGCCCCTGGCCGGCCACCGTCCGGCACACCGGTCAGAGTAAGCCAGGTGTACGAACGGGTGACCGGGGCCTATCCCCCGGCCAGCGGGTTGGGCAACGGCCGGTAGCGGGCGTCGGCGCCGTCCGCGCCCGTCCAGCGCAGCAGCAGGTTGGTCTTCGCGGGGAGCGTGGGTGCGGTGAGCAGTCCGGCGACCTCGGGCAGGTCGTGCCGGGCCAGCTCGCGGCGGACGGCGGGCCAGGGGTCCAGTCCCGCGTGCCGTTCCGCCAGCGCCCCGGCCACCTCGACCAGGTGGTTGACGACCAGGCAGTACACCAGCCGCTCCCACCCGGCCGCCCGCGACACCTCCGGTAGCAGCTTCACGCCCTCCGCGTCCCGGAACAGCGCCTGCACGGGGGTCCCGTCGGTGTCGCAGGCGACCAGCGAGTTCTGCAGGTGCGCCTCGACGACGACGCCGTGGCGGGCGAAGGCCCCGAGGACCGGGGGCACCATCTGGCGCAGATACGCCTCCCACCAGCGCGCCGGGTCCGTCGCGCCGTCCAGCGGGCTGCCCGTGAAGCCCTCGACCAGTCCCGCCGCCAGGAAGGGGGTCGCGCCGGGCAGGAGGTGACCGCGCAGCCCGTCGCGGACCAGGACGGCGAGTTCCTCGAAGGCGAAACCGGCGGTGCGGTATCCCCGGTCCGTCAGCCAGGCCGCCGTACCACCCGTGAAGGCATTGCTCGTGGCGGCGTCGGTACGGCGCAGCCGGACCAGGTCGTGCCGCCACAGCCGCCGTACGTCGTTGGTGATGCGCACGTCGAGGCTGAACTTGAGGAACAGGTCGCGCTCCGGGGCGTACACCGTGCGGATCGCGGCCGTGGGCCAGACCGGACAGGCGGTGGTGCCCAGCCGGATCAGCCGCCCGTCGGCGAAGGCGGGGGCGAGGTCGCGCGCGGTCAGGTCGAGCTGCCAGGGGTGGGCGGGCAGCAGCCGGTAGCCGGACGGGGGCTCGCCGAGGGCGTCGAGCGCCGAGGTGTCCCCCTCCTCGACGACGGCGTCCTCGCGCAGCCCGAGCAGGACGAGGGGGAAGCGGGCGTGCGCCTCGGGGGCGTAGGGGAGCCAGCCGGCGACGGGTCCGCCGCCGCGCGCCTTGGGGGCGGGGTGGTGGGGATGGCCGGTGATCAGGGACTGCTCGGAGCGCAGATAGGGGTCCTCGGGCGGGGTGGCACGCGCGCGTGCGGCGAGGACGGCGGCGACGGCGTCCCGGCTGTCGGCCATCTCGGCGGGCAGTTCGTGGTTGGCGAGGCCGGTGTGACGGCGCAGTTCCTCGGCGACGAGCTTGACGAGTTCGGTGTGGTCGAGGCGGTGCCAGCCGCGTGGTGTGTACACCTCGGGAGCGGTGGGCCGCCGGCTGCCGCGCACCCGCAGCAGCCGGTCCCCTCCGGGCAGCCGGTAGACCCCTTCACGCCCGGGCAGCGGCCGGGCCACCTCGCGCAGCAGACAGTTGAGCAGCGGCGCGGCGGCGTAGGCGTCGGCCAGATCGGCGACGTCCTCGGGTGCCCCGGCGTCGGCGCCGCCGGGCGGGGGGATGAGGTCCACGCGTTCCACTCGTTCCCTACGGTTCATTCGTGCGGAGACGATCAGTATCCCGGTCGTCACCGCCGCCGTGACCGCCCAGGTCGGGCCGGCCTGGCCCGACCCGCCCCCGAGGAGCCCGCCCGTGCACCGTCCCCCCACCGCCGAGGCCGGGGTCGCCGACGAACTGTCCGTCGTCCGCCCGGACCTCGCCGCGCGGTACGCGGCCGAACTGCCCGCCGCCCGGGCGGCCGTACTGACGCGCCTGTGGCGTGCGCTCACCCATGAGCCGCTCCCCTGGATCGAGGGCCGTGTGCCGGGGCCGGACGGCGTCACCGTGCGGCTGCGCGACGGCCGCCGGCTGCACGGACCCGCGCCGGACCCGTACGCGACCGCCGCGTACGTCACCGCCGTACGGCTGGACGGCGTGCCGTACGACCGTCCGGCACAGCTGATGACGGATCTCGCGGTACCGCACGGCGCGGAACTCGCCGTGGACCTCGACCACAGCGCCGCCTCCCTGGCCCTGTCAAGGGCGGCACAGCCGGCTCGGCCGGAGGAGTGGCCCGAAAAGGACTGGGAGTGGGAGCAGCGGGTGGTGGACGGGCATCCGTACCACCCGAACTGCCGCTCCCGGCCGGGGTTCTCGGTGGCCGAGCAGCTCGCCCACGCCCCCGAGCACCGTCCGGTGGTGGAACTCGGTCTGGTGCCGGTTCCGGCGGAGGCGTGCCTGGTGACAGGGGCCTGGCCGGACCGGATGCGCGACGGGCGGCGCGTGCTGATCCCGGTGCATCCCTGGCAGGCGGCCCACGTGCTGAAGCGGACGTGCGAGGAGCGGCTCACCGGGCACCCGCTGATGTCCCTGCGCACTCTCGCCCTGGACGACGGCGTGCACGTCAAGACGGCGCTCAGCGCGCGTCTGACGTCGTCGGTGCGGGACATCTCGGTGCCGTCGGTCGCCGCGTCCATGACCCTTTCGGCGTTCGCGGAGGAACTGGCGGCGCGCACGGACGGCCTGATGCACGTCACGCGCACGCTGGGCGCGGTCACGGACGGGTCGCCGGATCTGGCGGCCGTGCTGCGGGAGTCGCCCGGGGAGTACGGGGGCGCCGGTGAGCGCGTGCTGCCGGTGGCGGCGCTCGCGTACACGGGGCTCGCACGGTCCGCGGCCTGGCTGGGGGAGTTCGCGCGGCTCACCCTCACCGTCGGGCTGCGGTTGCTGGACCTGGGCGTGGCGCTGGAGGCGCACGGCCAGAACCTGCTCGTCGTGCTGTCCGGGAGCGGCACGCCGGTGCGGCTGGTCTATCGGGACCTGGCCGACATCCGGGTCAGCCCGGCCCGGCTCGCCCGGCACGGCATCCCGGTACCGGAGCTGCCGGCCCGCATCCTCACGGACGATGTGACGGCGCTGCGGCGCAAGCTGTTCGGCTCGTTGGTGGCGGGCGCCCTGGCCGCCACCGCCGGGTCGGGGCCGGCGCTGGAGGAGGCGCTGCAGAGTGCCGTACGGGAGCTGCCGCGCACCCCCGATCTCGCCGCGCTGTGCGGGGAGCCCCTGCCGGTGAAGGCGCTGACGCTGATGCGGCTGTCGCCGGGGCGGGTCGGCGATCTGTGGACGGAGCTGCCCAATCCGCTTCTTTGACCGGCTGTTGGGGAGCCGGACGGCCTGCCGTGCGGGCCCGACGATCTTCTGTTTTGGAGCCCGACACCTCTGATCAATAGGATCCGCCGATGATCACAAGACAACGGCTGGCGGCGGGGGCCTGCGCCCTGCTCGCCGCGCTGGCGGCGGGGATCGCGCTCCCGTCGACGGCGCTCGCCGACGAGACCACGGCCGCCGCGCCCAAGGTCGACCTCGTACTGGATGTCAGCGGTTCGATGCGGGCGCGCGACATCGACGGCGGGTCGCGGATGGCGGCGGCGAAGCAGGCGTTCAACGAGGTGCTGGACGCCACGCCCGAGGACGTGCAGCTCGGTATCCGCACCCTGGGGGCCAACTACCCCGGCGACGACCAGAAGACGGGCTGCAAGGACACCGCGCAGCTCTACCCGGTCGGCCCGCTGGACCGCACCGAGGCCAAGGCGGCCGTGGCCACCCTGGCGCCGACCGGCTGGACCCCGATCGGCCCGGCGCTGCTGCAGGCGGCCGGCGACCTCGACGGCGGCACCGGCTCCAAGCGGATCGTGCTGATCAGCGACGGCGAGGACACCTGCGCCCCGCTCGACCCGTGCGAGGTGGCCCGCGAGATCGCCGCCAAGGGCATCGGACTGACCATCGACACGCTCGGCCTGGTGCCCAGCACCAGGATGCGGCAGCAGCTGAGCTGCATCGCCGAGGCGACCGGCGGCACCTACACCTCGGTGCAGCACACGGACGAACTCACCGACCGCGTCAACCAGTTGGTCGACCGGGCCGCCGACCCGGTGGTGACACCGGTGGCCACCGAGGGCGCGCAGCAGTGCGCACAGGCGCCGACGCTGAAGTCGGGCCTGTTCACGGACCGCGAGGAGTTCGGGCAGCAGCGCTGGTACCGGGTGGATGTGCTGCCCGGCCAGGAACTGCGCGCCTCCGTGAGCGTGTCGGCGGACCGCGACGTCACCCCGGCCTACGGCGTGCTGCTCCGGGCGGTCACGGCGAAGGGCCGCGAGATCGTCCGGGGTGAGGCGGCGGGCAACGGCCGTACGGACGTGATCTCGACGGGGCTGCGCTACCCGAAGCGCGACAGCGACGCGGACGAGCCCGTGGCCGAGAGCGTGTGCCTTCAGGTCACCCACTCCTTCTCGGCGGCCTCCGGCGTGAAGACCTCTCCCGGCCTGCCGCTGGAGCTGACGATCGACGTCGTCGACGGGCCTTCGCCGGCGGCCGATGTGGCGGCCTTCGGCCTCGGGCGCGGCTGGTGGCTGCTCGGCGCCCTCGTCCTGACCGGTTTCGTCGCCGGTCTGCTGTGGGGCTGGCTGTCACGCTGGCGGGTCGCGGTCTGGAGGACCAACTGATGCGTATCGTAAGGGCTTTGGGCGTCGCTCTGCTGGCGCTGGGCTGGGCCGTCGCTCCGGCCGCGGCCGACTCCCCGTCGCCGAGCCCGTCGGACGACGACGCGGCCGCCCCGACCGAGGCGGGCACGTCGTTCCGTACGGCGACCGAGTTCGACCCGGGACAGACGGCCACGGCGAACGGCTCCGCGGGCGACTACCTCTACTGGTCGTTCCCGGCGGACGCCGGCCGGCGGCCCACCGTCAGGGCGACGGTGAAGCTGCCCGACACCCACGCCGCCGAGACCTGGCAGATCGACGTGTACGACGGTCTGCGGCGCCGCCAGGCCTGCCAGTACGGGTCCCAGACGCGGACCGCCCCGGCGGACGCGGCCTCCGTGGAGCTGGCGTGCACGATGCGCACGGTCCGTGCCTGGTCGGAGCCGTGGGCCGACGACCCGCTGCCGGGCACGTACTACGTCCGTCTCACGGCGGTGGGTCTGCCGACGTCGGACCTGGGGCTGCCGGTGAGCACCGAGGTGCGGGTGGACGTCAAGGAGATCGGCGGCGCGGCGGCGGTGGACGGGGCGCTGGCCGAGCCGCTGGTGCCGGGAGCCGCCGTCACGTCGGAGAAGGACCAGGAGGATTCGGCCGTCCTGTCGAGCATCGAGCCGGAGGACGGCTGGGCCTCCGGCTGGTGGTCCGACCGCTGGGTGTGGACGGCGGTGGGCGGCGCGCTGGCCGCGCTGGCCGGAGTCGGGGGGTATGCGCTGACGCGGGGGTCGGGGCGACCGAGCCGACCCTGACGCCGTACCGGAAGGCCCGCCCAGTGCGGGCCTTCTGCCTTTCCGTCACGCCTCCCGCAACGCCTTGGCCACCGTGCCTTCACCGGTCACCGTGATCCGTCCGTCCCGGACCGCGTCGATCACGCTCACCTCGCCACGGCCGACCGCCGCACATGTGGCGGTGTCGAGAACCAGCACCGCGTCGGGTTCGCCCGGCGCGGGTCCGTCGCCGTACACGGGCCCCCCCTCCGCACCGACGTACAGGTGGAAGTCGCCTTCCTCCAGCCGCACTTCGACGAGCCCCTCCCCCTCCAGCGCCCGAAGCAGGGGCAGCGCGAACCAGTGGGCGCGGACCGCGTCCGTGGGCCGCCGCTCGCCGAGCCCGGCCTGCCCCCAGACGCCGAGCGCTTGCAGCACCGGCAGCAACTCCCGGCCACGCGGGGTGAGTTCGTAGACGTACGCCGCGCCGGGCGGCGGCAGCCGGCGCCTGGTCGTCAGCCCGTCGCGCTCCATGTCCTTCAGCCGTGAGGCCAGTACGTCCGTGCTGACGCCCGGCAGGTCCGCGTGCAGGTCCGTGTAGCGGCGCGGGCCCGCGAGGAGTTCACGGACGATCAGCAGGGTCCAGCGGTCGCCGACGACATCGAGCGCGCGGGCGGCGGAGCAGTACTGGTCGTAACTTCGACGAGGTGGCATGCGACGCAGTCTAGACATGTCATTGGACTTTCCAAGCTCACACTTGGTAAAACCAAGCAACACCACAACCGGAGGGGCGCACCGCATGGAGTTCCGGCAGTCGAACAAGCTGAGCGAGGTCTGTTACGAGATCCGCGGCCCGGTGATCGAACACGCCAATGCGCTGGAGGAGGCGGGTCACAGCGTGCTGCGCCTCAACACCGGCAACCCCGCGCTCTTCGGCTTCGAGGCGCCGGAGGAGATCCTCCAGGACATGATCCGGATGCTGCCCCAGGCGCACGGCTACACCGACTCGCGCGGCATCCTCACCGCCCGCCGCGCGGTGGCCCAGCGCTACCAGAACCTCGGCCTGCAGGTCGGCGTCGACGACGTCTTCCTCGGCAACGGCGTCTCCGAACTCGTCTCGATGGCCGTCCAGGCGCTGGTGGAGGACGGCGACGAGATCCTGATCCCCGCCCCCGACTTCCCGCTCTGGACGGCGGTGACCACCCTCGCCGGCGGCAAGGCGGTGCACTACCTCTGCGACGAGCAGGCCGAGTGGTACCCCGACCTGGACGACATGGCGTCGAAGATCACGGACCGGACGAAGGCCGTGGTGCTCATCAACCCGAACAACCCCACCGGCGCGGTCTACCCGAAGGAGATCGTCGAGGGCGTCCTCGACCTGGCCCGCAGGCACGGCCTGATGGTGTTCGCCGACGAGATCTACGACCAGATCCTGTACGACGACGCCGTGCACCACTCGGCCGCCGCGCTCGCCCCGGACCTCGTGGTCCTCACCTTCTGCGGCCTGTCGAAGACGTACCGGGTGGCGGGCTTCCGCTCCGGCTGGCTCGTGGTGACCGGACCCAGGCAGCACGCCAGGGACTACCTGGAGGGCCTGACCATGCTGGCCTCCATGCGGCTGTGCTCCAACGCGCCCGCGCAGTACGCCATCCAGGCGGCGCTCGGCGGCCGCCAGTCCATCCACGAGCTGACCGCGCCGGGCGGCCGGCTGCACGAGCAGCGCAACGTGGCGTGGGAGAAGCTCAACGAGATCCCCGGCGTGTCGTGCGTGAAGCCGCAGGGCGCGCTGTACGCGTTCCCGCGCCTGGACCCCAAGGTGCACAAGATCCACGACGACGAGAAGTTCGTCCTGGACCTGCTGCTTCGGGAGAAGATCCAGGTGGTCCAGGGCACGGGCTTCAACTGGCCCACTCCCGACCACTTCCGCATCCTGACGTTGCCGCACGCGGATGATCTGGAGGCGGCCATCGGGCGGATCGGGCGGTTTCTCGGCGGGTACCGGCAGTAACGGCGAACGGTCCCAGTCAGTCGGGGCGGGGGTCCGTGAGTTCGATGCGGAGCGTGGCGTCCTCGGGGTGGAGGGTGAGACGGAGACGGAAGCCGCGGCCCCTGACCCGGCCGTGCACCGCCGCGTTCGTGGCGAGTTCGGCCACCAGCAGTGCCGCTGTGCGGCTGGCCTCCGTGTCGTACGGCCAGCCCCAGGTGTGGAGTTGTTCGGCGGCGAGGCGGCGGGCGAGGCGGACGCCTCTGGGGGTGGCCGAGAGGCGGAGGGTGAAGTGGCGGGTGGGGGTGGTGGGTTGGGTGGGTCCCGGGTGGGGTGCCGTCGCGTGGGCAATATCGGCGTTCATGTCACTCAGCGTCGTCGGCCGTCTCTACCCTGACCAGTGACGACGGCGGTACTCAGCGTCACTGTCCGGCCGCTGTCCGGCCGCGTCCGGGCGGCGTGGCGTTACGCCGTGCACCGGTCGGGAGTTGAGGACGCGGCACGTGGAGGTGGAGCAGCATGGGTGTGACGGGGCAGGGGCCGCAGAACGGTGACGGCATGGAGCCGTACGACACCGATGACGAGGAGTCGGCGGCGGTACTGCGCACGGTCGGCAGGATCGTCAAGATGTGCCGCGAGCGGGCGGGGCTGACGCAGGCGGAGTTGGGGACGGCCATCGGCTACAGCGAGGAGCAGGTGTCCTCGGTGGAGCGGGGGCGGCGGGCGCCGAGTCCGGGCTTTCTGGAGGCGGCCGATCGCGTATTGGACGCCGGTGGCCTGCTCATCGGGCTGAAGAAGGACGTGGAGCAGGCGCGGTATCCGAAGAAGGTGCGGGATCTGGCGAAGTTGGAGGCGGAGGCGGTGGAGCTGTGCGCCTACGCCAACTCCGTCGTCCATGGCCTGTTGCAGACACCGGACTACGCGAGGGCGCTGTACGGGATGCGGCGTCCGCCGTTCAGCGAGGAGGAGGTGGAGCGGCTGGTCACGGCGCGCCTGGCGCGGCAGGAACTCTTCGACCGGCAGCCCGCACCTGTCTTCAGTTTTGTCCAGGAAGAGGTGACGCTGCGCCGCCCGCTCGGGGGCAGAATGGTGATGCGGAAGCAGCTCGAACGCCTGTTGGAGGTCGGCACCCGACGGAACGTGGAGATCCAGGTGATGCCCACGGATCGTGAGGACCACGGCGGTCTGGCGGGGCCGTTTCAGCTGCTCCGGCTCAAGGAGGGAGACACCGTGGGGCACAACGAGGCACACCTCATCAGTCGGCTGATCTCGCACCCCAAGGAGGTCCAGCTGGCCGAGATCCACTATGGCATCATCCGAGCCCAGGCCCTCACCCCCCGTGAGTCACTGGCCTTCATCGAGAAAGTGCTGGGAGAGACGTGATGAGCAACCCCTCGACGGGGAACGGTTCCGCGCTGGAGTGGTTCAAGAGCAGCTACAGCACGAATGAAGGCCCGGAGTGCGTGGAGGTCGCCTTCGCCCCCGAGACCGTTCACGTACGGGACTCGAAGCGCGCGCAGGGCCCCCAGCTCGGTTTCGGGGCCCAGCAGTGGGCCGCCTTCGTCTCGTACGCCGCCGATCACTGACGTACGACATGCCGACGCCCCGCGTCCGGTTGCGTACCGGGCGCGGAGCGTTGACGTAGATCACCGACACCGACCGGCCTCACCGTGCCTTCCTCCCCCGCCGGTCCACGACGATGTCCCGTTTCCACACCCGGTTTCCCGTACCGTGCGGGCAGGTGCGGTTGTAGCAGCGCCAGTACCAGTTGCCTCGTTGACCGCGGCGGATCTCGATGTCGTCGCGGTGGCAGCAGGGAGAGGCGGACAGCCGGGAGAACTCGTCCGCGTGCTCTCGCCCGCCGGGAGCAGACCCGCCGGCGGGGCCGCCGTCCCCGGAGCGCCGCCGGGGCGTCCCTCGGCGAGCAGCGCGGCCAGAGGGGCGTCCTGAAGGGTGCGGAACCGGTCCCGCAGTGCCTCGATGAGGAAGGCGGGCGGCTGCTTGAGCACCCACAGGTGCGGGTCGGGTGGCTGCGCGAACTCGGCGACGCGCACAGTCAGCGCGGAGCCGCTCTGGAAGGCCTCCAGTACGGCGTGCCCTGCGGTGTCGCCCGACGGCTCGTGGGGTCCGGCCAGGCGCAGGGACTCCACCTGGTCGGCGGGCGAATCGTTCCCCGCGCGTCAATCGTGAACACGCCTGGCTCACCGGTGCGAACCGCTCGGCCCAGGCAGGTC
Source organism: Streptomyces sp. NPDC052023 (assembly GCF_044548465.1). Lineage (NCBI taxonomy): Bacteria > Bacillati > Actinomycetota > Actinomycetes > Kitasatosporales > Streptomycetaceae > Streptomyces > Streptomyces sp. NPDC052023. Next base: position 363,161 of record NZ_JBIUBW010000004.1, on the reverse strand, counting down.
CACGAGGCGTTGCGCCCCGATCCCCCTTCCAGCCCGAGCCACGTCCACCGCACTGGTGATCTCCTCACGCCGGCGCACGCCCGCCCGTCCCCCTTGATCACGGCAGTCGGACCGATATACCTACCGCGCATGACTGGTGCATATGGCCATGACCGGCGTGAATACGCCACTGCACACGTCTCCGCCTGATGCGGCGGCGCGGGTATGTGTCATCGCAGGCGCCACCAGCGCCCGGCGCATAGCGTGTGCCGCATGGGTGACATCATGCTGGTGCGGCACGGCGAGACCGAGTGGTCGCGGTCCGGGCGGCACACCGGGCTGACGGACGTACCGCTGACCGAGCACGGCCGGGAGGAGGCGCGCGGCCTGGTCCCGCTGATCCGGTCGCACCGGATCGGGGCCTGCTTCGTCAGCCCGCTGCAGCGGGCGCGGGAGACGGCCGAGCTGATCGGGCTGCACGGCGCGGTGCGGGTGGACGCGGATCTGGTGGAGTGGGACTACGGGGGATACGAGGGGATCACCACCGTCGACATTCAGCAGGAACGGCCGGACTGGTTCCTGTTCAGGGACGGGGTGGTCCCGGGGCCGCCGGAGCATCCCGGGGAGAGCGCGGAGCAGGTCGGGGCGCGCGCCGACCGGATGCTGAGCAAGGTGGACGCCGCCCTCGCCAACACCGAGGGCGTGGTGGTGCTGGTGTCCCACGGGCACTTCCTGCGGGTGCTCACCGCCCGGCGGCTGGGGCTGCCGCCGGCGGACGGCGCGCTGTTCCAGCTGGCGACGGGGACGGTGTGCCGGCTGGGCACCGAGCATGGGCGGCCGGTGATCGCGGCGTGGAATGTCAGACCCGGGTCGTAGCCTTCGAAGCGGTGGGGACGCAGCCCAGCGCCCGGAGGGAGCACGCCGTGACACGATCGCCGACCGCCGCCCAGCGGCGTGTCATCGACGCCGCGGATCCGGTGACCGGGCGGCTCAGGGGCACGGAGGCTCAGCTCGCGGCGCTGGTGAAGCGAGGGCTGGCCTTCCGTCATCCGCGACCGCCGCACGACCACTTCCTGACACCGGCGGGGCATCGCCTACGGGAGGCCGAGGCGCCCGCGCCGGAGCCCGATGGGGACACCGGTGTGTTCGCCGCCCGCGTCGGCGGGGAGGAGACCTCGCCGGACGCCGGTCCGTCCCGCGTCCGTGAGGTGCACAGCGCCTGGCAGGGCCTGCTGGAGCTGCGCCGGATGACCAATCCCGACGGTGCCACGGACCGGCCGTGCGGCTGGGAGCGGACGCATCTGGTGCAGGCCGCCGCCCTCGCGCTGGAGGCCGCCGGGCACGAGCCCGCCGGCCAGGACAGCGCGGGCTACCGGGTGCGGGCGACCCCGCAGCCGGAGGCCGTCGCCGTGCACGAGCCGGACCCCGAGGCGCTGCGGGCCTGCGCGGCCACGCTTCAGCGGGCGGGCTGGCAGGTCGGTGAGCACTCCGAACCGCGGACGCGGAGGCGGTTTCTGCTGGCGTCGCCGCGGAGGGCGTGACGGAGGGCATGATGGACATGACAAGATCGAGGGTGCCCGGCGCCGACCACAGCAGGGGGAAGCCATGACCGAACCGTTCTCCGTCCGGGTGACGGTCCGCGGGTACGAGACCGATGTGCAGGGCCACCTCAACCAGGCCGTCTACCTCAACTACGCCGAGCACGCCCGCTGGTCACTGCTCCGCGCGGCGGGCATCGGCCAAGCCGGTCTGATCGGCACGGGCGTGGGACCGGTGGCCCTGGAGACGACCATCCGCTATGTGCGGGAACTGCGGGCCGGCGACGAGGTCGACGTCACGTGCGCCTTCGAGTGGGGCGAGGGCAAGACGTTCACGATACGCCAGACGATCCGCAAGACCGACGGCACGGCCGCGGCGGAGCTTGTCGGCGTCGGCGGGTTGCTGGACCTGAAGGAGCGCAGGCTGCTGGCCGATCCGCCGTCGTACTTCAAGAAGCTGGCGACCGACCCGGGCCTGCTCGGGCTGTAGCAACGCCGGTCGGCCCTACGCGCCGACCAGTTCCGGATCGTGCTCGGCGTCGTACGACGCCCGTGCCTCGGCGATGTACACCCGGTTGCGCTCGGCCCAGTCCGTCAGCCGTTGCAGCGTCTCGTGCAACTCACGGGCGACGGGGGTGAGTTCGTACTCCACCTTCGGCGGCACCGTGGGATGCACGGTCCGCACCACCAGCCCGTCGCGTTCCAGATTGCGCAGGGTGAGGGTCAGCATGCGGCGGCTGATCCCCTCGATGCTGCGCTCCAGCTCGGTGAAACGGATCGGGCCGTGCGCGGCCGCGACCAGGATCTGGACGGCCCATTTACCGGCCACCCTGTCAAGAACTTCCCGCACCGGGCACGCGTGCGCGTTCACGACCTGGACGGTAACACCGGTGTTCCCCTGGGACATTGAAGTGCCTCCTTATGGCGGCCTCCATGGTCACCCACGATGTTCCCCGTTACAAGTCGTGCACCTATGGAGACTGCGGAGGAGACCGGCCATGTCGTCCCTGACGGAGACCGCGGCACAAGCCGTCGAGCGCCCCCTGGAACGAACGTACTCCCGCTGGGCGGCCCTTGTCGTGCTGTGCGCGGGGACGCTGATGACGATCCTGGACGGCAACATCGTCACCGTGGCGATGCCCGCCCTTCAGAGCGACCTCGGCTTCAGCGGCCCCGGCCTCGCCTGGGTCGTCAACGCCTATCTGATCCCCTTCGGCGGGCTGCTTCTGCTGGCGGGCCGCCTGGGCGATCTGGTGGGCCGCAAGCGGATGTTCACGACCGGACTCGCGGTGTTCACCGCGGCGTCGGTGCTGTGCGGAGTGGCCACCAGCCAGGGCCTGCTGATCGCGGCGCGCGCCCTGCAGGGCGTCGGCGGGGCGATGACCTCGGCCGTGGTGCTCGGCATGCTGGTCGCGCTCTTTCCGGAGCCGCGTGAACAGGCTCGCGCCATCGCGGTGTTCAGCGCGGTCGGCGCAGCGGGCGGGGCGCTCGGCACGTTTCTCGGCGGGGCGTTGACGCAGGTCCTGGGCTGGCACTGGATCTTTCTGATCAACCTGCCCATCGGTGTCGTCGCCTGGCTCGCGGCGGTGCGCGTCCTCGCCCCCGAGCGGGGAGCCGGGCTGGGCAAGGGCGCGGACTATCCGGGGGCGGCGCTGGTCACCGGGGCGCTGATGCTCCTGGTCTACGTGATCACCGGCGCCGGCGACCTCGGCCCGACCGCCACGCTGCTGCTGGCCGGGCTCACCGCCGCCCTCTTCACGGCGTTCGTCGTCCGCCAGGCCCGCGCCGAACGCCCGCTGCTGCGGCTGCGCCTGTTCCGCTCCCGCCTGCTGACCGGCGCGAACGCCGTGCAGATCCTGATGATCGCGACGATGTACGGCTTCCAGTTCATCGGCGCGCTCTATCTGCAACGCGTCCTCGGCTACGACGAGTTGACCACCGGCACGGCCTTCCTTCCGGCGCCGATCGCGATCGGTCTGCTGATGCTGGGGCTGTCGGCCCGCACGATCGGCAGGTTCGGGGCGTACCGGGTCCTGCTGGCCGGGCTCGTGCTGATCACCGTCGGCATGGCCCTGCTCAGCCGGGCCCCCGTGGGCGGCTCGTACCTCACCGACGTACTCCCGCCGCTGCTGCTGCTCGCCGCCGGTTTCGCGGCCGCGATGCCCTCGCTGACCGGGCTCGCCATGTCGGGGGCGCACGAGGAGGACGGGGGCCTGGCGTCCGGGCTGTTCAACACGACGCAGGTGGTGGGCGGTTCGCTGGGTCTGGCGGTGCTGTCCACCCTCGCGGCGAGCCACACCGAGGGGCTGCTCGCCGGGGGCGGGGAGCAGGTGGCGGCCACGGCGGAGGGCTACCAGCTGGCGTTCCGGGTGGCGACGGCGGTCGCGGTGGGGGCGCTGGCGCTGGCGACGGCCGTACTGAGGACACGCCCCGAGCGTCCGTGAATTCGGATGCGGGACTGAGGACACGCCCCGAGCCCCCTGAATTTCGGATGCGGGCCATGACCCCGGGCTGCGAAGCTCGGGGTCATGGCCCCACGACGTATCAAACCGAGCCTGTACATCTCCGTGGACATCGAGGCCGACGGCCCTATCCCCGGGCCGTATTCGATGCTGAGCCTGGGTGCGGCGGCCGCCGGGCGGCAGGACGCCGACGGCTTCACCGCCGCCGATCCGGAGGAGCGGACCTTCTACCGCGAATTCCGCCCGATCAGTGAGGAGTTCGTCCCCGAGGCGCTCGCGGTGAGCGGGCTCGACCGGGAGCGCCTCACCCGTGAAGGAGCCGAACCGCCGGTCGCCCTCGCCGAGTTCGCGGCGTGGGTGCGGGAGGTCGCCGAGGGCGCCCAGCCGGTGATGTGCGGCTACCCGGCGTCGTACGACTGGACGTTCCTGTACTGGTACCTGATCCGCTTCACCGGCGCGAGCCCCTTCGGGCACTCGGGGTGCCTGGACATGAAGACGCTGTACGCCACGAAGGCGGGCCTTCCCCTGCGGTCGGTCGCCAAGGGCACGATGCCGCGCCACCTGCTGAGCAGGCGGCGCCACACCCATCACGCCCTCGACGACGCCATCGAGCAGGCCGAGCTGTTCGCCAACCTCATGGCGTGGTCACCGGCTCCATCGGCGCCGTGACCTCGTCGGCCTCGCGAGCCCGCTTGCCGAGGTGGTTGAAGACCAGGTTGAGCAGGACCGCCGCGACGCAGCCCGTCGAGATGCCGGAGTCGAGGACGATCCTCGCGGTCTCCGGGAAGGCGTGGTAGAACTCCGGCGCGGTGATCGGGATGATGCCGACGGCGAGCGAGACGGCGACGATCAGCACGTTGTTGTCCTTGTCGAGCCCGGCCCGGACCAGGGTCTGGATACCGCTCGCGGCGACCGAGCCGAACAGGACGACGCCCGCGCCGCCGAGCACCGGGCGCGGTACGACGGCGATCAGCGAGGCGGCCATCGGGCACAGGCCCATCAGCACCAGGAAGCCGCCGCCGGCCGCGACGACGTACCGGCTGCGGATCTTCGTCATGGCGACCAGACCGATGTTCTGGGCGAACGCGCTGCACATGAAGCCGTTGAAGAGGGGGCTGATCGCCGAGCCCAGGGTGTCGGCACGCAGGCCGGCCGCGATGGTCTTCTCGTCCGCCGGGCGGTCCACGATCTCACCGAGCGCCAGCATGTCCGCCGTCGACTCGGTCATCGACACCACCATGACCACGCACAGCGAGACGATCGCGGCGATCTGGAACTGCGGGGCGCCGAAGTGGAACGGGGTGGGGAAGCCGACGATGTCCGCGTCGGCGACCGGCCCGAAGTCCGTGACGCCGAGCGGCACGGCGACCAGGGTGCCCGCGACCAGGCCGAGCAGGACGGCGATCTGTTTGACGAAGCCGCGGGTGAAGCGGCGCAGCACGAGGACGATGACCAGTGTGGCGGCGGCGAGGCCCAGGTTGGTGGCCGAACCGTAGTCGTCGGCGGTGGGGCTCGCGCCCTGCGCCCAGCCGAAGGCGACCGGCAGCAGGGAGATGCCGATCAGGGTGATCACGGTGCCGGTGACCACCGGCGGGAAGAAGCGGACCATCTTGCTGAAGAAGGGCGCCGCGAGGAAGCCGAGGAGTCCGGCCACGATCACGGCGCCGAAGATGATCGGCAGGGCGTCGGACTTGTCGTCGGTGGCGGCGACGACCGCCGTCATGGGGGCCACACCGGCGAAGGTGACGCCGTTGACGAAGGGCAGTCTGGCGCCGATCTTCCAGACGCCGATGGTCTGGAGGAAGGTGGCGAGGCCGGCGGTGAACAGGCAGGCGCCGGTGAGGAACGTGAGTTCGGCGGCGGTGAGGCCGATCGCGGCGCCGACGATCAGGGGCGGGGCGACGACTCCGGCGTACATGGCGGCGACGTGCTGCAGGCCGCTGGTCGCCATCTTCAGGGCGGGGAGCTTCTCGTCGACGGGATGGACGGCTCGTTGCTCGGGGGCGGTGGGCGGTACGGCATCGGGCTGAGCGGCCACGGCGGCTCCTCCGGTCGGGTACACGGCCGCGCGGGAAGGCTGCCGTGGGTTTCAGGGAGGTGGTGCGCCGGTCGTGCGGGACCGGGGGTGACGGGGACCGTTCCGGGGCGCACTCGTGGCGAGCGCGCCCCGGACACGGCCGCCATGGACCCCGCTCGGGTCCACGGCTGCCGGCCGGGAGCCGTCCCTCCCGGCCGGAGTCTCGGGAAGGTCAGCCCTGGGCGGCGATCCGCGCCAGCCGCTGCGCCTCGTCCCGGGTGGAACGGGCGATGGCGTCCTCGTCGACCGTGAGCAGCCGGCCGTCCTCGACGATCTGGCGGCCGTTCACGAACGAGGCCGTGACCGGGGCCGCGGCGCCGAAGACCAGCGCGGTCACCGGGTCGGCGATGGAGGCGTGGGCGAGGGTGTCCATCTTCCACAGCACGAGGTCGGCGAGCTTGCCGGGCTCCAGGGAGCCGGTCTGGTCGGCACGGCCGAGCACCTGGGCGCCACCGTAGGTGCCGAGGCGCAGCGCCTGACGGGCGTTCAGGGCGGCCTCGCGGTGGGCGCCGAGCCGGTTGATGAGCAGGGCGTTGCGCAGCTCGGTGTGGAGTTCGCCGGACTCGTTCGACGCGGTGCCGTCGACACCGAGGCCGACCGGGACGCCGGCGGCGAGCATGTCGGGGACGCGGGCGATGCCGGCGGCGAGGCGGGCGTTGGAGGAGGGGCAGTGGGCGACGCCGGTCTTCGTGCGCCCGAAGGCGGCGATGTCGGAGTCGTTCATGTGGACGCAGTGCGCCATCCACACGTCCTCGCCGAGCCAGCCGGTGGACTCGAAGTAGTCGGTCGGGCCCATGCCGAACAGCTCGTGGCAGAACTTCTCCTCCTCCACGGTCTCCGAGCCGTGGGTGTGCAGGCGCACGCCGAGCCGGCGGGCCAGTTCGGCGCCCTGGCGCAGGAGGTCGGTGGAGACGGAGAACGGGGAGCAGGGGGCGACGGCGACCTGGGTCATCGCGTCGAAGGAGGCGTCGTGGTGCTGCTTGACGGTCTCCTCGGTCGCGGCGAGCGCGCCGTCGAGGGTCTCCACGGCGAAGTCCGGCGGCAGGCCGCCGTCCTTCTCGCTGCGGTCCATCGAGCCACGGGCGAGGGTGAAGCGGACGCCCATCTCGCGGGCGGCGCGGATGATGGAGCCGGACAGGTCTCCGGAGCCCCGCGGGAAGACGTAGTGGTGGTCCATCGCCGTGGTGACGCCACCGCGGGCCATCATGGCGAGCGAGCCCTGTGCGGCCGCGTACGTCATCTGCTCGTCGATGCGCGCCCAGACCGGGTACAGGGCGACGAGCCAGTTGAAGAGGTTGTGGTCCGTGGCCAGGCCCCGGGTGATCCACTGGTAGAAGTGGTGGTGGGTGTTGACCAGACCGGGGGTCACGAGGTGGCCGGAGGCGTCGATACGGCGTACGACGTTCTCCAGGCCCTCGGGGGCCTTGCCCGAGCCGAGCGCCTCGATGCGGTTGTCCGCGACGACCACGTACCCGGAGGCGTACTCGGTGTCGTCGGCGTCGACGGTCGCGATCGCACAGTTCTCGATGACGATGCGCTGGGCTGCTGCCATGATTCGTCCTTTTCGCTCAGTGGACTGTGTCGGGGTGGGCACGGCAGGACCCTGGAAGTTTTGAGTGCCGCGGCCGGGGAGCCGGAAACCTGCGTCTGCGCCGGCCGCGGGTGCCGAAGGTGGGGCGATCAGAGGTTGGTGAGGTCCGTCGGGATCCTCGCCTCGCAGCCGTCCCTGAGGATGGTGGCCTCGATCAGGCCGTAGGGGCGGTCGGCGGCGAAGTACACCTCGTTGTCGTTCTTCAGCCCGAACGGCTCCAGGTCCACCAGGAAGTGGTGCTTGTTCGGGAGGGAGAAGCGGACCTCGTCGATCTCACTGCGGTTGTTGATGATGCGCGAGCCCATCTGGTACAGCGTCTGCTGCAGCGACAGCGAGTACGTCTCGGCGAAGGCCTGGAGCATGTGCTTCCTGACCTGCTCGTAGGACTTCTCCCAGTGGGGCATCCGCTGCTCGTCGTCGGTCCAGTTGAACCGCCAGCGGCCGGCGACCTGGGTGGCCAGGATGCGGTCGTAGGCCTCCTGGAGCGTCGTGTACTTGTCCTTGACGTAGCCCCAGAACTCGGAGTTGGTCGAGTTCATCACCACCAGGTCCTTCAGACCCGAGACGACCTCCCACGACGACCCGTCGTAGGTGATCTGCGTCAGCCGGGTCTCCTGGCCCTTGCGGACGAAGGAGTGCTTGACCTCGTCCGCGCCGATGAACTTGGAGTTGGCGTCGGAGGTCTCGATCCGCTCCCAGGCGTACTCCTCGATGCGGATCCGGGCCCGGTGGATCGGCTCCTGCGAGGTGACGAAGTGCCGGGCGAGGTGGATGCCGAACTGCTCGGCGGACTCGATGCCGTGCTCCTTGGCGAACGCGTACACCGTGTTCTTGGTGGTGTCGGTCGGCAGCACGTTGGCGTTGGAGCCGGAGTAGTGGACCTCGTCCATGTCGCCGCTCAGGGCCACCGACACGTTCAGGTCCTTGATGTGGTGGGTGGCGCCGTCCCGCGTGATCTTTACGACTCGGTTCTCGGCCTTGCCGTACTGGTTCTGTCCCAGGATCGTGGGCATGTCTGCTAGCTCCCTCGGTAAACGGAGTAGCCGAACGGGTTGAGCAGCAGCGGCACGTGGTAGTGCTCGCCCGGCACGACGGCGAACGTGATCGCCACCTCCGGGAAGAACACACCGGGTCCGCTGTCCCGATTCGCGGGGGCGTCCTGCTGCGCATCGGCTTGCTTCTTCTCGAAGTACGTCTCGACGGCGAAGTCGAGCCGCACGTGGGTCGTCCCCTCCGGCAGGGCCGGAAGGTCCTTGCACCGGCCGTCGGCGTCGGTCGCGGAACCGCCGAGCGCCTTCCAGTCCGCTTCGCGCCCGGCACGGGCGGAAAGGTGGACGGCGACGCCCTCGGCGGGGCGGCCGACGGAGGTGTCCAGGATGTGCGTGGACACGGAGGCGGTGGTGCTGGTGCTCATGGTGTCAGGCGTCCTCTTCGACGAGTCGGGCCAGTCGGATGCGGTTGATCTTCCCCAGTTCGGTGCGGACGATCTCCCGCTCCTGCTCCGGTGAGTGCCCGATCCGCTCCTTGAGCGCGTCGCGCATCTGCTCGCCGGTGCGGCCGGTGGCGCAGATCAGGAAGACATGGCCGAACTTCTCCTGGTAGGCCAGGTTCAGTTCGAGCATCTCCGCCCTGAGCTCCTCGGAGGCGCCGGCCATGCCGCGCTGCTCCCGGGCCGAGGTCGGATCGCCGGGTTTGGGGCGGCCGATCGGCGGGTGCCCGGCCATGGCCTCCTCGAGGTCCGCGGTGGTCAGGTCGGCCATCGCGGCGTCACTGGCGCCGTAGAGGTCCTCGGCGATGGCGTAGGGGCGGGCGGCGAGCAGCCGGTTCGCCCAGGTCGTGGAGGCACACGCCTCGTGCAACGCGGTGAAGGCCGCGTGCTCCTCCAGGGCGTTGAAGCGGGCCAGGCCCGGCGGCGTGGAAGTGGACGTCACGGGAGCCTCCGTGGCCTTGTCGGCCTTCGTACTGAACGGGCTGCGGATAGCTAACGCCCTCCGAAACATCACGTCAACACTTTGTTGAAAAATCGGGGTAACAAAACCGCCGTCCCGGCACAGCACGGGACGGCGGTCGCACACCGGAGGCAAAGCCCTGGTCAGGCCTCTTTCTCTCGGTTGAGGTAGTTGTAGACGGTGAACCGGCTGACGCCGAGCGCGCCCGCGACCGTCTCCACTCCGTGCCGTACCGAGAAGGCGCCCCGCGCCTCCAGTATGCGCACCACCTCCTGCTTGGACCTGCGGTCGAGCTCGGACAGCGGCTTGCCCTGCTTGCGCTCCATGGCCGCGAGGATGTGGTCGAGGGAGTCGGCGAGCTGCGGCAGCCGTACGCCGACCACGTCGACGCCCTCCCAGGCCAGCACGACGTCGTCGGAACTCGCCTCGTCGGGGGCGATCAGCACGCCGCCGATGGCGTCGACCAGCGGCTTCACCGCGGCGATGAAGGACTCGTTGCCGGTCACCTGTCGCCCTCCCCGACCACGTTGACCTGGAGCGAGACGCGAGTGGCGCCGGCCTTCAGCGCCCGGCGCAGCAGGGCGTCCACGGCGGTCAGCACCTCTTCGGCGCCACCCTCGGCCGTGTTGCCGAAGGGGCCGACGTCCACGGCGTCCAGCTCGGCCGCCTCGATGACCTCGCGGGCCACCAGCGCATGCGCGGGCGCCTCGTCGAGGTCGAAGGGTTCCGTGGTGAATTCCACTTTCAGTCGCACTGTGCCCCCATGGCGTCGTTGACCTGCATCCTCTCAGCCCTCCACCCGGAGAGCACCTGCGGGCACATTGTGCCGCCCAGCCGGTGACCGGCAACGCCTGCCGGGGTGCAGGAGGGTGCCGTATGGATCGCGGTCCGGAACGCTCCCTCAGGCGCAGGAAAGCGCTCCTGCACCCTTCCCGTCGCCGCACCGGCACGTCCGGCGACGGACGGGCGGCCCCTCCCCGTAGAGCAATCGACCGCAGTGACCGCACAGGGAGGGGCAGCAGCATGTCAGAACGGCACGGAGTCAGGGGCGCGAAGGGTACGGCGATCGCGGTGGCGGCGCTGGCGGCGTTGACCGCGTCGCAGGCGCCGGGGGCCACGCCGGCGGCGCGGGCCGCCGCGCCCGCCCACCCGGAGCCCGGCACCGGACGCGGGCCGAGCGTGTCCGGGGACGCCCCGTACCGCACGGAGCTCCCGCCGCTGCGAGCACGGCGGGCCACGACGCCAGAGGTGGACGGCGCGCTGCCGGTGAGCGTGTTCGCCGCCTACCGGCGGGCCGAGGCCCGCCTCGCGCACATGTCGCCCGGCTGCGGGCTTCAGTGGCAGTTGCTGGCCGCCATCGGGCAGGTGGAGTCCGGCCAGGCGCGCGGCGGGCGGGTGACCGAGGACGGTACGACGCGGGCGCCGATCCTCGGCCCACGCCTCGACGGCAACGGCTTCGCCCTCATCCGGGACACCGACGGGGGTGCGCTCGACAGGGACACGGCGTACGACCGTGCGGTCGGTCCGATGCAGTTCATCCCGTCGACCTGGGCGGTGTGGGGCACGGACGGCACCGGCGACGGGCGGGCCGACCCGCACAACGTCTTCGACGCGGCGCTCGCGGCCGGGCGCTATCTGTGCGCGGGCGGCCGGAATCTGACCACGCCCGGCGACCTGGACGCGGCGATCCTCGGCTACAACCACTCGACGGCGTACCTCCGCACGGTCCGGGCCTGGTTCGCGTACTTCCTGGCGGGCCACCGGGTCGTGCCCGACGCCGGGACGCCGGGCGGTCGCGGCGCGGAGCGCGCGACCGCCCCGCCGGTGCCGCGCGAGCCGTCACCCGCACCGGGCACCCGCCGCCCGGGCAACGGATCCGGTACACCGTCGCCCGGACCGGCCCCCTCCCCCGCAGGACCACGGCCGTCCCCCACCGGCCACCCGTCCACGCGGCCGTCGCCACGGCCCCCGCTCCCCCTGCCCGGCAGCGGAGCCGTCCTGCCCGGCGGCGACCTGCCCGGCGGCGACCTGCTGCCCGCAGCTGACGCGATGGGCGCCGCCCCCTCCCCAAGCGTGGCTACCGGGCGGTAATGTCGCCCTCCGCCGGGTGAGCCGGCCGGCGGATGAGCGCGAAGGGGCCCTCATGGCGACGAACACTCCCGCGAAGACACAGGCGGCCCGCGACCGCTGGGAGCACATGTGGAGCCACCGTGAGCACCTGCTCAAGGTGGCCCGCCGCCGGTCGATGTCCCCGGAGGACGCCGAGGACGCCGTGCACGAGGCGATGCTGCGCGCGGCGGAACGCCCCGACCTGGACGACGAGCGGCTCGCCGCCTGGCTGACGACGGTGACGATCCGGCTGTGCGTCGACCGGTACCGGCAGGTCAACCGCGAGGCCGAGGTGCGCACCAGCCCGACGCTGATCGCTCCCGGCCCGGTGCCGGTCGAGGAGGCGGTGTGCGACCGGGCGGAGGCCAAGTGGCTGGCGGTGCGCAGCGGGGAGCTGCCCGCGCGCCAGGCGGAGGCGCTCCGGCTGAAGTCGCAGGACCTGGACGTCGGTCAGGTCGCCGTGCGGATGGGCCTGAGCTACCGGACGGTGGAGTCGCTGCTGGCCCGGGCCCGCCGCACGCTGCGCGACTCGCTGGCCGGCACGCTCGGTCTCGCCCTGTTCCTGTGCGGCCGGGGCAGGCCGCGCGGGGCGTCGCAGGCGCAGGCCGTCGCGCTGGCGTCCACGGCGGCGACTCTGGCGGTGGCCGGGTTCGTGCTGCCGTACGCCTACGACGGGGACGGGCAGGACACGGCTCCCGGGACGCCCCGGACATCGGTCTCCCCGGCGCCGGAGGCGTGGCGGCGACCGGCCATACCCGGGCCGGTGGCACCCCCGGACGCGCCCGGGCGCCCGGTCGCCGAGCGGACCGGCACCCCGGAGCCGACGCGTACGCCGGGCGACCGTGCGCTGCTGCCGCTGTCGGTTCCTTCCCTGCCGGAGGTGTCCGCGGCGCCGGAACTGGCGCCCGAGGTGCCCGGAGTACCCGAACTGCCCCACATCCCCGTCACCCCGGACGTGCGCGACCTCCCGCAGGCCGTACCGGAGCGTCCCGCCCTCCCGGACCTCCCGGACCTCCCCGATCTGCCGAATCCGGCGGAGAGCCCCGTGGCACCCGTCACCCCTCTCCCGTAGCCCGGCTCGACCGGTCCGAAAAAAGTCGGCCTCCGCCGCGACGGACCGCCCGCCCCTCCCCGTAGAGCAGATGTCAGAGCTGCTCCACGGCTGAGGGGTGAACCGGATGGGTGTCGAGATCTGCGTCGAAGGGCTGACCAAGTCCTTCGGTCACCAGGTCATCTGGCAGGACGTCTCACTGACGCTGCCCGCCGGAGAGGTCTCGGTCATGCTCGGCCCCTCGGGCACGGGCAAGTCGGTGTTCCTCAAGACGCTCGTCGGACTGCTCAGGCCGGACCGGGGCTCGATCACGATCCAGGGCCGGGACATCACCGGGCTGCGCGAGCACGAGCTGTACGAGGTGCGCAAGCTCTTCGGCGTGCTGTTCCAGGACGGCGCGCTGTTCGGCTCGATGAACCTGTACGACAACATCGCCTTCCCGCTGCGTGAGCACACCCGCAAGCCGGAGAGCGAGATCCGGCGGATCGTCCTCGCGAAGATGGACCTGGTCGGCCTGATCGGTGCCGAGCAGAAGCTGCCCGGTGAGATCTCCGGCGGCATGCGCAAACGTGCCGGGCTGGCCCGCGCGCTGGTCCTCGACCCCGAGATCATCCTCTTCGACGAGCCGGACTCGGGCCTCGACCCGGTCCGCGTCGCCTACCTCAACCAGCTCATCGTCGACCTGAACGCCCAGATCGACGCGACCTTCCTGATCGTCACCCACGACATCGCCTCGGCCCGCCAGGTCCCGGACAACATCGGGCTGTTGTTCCGTCGCGAGCTGGTGATGTTCGGGCCTCGCGACCAGCTCCTGACCAGCGACGAACCGGTCGTGCGGCAGTTTCTGAACGGGCGCATGCAGGGCCCGATCGGCATGGCGGAGGAGAAGGACGCCGCCCAGGTCGAGCAGGAACTGGCGCAGATCGACGAACCCACCGCCCCCCAGCCCCTCACGCCACGGCTGCTGCCCGGCCCCGGCATCGCCCGGCCACCCCGCTGGCAGGCCATCGCCGAGCGGGAGCAGGAGGTGGCCCGGGCATGAGCCTCGACCCCGTCGGCGCGCTGCGCCACTCCGGCAGCCTGTTCGCGATGGCCCTGGACATCGTGCGGACGGTCCCCAAACGGCCCTTCCAGGTGCGGGAGTTCATCCAGCAGGCATGGTTCATCGCGAGCGTGACCATCCTGCCGACCGCGCTTGTCTCCATCCCCTTCGGCGCCGTCATCGCCCTCCAGATCGGCAGCCTCACCCGGCAGCTCGGCGCCCAGTCGTTCGCGGGCGCGGCCTCGGTCCTCGCGGTGCTGCGCGAGGCGTCACCGATCGTGACCGCGCTGCTGATCGCGGGCGCGGGCGGGACGGCGATCTGCGCGGACCTCGGGGCACGGAAGATCCGGGAGGAGATCGACGCGATGCAGGTGCTGGGCATCGACCCGATCCAGCGCCTTGTCGTGCCGCGTGTGCTGGCGTCGATGCTGGTGGCGGTGCTGCTCAACGGCCTGGTGTCGGTGGTGGGTGTGGCGGGCGGCTACTTCTTCAACGTCGTCCTGCAGGACGGCACACCCGGCGCGTATCTCGCCTCCTTCACCACCCTCGCCCAGCTATCGGACCTGTGGGCGGCCGAGGTCAAGGCGCTCGTCTTCGGCGCCATCGCCGCGATCGTCGCCTCGTACAAGGGACTCACCGCGAAGGGCGGCCCGAAGGGCGTGGGCGACGCGGTGAACCAGTCGGTGGTGATCACCTTCATGTTGCTGTTCGTGACCAACTTCGTGATGACCGCGGTGTACTTCCAGGTCGTCCCGCAGAGGGGCTAGCCGATGAGACTTCTCGACCGCCCCCTGAAGTCCCTCGAGGACCTGGGCACCCAACTCACCTTCTACGGGCGCTCGCTGGCCTGGACCGGCCGCACCCTGCGCCGCTACAAGAAGGAGGTCCTGCGGCTGCTCGCCGAGGTCAGCTTCGGCCGGGGCGCCCTCGCCGTCGTCGGCGGCACGGTCGGCGTGATCGCCTTCCTGTCGTTCTTCACCGGCACCGAGGTGGGCCTCCAGGGGTACGCCGCGCTCAACCAGCTCGGCACGTCCAACTTCGTGGCGTTCCTGTCGGCGTACTTCAACACCCGCGAGATCGCCCCGCTGGTGGCCGGGCTCGCCCTGTCCGCGACGGTCGGCGCCGGGTTCACCGCCCAGCTCGGCGCGATGCGGATCAGCGAGGAGACCGACGCGCTGGAGGTCATGGGCGTGCCCTCGCTGCCGTTCCTCGTGACCACCCGGATGATCGCCGGGTTCGTCGCGGTGATCCCGCTGTACGTGGTCGGGCTGCTGTCGTCGTACCTCGCCGCCCGCACCATCACCACCGGCTACTACGGCCAGTCGGCGGGCACCTACGACCACTACTTCCAGCAGTACCTGCCCCCGGTGGACGTGCTGTGGTCCTTCGGCAAGGTGCTGGTCTTCGCCGTAGTGATCATCCTCGTGCACTGCTTCTACGGCTACTACGCGAGCGGAGGCCCGGCGGGCGTCGGCGTCGCGGTGGGCCGGGCCGTGCGGACCTCGATCGTGGCGATCAACGTCCTTGACTTCTTCCTGTCGCTGGCGATCTGGGGCGCCAGCACGACCGTACGGATAGCGGGGTGAGCCGGGTGAGGGTGCTGAGGCTGCGGTTGTACGGCGTCGTCTTCATCGCCGTGCTCGCCCTGCTGCTGTCCCTGTCCGTCGCCGTCTACCAGCAGGCGTTCACGCCGGTCGTGCGGATCACGCTGGAGGCCGACCGCCTGGGCAACCAGCTCGACCGGCGGGCCGACGTCAAGCTGCGCGGGCTGCTGGTCGGCGAGGTGCGCGGGGTGCGCGCGGACGGCAAGAAGGCGACGCTGGACATCGCGCTGAAGCCGGAGCACGTCGCGCACATTCCCGCCGACGTGCACGCGCGGCTGCTGCCCAAGACGCTGTTCGGCGAGAAGTACGTCGACCTGGTGGTGCCCGCCGGCTCGTCCGCGCGGCCGATCCGCGCCGGCGACGTCATCACCCAGGACCGCACCCGCGTCGGCATCGAGCTCCAGCAGCTGATGAACGACCTGTTGCCGTTGTTGCGGACGGTGAAGCCCGGCGAACTCAACGCCACCCTCTCCGCGTTCGCCACCGCACTGGAGGGACGCGGCGACCGGATCGGCGACAACCTCACGCGCGTGGAGGCCTATCTGCGCCGCCTCAATCCGCATCTGCCGTCCCTGAAGGAGGACATCGCGCGGTTCGCGGACGTCGCCGAGGTGTACGGCGACGCGGCGCCCGACCTGATGCGGATCCTGCACAACACCGTGACGACCAGCCGCACGCTGGTGGAGAAGAAGGAACAGTTGGCCGCAGCGCTCACCTCGACCACGACCGCCGCCCGCACGGCGGACGGATTCCTCGCCGCGACCGGCGACCGGCTGATCACCCTGGGCCGGGTCTCCCGGCCCACACTGGAGCTGTTCGCCCGCTACTCGCCCGAGTACCCGTGCCTCCTCGACGGCCTGGTCCGGCAGGACGCGGCCTCCCAGGACGCGTTCCGGGGCGGGAGGATGCGGATCACTTTGGAGGTCGTACGGCAGCGGCCCGCGTACGAGCCCGGTGAGGAGCCGCGCTACGGTGAACGGTCCGGCCCGAACTGCCGGGGCCTGCCCCACCCGGGCGTGCCCGCGCCGCACACCAAGCTGAACGACGGCACGTCGGAGGTGTCCGGGACGCGGGCCGAGCAGCGGGCCGTCGGTTCGCTCGTGGCGCCGGTGCTGGGTGTGCCCGCCGACGAGGTGCCGCCGGTGGCGACGCTGCTGTTCGGGCCGATGGCACGGGGGACGGCGGTGAGCGTCGTATGAGCACGCGTGCGCGCCGGACCGCGGCGCCGCTGATCAAGTTCAGCCTCTTCGCGCTGGTGACGATCCTGGCGACGGCCCTGCTCGCCGCCACCATCGTCAACGTCTCCCTCACCCCCGAGCACACCTACCGCGCGGTGTTCACCGACGTGACCGGCCTGGAGGAGGGCGACGACATCCGGGTGGCCGGGGTACGGGTCGGCGAGGTCGAGGGCATCCGCATCAAGGACCGGACACGGGCGGAGGTCACCTTCACCGTCACCGAGGACCGCCCGCTGCTCACCAGCACCGGCGCGGTGATCCGCTACCGCAACCTCGTCGGGCAGCGGTACGTCGCCCTGACCGAGGGCGCGGGCGACGGCACCCGGCTGCGGCCCGGCGGCACGATCCCGCCGGCGCGCACCCAGCCCGCGCTGGACCTGAACGTGCTGCTGAACGGCTTCAAACCGCTGTTCGCCGCACTCAGCCCCCAGGACGTCAACCAGCTCGCCACCGAGATCATCAAGACCCTCCAGGGCGAGGGCGGCACGGTCGACAGCCTGCTGGCGCACACGGCGTCGCTCACCACCACGCTCGCCGACCGGGACCAGTTGATCGGCTCCGTGATCGACAACCTCAACACCGTGCTGGCGACGCTCGACCGGCGCGGCGCCCGTTTCTCCGGGCTGCTCAGGCAGCTGCGCCGGGTGATCTCGGGGCTGTCCGCCGACCGCAAGCCGATCGGCGAGTCACTGGTGAGCATCGGCGACCTGACGGAGGCCACGTCGGGCCTGCTCGCGGACGCCCGTCCGCCGCTGAAGGACGACATCGCCGAGCTGACCGACCTCACCGGAACGCTGAACAGGAACGAGAAGACCGTGGAGGGCGTCCTGAAGCGGCTGCCGAACAAGCTGAACGAGCTGACCGGGACGGCGTCCTACGGCTCGTGGTTCAACTTCTACCTCTGCGACTTCGACGGCCGGATCGTACTGCCGAGGACACGCGAGGTGATCACGCCCGAGATGCGGGTGGCGAGGGCGAGGTGCGCGGGATGACGATCCGGCTGCCGCGCGTGAGCATGCGGCCCTTCCGTGAGCGCAACCCCGTCACGATCGGCGCCGTCGGCCTCACCACCCTCGCGCTGCTCACCGTCGCCGCGTTCAACGCCGACTCCCTGCCGGTGATCGGCGACGGGGAGACGTACAGCGCCGCCTTCACGGAGGCCGGCGGGCTCAAGCCCGGGGACGAGGTGCGGATCGCCGGGGTCAAGACCGGCAAGGTCCAGGAGGTCGACCTGGACGGCGACCACGTCAAGGTGACCTTCAAGATCAAGGGCGACCCGGAGTTCGGCACCGCGACCGGCGCCTCGATCCGGGTGAAGACGATCCTCGGCGCCAAGTACCTCGCCCTGCACCCCGAAGGCGCCGGACAGCTGGCGCCCGGCAGTGAGATCCCGCTGACGCGGACCGTGCCGGCGTACGACGTCGTGCAGGCCTTCAGCGATCTGACGACCACCACGGAGGAGGTCGACACCGAACGGCTGGCGACGGCCCTGGACACCATCTCCACCACCTTCGAGGACTCCCCCGCCGAGGTGCGGGCGTCCGTCAAGGGCCTGTCGAAGATCTCCCGGACCGTCGCCTCGCGCGACAAGGCGCTGCGTGAACTCCTCGACCACGCGAACGGCGTCACCGGCGTACTGGCCGCGCGCTCCTCGGACTTCACCGCCCTCGTGGAGGACGGCGACAAGCTGTTCAAGGAGATCAGCAAGCGGCGCGAGGCCATCCACAAGCTGCTGACGACCTCCGCCGCGCTCGGCGTCGAACTCTCCGGCCTGGTCGAGGACAACGACAAGGAGATCGGGCCCGCGCTGAAGGGCCTGAACCAGGTGGTCAAGATGCTCGAACGCAACCAGTCGAGCCTGGACCGCAGCGTCAAGCTGCTCGCGCCCTACGTCCGGGTCTTCACCAACACCCTCGGCAACGGCCGCTGGTTCGACTCCTACGTCCAGAACCTGGTCGCCGCCCCGGTGGTCCCGAGCACGGGAGGCGCACGATGAGACTCGCGACGAGGAAACGACTGGCGCTGCTCGTCGTACTGGCCCTGGTCGCCGGACTCGCCCTCGTCCTGTGGCCGCGCCACGGGACGGTGCGGGTCACCGCCTACTTCGCGCGCACGGTCGGGATCTATCCCGGCTCCGACGTCCGGGTCCTCGGGGTCCGGATCGGCGAGGTGCGGGCCGTCACGCCGGAGGGCGGCCGGGTACGGGTGGAGCTGGAGTACGACGAGGCCCGCCGGGTGCCGGCCGACGCGCAGGCCGCGATCATCAACTCCTCGGTGGTCAGCGACCGTTACGTGCAACTGCTGCCGGTGTACCGCAACGGCCCGGTCCTGCGGGACGGCGCCGTCATTCCCGAGTCGCGCACGGCCGTGCCGGTCGAGCTGGACCGGATCTTCGACAGCCTGCACACCACGGCAGAGGCGCTCGGCCCCGACGGCGCCGGCAAGGACGGCTCCCTGTCCCGGCTGCTCGGGGTGAGCGCGGAGAACCTCGACGGCCAGGGCGAGAACATCCACCGGACGGTGAAGGACCTTTCGGAGGCCGTGACCACGCTGTCCGACGGACGCGGGGACCTGTTCGGCACCGTGCGCAACCTCCAGGTGTTCACGGCGGCGCTGGCGGCGGACGACAGGAGTGTGCGGTCGTTCAACACCAGCCTCGCCCAGGTGGCCGAGCAGCTCGCCGGGGAGCGCAAGGACCTCGCGGCGGCCCTGCGCAACCTCGCCGCCGCCCTCGGTGACGTGTCCGCGTTCGTGAAGAAGAACAAGCAGTCCCTGACGTCGAACGTGAAGGGCCTCAGCAAGGTGACCAAGGTCCTCGTCGCCCAGCGGGCGGCACTGGAGGAGCTGCTGGAGGTCGCCCCCACGGGCCTGTCGAACCTCCAGAACGCCTACAACGCCTCCTCCGGCACCCTCGACACCCGCAACAACCCGCAGCACCCGCAGGACCCGGCCGCCCTGCTGTGCTCCGTGCTGAGGACCACCGGCGAGCGGGCCGACTGCGCGGAACTGGAGGAGCTGTTCGGCTCCCTGCCCGAGGTGCCGACCGCGCCCGCCGTGCCCGGCACGGTCGACCGGACGCTGGGCGGCATCCTGGAGGGCGGCGCATGAGCGGGCTGCGCAGGTGTGCGTGGGTGGCGGTCGCCTCGCTGCTGCTGTCCGGCTGCGAGTTCAACGGCTGGTACGACGTCGAACTCCCCGGCGGGGCCGCCTCGGACGGCCGCGCGTACCGCGTCACCGTCGAGTTCCGCGACGTCCTCGACCTGGTCCCGCAGTCGGCCGTGAAGGTCGACGACGTCACCGTGGGCTCCGTGGAGAAGGTGGAGCTGAACGGCTGGCACGCACGCGTACGACTGCGGGTCGCCGACTCGGTGAGGCTGCCCGCCAACGCGGTCGCCGAGCTGAGGCAGACCAGCGTGCTCGGCGAGAAGTACGTCGCCCTGTCCGCCCCGCCCGGCACGGCGCCCGTGGGGCGGCTGCGCGACGGCGACCGTGTCCCGCTCGGCCGCAGCGGCCGCAGCCCGGAGATCGAGGAGGTGCTGTCCGCCCTGTCCGCGCTGCTCAACGGCGGTGGAGTGGCCCAGCTCAAGACGATCACCGTGGAACTCAACAAGGCACTGGAAGGACGGGAGAACCGGGTCAGGTCCCTGCTCGAGGAGCTGGACACCTTCCTGGGCGGCCTGGACGACCAGCGCCGGGACATCGTCCGCGCGATCGAGGCCGTCGACCGGCTCGCGGGGCGGCTCGGGAAGGAGAAGCGGACGATCGCCACGGCCGTCGACACGATGCCGCCGGCGCTCAAGGTACTCGCCGATCAGCGGCGCGACCTGACGAAGATGCTCACCGCCCTGTCGAGGCTGGGCACCACCGGCACCAGAGTCGTCAAGGCCTCGCGGGACGACACGGTCGCCAATCTGAAGCAGCTGCGCCCGATCCTGAAGCAGCTGAACAAGGCGGGCGCCGACCTGCCCAACGCCCTGGAACTGCTGACCACCTACCCCTTCCCACGGAACGCGGTGGACGCGATCAAGGGCGACTACGTGAACCTGAGTGTCACGGCCGATCTCGATCTGGCGAGCCTGTACGGGAACCTGGCGGAGGAGCCGGACGGCGGCGACGGGCGCGGCGCTCCCGACGCTCCGGATCTTCCGGATACGCCCGGTCTTCCTGATGTCCCGGAACTTCCCGACGTCCCGGGCCTGCCAGGCGTGCCGACGCCCGGCCCCGGCCTGCCCGGCGCGCCGCCCGCGCCCTCACGTCCGCCCGGAGACCTGCTGTGCCCGCCGGTGTGCACGGCAGCTCACGGGACCGGCGCACAGGGCAGCGGCGCACCTGGCACCGGCGCTCGCGGCACCGGCCGGGGCCTGACGCCGGGGATCGACCTCGCCCTCGCCGAACTGCTGCTGAAGGGGATACAGCCGTGATCACCCGTACGGTCAAGGCCCAGCTGGTCGCCTTCGCCGCCATCACCGCCGTCGGTGTGTCGTACGTCGGCGCCGAGTACACGGGCCTGGTGGACGGTGTCCTCGGCCGCGGCTACACCGTGCGGGCCGACTTCGCCGCGTCCGGGGGCATCTTCACCGGCGCCGAGGTCACCTATCGCGGGGTGCCGGTGGGCCGGGTCGGGGAGTTGCGGCTGACCGGCGGCGGGGTCTCGGTCGCGCTGGACATCAAGGACGGGGCACCGCGCATCCCGGCGGACACGCTCGCCGTGGTGGCGAACCGCTCGGCGGTG
The DNA here is from genome assembly GCF_044548465.1 of Streptomyces sp. NPDC052023. Classification (NCBI taxonomy): domain Bacteria; kingdom Bacillati; phylum Actinomycetota; class Actinomycetes; order Kitasatosporales; family Streptomycetaceae; genus Streptomyces; species Streptomyces sp. NPDC052023. Next base: position 341,789 of record NZ_JBIUBW010000004.1, on the reverse strand, counting down.
GGCGAGCAGTACGTCGACCTCCAGCCGCGCGCGTCCGACGGGCCGTACCTGCTGGACGGCAGCACGATCCCGCGCGGCAGCACGCGCGTGCCGCTGCCCACGACGGACCTCGTGCTCGGCCTCGACCGGCTGGTGAACTCGGTCGGCAAGGACGATCTTCGGGTCACCGTCGACGAGTTGGGCAAGGCCTTCGCCGGTACCGGACCGCACCTGAGCAGGCTGGTCGATTCGGGCAACGCGCTGGTCGAGTCGGCGTCCGGGTCGCTGCCCGAGACGATCGCGCTGATCGAGGACTCCCGGAAGGTGCTGAAGACGCAGGCCGACCAGGGCTCTTCGATCAAGTCCTTCGCGCGCGACCTGGCGCTGCTGACCCAGGAGTTGAAGTCGAGCGACGGTGACCTGCGCAAGCTCATCGGCAACGCGACGCCGGCGGCGGTCGAGCTCAACTCGTTGCTGAAGTCGGTCGAGCCGCGGCTGTCGGTGCTGCTGGCCAACCTGATCAGCGGCGGACAGGTCACGCTCGCCCGGCTGCCCGGCGTGGAGCAGGCGCTGGTCACCTTCCCGGTGGTGGTCGCGGGCAGCCACACGGTCGTCCCCGGCGACGGCACCACCCACTTCGGCCTGGTCGTGAACGCCGACGACCCGCCGCCCTGCACCCAGGGGTACGGCGGCACCGCCCGGCGCGACCCGGCCGACACCAGCACGCGCGAGGCGAACACCGGCGCGCGCTGCACGGCCCCGCGCGGCAGCGCCACCTCGGTGCGCGGCGCGCAGAACGCCCCCGGCGCGCCGTCCGGCACCGGCGGCGCCGGCCGGACAGCGCACGTGGCGCCGTACGACCCGGAGACCGGCGGCTTCACCGGCCCGGACGGAACGCCCGTCGAGATCGGCTCGACGGGCGGCCAGCAGACCGTATTCGGAAAGGAGTCGTGGCAATGGCTGCTCGTCGGACCGATGGCATGAGCGGGAGGGTGGTCCGGGCGACCCGTGAGGTGTTCACCCGAGCCGGACGCTCCGCGGCGGTGTCGGTGGGACTGGTCGTCGCGACCGTCCTGTGCACCGCGTCGGCGCTGTGGCTGAGCAGCCGGCTGTACGAGCAGCGGGAGGCGGAGCATCGCCGCCAGGACATCCTGGCGGCGGCCCGCCAGTCGGCGCTGAACTTCACCTCGCTCGACCACCGGCGCTACGACCGGGACAGCGCCAACGTGCTCAAGGGCGCGACCGGTGACTTCAAGAAGGAGTTCGCCGCGCAGACCGAGGAACTGACAGAGCTCGTCGCGCAGAACAAGTCCGTGTCCGAGGGTCAGGTCCTGGACGCGGGCATCGTCCGCTCCGACGAGCGCTCGGCCCGCGTGCTGGTGGTCGCCGACAGCAAGGTGACCAACACCGCGGTGCCCCACGGCGAGGCACGGACCTACCGGCTGCAACTCGACCTCGTCCGCGAGGACGGCCGCTGGCTGACCTCCGCCGTCGAGTTCGTGGGCTGAGCCGATCCCGCCCGATCCAGTGAGGAGGAAGACCGTGACGAAACCCAGCACCCGAGGACGCGTCTCCGGTTCCCCGGCCCGGCGCACGATGGCCGCGGCGGCCCGCGCCGCGGCCAAACGCGCGGAGCGGCACCCCGCTTCCGCCCCGGTGAGGGCACCGATCGCCGGGCGCACCGTGGTCATCGAGCCGCCGGACGGCTGGGACGACCCGCCGGAGCCGTCACCGGAGGACTTCGCGCAGGACGGCCCTCGGGAGACGGCCGCAGGGCGGTCCCGGCGGGGGCTGTGGGCCGCGGTCCTGTCCGTCCTGCTCCTGGCCGGCCTGCTCGCCGTCGTCGCACTGGGACAGCGGTACCGGGAGGGGGCCAGGGACGAGCAGGCACGCGTCGAAGCGCTGGCGGCCGCGCGGAAGGCGGCACCCGTCGTGCTGTCGTACGACCACCGCCACCTGGACCGGGACTTCGCCGCGGCGCGCGCCCACCTCACCGGGGCGTTCCGCGACGAGTACGGCAAGACCACGCGGACCGTGGTCGGGCCCACGGCGGCGAAGTACGACGGCGTGGTGCGGGCGACGGTGGCGCGGCCGGGGGGCGGCGGCTCCCCGGCCGCCTCCGTGGTGTCGGCCTCGGCGGACAGGGCCGTGGTCCTGCTCTTCGTCAACCAGGTCACCCGCAGCACCCAGGTCACCGGATCCCGCGTGGACCTGAACCGGGTGCGGATGACGATGACCCGCACGTCCGGTGGGTGGAAGGTGAGCGCCGTCGACGCGCTCTGAACCATCGCCTCCGCTGCGCCCCCGTGCCACCCGCGCGGGGGCGCTTTTTTGCGAGCCGGTCTTGACAGCGCTCACCCCCCACAGGCACTCTTCCGTTAAGCAGAAAGCAACTTCCGCAATACGGAATAAGCGCAGAGCAGGAAGGGAGCGCCGACCCCCGATGGGATTCGCAGAGCAGCGCTTCAACGTCAACCTGTCGATCCTCTTCACGGAACTCCCGCTTCTGGAGCGCCCGGCCGCGGCCGCCGCGGCCGGCTTCACCGCGGTCGAGCTGTGGTGGCCCTGGGTCGACTCCCCCACTCCCGAGCGGTCCGAGCTCGACGCCCTGAAGCAGGCGATCGAGGAGGCGGGCGTCCAGCTCACCGGCCTGAACTTCTACGCCGGTCAGCTCCCGGGCCCGGACCGGGGCGCCCTGTCGATCCCCGGTGCGGAGTCGGAGCGGTTCCGCGCGAACATCGACGTGGCGGCCGACTTCGCCGCGTCCCTGGGCTGCAAGGCCCTCAACGCGCTCTACGGCAACCGCGTCGAGGGCGTCGACCCGGCCGAACAGGACGCGCTCGCGCTGGAGAACCTGGTCCTGGCGGCCCGCGCCGCCGACCGGATCGGCGCGATCCTGCTGATCGAGGCCCTCAACAAGCCCGAGTCGCCGCTGTACCCGCTGGTGTCGGCGCCGGCCGCGATCGGCATCGTCGACAAGGTCAACCAGGCCTCCGGCCTCGGCAACGCCCGGTTCCTGATGGACCTCTACCACCTGTCGATGAACGGCGAGGACCTGCCGCAGGTGATCGCCGCGTACGCCGAGCAGACCGGCCACGTGCAGATCGCCGACAATCCGGGCCGCGGCGCGCCGGGCACGGGCTCGCTGCCGCTGGAGGACCTCCTCGACCAGCTCCGCAAGGCCGGTTACGACGGCTGGGTCGGCCTGGAGTACAAGCCGGGCGACCGCCCGAGCGCCGAGGCCTTCGACTGGCTGTCCCGCTGATCCCCCTGTACCGAGAGGCACCCCTTACATCATGAGCACCCTTCCCAAGATCGCCTGGATCGGCCTCGGCATCATGGGCTCCCCCATGTCGGAGAACCTGATCAAGGCGGGTTACGACGTCACCGGCTTCACGCTGGAGCAGGAGAAGCTGGACCGGCTGGCCGCCGCCGGCGGCACCACCGCCTCCTCGATCGCCGAGGCCGTGCGGGACGCCGACGTGGTCATCACGATGGTGCCCGCCTCCCCGCAGGTCGAGGCCATCGCCTACGGTCCGGACGGGATCCTGGAGAACGCCAGGTCCGGCGCGCTGCTGATCGACATGTCCTCGATCACCCCGCAGACCTCCGTCGACCTTGCCGCCGCCGCCCGCGACAAGGGCATCCGGGTGCTGGACGCGCCCGTCTCCGGCGGTGAGGCCGGCGCCGTCGAGGCCGTGCTGTCCATCATGATCGGTGGCGACCAGGCCGACTTCGACCAGGCCAGGCCGATCTTCGAGGCGCTCGGCAAGACCATCGTGCTGTGCGGTCCGCACGGCTCCGGCCAGACCGTGAAGGCCGCAAACCAGCTGATCGTCGCCGTGAACATCCAGGCGTGCGCCGAGGCCGTGGTCTTCCTGGAGAAGTCCGGCGTGGACCTCAAGGCCGCCCTCGACGTCCTCAACGGCGGGCTCGCGGGCTCGGCCGTGCTGACCCGGAAGAAGGACAACTTCCTGAACCGGGACTTCAAGCCGGGCTTCCGGATCGACCTGCACCACAAGGACATGGGCATCGTCACCGACGCGGCCCGCAACGTCGGCGCGGCGCTGCCCGTCGGCGCCGTGGTCGCCCAGCTGGTGGCCTCCCTGCGCACGCAGGGCGACGGGGGCCTGGACCACTCGGCCCTGCTGCGGGCCGTGGAGCGCCTGTCCGGCGCCCGGGTCTGACCCTCACGAGACCTCCGGGCGGCGCCGCCGCTGACACCTGTCCTGTCGCGCCCAGGCGGTGGCGCCGCCCGGAACCCACCTCGACTTCAACAAACTGTTGACGTCGCGATCGCCCCGAACCTAGGCTCCACAAAGCGGATGCTCCACAAAGTGGAATTCTTTTTCCGCTGCCCCTCGTACGGAAGGTCACCATGTCGAAGCGCGTGCTCACCACCGAGTCCGGCGCCCCGGTCGCCGACAACCAGAACTCCGCCTCCGCCGGCGTCGGCGGCCCGCTGCTGCTCCAGGACCAGCACCTGCTGGAGAAGCTCGCGCGCTTCAACCGCGAGCGCATCCCGGAGCGCGTGGTGCACGCCCGCGGCTCGGGCGCGTACGGCTACTTCGAGGTGACCGACGACGTCACCGGCTTCACCCACGCCGACTTCCTGAGCACCGTCGGCAAGCGCACCGAGACGTTCGTGCGCTTCTCGACGGTGGCGGACTCGCTGGGCGGCGCGGACGCGGTGCGCGACCCGCGCGGCTTCGCCGTGAAGTTCTACACCGAAGAGGGCAACTACGACCTCGTCGGGAACAACACGCCGGTCTTCTTCATCAAGGACCCGATCAAGTTCCCCGACTTCATCCACTCGCAGAAGCGGGACCCGTTCACCGGCCGCCAGGAGCCGGACAACGTCTGGGACTTCTGGGCGCACGCCCCCGAGGCCACGCATCAGGTGACCTGGCTGATGGGCGACCGCGGCATCCCGGCGTCGTACCGCCACATGAACGGCTACGGCTCACACACCTACCAGTGGACCAACGCCGACGGCGAGGCCTTCTTCGTCAAGTACCACTTCAAGACGAACCAGGGCATCCGCTGCCTGAGCACCGAGCAGGCCGCCGAGATCGCGGGCAAGGACGGCAACTCGCACCAGACGGACCTGCTCCAGGCCATCGAGCGGGGCGTCAACCCGTCGTGGACCCTGTACGTCCAGGTCATGCCGGCCGCCGAGGCGGCCGACTACCGTTTCAACCCGTTCGACCTGACCAAGGTCTGGCCGCACAAGGACTACCCGCTGCAGCGCGTGGGCCGCCTGGTCCTGGACCGCAACCCGGACAACGTCTTCGCCGAGGTCGAGCAGGCCGCGTTCTCCCCGAACAACTTCGTGCCCGGCATCGGCCCCTCCCCCGACAAGATGCTCCAGGGCCGCCTGTTCGCCTACGCGGACGCGCACCGCTACCGCCTGGGCGTCAACCACACGCTGCTCGCGGTCAACGCCCCGAAGGCGACCACCGCGCAGAACTACGGCCGGGACGGCTTCATGGCGAGCAACGCCCAGGGGCGGCACGCCAAGAACTACGAGCCGAACTCCTACGACGGCCCCGTCGAGACCGGCCGCCCCCTGTCGGCCCCGCTGGCGGTGTCCGGCCACACCGGCAACCACGTGGCACCGCTGCACACCAAGGACGACGACTTCTTCCAGGCGGGCGAGCTGTACCGCCTGATGTCCGCCGAGGAGAAGTCCCGGCTGATCGCCAACATCGCCGGCAGCCTCTCGCAGGTCTCCCGCGACGACGTGATCGAGAAGAACCTGGCCCACTTCCACGCCGCCGACCCCGAGTACGGCAAGCGTGTTCAGGAAGCGGTCCGCGCCCTGCGCGAGGACTGAACCCAAGGGCTGCGTCCGGACTCTGACGGGAGGTCAGGACTTCGGACGCACCGCCCGCCAGGCCACCGGCGACCCGGATGAGGGGTGGTCGCACGGTGGCCGGGCGGGCAAGGCGAGGACCGCGGCGGCATGCGAGCCAGTGCGGTGGTGAAGGTCCCGGAGCTCCTTCTTCGACCTGAGGGAAGGAACCGGTGCCGTCGCCGGCCGCCGCGGTCCCAGCCTCACAGACTCCGTCCGGCGGCGCGAATGTCCTGTCGCGCCCAGCCTCGCACCGCCGGACGGCCGGCATTCACCGGCCGAGGAGCGCCGGGTACGGACGGTCCCGTACCCGGCGCTCCTCCGTGTCAGGGCCTGTCCGCCGCGCGCCTTCGCGCACGAGGGTGCGAAACCTCTCCGGCCGCAGCACCCTGAAGGCATGGGACATCCACCGGAGCACCCGCACGTGGTGGTGCATCCGCCGGCCCTGGACGGCTCGCGGCGGGTCACCGAGGGCGGCGAGACACTGGGCGTCGCCACGCACCTGGACGACGTCAGCGAGATCCTGAGGCTCGCCGACCTCTACGTGACCGACGTGGAGGACACCGACTTCATCGAGTGGCAGGGCGGCGGGCCCGAGGACTGGCCCGGACTGTCGGAGCACCACGAGCAGCCCGGCGCGGGATGACCACGCGTACGCCAGGGGGCGTACGCCGGGTACGGCTTCCTCAAATCAACCTCTGAATCCGCCGCCCACACGCTTCGGGTGCCCCCCGACGCGGGCACATACCCCTCACACACCGGGGCCCGCCGGCACGGGGGCGGCGGGTCCCGGGTGACGGGGACGGGTTGTGATGAGCGACGACGACGCCACAGGGCGGCTGGAGCCGCACGAGATCGGATTGCTGCGCGGCGGCCCCCGGGCCGCCGTCACCGTCGCCGTGGTCGGCCTGCATCTGCGGGGCCTGGTGGATGCCGGGCGGCCGGGGACGCTGCGCAAGGCGGCCGCGTTCCCCGCCCCCGACCACCCGCTGCAGAAGGCGGTACGTGTCGGACTCCACCGCCCCGCCGGCATCCGGGAGTTGCCCGGCCGCGCGGCCGTCCGCCTGGCCCTCGCCCGGATGCGCCGCGACCTCACCGCGGCCGGGCTGCTTCGCTCGGGTCTGCCCGGCCCGACCCGCACGGCACGCCGTCACCTCGCCGCCCTGCGCGCACGGCACCCGCTCCCCTCCGGCCCGGCCGGCCTCACCGACGAGGAGATCCTGCTCGCGGTCGCGCTGCACGGCCGGCGGGCCCTGACGTCACTCCTACCGCACTTCACCCGCGCCGGCGGGCTCGCCGGCCGCGGCGCCCTCGCGGACGAGGGACGCTTCCCGTTCGGCCGGGGCACCGGCCTGCGCCGCACGTTCGGCGCCGAGGAGGGCGACGAGCAGGGCGGCGGCGGCTCCGGCGAGTACCACGGCGGAGGTGTCGGGAGTCACGGCGGAGGCGGCGGGTACGGGTGCGGCGGTGGCGGGGGCGGCGGGGACTGAGCTGCAGAACCGGGAGAACGACGACAGGGCGGCCCACCCCTCGGGTGAGCCGCCCTCGACCGTCGTGCGCCGGATCAGACCTTCAGCGTCCTGATCGACGTCGGTGCGTGGCCGGGCTCCGTCGCGAGCTCCTCGAACTCCACGACGTTGCTGATGTCGTTGGTGCCGGACATGGAGATGTTGGTGATCCGCTCCAGGATCGCCTCGACGACGACCGGCACCCGGTGCTCGGCGGCGAGCTTCTTGGCCTGCTCGAAGGCCGCGCCCAGCTCACTGGGGTCGGTCACCCGGATGGCCTTGCAGCCGAGGCCTTCGGCGACCTTGACGTGGTCGACGCCGTAGACGCCGAGCTCGGGCGAGTTGAGGTTCTCGAACTCCAGGTTGACCTGGAAGTCGATCTCGAACGCCCGCTGCGCCTGCCGGATCAGGCCCAGGTAGGAGTTGTTCACCAGGACGTGGACGTACGGGATGCGGTGCTGTGCGCCGACCGCCAGTTCCTCGATCATGAACTGGAAGTCGTAGTCGCCGGAGAGCGCGACCACGGATGCCTCGGGGTCGGCCTTGGCGACACCCAGCGCGGCCGGGATGGTCCAGCCGAGGGGGCCCGCCTGGCCGCAGTTGATCCAGTGGCGCGGGCGGTAGACGTGCAGCATCTGGGCGCCGGCGATCTGGGACAGGCCGATGGTGGTGACGTACCGCGTCTCCGGGCCGAAGGCCTTGTTCATCTCCTCGTACACACGCTGCGGCTTGATCGGGATGTCGTCGAAGTGGGTACGACGCTGGAGGGTCGCCTTCTTCTCCTGCGCGGCGGCGGACCAGCCGGAGCGGTCGGGCAGCTTGCCGGCCGCCTTCAGCTCCCGGGCCACCTCGACGAACAGCTCCAGCGCGGCCTTGGCGTCGGAGGCGATGCCGTAGTCGGGCGCGAAGATCTTGCCGATCTGGGTCGGCTCGATGTCGACGTGCACGAACTTGCGGCCCGCGGTGTAGACGTCGATCTTGCCGGTGTGGCGGTTGGCCCAGCGGTTGCCGATGCCGAGGACGAAGTCGGACTCCAGGAAGGTCGCGTTGCCGTAGCGGTGCGAGGTCTGCAGGCCGACCATGCCGGCGTTCAGCTCGTGGTCGTCGGGGATGGTGCCCCAGCCCATCAGGGTCGGCACGACCGGGGTGCCGGTCAGCTCGGCGAACTCCACGAGCAGTTCGGCGGCGTCGGCGTTGATGACGCCGCCGCCGGCCACGATCAGCGGGCGCTCGGCGGCGTTCAGCATCCCGATCGCCTTCTCGACCTGGGCACGGGAGGCGGCGGGCTTGTAGACCGGCAGCGGCTCGTACGTCTCCGGGTCGAACTCGATCTCGGTGAGCTGGACGTCGATCGGCAGGTCGATCAGGACCGGGCCCGGACGGCCGGACCGCATCAGGTGGAACGCCTGCTGGAAGACGCCCGGAACCTGCGCGGCCTCCAGCACGGTGACCGCCATCTTGGTCACCGGCTTGGCGATGGAGGCGATGTCGACGGCCTGGAAGTCCTCCTTGTGGATCACCGCGGTCGGCGCCTGGCCGGTGATGCACAGGATCGGGATGGAGTCGCCCGTCGCGGAGTACAGGCCGGTGATCATGTCGGTGCCGGCCGGTCCGGAGGTGCCGATGCACACGCCGATGTTGCCGGGGTGGGTGCGGGTGTAGCCCTCCGCCATGTGCGAGGCGCCCTCGACGTGGCGGGCGAGGGTGTGACTGATGCCGCCGGACGCCTTGAGTGCCGCGTAGAACGGGTTGATCGCCGCGCCCGGCACACCGAAGGCGTCCGAGACGCCCTCGCGCTTGAGGATCTCGACTGCCGCGCGGGCAGCGGTCATACGAGCCATTGAGTACTCCTGCTTCGGCTGTCGGATGCGTACTCCCGTCGCGCCCCGCCGGTAGCACTTCCGTATAGCGGAAAGTAACTTCTACTATCTGGAAACAATGTAAGGCTCGGTGCCAAATGCCGTCAAGGCGCGGACAGGCAAGGGGAGGGAGGAGCACGATGTGGCCATGCCCGAGAGCCTGCCGGTGCGCTGCCCGGCCTGCCGGCGCGAGCACCTCTACACCGCGCCGTCCTACCCCTGCGCCTGCGGCGCCCCCGCCGGCCCACCACTGGACCCGCACGCCGCGCCGCAGTCCGTGGCCCACCGCAGCTGGGACGAGGAGTGGGTGGAGGTCCCCTGCGTGCCCTGCGGCCGGCGCAACCAGTGGCCGCGCCCGGAGCTGGGCTGCCCCTGCGGAACGGTGCTGCGCCTGCCCGTGGCCGGTCCCCGGCCACCGGTCGCCCTGCGCACCGCCCGCGACGCGGTCACGGCCGCCGCCCTCTATCTGCATCGCCTGGGCCACCGCGACCTGCGCCGCGCCGACCAGCGGCCACCGTCCGGGATCGGGCTCTCGGCCCGCGGCCTGCTCGCCCAGGTCGACCCGTCCGGGCACCCGGCCACGGTGCGGGACGTGGAGTGCCTGTGGCTGACGGCCATGTCGGAGTCCGTGCGCTGCGTGTACTTCTCGCTGGCCGGATACGTCCCCGAGGCCCGCGCCCGCGCCGACACCCTCGGCGTCCCGCTGTTCGCCGTCGACGACCCCACCGGCACCCCGCGCCCGGTGAACCAGCCCGCCGACACCCTGCACTCCACCCTGACCTGAGACGGCGGGGTCGCGGGCCCCCGGAGCAGCCCTCAGAGGTTGTGGCCGCCCGGCGGCGCGACGGCCGTGCCGCCGGCCTCTCCGAGGGCGGCGGTCTCCAGCCCGCCCTGGCCGTTCCTGCCGTCGGCCAGGGCGACTCCGGTGCCACGCCCGGCGCTTCGATCGCGGCGCGATCCTCCCGAAGGCTGCCGTGCGGGCCGTGTCAGCGGAAGTCCTCCTCGCGGTACTCGTTCACCGAGCCCGCGGCCGTGGCCTCCCGCAGTTCGATACGGCGGATCTTTCCGGAGACGGTTTTCGGCAGGCTCGCGAACTCCAGCCGCCGGATGCGCTTGTACGGGGCGAGGGTGTCGCGCGAGTGCTCGAACAGCACCTTCGCCATGTCGGGTCCGGCTTCCCAGCCCTCGGCGAGGACGACGTAGGCCTTGGGGACGGCGAGGCGCAGGGCGTCGGGGGCGGGGACGACGGCCGCCTCCGCCACCGCCTCGTGTTCCAGCAGCGCGCTCTCCAGCTCGAACGGCGAGATCTTGTAGTCGGAGGCCTTGAAGACGTCGTCGGCGCGGCCCACGTAGGTGATGTAACCGTCGTCGTCGCGGGAGCCGATGTCACCGGTGCGGTAGTAGCCGCCCGCCATCGCCTCCGCCGTCCGGTCCGCGTCACCGTGGTAACCGGTCATCAGACCGACCGGACGGGTGGACAGATCGAGGGCGATCTCGCCCTCGGTGGCGCCCGGCGCACCGGAGACCGGATCCAGCAGCGTCACGTGGTATCCGGGGCTGGGCCGGCCCATGGACCCCGTCTTCAGGGGCTGCCCGGGGCTGTTGGACACCTGCACCGCGGTCTCCGTCTGGCCGAAACCGTCCCGGACGGACACCCCCCACGCCCGCCGCACCTGCTCGATGACCTCGGGGTTGAGCGGCTCCCCGGCAGCCACCACCTCGCGGGGCACCGTGCGCAGCTGGGTCAGGTCGGCCTGGATGAGCATCCGCCACACCGTCGGCGGGGCACAGAACGTCGTCACACCGGCCCGGTCCATCTCCGTCATCAGCCGGGCCGCGTCGAAGCGGGTGTAGTTGTGGAGGAAGACGGTCGCCTCGGCGTTCCACGGGGCGAACAGGTTGGACCAGGCGTGCTTGGCCCAGCCCGGTGAGGAGATGTTCAGATGCACGTCGCCGGGCTTGAGGCCGATCCAGTACATCGTCGCCAGGTGCCCGATCGGATACGACGTGTGGGTGTGCTCGACCAGCTTCGGGCGGGCCGTCGTCCCCGAGGTGAAGTAGAGCATCAGCGTGTCGTCGGCACGGGTGGGACCGTCGGGCGTGAAGCCGGCCGGGGCCGTGTAGGCGTCCTCGTAGCGAAGCCAGCCCTCCGGCGCGCCCCCGACCGCGATGCGCGTGAAGTCGCCCGGCACCTCGTCGAACTTGCCGCAGTCCCCCGCACGGACGAGGACGTGCCGCACGCGCCCGCGCTCCACCCGGTCCCGCAGGTCCGCCGGGCCGAGCAGGGGCGTGGCCGGGATGACGACCGCGCGCAGTTTCATCGCGGCCAGGGCCGTCTCCCACAGCTCGGCCTGGTTGCCCAGCATGACGAGGATCCGGTCGCCGGCGCCGACGCCCTGTGCGCGCAGCCAGTTGGCGGCGCGTGCCGATCGCCCGGCCAGGGCGGCGAAGGAGAGCTTCAGCTCGGCGCCGTCCTCCTCGACGATGTGCAGCGCCGTGCGGTCGTTGCCGTCCGCGACGACGTCGAACCAGTCCAGCGCCCAGTTGAAGTGCTCCGGGCGCGGCCAGCGGAAGCCCGCGTGGGCGGTGGCGTAGTCCTCGCGGTGTTCCAGCAGGAAGTCCCGTGCCTCACGGAACTGCTCCGTCGCCGTCGTCATCCGTCCTCCTCGGTGCCGGACCGCCGCCGGGCGGCTCGCTCACATCGTGTACTGCGCGACGCGGGTGTCACCACCCCGGAACGGGGTGAGTGCCGCATGACGAGGGTGGACCTCCGACGCCGGTCGCGGACACCGCCGCGCCCAGGCATGGGCAGCCTTCGGTACGGGCAGACCATTCACCTGACGGTCGTCTGAATTTGCCCATGCACCCCTGTTGTTATTTCCCTCACCATCTCGGCGCTCCGGATTTCAAGGAGTTGTTGCCTAGAATTTGGCCCGAACACGACACACGGAGGGAGCGGTGACCGTGCGACGGGACTTCAAGGAGCCTGCCAGAAGCCGCCCCGACCTGGTCATCGGCCAGGAGGAACTGTTCACGGCGGCACGTGCGCAGCTCGGCCGCGGTGGCAGCGTGCTGCTCCACGGGCCCGCCGGAATAGGAAAGTCGACCGTGCTGCGGGCATTGGCCGCCACTAACGCCGAGGCGGCACGGACCGTGTTGCGCTGCTCGGCGACGGAGTCCGAATCGCATCTGCCCTTCCTGGCCCTGGCCGACCTGCTCGGCCTGGTGCTGGACGAGGTCTCGGGCAAGCTGCCCGCCGCGCAGCGCACGGCGCTGGAGTCGGCGCTCACCGGCCGCGGCGAGTCCACCCTCCAGCGCGACGGCCTCGCGCTGCGCCTCGCCGTGCTGTCCGCGCTGAGGGCGCTCGCCGCCGAAGGGCCGGTCCTGGTCGTCGCGGACGACGTGCAGTGGCTGGACCCGGCCAGCTCGGAGCTGCTGGGCTTCGCCGCCCGCCGCCTCGGCGACACCCCCGTCACGATGCTGTGCGCGGTGCGGACCGAGGGCCAGGAGTACGACCGCCATCTGCGCACCTCTCCCCCGGACACCCTCGCCGTCCGGCTCGGCCCGCTCTCCCGCGCCCAGGTCGCCGCGCTGCTCGACCACCGCGGCTACAGCGGCCTGCCGCGTTCCACGGTCCGGGACATCCACCGCACCAGCGGCGGCAATCCGCTCTTCGCCCTGGAGCTGGGCCGCGCCCTCGCCGAGAACCCGACTCCGCCGCGCCCCGGCGAGCCGCTGCCGGTGCCGACCTCGCTGCGGGCGCTCGTCCTGAGCCGGCTGGAGATGCTTTCCGCGGACGCCCGCCACACCCTTCTCGTGGCCAGTGCGGGCGCCCGGCCCACGCTGTCCCTGCTGCACGCGGCAGGCCGGGAGAACGCCGAGGCCGAGACCGCCCGCGCGGCCGAACTCGGGCTGCTGGCCACGGAGCCGGAGGGCCCCGCCGTACGCTTCGCCCATCCGCTGGTCTCGGCGGCGCTGTACGCCGAGGCGCCCGCGCACCAGCGGCGGGCCGCGCACGCGGCGCTCTCCACGGCCGCCTCCGATCCGATCGAGCGGGCGCGGCATCTGGCACTGGCGACGACCGGAACGGATCCGGAGGTGGCGGCCCGGCTCGCCGGCGCCGCCATGCTGGCCCGGGACCGCGGCGCGCCCTCGGTGGCCGCCTCGCTCGGGCTGCTCGCGGCGCGGCACGCGCCGGCGGACAGCGTGCCGGGGCCGGACGAGCGCCGGTTGCAGGCGGCCGAGGACGCGATCACGGCGGGCGAAGTGGACCTGGCCCGGGACATCGCACGCGAGGTGCTCACCCGGGCCACGTCCGCGGCCGAGCGGGTGCGGGCCTGGATGGTGGTGATCGAGGCGGCCGGACAGGCCCTCGGGGAGGTCGACGCCGTCTACCCGCAGGCGCTCGCCGACGCGGGCGACGACCCGCGGCTGCTGGCCCCGGTCCACTACCAGCTGGCCTGGCGGGCGCTGGTCGTCGAGGGCGACTTCGCCGAGGGCCGCGAGGAGGCCGCGCACGCCGCGGACCTGGCGGCCCGGGCCGGGGACCGGCGTACCGAACTGCTGGCGCTCGCCTTCCAGGCGCAGGCCGAGACCCTGATGGGTCACCCGGACGCGCCGGCGACCATCAAGCGTGCGCTGAAGGAGCCGCAGGACCCGCAGGTGGCGTGTCACCACAACGGGGCGGGCTCCACCCGATTCCGCTGGCTGCTGATGAGCGACCAGTTGCAGGAGGCCCGCACCACGGTCACGGCACTGCTGCGCGAGGTGCGGCGGCGCGGCATGGTCGAGAGCGAGGTGCACTTCCTGCGGCTGCTGGCCGAGACCGAACTGCGCTCCGGGCACTGCGGACGCGCCCTCGACCTGGCCCGGGAGAGCCTGCGGCTGGCCCGCGACTCCGGCATGGGCGAGGTGGCGTCGGCGATGCTCACCTCGCTCGCCGAGGCCTCCGGCGGCAGCGCGGACCAGGCGCTGGCACTGGCGCGGGAGGCGGTGCAGCACGCCGAGGAGGACGGCGACCAGATCTATGTCTCCCGCGCGCTGGCCGCCCTCGGATACGTCCAGCTGGTCGCCGGGGACGCGCCGGGCACCGTCCGGTCACTGCGCCGGGTGCGCGAGCTGGAGCACGGGCTCGGCGTCACCGACCCGGCACGCGGGCGCTGGCACGGGGACCTCGCGGAGGCGCTCGTGCGGATCGGGGAGCTCACGGAGGCGCAGGACGTCATCGACGTGACACGCGGGCAGGCGCTGCGGCTCGGGCGGGAGAGCGTGCTGGCGGTGCTCGACCGGGCGGAGGCACTGGTGCGGGCGGCGGGCGGCGAACACGAGGCGGCGGTAGGCCAGCTGACGTCGGTGCAGGACCGGCTGAGCAAGCTGGGCTACGGGCTCGAAGAGGCGCGTGCCGCCTTCGAGCTGGCGCTGCTGCGGGCCGGGCGGGAGCCGGGTCCGACGGCGTACGACGAGGCGGCCCGGCTGTTCCGCCGGTGCCGGGCGCTGCCCTGGCTGCGACAGGTCGACGCGGCCGTGGCGGCGGGTGCGACGCCGGACCGGCGGCCGGCCCCGGCTCCGGCGCCGGCCGCGCTGGAGGGGCTCGCCTCGATGGAGCGTCAGGTCGCGGCGCTGGTGATGGAGGGCGCGACCAACCGGGAGATAGCCGGGCGGCTGTTCATCAGCGTCAAGACGGTCGAGGCGACACTCACCCGGGTCTACCGCAAGCTGGGGATCCGTTCCCGGGTGGACATCGTCCGGCTGGCGGCGGGACGGCACGTCAGGTAGGCCGTACGCCACGCCAGGCACCGGGCGGGGGACACCGAACCGAGGGTTTTCCCTGCCCCAACTCCCCTAGGGGGTTCCCTCATTGGGGTGGGTGGGCATCCGGCCATAGTTTATCCACGTGCCGCTCGCCGGGCACACGGGGGTCGGACCCGAGTCCCTCGTGCTCCACCCCCCGACCCGCGCGACCCCCCACCGGCAACCCCCTTGAGGAGACTCATGTTCGGGCTCACCCGTGCGAGAAGGACCGCGGCCCTCGTCGCCGCGACCGCTGCCGCCGCCACGACCGCGCTGCTCGCCTCCCCCGCCGCCGTCGCCGCCCCGCAGCCCATCGTCGGCGGTACCACCACCACGACGACCGCGTACCCGTTCATGATGCAGATCACGGACGCCTCGCAGGACCAGTTCTGCGGCGGCACGCTGGTCTCGCCGACGAAGGTCGTGACCGCCGCCCACTGCATGGTCGGCGAGAGCACCGGCAGCGTCCGCGTGGTCGGCGGCCGTACGTACCTCAACGGCACCAACGGCACGGTGAGCCGGGTCAGCAAGATCTGGATCCACCCCGGCTACTCGGACGTCACCAACGGCGACGACGTGGCCGTTCTGACGCTGTCGACGTCCATGCCGTACACCGCGGCGAAGTACGTCTCCTCCTCGCAGACCTCGGTGTACGCGGCCGGCACCACGGCCCGCGTCCTCGGCTGGGGCACCACCTCCCAGAGCGGCAGCTCCTCCGACCAGCTGCGGACCGCGACCGTACCGGTCGTGTCCGACTCCAGCTGCCGCGGCTCCTACGGCTCCGACTTCGTGGCGAGCGACATGGTGTGCGCGGGATACACCTCCGGCGGCGTGGACACCTGCCAGGGCGACAGCGGCGGCCCGCTGCTCATCGGGGGCGTCCTCGCGGGGGTCACCTCCTGGGGCGAAGGCTGTGCGCAGGCCGGCTACCCGGGCGTCTACACCCGGCTGACGACCTTCTCCAGCCTGGTGAGCGCACAGGTCAACTCGTAACGCACCAAGACCTCCTGAGTATCCCTCAGGTAGTCGAGCCAGGGGGCGGGGGGGGGGGGGGCCCCCCCCGCCCCCCCCCCCCCCCCCCCCTCTCCATGCGCCGGCCCGCACTACGGCAGGACCGTTGCGAAGCGGATGTCGTACGACGCTCCGTGGTGCAGCACCTGGAGCACGCGCCGGCCCTCCTCGGTCACCTCGTCGCGCTGGGCCCGGGTGAGGCCGCCGAAGGGCTCGACGACCAGGGCGCCGTCGAGCAGCCGCCAGACGCCGGCCAGGAAGCCGTCGACCAGGAGCGGGCAGTGAACGGTGTTCACCTGCCAGGTGCGGCCGTGGTGCGCGGGCGGCACCACGCGGGTGCGGTCGGCGTGCGACAGCAGCAGATTGTCGAACTCGGGCAGGAAGCGGGGCGGGGCGGGGGTCTCCGGGTCGGGCCGGGGGGCGTCCGGGAGGTCGAAGAGTTCGGTGCCGCGCTCGTCCCGGAAGGTGACCAGCCGCGGGCGGAGCCTTTCGAACACGGGGCGCATCCGGGTCAGGCCGGACCAGGTCTGCATGTCCTGCACGGAGGCGGGACCGAAGGCGCCGAGATAACGCAGCACGGCGCTCTCCGCGGTGGCGGCCGGCTCGGAGGGGCGGCCCAGCCAGTGCTCGGCGGTGGTGAGGGAGACCTGGGCGCTCCTGCCCCACACTCCGCGCGGGGTGACCTGGACCAGCGGGAGCGTACAGCGGGCGGCGACGGCGAGGGCCTGCGGATCGGCGTCCGGCCACTCGGCACCCAGGGCCTCGCGCAGCTGACGCATGGTGCGCGGCCCGGCCTCGACCAGCTCACGTGCGAGGCCGGCGAGCCGCTCCAGGTCGACGCCGGCGAGGCCCTTGCGGAAGATCCGGAGCTCCCGGTCGCGGGCGGGCTGCACCAACGGTCGCAGGGTCAGGGAGTCGTCGGCGGTGTGCAGATGGATGGTCGAGCGCAGGGTGACGATCCGGACCGCCTCGCGGTCGGTCAGCAGGGCCGAGAGGTCCTCGGGGCGGAAGCCGTCGAGGCGGGCGGCGAGCGCGTAGTACGGCGGCTTGACCTCCTGGGCCTGAAGGCCGACCAGGTGCTCCAGCGCCGCCTTCGCCGGCAGCGGCGCACGGCGCAGGAGCAGCTGGCGGTCGAGGGTGGCGCGGTTGAGGGCGCGGGTGCCGAGCACGGCTGTCGTCGTGGTCATGCTCCGCACGCTAGCGGCGCTTGCGGACAGCTTCGGTCCGCGATTCCCGGCGATCGGTCGTTCACCGCCCCGCCACGCCGCCGTTTGCCCCGTATATCCTTGCGAACGATCACACCGCCGCCGCGGACCGGCCAGGGAGGTACCCCATCGCCTGGAAGAACCCGTCGAAGAGATCCGGCCTGCGACGCGCGCTCCCCCCGCGCCAACCGGCCGACCCGCCCCTGGCCGCCGGACCGGCCACCGCGCGGGACGCGGAGATCGGCAGCGTGGTCGAGGCGGCGCTGTACGAGGACGGCGTCCGGGTCTCCTCCCCCGCGACCCTGGCCGACACCTACCGCGAGCTGAGCCGGAAGCCGGCCGGTATGGCCTGGATCGGCCTCGCCCGCCCCACGGAGCGTGAACTGCTCTCCCTGGCCGAGGAGTTCGACCTGCACCCGCTGGCCGTCGAGGACGCGATGGAGGCGCACCAGCGGCCGAAGCTGGAACGCTACGGCGACACCCTCTTCGTCGTCCTGCGGGCGGCCCGCTATCTCGACGCCTCGGAGGAGGTCGAGTTCGGCGAGCTGCACGTGTTCGTCGGCCCCGACTTCCTGATCACGGTCCGCCACGGCGCGGCACCGGACCTCTCCGCCGTCCGCCGCCGCATGGAGGAGTCGCCGGAACTGCTGAGGCTGGGCCCGGAAGCGGTCCTGTACGCCATCCTCGACACCGTCGTCGACGGCTACGCGCCGGTCGTCACGGGCGTCCAGACCGACATCGACGAGATCGAGACCGAGGTGTTCCGGGGCGACCCGGAGGTCTCCCGGCGCATCTACGAACTCTCCCGCGAGATGGTCGAGTTCCAGCGCGCCACCCGCCCCCTGGTCGGCATGCTGCACGGCCTGATGGCGGGCTTCGCCAAGTACGGAACGGACGAGGAACTCCAGCGCTACCTGCGGGACGTCGCCGACCACGTCACCCACACCAGCGAACGCGTCGACGGCTTCCGCCAGGCCCTGACCGACATCCTGACGGTGAACGCCACGCTGGTGACGCAGCAGCAGAACGCGGAGATGCGGGCGCTCGCGGAGGCCGGATTCGAGCAGAACGAGGAGATCAAGAAAATCTCGTCGTGGGCGGCGATCCTGTTCGCTCCGACGCTGGTCGGGACGATCTACGGGATGAACTTCGAGGACATGCCTGAGTTGCATTGGAGCTTCGGATACCCCTTTGCGATCGGCCTGATGGGGGTGGTTTGCGTCAGTTTGTACCTGATATTCAAGCGACGGGACTGGCTCTGAGTCCCTGCTGGGGATCTACTCATCGAGCTGTGGCCGGTGCTGCGCACCCTCGTCGGTCGCACCAGGGCAGTCGCTCGCCATATCTCTTGGTCCTCACCGGCGGGTATGCCGAGCTCGAGGAGTTCGCCGCTGCCACGCCCGCGGCCGCTTCGAGCGCGATGACCTCCAAGCGAGCCTCACCGGCGCGCAGTGGACCGACGACGAAGCCTTCGCCGCCTACAGCCTCGGCGACGCCACCATCACAGCTCTGCACACCTGGGCGGTGGGGTGGGCCGACGACCTCGCGAGCCGCCCCCTCGAAGAGTCCGGTGCCTGCGACATCGGCTGATCACGCCCGGCCGAGACAACATCCAGTGGTCGAAGGTGACGGTCGGGTTGGAGTTGGCCGAGCCATCGGGCGAGCGCATCGGGCGAGCGCATAGGTGCCGAGGACGTGAAAGCGGTCCCCGCGACTTCACGAGCGCGGGCTTCCAGACCTCGACAGTGAAGATGTTGGCGCGGAACGCCGGATCGATGTTCCGAATCGCGGCCGCGGAACGCTGCGGGCCGACGCAGAACGGCGGAATGTCCTTCACAGGACCACCGGTCGGATGCTCGCCTGGAGTGTCCCGAATTCTCGCAATCCGGTCCCCCCGGCCGCCTCGGAACGGCATGATTTCCGTGGCTACCCCGCTGCCAGACCTCGGCCGTACCGCGCCCTGGATCTTCTGGTGACCTACGGGGAGCGTGAGGTGCTGGGGGGCACAGATGAGATCAACCGCGTTGGGGCGTCTTCTCGCTGTCGCGGGACGTTTCGAGCGCCGACGGCTGCGTCCTGACCGGGGGAAGCCGGCTTCCCCCGGCATCAAGCGGATCGCGGGACTCATCGACGCCTATCTGGAACGCGGTACCGATCTGCCGGAGCAGTTGCACCGCGAACTGCTGGATCTCGAAGGCCTCCTCGGCGGGGTGACGCTCGCCGATGCCGAGGACTCGGGAAACGCGGGGTTGTCCTACGTGCGTTCGATACTGATACGCATCACCCAACAGCCGCTGGGGCCCGACGCGGCCCCGCGCGCCGACAGGCACCTCGCGATCCTTTACGAACTGCTCGGGCGTGAATATGTGCGGTTCGCCGACTGGGCCACCGCGGCGGAGTGCTTCGCAGGCGCTGCAATCTACTGGCGCACGCCCCGTCACAAACGCCGGACCTTTTGTCAGATGGTCGTCTTCACCATGAAGGCAGGAGATCGGGACGGTGCGCTCGAACATCTGAAGACCATTGAGGGGGCGACCCACGGAGTGTCCGCCGTCTTTCACCGGATAGCCACGCGGGTGCTGGACGAGGCGCCGGGCATCGGCGCGCACGAGGTCGCCGGGATCGAGCGGGTGCGCAAGTTGGGGATCATTCCCTACACCTACCTGGTCTCCTGCCTCGCGGCGCGTCTCGCCGACGACACGCAGCCGGAGCGGGCGCTCGGGCTCCTGACCTCGGCGATCGGGCACCTGGCCGAGGAACGGGCCGACTACTGGCTGATCGGGGATCTGGAGCAGCGGTCCGCGGCGATCCGGGTAGACCTGGGCCGGCACGACGAAGGGCTCGCTCTCGCTCTCGCCGCCTGGGCGAAGCTGGACGCTCAGCGCTACCGAGCCTGTTCGCACACACAACGTGTCGCTCTGTGGACCAACTTCGGCCCCGCGAGGCACGCGGCGCTGACGGCGGCGGCAGCCCTCGGTGACAGTCGGGCCATGGCCGAACTGATCGAGTCGTGCCGGCTCCAGTCCATGATCGGCACGATCGTCGAGGTCGATGCCGAGGAGGAGAAGACGAAGCTCGCGGACAGCGGGTTCAGCGCGTCGTCGGCGCCGGCCGAGGCGGCGGAAAGCAGCACACCGCTGGTGTCCCAGGCATTGTTCACCGCGCTGAACGACGCGTTCGGTGCGACGCTGCTGCACTTCCCTTCGCCCGTGTCCTTTCAGGGCACGGCACTTCTCATGCCTCACTACGGCAACGTGCTGCAGGCCGGGAGGGCACCCGCACTCGTGCCCCGCGCACTGGACGAAGCACTGCCCATGGGCCTCTTCTGGTCCTCACACGTGGAGGACGGGTTCCTCTTCTGGTTCGCCGCCCGGGACAGGGAGCCGATCGGGTACGGCAAGGTCGACCTCCGGGAGCGGGATCGCATCAAGCCGGTACTGCTGGCCCTCGCCGGGCAGGCCCAGTCGTCGGAACCGAAGACCTGGAGCCTGTTCCCGTACCGGCGTGGCCCCGGTGACTACTACGAGCCGTACACCCACCTTGAGAGCTGGAAGTCTGCCGAGGAACAGATCATCACCCGCACGGTCGGCGATCTCCTCCCGCCTCCGCTGGTCGCGGAACTGGGCGCGGCGACTGCGGCCGAGCCCGCGTCGCTGACGATCTCGGCGGCGCGCGAACTGGCCTGCGTTCCCTGGCCGATCGCGATGATCCCGGGGACGGAGGACCGACTGGTGGAACGGGCCACACTGCGGATGTGGACCTCCACCCCCAATCAGCTCACACGCTCGGCGCGCAGCGTGCGGACGGCCCGGCCGGCCTCCGCACCCGCACCGTTCCTGTTGGCCTGCGACAACCCGGACGGAACACTGCGTGAGCGGACCTCGGAATCCGTGGTGCGGAGCGCGGTCACACTGCTGGAAGCAGCCGGGTCCCCCGTGCCCGCCTCGAAGGACGCCCTGCTCCGGGCACTTCACCACGTCGGGCCGTCGGCCCATGGACTGTTCTTCTACCGCGGGCACGCGGTGCACGACTCCGACCCGGCATGGGCCGCACTTCCACTGGCCGAGGACGACTTCCTGAGCTCGGGCGAACTGTTCGGCAGCCTCGACGACGGCACTCCGTTCCTGCCGATGCCGGCCCAGGTGGTCCTCTCGTGCTGCTCCAGCTCGACCTCCTCCTCCCTGGGAGGTGAAACCCTCGGTCTCGCGGCCGGCGCCGTCCAGTCGGGGGCCGACCAGGTGATCGCCACGTGCGTGGACATTCTCGACACGTCGTTCACCGAAGTGTTCGAGGACCTGATCGTGGAGGGAATGCTGGAGCGACCTCAGGGCGATCACGCGGATCTGCTGCGGAGGCTTCAGCTGCGGATGCTCAACGAGTGGAAGATCTGCTCCCTGCGGGGAACGACGGACACCGGCGATGACATCCGTGATCCGCACCCCGTCATCTGGGCCTCCTACCAGGCGTACTGACGCACCAAAGGCTCGTCCGTGCGCACCGTGCGGCGACTCCGACCACGTTGAAGGGGCAGCTCTTGATCGCTGTAGTCATGCCGTCCGAACTCGCCGACGCCCTCGTGCGTCAAAGACTGGCGATCCGCCCCGGCACCCGGGGCTCCGCCGCCGAGATCGCCTTGATCGGTATCACCGTGACCACGACCACCATCAGCCTCCTTCAGGGACCGGACACCTTCCTCAGGCTCACGGAGCTCATTCGGAACACCTTCGAGCGACCCGACGGCATCACTGTCCAGATCACGGCGAAGGGCGAGAAGGTCAACATCGAGATTCCCGCCGACACCGGCGCCGATGTCGCCACCGTGGCCCGACGGATCCAGGACGCCCTGATCGAGGAGGACGACTAGCCAAAAAGCGACAGGCCCTACGTCTCCTGCCGGCGGCGCACCATCTCCGCGATCCAGACGGGCGCGAACGGAGAGGTGCAGTTCGGGGGTGTCGGGTAGTCCTTGAGCACTGCCAGGCGCTCGCCGATGTCGATCGCGCGGGCGCGGTACCCGGCGTGCTGGATCCCGATCTGCGCCAGACAGTGGTTCATCGCCCACTGCAGACGATCCGGGGCGTCCTT
This sequence comes from Streptomyces sp. NPDC052023, assembly GCF_044548465.1. Lineage (NCBI taxonomy): Bacteria > Bacillati > Actinomycetota > Actinomycetes > Kitasatosporales > Streptomycetaceae > Streptomyces > Streptomyces sp. NPDC052023. Next base: position 319,498 of record NZ_JBIUBW010000004.1, on the reverse strand, counting down.
CATCTCCGCCTCGATGACGTCGAGCAGCCCGTCGAGCTCCAGGCCCTCGGGCTTCTTCGCCACCCGCTCGGTGGTCAGCGCCCAGCCGGCACTCGCGACCACCGGATCCGGGTCCGTGAACCAGGCGCGGCGCAGTTCCTCGGAGTGCGGGCTCTTCTTCACCACGTAGTTCACGAGCCAGTCGTGCACCTTGGGGGCGCGGGTCTCGCGCACCATGGTGTCCAGTTCGTCCCGTTCGAACGCCCTCGGACGGCAGATCAGGATCGCCAGGAGCCTCGCCGCGGTGTCGTCCGTCCGCCAGAGCTCGCGCGCGAGATCCTGCTGGGTCCTGAGCTGCTTCGCGAGCGCGCGCAACTTGCCGAGATGCACGCCGTGGTCGTCGCCGTGCTTCTCGTTCACCGCGCGCATCTTCGGGTCCTCGAGCGCGGCCAGCTCCGCCATGACCTGCGCCACCGTCGTCCCGGTCACTTCCGCATCCTGTCCTTCGCGCACGGAGGCCAGCCTACGGCTGACGGTGACGCCGGAGCGTAAGTGAGGCCCGGATGCCCCAGCCACGCTCGGCCGCGGGCCGGGCTGCGTCCGGCGCTCGACGGCGTTACGGGATCTCCTGTTCCGCCCAGATGATCTTCCCACCGTGGGTGTGGCGGGCGCCCCAGCGGTGGGCGAGCTGGGCCACCAGGAACAGGCCCCGGCCGCCCTCGTCCGTGCTGCGGGCGTGCCGCAGGCGCGGTGCGGTACTGCTGGCGTCGGCGACCTCGCAGGTCAGCCGGGAGTCGCGGAGCAGACGCAGGTGGATCGGCGGCTCGGCGTAGCGGACCGCGTTGGTGACCAGTTCGCTCACGATCAGCTCCGTGGTCATGGCCAGCTCCGTGAGGCCCCAGTCCTCGACCTGGAGGGTCGCCCTGGCCCGGGCGACGGCGACCGCCGCGGGGTCCGCCGGTACGTCCCAGGAGACGACGTCGTCGTCGCCGAGGGCGTGGGTGCGCGTCAGGAGCAGTGCGATGTCGTCGGGCTGGGGCACGGGCACCAGCCGTTGCACCACGGAAGCGCACAGCGCCGCGAGGTCGGGGGCCGGGTCCCGGCAGGTGTGCGCGGCGCGATTGGCTCCCTCCACGCTCTCGCCGCTCACCCCAGCAGCAGACGCCCGGTCACCACAACTCCCCGCCGCCGTCGCGCCCCCGCCGGCCTCCGGCCCACCCGCATCCCGGTCGCCGTCCCCGGCCTCGGGCCCGCCCGCACCCGACGCGCCCTCTTCGGAACCCACGGCACCCGCACCCGAATCGCCACCGTCCGAGCCCGCCGCCCCCGCACCGTCCGCTTCGGAACCCACGCCGCCCGCACGCCGCTCGACCCCATCCGAACCCACGCCGCCCGCACGCCGCTCGACCCCATCCGAACCCACGGCACCCGCACCCGAATCGCCACCGTCCGAGCCCGCCACCCCCACGCCCTCCCCACCCCCGGTGCCCGCTGCCCGCGCCGCGTCCGGGTCTGTGGGATGCCGGGCCAGGACCTCGCCGAGCCGGGACATGCCGAGTTCCATGTCGCGGTCGGCTCCCGAGACGAGGCCGTCGGTGTAGAGCCCGAGGAGGCTGTTCTCGGCGAGTTCGATCTCGGTGGACTCGAACCCCAGGCCGCCCAGTCCGAGCGGTGGCCCGGCCGGAGGCTCCGGGAAGGAGACCTGTCCGCCGGGCGCGACGACGACCGGGGGCGGATGCCCGGCGCGGGCCATCGTGCACCGCCTGCTCACCGGGTCGTAGACGGCGTACAGACAAGTCGCCCCGAGGAAGGCGGTGGTGCTCTCGTCGGTCTTCTCCTCGCTCAGCCGCAGCACCAGGTCGTCGAGGTGGGCCAGCAGGTCGGCGGGCGGCAGATCCATGTCGGCGAGGGTCTGCACGGCGGTGCGCAGCCGGCCCATCGCCGCCGCGGCGGTGATGCCGTGGCCGACGACGTCGCCGACGACGAGGCCCACGCGCGCCCCGGACAGCGGGATCACGTCGAACCAGTCGCCCCCGACCCCGCCGCTCGGGTCGGCCGGCAGATAGTAGGAGGCCACCTCCAGCGCCGTACCGCCCATCAGGGCCTGCGGCAGCAGGCTGCGTTGCAGGGTGATCGCCGCCGTGTGCTCCCGGGTGTAGCGGCGGGCGTTGTCGACGCACAGCGCCGCCCGCGCCACCAGCTCCCGGGCCAGCAGCACGTCGTCGGGCTGGAACGGGGTGGGATTGAGCGAGCGCAGGAACGTGGTGAGGCCCAAGGCGGTGTTGCGCGCCCGCATCGGCACGGAGAGCAGGGAGTGCAGCCCGAAGTCACGGATGGACTCCACGCGCGCGGGCTGCTCGGCGACCCAGAGGGCGTCGGACGGGTCGAGCACCGGAATGAGGATCGGCTCTCCGTCGATGAGCAGGTTCACGTCGTGCGGCGGCGGGAGGAAGTCCACCCGGTCCCCGACCCGTGCCACGGCCTCCGGGCAGCCCCGTCGCACCGAGCTCATGCCGGCGCGGCGCATCACCGGCCTGGCGGACGCCGGACCCGCGTCGGTCAGCCACGCTCCGTGCCCCTCGGTGCTGAGGACCGGTTCCAGGAGGTCGACGACGACGAAGTCCGCGAAGCGGGGGACGGCGAAGTCGGCGAGTTCCTGCGCCGTACGCATCACGTCCAGGGTCCGGCCGATGCTGGTCCCGGCGTCGTTGACGAGCGACAGCAGCTGGCGGGCGTTCCACCGCTCGGTGACGTCCAGGACCATGTAGCAGACGCCGGTGACGAGGTCGTCGTCGTCCGTCAGCGGGAAGAAGGACGTCGAGTAGGCGTGCTGGCGGTGCGGGTCGGCCCAGCTCCAGCCGACGTACTCGTAGTCGGTGACGGGGACACCGGTGAGCAGCACCTTGCGCATCAGGCCTTCGAGGGTCTCCGCCTGGAGCCCGGGCAGCAGCTCGCTCAGACGGCGGCCGAGCCGCTGCTCCCGGGGGACGCCGCCGAAGCGTTCCAGGGTGTCGTTCATCCACACGTAGCGCAGGTCCAGGTCCACGACCGCCATGCCGACCGGCGAGCGGGTCAGGAAGCCGTCGACCACGCTCTGCCCGACGGTCCACCGCTGGCGCTGCTCCCGCGCCGACACCAGGAAGCACTCCTGCGAGCCGATCCGGAAGCAGGCGGAGACCCGAAGGTCGGCGTCGATCCGGCGGCCGTCGCGGTGCCGCAGCGGGACGTGGCCGCTCCACCCCATTCCGGCGCGGCACCGGTCGGCGACGGCGCTCGCGCGGACCGGATCCACGGGCCCCGCCGGCAGCCGGGCGGCGGAGGAGCCGACGACGTCGCGCGCCGGGAGCCCGAGGAGTTGCTCCGCCGCGCGCGTCCAGCCGATCACCTCGCCGGTACCGGAGACCACCGCCGCCGCGTCCGTGGACGCGTCGAGGAGGTCGCGCGTGCCGGGGGGCGCCGGCGGTTCGGAACCGTGTCGCGCAGAGTCCATGGGTCCCCATCCTTTACACGACCATGTTCCTGCTAGTCCCTCCGATGTGCACGGTCCCGGGGGGTTGCCGGGATCCTCGGACTGGGCAAGGCAGGGGGCGGGGGGCAGCATGGAAGGGCACGGCGTCACTTCCGCCGGCCGGTGGAGGAGGATCAGGGATGACAGCCGAGTCCTTCCAGCCCGACGAGGACGAGTACGGCCCGGAGCCGCCCAGGCCGATCGGCCTGCTCGACGTGCTGAGTGTGGCCGCGGTGGTGGTCGACGCCGACGGGCGGATCGTCTTCTGGACCCCGCAGGCGCAGGAGCTCTTCGGCTACACCGCCGAGGAGGCACTCGGCACCTACGCGTCGCGGCTGTTCGTCCACCCCGAGCATCTGCCGGCCGTGGCGAAGCTGTTCGCGGAGGTGCTGGAGACGGGCCGGAGCTGGGCGGGGGCGTTCCCGATCCGGCACAAGGACGGCAGCAGCCGGCTGACGGAGTTCCGCAACATGCGGCTGCTGGACGACCTCGGGGACGTCTACGCCCTGGGCCTGGCCGCCGACCACAACTTGCTCCAGCGGGTCGAGACCGATCTGGCGCTGTGCGAACGGCTGATCAACCAGTCCCCGATCGGCCTCGCCCTTCTCGACCCCGACCTGCGGTATCTGCTCGTCAACCCGGCACTGGAGCGGATCGACGGGGTGCCCGCCGAGGAGCACATCGGCCGTCATCTCAGGGAGCGGCTGCACCTGCCGGACATCGACACCATCGAGGCCTGCCTGCACCAGGTGCTCGCCACCGGGACGCCGCTGCTCGACCAGTACCACGTGGGCCGCCCGCCGGCCGACCCCGAGCACGAGCACGCCTGGTCCCTGTCGTTCTACCGGCTGGAGGATCCCGGCGGGCGGGTCCTGGGCGCGGCCACCTCGGTCGTCGACGTCACCGAACGGCACCGCGCGGCCGCCGAGGCCGACCGGGCCCGGCGGCGGCTGGCGCTCATCGCCGACGCCTCCACCCGGGTCGGCACGACGCTGGAGGTGGAGCGGACCGCGCACGAACTGGCCGACATCGCGGCGTCCGAGCTGGCCGACGTGGTCGCCGTGGACGTCCTGGACTCGGCGCTGGCCTGCCGCCGTACCCGGGCGCCGGACAACGGGCCGGAACTGTTCCGCGCCCTGGCCCTGAAGGCGGCCCATCCGACCGTGGCGCTGCGCGCCGCCGACACTCCCGGGGACCTCGCCTCCTACGAGGGGGACCGGCTGGTCACCCTGTGCGTGCACACCGGCCGGCCGGTGCTCGTACGGCATGTCGGCGAGCGCGACCTGCCGCGGATCGCCCGGGACGACGAAGCCGGCGCGTTGCTCGCGCAGGCCGGCGTCCACTCGTATCTGGCCGTGCCGCTGATCGCGCACGGCGAGGTGCTCGGCGCCCTCGACCTCAAACGCACCCGCAACGCGCTGCCGTTCGACCAGGACGACGTGGTGCTGGCCGGTGAGCTGGCCAGCCGGGCCGCCGTGGCCATCGACAACGCCCGCTGGTTCCAGAGCGTGCGCAACACGGCCCTCACCCTCCAGCGCAGCCTGCTGCCGGACCACGCGCCGCACCACACCGGGCTGCAGCTGGCCTCCCGCTACCAGCCCGCGCAGTCCACCAGCGAGGTGGGCGGCGACTGGTACGACGTGATCGGCCTGACCGACGACAAGACCGCCCTGGTGGTCGGCGACGTCATGGGCAACGGCATCGACGCCGCCGCCACCATGGGCCGGCTGCGCACGGCGACCTGCGCCTACGCGGACCTCGACCTCGAACCCGAGGCGGTGCTCCAGCACCTCGACAAGATCACCTGCGATCTGGAGCACTACATCGTCACCTGCCTGTACGCCGTGTACGACCCCCGCACCGGACAGTGCCGTATCGCGAACGCGGGACACATGCCGCCGGCGCTGGCGCGGCCGGGCCGGTCCCCCGAACTGCTCGATCTGCCCGCCGGGACCCCGCTGGGCATCGGCGGCATCCCGTTCGAGGCCACCACGGTCGACCTGGCCCCCGGCGACCTGCTGGTCCTGTACACCGACGGCCTCGTCGAAACCCGCCACCACCCCATCGACGAGCGCCTCGCCGCCCTGCTCACCTTCCTCGACGAACCCCGCCGGCCCCTCGAGGAGACCTGCGACCTGCTGCTGTACGGCCTGCGTCACCCCGAGGACCACGACGACGTCGCCCTTCTCGTCGCGCGGGCCCTGTAGTCAAGTCGGCCCTGCCGAGGATCGATGGGCCGGGGGTCAACCCGGCGGGGGCTCAGCGCGGCCGGGGGGCAACGCGGCGGTGGTTCAGAGCGGCCGGAGGTCAACTCGGCAGAGGAACAGCACGGCCGAAGGTCAACCCGCCGAGAAACAGCACGGCCGGAGTCAACGCGGCCGAGGAACAGCACGGCCGACGGTCAACGCGGCAGAGGAACAGCACGGCCGGAGGTCAACGCGGCCGAGGGGAAACCGTCCGGCCGGAGACCAGCGACCGCACCGCCTTGCGCAGGTCCGGGGCGGCGTCCCCGGCGGTCTCCTGCGGCCGGGTGCGGGCGGTCGCCACGAGCATGCCGCGGGCACCCGCCCGGCGGGCGGCCTCCACGTGGGCGCCGGTGTCGCCGATCACGGCACAGTCCGTGGGGGCCGTGCAGATGCGGCCGGCGGCCCAGAGGATCAGGCCCGGCTCGGGCGGGCGGCAGTGGCACCCGTCCGCCGGGGCGTGCGGGCAGACCCCGCGGACGTCGAAGGGGCCGAGGAGCTCCTCGACGCGGGCGTCGACCCGCCGTACATCGGCCTCGGTGAGCAGCCCGTCGGCGATACCGGGCTGGAAGGTGAGCAAGCCGGTGCGGATGCCGTGCAGGCGAAGCAGTGCGAGCGCCTCGTGGGCGCCGTCGGCGGGGCGGACCCGGCCGGGGTCGGCGTTGCCGGGGGCGTCCTCGACGAGGACGCCGTCGCGGTCGAGGAGCACGGCGCGGATCCGGCTCATGGCGCCGCCTCCCGCCACGCGGGGACGCCCCGGTGCCGCCACAGGCCGCTCAGCCAGTACCAGCTGGCCGCCGGTGGGATGAGCGCGCTGGTCACCAGGAGGGTGGCCACCTCGTCCCGGGTGCGCGGCCCGGGGGCGATGCGGGCCCAGGCGAACTCGGCGGTGCCGGCGGCCCAGAGCGACGCGGCGGTCAGGGCCGCCGTCCGCCGCCCGGCCGCCGCGAGCGCGCACGCCGCCGCGCCCGCCGCCGTCACGGCGAGGTGGCCGCGGATACGCCCGCGCGGCGCGACCGCCTTGTACCACCATCCTGGGCCGTGCAGCCGCAGCATGAGCGCGTCGTCCGCGTGCCCGCGCTGAGCGGCCAGCGAGGCCCAGCGGCCGGTGGCCGGCACGGGGTGCCGAGTGGTGCGCCGCCCCTGCCGGATGCCCCAGCCCGCGTCGAGGAGCCGCAGGGCCAGGTCGACGTCCTCGCGGTGGGCGCGCAGGAAGCGTTCGTCGAAGCCGCGGGCCTGCTTGAGCGCGTCGGTGCGATAGGCCATGTCGACGGTGCCCCAGCGGGCCCGCGCCCGGGCCACCGTCTCGCGCTCCCGGTCGGTGGGGCGGCGGTGGCGGGGCAGCGGCACCGAGATCACCCCCTGCACCCCGGCGGTGTCGGGGCCGGCGGCGGCCAGGTCCTGGGTGAGCTGCTCGCACCAGTGCGGGCCGACCTGGGCGTCGTCGTCGAGGAAAGCGACCCAGGGTGAGGCGATCGCGCGCAACCCGGAGTTGCGGGCGGCCGCCGGTCCGCGCCCGCCGCCGTGCAGCACGGTCGTACGGTCGCGCAGGTCACCCAGGACGCTCAGCGGATGCTCCAGCGTGCCCGGATCCGGGTCCGGCCGGTCGTCGACGAGGACGATCTCGCGTGGCGGCGGACCGGTGGCGGCGGCCAGTGCGCCGAGGCAGTCGGCCAGTGTGTCGTGGACGAGCGTGGGGATCACCACGGCGTATGCGGTGGTCATGTGTGGCCGGGTGCCAGCATGCGGCCGCCTCAAACCCTCCCGGAGCACTCCGGACAATCAGAGGACCCACTATGAACTCCGCGTATACATCGTGTGTATAGTCTCGGCATGCCTCTTCGACCTGGAATTCTCCGCAGTGCCGGTGCGCCTTCCGCGAGCAGGTCGTCCCGGCCGCCCGGGAAGACGCGAAGACGGGGCTCCACGTTCCGTGCCGCCGCGACTTTGCTGGCGGCTCTCTGTCTGCCGCCCGTCCTGGCGGGCTGCACGACCCTGGAGACCACCGCCCCCAGCGCGGTCCGCGCCGAGGGCGCGACCGGCACCGAGGCCGCGTTCGGCACCGTCGACTGCCGCCGCGCGAAGTGCGTGGCCCTCACCTTCGACGCGGGCCCCAGCGAGAACTCCCCGCGCCTGCTCGACATCCTGAAGGAGAAGCAGGTCCCGGCGACCTTCTTCCTGCTCGGCAAGCGGCACATCGAGAAGTACCCGGAACTGGTCCGGCGGATGGCCGGCGAGGGCCACGAGATAGCCAGCCACACCTGGGACCACAAGATCCTCACCGAGCTGGAGCCGGACGAGATACGCGAGGAACTCCGGCGCCCCAACGAGGAGATCGAGCGCCTCACCGGCCGTCGCCCCACCCTCATGCGCCCGCCCCAGGGCCGCACGGACGACACCGTGCACGAGATCAGCCGCGAACTCGGCCTCGCCGAGGTCCTGTGGAGCGTCACCGCCAAGGACTACACGACCGACGACTCGGCCCTGATCCGCCGGCGTGTCCTCGACCGGACCGGCCGGGACGGGATCATCCTCCTGCACGACATCTACGACGGCACCGTGCCGGCCGTGCCCGGCATCATCGACGCGCTGAAGAAGCGCGGATACGTGTTCGTGACGGTCCCCCAACTGCTGGCCCCCGGCAGGGCCGAACCGGGCGAGGTCTACCGCTAGGGCTGCCGGACAGGCCCTGGTGCCCGGATGTCGCCGTCATCCGTTCGTGCGGCCCTACGGCCCGGCGTCGCGCGGGCCGCCTAGGATCCCAGCGTGGCCACCTTCCTCCTCGAACGCACGGCGCCGCTCACCCCGGCCGAGGCCTGGCGCCGGCTCACCGACTGGCCCCGGCACGGTGACGTCGTCCCGCTGACCCGCGTCACCGTGCTCACCCCGGAGCCGACGCACGAGGGCACGGTGTTCGTGGCCCGTTCGGGCGTCGGGCCGCTCGCCTTCGACGATCGGATGGAGGTCACCGTCTGGCAGCCGCCGGACGACGACACCCCCGGCCGGTGCCGCCTGGAGAAGCGCGGCCGGGTCATGCGCGGCTGGGCGGAGATCGAGGTCCGCCCCGGCCCGGGTGGGCGCGCGCACGTGGTCTGGCGCGAGGAACTGCGCGTACGCCTGCTGCCGACCGCCTTCGACGGCACCCTGGAGCGGGCGTCCCGCCTGGTGTTCGGGCGGGCGGCGAACCGCTTGCTGCGGGGGCGGTGACCCGCGCCCCCGGGGTCCGCGCAAGGGCACGGACTCCGCGGGCGCGGACAGGGCAGGACGCCCGGCTCAGGCCACCGACCCGATCCGCCCCGCAGGTGCCGAAGGGGTGTCGTGGTGGATCGGGGTGTGCGCGCCGGCCAGCGAGACCCCGCTGCCGCCGCGCCGGCCCGCGACGATCTCGGCGGCGATGGACAGTGCCGTCTCCTCGGGCGTCCGGGCGCCGAGGTCCAGGCCGATGGGCGAGTGCAGGCGGGCCAGCTCCAGGTCGGTGACGCCGACCTCGCGCAGCCGCCTGTTGCGGTCGAGGTGGGTGCGGCGGGAGCCCATGGCGCCGACGTAGGCCACCGGCAGCCGCAGCGCGAGCTGGAGCAGGGGCACGTCGAACTTGGCGTCGTGGGTCAGCACGCACAGGACCGTGCGGCCGTCGACGAGGGTGCTCTCCAGGTACTTGTGGGGCCAGTCGACGACGATGTCGTCGGCCTCGGGGAAGCGGGTCCGCGTCGCGAAGACGGGGCGGGCGTCGCAGACCGTGACGTGGTAGCCGAGGAACTTGCCGACGCGGACCAGCGCCGAGGCGAAGTCGATCGCACCGAAGACGATCATGCGAGGGGCCGGGACCGACGACTCGACCAGCACCGTGAGCGGTGCTCCGCACCGGGAGCCCTGCTCACCGATCTCCAGGGTGCCGGTGCGGCCCGCGTCCAGGAAGGCGCCGGCCTCGGCCGCGACGGTGCGGTCCAGCTCGGGATGGGCGCCGAAGCCGCCGTCGTACCACCCGTCGGGGCGGACCAGCAGCGCGCGGCCGCCCGTCAGTGCAGCCGGGCCGGAGACGATCCGGGCCACGGCGGCGGGCTCGCGCCGGGACGCGGCGGCCACCGCGGCCGCCACCACCGGCCGGACGGGATCGTCCGCCCGGACCGGGGTGACCAGGATGTCGATGACGCCGCCACAGGTCAGGCCGACCGCGAAGGCGTCCTCGTCGCCGTAGCCGAAGCGTTCCAGGACCGGCTCGCCGTCCTGCAACGCCTGTTGGCACAGTTCGTAGACCGCGCCCTCCACACATCCGCCGGAGACCGAGCCGATCGCCGTGCCGTCGGCGTCCACCGCGAGGGCGGCGCCGGGCTGGCGCGGGGCGCTGCCCCCCACGGCCACCACGGTGGCCACGGCGAAGTCGCGTCCCTGCTCGACCCACCGGTGCAGCTCGTCGGCGATGTCCAGCATCTGTCGGTCTCCTTAGCGGTTGTGTGCGGAGCGTGGGTTGGGCGCCTAGTGGACGCCCATCCAGCTCTCGATGGGATTGAGGGCGAAGAACACCACGAAGATCACCGTCAGCACCCACATGAAGGCGCCGATCTCCCGCGCCTTGCCCTGAGCGATCTTGATGGCGACGTACGAGACGACGCCGGCCGCGACACCCGCGGTGATCGAGTAGGTGAAGGGCATGATCACGACGGTCAGGAAGACCGGGATCGCGGTGGCGCGGTCGGACCAGTCCACGTGCCGGGCGTTCATCATCATCATGGCGCCGATCACCACCAGGGCGGCGGCCGCGACCTCACCCGGCACGATCGCCGTCAGCGGCGTGAAGAACAGGCAGGCGGCGAAGAACAGACCGGTGACCACGGACGACAGGCCGGTCCTGGCACCCTCGCCGACGCCGGTCGCCGACTCCACGAAGACGGTCTGGCCGGAGGCGCCGGAGACGCCGCCGATCGCGCCGCCCGCGCCGTCGATGAACAGCGCCTTGGACAGACCCGGCATCCGGCCCTTGTCGTCCGCCAGCTTCGCCTCGGTGCCGACGCCGATGATGGTGGCCATCGCGTCGAAGAAGCCGGCGAGCACCAGGGTGAAGACGATCATGCCGACGGTCATCGCGCCGACCTCGCCCCAGCCGCCGAACTCGACGTGGCCGAAGATCGAGAAGTCGGGCATGGAGACCGCGCCGCCGCTCAGTTCGGGAGCGCCGCCGGCCCACTGGTCGGGCTTGATGACGCCGGCCGCGTTGAGGACCACGGCGAGGAGGGTGCCGCCGACGATGCCGATCAGGATGGCGCCGGGGATCCCGCGCGCCTGGAGCATGAAGATGGCCAGGAGGGTCACGGCGAAGAGCAGCACCGGCCAGCCGGCCAGCTCTCCCTCCGGGCCGAGGATCACCGGGGTGGTCTCGCCGTTGTGCACGAACCCGGCCTTGTAGAAGCCGATGAGGGCCACGAACAGGCCGATGCCCATGGTGATCGCGTGCTTCAGGGGCAGCGGGATCGCGTTCATGATCATCTCACGCAGGCCGGTGACGACCAGCAGCATGATGACCACGCCGTACATCACGCACATGCCCATCGCCTGAGCCCAGGTCATCTGGGGAGCGACCTGGGAGGCGAGGACTCCGGAGACGGAGAGACCCGCGGCGAGCGCGAGGGGAACCTTGCCGACGAAACCCATCAGCAGCGTGGTGAGTGCCGCCGCGAACGCGGTCGCGGTGATCAGGGCCTTCTGGCCGAGCGTGTCCCCCGCCGCGTCCTTGCCGGATAGGATCAGGGGGTTGAGCAGGAGGATGTACGCCATCGCCATGAAGGTGGTGATGCCGCCGCGCACCTCACGCGCGACCGTGGATCCCCGCTGGGATATGTGAAAGTACCGGTCGAGCCAAGATCGTCCGGCGGGAACGCGGCTACCCGCGCCCGCGTCCTCCGAGACGGTCTTCGGCTCCAGTGACTGCTGGGTCATGTGGGCCTACTCCCAAGGTTCAAAGGGGCACCCGCACGGGGACCGCCGTGGCGGCTGCGGGATTTGGGAAGGTGCTTCGGCCGCACGACCCGGAGGACGGCCGGGACGAACGATTCGGATCGGTTCCGGGCACCGCGAGCGGAGCGGTGTCCGGGGCTCCGGGCGGCGCGGAGTGTGTGACGTTCCGTGCGCCGCCCGGAGAGTCTTACGCGGTGCCGGTCAGGTGCTCGGGGCGGACCGGCGTCCTGTTCAGCTCCAGGCCGGTCGCGTTGCGGATCGCCGCGAGGACCGCCGGGGTCGAGGACAGGGTGGGGGCCTCGCCGATGCCGCGCAGCCCGTACGGGGCGTGCTCGTCGGCGAGTTCGAGGACGTCGACCGGGATGGTCGGCGTGTCGAGGATGGTCGGGATCAGGTAGTCCGTGAAGGAGGGGTTGCGCACCTTCGCGGTCTTCGGGTCGACCACGATCTCCTCCATGACCGCCACGCCCAGGCCCTGGGTCGTACCGCCCTGGATCTGGCCGATGACGGACAGCGGGTTCAGCGCCTTGCCGACGTCCTGGGCGCAGGCCAGCTCGATCACCTTGACCAGGCCGAGCTCGGTGTCGACCTCGACGACGGCGCGGTGCGCGGCGAAGGAGTACTGGACGTGGCCGTTGCCCTGGCCGGTGCGCAGGTCGAAGGCCTCGGTCGGCCGGTGCCGCCACTCCTCCTCGACCTCGACGGTCTCGCCCTCCAGGACGTCCGTCAGGCCGGCCAGCACCTCACCGCCGTCGGTGACGACCTTGCCGCCCTCCAGCAGCAACTCGGCGGTGGCCCAGGCGGGGTGGTAGGAGCCGAACTTGCGCCGGCCGATCTCCAGCACCTTCTCGCGGACCAGCTCACAGGCGTTCTTCACGGCACCGCCGGTGACGTACGTCTGCCGCGAGGCGGACGTCGAACCGGCGCTGCCCACCTGCGTGTCGGCCGGGTGGATGGTCACCTGGGCGACACCCAGCTCGGTGCGGGCGATCTGCGCGTGGACGGTGACACCGCCCTGGCCGACCTCCGCCATGGCGGTGTGCACGGTCGCGACGGGCTCGCCACCCACGACCTCCATGCGCACCTTGGCGGTGGAGTAGTCGTCGAAGCCCTCGGAGAAGCCGACGTTCTTGATGCCGACCGCGTAGCCGACACCGCGTACGACGCCCTCGCCGTGCGTGGTGTTGGACAGACCGCCGGGCAGCTGGCGCACGTCGGCGCCCTCGCTGGACTCCCACTGACGCTCCGGCGGCATCGGCATCTTCCGGACCCGGCGCAGGAGTTCGGCGACCGGGGCAGGCGAGTCGACCGGCTGGCCGGTCGGCAGGAGGGTGCCCTGCTCCATGGCGTTGAGCTGCCGGAACTCCACCGGGTCCATGCCGAGCTTCGCGGCGAGCTTGTCCATCTGCGCCTCGTAGGCGAAGCACGCCTGGACCGCGCCGAATCCGCGCATGGCGCCGCAGGGCGGGTTGTTGGTGTAGAGGGCGACGGCCTCGATGTCGACGTCGTCGATGACGTACGGGCCGACCGACAGGGACGAGGCGTTGCCGACGACCGCCGGGGAGGCGGAGGCGTAGGCGCCGCCGTCCAGGACGATCCGGCACTTCATGTGCGTGAGCTTGCCGTCCTTGGTGGCGCCGTGCTCGTAGTAGAGCTTCGCCGGGTGGCGGTGGACGTGCCCGAAGAAGGACTCGAACCGGTTGTAGACGATCTTCACCGGCTTGCCGGTGCGCAGCGCCAGCAGGCAGGCGTGGATCTGCATCGACAGGTCCTCGCGGCCGCCGAACGCGCCGCCGACGCCGGCCAGCGTCATCCGCACCTTGTCCTCGGGCAGACCGAGGACCGGCGCGATCTGGCGCAGGTCGGAGTGGAGCCACTGGGTGGCGATGTAGAGGTGGACGCCGCCGTCCTCCTCCGGCACGGCGAGGCCGGACTCGGGGCCGAGGAAGGCCTGGTCCTGCATGCCGAAGGTGTACTCACCCTTGACGATCACGTCCGCCCTCTTGGCGGCCTCGTCCGCGTCGCCGCGGATGATCGGCTGGCGGTGCACGATGTTGGGGTGCGGGACATGGCCGGCGTGGTGGTCGTCGCGGCCCTCGTGGATCAGGATCGCGTCCGGCGCGGTCGCCGAGGCCTCGTCGGTGATGACGGGCAGTTCCCGGTACTCGACCTTGATCTTGGCGGCGGCGCGGCGGGCCGTCTCCGGGTGGTCGGCGGCGACGATCGCGACCGGCTCACCGTGGTGCCGTACCTTGCCGTGCGCGAGAACCGGCGTGTCCTGGATCTCCAGGCCGTAGTTCTTCACCTCGGTGGGCAGGTCGTCGTACGTCAGCACGGCGTACACACCGGCCGTCGCGAGCGCCTCGGACGTGTCGATCGAGACGATCTCGGCGTGCGCGACCGTGGAGCGCAGGATCTGCCCCCACAGCATGTCCTCGTGCCACATGTCGGACGAGTACGCGAACTCGCCGGTGACCTTGAGGGTGCCGTCCGGGCGGAGCGTGGACTCCCCGATGCCGCCCTTGGTCTGCGAGCCCTGCGTGATCTTCGTAGGAGCGCCGTTGGCCGGCATGTCAGACCCCCTCGGACTGGCGGGCGGCCGCCAGGCGGACCGCGTCCATGATCTTCTCGTAGCCGGTGCAGCGGCACAGGTTGCCCGAGAGCGCCTCGCGGATGTCCGCGTCGGACGGGTTCGGGTTGCTCTCCAGCATCTCGTCGGCGGCGACCAGCAGGCCCGGCGTGCAGAAACCGCACTGGACCGCGCCGGCGTCGATGAACGCCTGCTGGACCGGGGAGAGTTCGGTCCCCTCGCCGGTCTGCGAGTCGGTGCCCTTGGCCTGCCAGCCCTTCGCCTCGTCCAGCGAGGTGCCGCACGCGCCGGTGGCGCAGCCGCCCGCGGCCCGCTGCTTGGCGAAGTCGGCGAGGCCCTCGACGGTGACGACCTCGCGGCCCTCGACCTGGCCGGCGGCGACCAGGCACGAACACACCGGCACACCGTCCAGCCGGACCGTGCAGGAGCCGCACTCGCCCTGCTCGCAGGCGTTCTTGGACCCCGGCAGGCCGAGCCGCTCGCGCAGCACGTACAGCAGGGACTCGCCCTCCCAGACGTCGTCGGCTTCCTGCGGACGGCCGTTGACCGTGAAATTGACGCGCATTACGCGGCTCCCTCCGTGCGTGCGGCGGTGCCGCGGTACGACTCCCAGGTCCAGGTCAGCGTCCGGCGGGCCATGACGCCCACCGCGTGCCGGCGGTAGCTCGCCGTGCCCCGGACGTCGTCGATCGGGTTGCAGGCGGCGGAGCACAGGTCCGCGAACTGCTTGGCGACCGACGGGGTGATGATCTTTCCGTTGTCCCAGAAGCCGCCCTCTTCGAGCGCCGCGTTCAGGTACTCCTCGGCGGCCTTGGCGCGCACGGGGGTCGGGGCGGCCGAACCGATTCCGGTACGGACCGTCCTCGTCCGGGGGTGCAGCGCGAGCCCGAAGGCGCACACGGCGATGACCATGGCGTTGCGCGTGCCCACCTTGGAGTACTGCTGGGGCCCGTCCGCCTTCTTGACGTGCACGGCACGGATCAGCTCGTCGGCGGCGAGCGCGTTGCGCTTCACGCCGGTGTAGAACTCGTCGATCGGGATGCGCCGCGAGCCCCGTACGGACTCCACCTCGACCTCGGCGCCGGCGGCGAGGAGGGCGGGGTGGGCGTCGCCGGCCGGTGAGGCGGTGCCGAGGTTGCCGCCGACGCCGCCGCGGTTGCGGATCTGCGGGGAGGCCACGGTGTGCGAGGCGAGGGCCAGGCCCGGCAGCTCGGCGCGCAGGTGCTCCATGATCCGGGAGTACGGTACGGAGGCACCCAGTCGCACGGAGTCCTCGCCGACCTCCCACTCGGAGAGATCGCCGATGCGGTTGAGGTCCATGAGGTACTCGGGCCGGCGGTGGTCGAAGTTGATCTCGACCATCACATCGGTGCCACCCGCAATCGGCACAGCGGTGGGGTGCTCGGCCTTCGCGGCGAGCGCCTCCTCCCAGCTGGCGGGGCGAAGGAAGTCCATGACCGGCTCTCTTCTTCTTCGTCTTCGTGGGTCGTACAGATTGAGCCAATCCGTGTGCGGCGGGCCCGGCTCGTTCATGTGCTGTTAACGCGGATTGACGTCAGTACACAGCCCCTTGCTCCAACGGGGTCAGTCACCGAAACCATGAAGGAGTTGGCTGGCCAGGCCGGGCATCTTGTAGATTCGTATGAACGGAGGTCATCGGTAACCTCCTGGTTTTCCTGGGGAAACGTCCGGCACAGCCCGCGTGACCTGGGGCACAGCACGGGAGACGGCGAGCATCGCTCCACCGCCCACCGCACGGGCCATCCACCCTCGGCCCGTCAAGATCCATCGTAGTTTTCGAGACAAGGAACGGCGGCGACGAGAATGCGGCTGCGCGCACTGCTGGACACCGACGCGCTGGGCCTCAGGCTGCTCGGCGGCGAGGACGAGCTGGACCGCACCGTGCGGGGCGTGATGACCACCGACCTGCGGGACCCCAGCCGCTACCTCGCGGGCGGCGAACTGGTGCTGACGGGTCTGGCCTGGCGCCGGGACGCCGCGGACGCCGAGCCCTTCGTACGGATCCTGGTGCAGGCCGGCGTGGCGGCCCTCGCCGCCGGCGAGGCCGAGCTGGGCGACGTGCCCGAGGACCTGGTCCAGGCGTGCGCCCGGCACCGGCTCCCGCTGTTCGCCGTGCACGAGTCGGTGGCCTTCGCGACGATCACCGAACACGTCGTACGGCAGGTCTCGGGCGAGCGGGCCGGCGACCTCGCGGCCGTGGTCGACCGGCATCGCCGGATGATGACCTCAGGTCCGGCGGGCGGCGGCCCGGACGTCGTGCTCGACCTCCTCGGCTCCGACCTGGACCTGCGCGCCTGGGTCCTCTCGCCCACCGGCCGCCTCATCGCCGGCTCCAAGGTCGGTGGCCCCGTGCTGCCTCCCGAGGCCTGCGCGAAGCTGGCGGCCGAACACATGGCGGCCGCCCGTACCGGCCGCCGCGGCCCGCACCGCCTGATCCTCGGCTCCACGACGTACTCGGTCTTCCCCATCCGCAGCAGCGGCCGCTCCCCCCAGGCCTCCCGGGACGTCCGCGAGACGGTCCTGTCGGACTGGCTGCTCGCCGTGGAGGCGGACGCCGGCGACTGGGCGGAGGAGCGCCTGGACCTGCTGCACGGCGTCACCCAGCTGATCGCGGTCGAACGCGACCGCCGCGACGCCGCCCGCACGGTCCGCCGCCGGCTGGCCCAGGAGGTCCTGGAACTCGTCCAGACGGGCGCCGCACCCGCCGAGATCGCGGCCCGGCTGCGCGTCGCGGCGCCGGTCCTGCTGCCCGGTCTCGGCACGGCCCCGCACTGGCAGGTGGTCGTGGCCCGCGTCGAGTGGGAGGACTCCGCGATCGAGGCCGGCCCGGTGGCCCAGTCCCTGCTGGAGGAGATCCTGGTCGACCCCACGGCCGCCGGCCCCGAGCCCTCCGACCGCATCGCCGTGGCCCACTCGGGCGACGAGGCGATCGCCCTGGTCCCCCTCCCGGCGGTCTCGGCGGAGGACGACGGCTCGGAGACCGGCGTCCTCGCGGACGCCCTCCTCACCTCCGTACGGGACCCCCTCTCCGCAGGCCTGGACGGCGACGGGCGGGTCACCCTCGGTGTCAGCGCGGCCGTCCATTCCGCGGAGGGCCTGCGCGGCGCACTGGAGGAGGCCCGGCACGCCCGCCGGGTGGCCGCCGCCCGCACCGGCCGGGTCTGCGCGGCCGGCCACCAGGAACTGGCCTCCCACGTCCTGCTGCTCCCCTTCGTCCCCGACGACGTACGCCGCGCCTTCACGGCCCGCCTCCTGGACCCGTTGCGCGACTACGACCGCCGTCACCGCGCCGAGCTGATCCCGACGCTGGAGGCGTTCCTCGAAAGCGACGGCTCCTGGACCCGCTGCGCCTCCCGCCTCCACCTGCACGTCAACACCCTGCGCTACCGGGTGGGCCGCATCGAGCAGTTGACGAGCCGCGACCTCTCCCGTCTGGAGGACAAGCTGGACTTCTTCCTGGCACTGCGCATGAGCTGAAACCTGAAGGGCCGAGGTCTCCCTCGACTTTGTGAAATCCTTCACCCACCCTCTTGGCCGGGCAGCTGAATTGGTGTTGGAATGCGGCCACCACTCAACAGCTCGATGGCGTGCTCGGGGAGGGCAACGTGGCGCATACCGCCATGTCCGGTTCTGGAACGACCTCTGACGACGATCCCCTCCAGACCGCGGTATGGCGGCTGCGCTCCCGGGCCTGCTGGGCCGACGCGGCCGCCCTGCTGACCCCGGCCACGCCGGCGGCAGCGCTGCAACGCGCGGCGCTGCTGGTCGAGCGTTGTCTGTACACCGAGCAGGGCTGGGAGGAGGCCGAGGACGCCCTGCGCACGGCCGAGGCCCTCGCCCTCACCGACGAGGAACGGGGCGCGGCGGCCTGCGAACGCGGCCAACTCGCCTACGCCGCCACCCTGCACACGGTCCGGGACCGCGCCGACGAGGCCCGGGCGGCCCTCGGCCGCGCGGCGGCCCTGATCCCTCCCGGCACCCCCGGACGCCCCCTGCTGGACTTCCGCCGCGGCCTGCTCGCCGAGAACCTCGCCCACTCCCCCCAGTCCGCCCAGGCCGCCTACCGCCGCGCCCACGCGGGCGCCACGGCCCACGCCAACACCCTCCTGCTGTCCTTCACCTGGCGCCACCTCGCCGGACTGGCCCTCAGGGAAGGCGATCTGACCGAGGCCCGCCACGGCTTCGCCGAGTCCCTGCGCATCCGCGAGGAACTGGGCTACCTGGTCGGCACGGCCCCCGCGCTGGCCTCCCTCGCGGACACGGAACCCGAACCGGAGGCCTCCCGCCTGCGCGAGGAGGCCCGCCGCCTCTACCGCCTCCTGGGCGGCGTCCCCACCTGGCTGGCAGCCCACTTGACCCCACCGACCCCCGACGCGGCAACGGCGTAAGGCCAAGGGCGCGCGCCGGGAAAACCGCCCACGGCGGGAAGGGTCCGTGCCGGGGGGTGTCCGCCCGCAGCGGTTGGCGCGTCGACCCGGGCGAGTCGCTAAGAGACCGATTCCGCGCCGTTCCGGGGACGGCCCCCCCCACGGCCGGCGCTACAGCAACCCCACCAGACGCCGCAGGCACGGCGCCTAACACCCCCAGGCGTAGTGCTCCTCCACAACCACCCGCACCGTCGTGAGGTCCCGCAACACGAGCGCATCCACCAACGCGGCGTGCTCGGCCGCATCGGCCATCAACTCCGTGCGCCCTCCCAGGCCGGAGGAGGGCCACTGCGCCCGCCGGTGCACGTCGTCCGCGATCCGCACCAGCTGCTCGTTCCCCGCAAGCCCCAGTACACCCCGGTGAAACGCCCGGTCGGCCTCCGCATACGTGGCCCCGCACCCGGAGGAGGCCGCCCGCACCGTGGCCTCGGCCAGCGGCCGCAACTCCGCCCACCGCTCACCGGGCACCGCACGGGCCAGCCGCAGAATCACCGGCACCTCGATCAGCCGCCGCACCTCGGCGAGTTCGGCCAGCTCACGCGAGTCCCGCTGGATCACCCGGAAGCCCCGGTTCGGCACGACCTCGACCGCGCCCTCCAGCGCCAGCTGCTGCATGGCCTCCCGCACGGGCGTCGCGGACACCCCGAACCGCTCCCCCAGCGCCGGCGCCGAGTACACCTCCCCCGGCCGCAGCTCCCCGGTCGCCAGCGCCGCCCGCAACGCGTCCAGCACCTGCCCCCGCACCGACGACCGCCGCACGACAGGCCGGATCGGCTGCTCGCCGTGCGTGTGCTCACCGCGCGCGGAGGCACTCCGCTCCGCGTCCGCGGCGCCGGGCTGCGCCGGCACCCGCACCCCGGGCAGCGCAAGGCCCGCGAACCGCGCCCCGGCAGAGGGCTGCGCACCTCGCTCCACGGGACTCCCCTCCGGACCTGTCAGCACTTGAGGTCACTCGACCGTGAAGCACCTTAGGCGGAGAAGCCCCCGGTTCACATCCCCGGCCCTTCCGGCTAAGGTAAGCCTTACCTTCAAACGGCCCGTGACGTCTCCGAATGGGTGGTCCCCGTATGCCCGCGCCCGCCTCGGCCACAGCAGACGCGTACGCCCGCCTCAAGGAAGCCGTCCCCAGCCTCGGCATCACCGAGCTGGACCCCGCCGAACCCTTCCCCGCCGGCCCAGGATGGATCACCAGCGACGCCCTCGCCGCAGGCAGCGACGCCCTCGACGACTTCCTCGCGCACGACGACGCCCAGGTCGTCCGCGACTACGGCCTGCGAGCGCGCCCCGACGTCGTCGCCAGCTTCGGCCTGCACCGCTACGCCTGGCCGGCCTGTCTGCTGATCACCGTGCCGTGGTTCCTCGGCCGCCGCGTCCCCCGCTACCCCGTGACGCATGTCTCGTACGACCGGAGCGCCCCCGGCCTGGACATGGGCCACCTCCTGGTCCGCCCGCACGGCTTCGCCTGCCTCCCCGGCGACCCCGCGGCGGCCCTCCCCGGCGCCACGGTGGTCCCGGACGAGGAAGCGCTGCGAGCCGAGGTGCGCGCGGCGGTCGCCGAGCACCTCGAACCGGTTCTCGCCGCCTTCGGCCCCCGGATGCGCCGCCGCGGCCGCGCGCTGTGGGGCATGGCGACGGACGAGATCGTCGAGGGCCTGTGGTACGTGGCGCACCTCCTCGGCGAGCAGGACCGCGCGCGCCACGAACTGGAGCTGCTGCTGCCGGGCGCGACCAAGCCGTACGCCGGCTCGGCGGCCTTCCGCGAGCTGAAGGGCCCGAACGGCGAGACGCTGCCCACCCGGGACCGGGCGAGCTGCTGCATGTTCTACACCCTCCGCCCCGAGGACACCTGCGCCACCTGCCCGCGCACCTGCGATGCGGACCGCGTCACCAAACTGCTCGCCACGACCGCCGCTTGAGGCGCCGAGCATCCCGTAAGATCATCCAGCCCCGACCCGCACCGGCACCCACCCGGCACCACCAGTCCCGCGTGACCACATGCGGTCAGGCGTTTCACAACTCCCTCACGAGTCACCGCAACTTTCGCCGCACCACTCGTACGGGTAGTCTTATTCGAACTCAACTCCCGCCCCTCAAGCGGCAGTTCGAGCAGAACGCCGCCCCGGGCATCCCCTTGCACTTCGATGGCGGCCTCTTGCCCCGAAACCCCCTGAGGGCCGGTGGGTTTGGGCCACCATGGCGGGCGTTACGCCCTATCCCAATGCAAGGGACCCCAGATGAGACTGACCGACATATCGCTGAACTGGCTGCTACCGTGCGCCGTACTGCTCGCGGGCATGCTGACGGCGGTTGCGGTACTCCAGCGCGGCAAGCGTTCCGCGGGGAAGGACACGAGCGCGGACGACTCGTGGGAGCGTATGGAGGAGCGCCGCAGGCGCAAGGAAGCCATATACGGCACCGCTTCCTATGTACTCCTCTTCTGCTGTGCCGCCGTCGCCGCGGCACTCTCCTTCAAGGGCCTGGTCGGCTTCGGCCAGCAGAACCTCGGCCTCTCCGGCGGCTGGGAGTACCTGGTGCCGTTCGGCCTCGACGGCGCGGCGATGTTCTGCTCGGTGCTCGCGGTGCGGGAGGCCAGCCACGGTGACGCGGCGCTCGGCTCCCGGATACTCGTGTGGACCTTCGCGGGCGCGGCGGCCTGGTTCAACTGGGTGCACGCCCCTCGCGGCCTCGGCCACGACGGCGCCCCCCACTTCTTCGCGGGCATGTCCCTCTCGGCGGCGGTCCTGTTCGACCGAGCCCTGAAGCAGACCCGCCGGGCGGCGCTGCGCGAGCAGGGCCTGATTCCGCGACCGCTGCCGCAGATCCGCATCGTCCGCTGGATGCGGGCCCCGCGTGAGACGTACAAGGCCTGGTCGCTGATGCTTCTGGAAGGTGTCCGCACCCTCGACGAGGCGGTCGACGAGGTCCGCGAGGACAAGCGGCAGAAGGAGCAGGCGCGGCTGCGGCGGCGTGAGCAGGAGCGGCTGGAGCGGGCCCAGCTCAAGGCGATCAGCCGGGGCCACGGGCGCGGCTTCCCCGGGCGCGGCGGCGGCCGGCAGGTGGAGTTGCCGGCCGTGGAGCAGGGCAGCGCCGAGCGCCTCTCCACGGAGCCTGCCATAGCCGCCCCGGAGCTGCCCGTCCGTACCCGGCCCTCGCTCCAGCCCGTCCGCAAGGGCACCGAACCGGTCACGGTCGACCTCACCGCGGAGGACGACACCATGGCCCTCCCCCGCCTCGACTCCCTCGAGCGCAAGCTGAAGGACCTGGAGCAGCAGTTCGGCTAGGACCGGACAGCACCGGACGGGGTGCGGTCCCGCGCGGGCCGCACCCCGGGTCGTTCAGGCGGCGTCCGCGTCCGCCTCGAGTTCGAACCACACCGACTTCCCCACCTCGTGCGGCCGTACGCCCCACGCGTCCGCGAGGGACTCCACCAGCACCAGCCCCCTGCCGTGCGTGTTCTCGTCGGGTTCCGCCACCCGCGGCCGGGGCCTGCGGGAGACGTAGTCCCGTACCTCCACCCGCAGCCCGTGCGGCCCGACGGTGGCCGTCAGGACCGCCTCGTGATCCGTGTGGACGATCGCGTTGGTGACGAGTTCGCTGGTGAGCAGTTCCGCTATCTCCGCCCTGCCGGGCCGTCCCCAGTCCCGTAGCAGGTGGCGCAGCTCTCTGCGCGCCTCGGGGACGGCCCTCAGGTCCGCCCGCCCGAGTCTGCGCCTCAGGTGCTGCGCCTGTGCCTGCTCGGTGGCGCCGTCGGCCGCGTCCTGCACCGTTCCCGCCGAGAAGGCCCCGAACGCCGTGGGACCGCCCCCTCGTGCCTGCCTCTTCATGTCCCCCGCCCGCGTGCCGATGTCGGTTCCCCTCCTGCTCGAACACGTTCACGGGGATCCTTGCCCGATGGGCACGGGGGCAGTCATGTGGAATTGTCAACGACCGGGTGTTCGGCCACGGTTGTCACCGCCACGGGCGCCCCACCCGGCCGCCGCCCGCGCGCCCGGCGCGGTACGGGCCGCTCCGGATCGCCCCGACTACCCACCCGGCGCTGCCGATCCGGCCGTAGCCGGGAAGCGCGTGGGGCCGCCGGTTCTCGGCATCCGCTCCCCGGCCGCCGTACGGAAGCCGTGCCGCGGCCGGCGAGACTGGCTGGATCGGTGCGGTCGGCGGCACAGCACGGCGGCCGCCCTCCCCACCCCCGTGGGAGAGGGGGCCGCCGCTGCGCGCCGGGCCCGTGCGGTCAGTACAGCTTGCCGACGGCGGTGCCGGTCGTCTTCTTGAAGTCGCGGACCGGGGCGTCGGTGAAGTCGCCGAGCTGCGACCAGTCCACGACGGTGACGGTCCGGCCGTCACGGCCCACCGACAGCAGACGGACATCGGTGGCACCCCAGGACGTCCAGGTGTGCAGACCGTGCACGCGGGCACCCTCCTCGACCCGCACGGTGCCGTAGTCGCGGTGCGCGGCACCGCTCTCCGGGTCCTCCTCGATGCGGTCCGGGCAGCTGCGGATCTCCTGGTTCATCCGGTCGGCCAGCGCCTTGGCCTTCACGGCGCTGCCCGTGACGATGGTGAGCTGGCGGGCGCTGGTGTCGAGGTCGGTGCGGAACTCGCGGTAGCGGGAGTCGTACCCGGGGAAGACGTCGGCGAGGCAGAGGCCCAGTTCCTGCGGCACCCCGTCGGTGACCTTGCCGGCGGTCCAGGTGGACGAGGGGTGCGGCGGCAGTTCGGACGCCGAGAGGAAGGCGGGCGGCCGGGTGGCCGGCGCGGTGGCCCCCGCCGGTGCGGCGAGGGCCGTGAGCGCGGTGAGCCCGGCGACGACGAGTGCGGTGAGCGCGCCGGCTCGGATGCGGTGCGACATGGGTCTCCCCCGTGAAGGTGTCGTGTGAACGGAAAGGTGTCGCCCGGTGCCGGGAGGCCGGTCCGGCGGTGCCCGAAGCGACACCACGAGCATCGGCGGTCCCTGCCGGCAGCCGCAACAGCCGGCGCGGCATCCAGCACGGTGGAACCATCCCAGCATGGCTGACGTGCAGATATGTAGGTGCCTGGGATGCCGTCCCGGGCCGGGAGGGGGGGCCGGTGCCGGCACACGACGACATCGAGGAGTTCGCGGCGCTGCTGCGGCGCTTCAAGGGGCGCACCGACCGCAGCTACGGCTCGCTGGCCCGGCGCCTCGGCATGAACACCTCGACGCTGCACCGCTACTGCGCCGGTGACACGGTCCCGCTCGACTTCGCTCCGGTCGAACGCTTCGCCGCCCTGTGCGGCGCCACCCCGGAGGAGCGCCTGGACCTCCACCGGCGCTGGCTCCTCGCGACCGCGGCACGTCAGCGGCACACCGCACGGCAGGCGGCCCCTGTGCGGGAGGAGGACCGGAGCCGAGGGGGCGAGTCCCAGGCGTGCGCGACTGCGGCGCACGAGCGCCCGGCGGAGGACGGCGGACGGGGACCGGACCCCGGGCAGGAACCACCGCCGGACACGGGCCACGCCCCCGTACCGGAGCTCCCCCCGGACCGCGCAGGGCACCGCCCCTGGTACCACCCGCGCCGCCTGGCCCTCGCCGCCGGTCTCGCCTCCGTCGTCGTCGCCGCTCTTGTAGCCCTGCGCCCGGACGACGAGGGCGGCGAGGGCGGCGAGGAGGCGCGGTCCGCCCGTCCAGCGGCCGTTCCCGCTCCGCTGGCCTGGACCGCCGACTCTCAGGCGTGGGCGCTCGGCTGCGGGCACGACTACGTCATCCGCAGGCCGCCCGACCGGGTCCCGCCGCCCCCGGCTCCGCAGGACGCCGGTGCATGGGCGGCGGCACAGGACGCCGTGCACGGGCGGGAGACGAACATCCGCGTCTCCGTGCAGGGCAGGACGTCCACGGCCGTCGTCCTGGAGGCGCTGCGCGTCCGCGTGGTCGGCCGCGGCGACCCGGCGCCCGGCACGGCGTACGCCATGGACCAGGGCTGCGGCGGCGCGCTGACGCCTCGCCACTTCGCCGTGAACCTCGACGCCGGCCGGCCGCTGGCCCGCCCGATGCCCGGCAACGACGCGGGCGACCCGCTGCCGGCGGTGCCCCTGCCCTACCGCGTCTCCGCCGAGGACCCGGAGGTCCTCCTGGTCAACGCCCGCACCCAGAAGTGCGACTGCTCGTGGTACCTGGAGCTGGACTGGTCCTCCCAGGGCCGTAGCGGCACGGTCCGCATCGACGACGGCGGCCGTCCGTTCCGCACGACCGCCGTCGAGGACCTGCCCCGGTACGCGTACGACACCTCGGCACGCCGCTGGACGCCGTACGCCGAGTAGGCGGCGGACGTGTGCCGGACCCCGCGACGCCGCGGCCCCGGGTACCTCTAGGGCCGGGGCACGTTGCGGAGGTTGGAGCGGGCCAGCTGGAGCATGCGGCCGACGCCGCCGTCCAGCACGATCTTCGAGGCGGACAGGGCGAACCCGGTCACCATCTCGGCCTTGATCTTCGGCGGGATGGACAGCGCGTTGGGGTCGGTGACGACGTCGACAAGGGCGGGGCCCTTGTGGCGGAAGGCGTCCTTCAGGGCGCCGGCGAGCTGCTTGGGCTTCTCGACGCGGACGCCGTAGGCACCGCAGGCGCGGGCGACGGCGGCGAAGTCGGGGTTGGTGTTGGCCGTGCCGTACGAAGGCAGCCCGGCGACCATCATCTCCAGCTCGACCATGCCGAGCGAGGAGTTGTTGAACAGTACGACCTTCACCGGCAGGTCGTACTGCACGAGGGTCAGGAAGTCCCCCATCAGCATGGTGAATCCGCCGTCCCCCGACATCGACACGACCTGCCGGCCGGGGTCGGTGAACTGGGCGCCGATCGCCATCGGCAGCGCGTTCGCCATCGAGCCGTGGGAGAAGGAACCGATGACGCGGCGCCGGCCGTTCGGTGAGATGTAGCGGGCGGCCCAGACGTTGCACATGCCGGTGTCCACGGTGAACACGGCGTCCTCGTCGGCGAGTTCGTCCAGCACGGCCGCCACGTACTCGGGGTGGACCGGGACGTGCTTGTCGACCTTTCTGGTGTACGCCTTGACCACCCCCTCCAGCGCCTCCGCGTGCTTCTTGAGCATCTTGTCCAGGAAGCGGCGGTTCGTCTTGGTCCGCACGCGCGGGATGAGACAGCGCAGCGTCTCGCGGACGTCGCCCCAGACGGCGAGGTCCAGTTTGGAGCGCCGGCCGAGGTGTTCGGGACGCACGTCGACCTGGGCGATCCGCACGTCGTCGGGGAGAAAGGCGTTGTAGGGGAAGTCGGTGCCGAGCAGGAGCAGCAGGTCGCACTCGTGAGTGGCCTCGTAGGCGGCTCCGTAGCCGAGGAGCCCGCTCATCCCGACGTCGAACTTGTTGTCGTACTGGATCCACTCCTTGCCGCGCAGGGCGTGCCCGACCGGGGACTTGATCTTCTCGGCGAACTCCATCACCTCGGCGTGCGCCCCGGCCGTGCCACTGCCGCAGAACAGCGTGACCTTCTCGGCCCCGTCGATGAGTTCGACCAGGCGGTCGATCTCGGCGTCACCGGGCCGTACGGTGGGCCGGGAGGTGACCAGCGCGCTCTCGGGTGCCCTGTCGGGGGCGGGCCGGTCGGCGACGTCGCCCGGCAGGGTGACGACACTGACGCCGCCCTGCCCGATCGCGTGCTGGATCGCGGTCTGCAGGAGCCTCGGCATCTGCTGCGGACTGGAGATCATCTCGCTGTAGTGGCTGCACTCCTGGAACAGCCGGTCGGGGTGGGTCTCCTGGAAGTAGCCGAGGCCGATCTCGCCGGAGGGGATGTGCGAGGCGAGGGCGAGGACCGGGGCCATGGAGCGGTGGGCGTCGTAGAGGCCGTTGATGAGGTGCAGGTTGCCGGGCCCGCAGGAGCCGGCGCAGGCCGCCAGATTCCCGGTGATCTGCGCCTCCGCGCCGGCCGCGAAGGCGGCGGTCTCCTCGTGCCGGACGTGGATCCAGTCGATGGCGGAGTTGCGGCGGACCGCGTCGACGACCGGGTTGAGGCTGTCGCCGACGACGCCGTACAGGCGCTTGACTCCGGCGCGGGCGAGGATGTCGACGAACTGTTCGGCGACGTTCTGTTTGGCCATGGCTCGATGCACCCCTTCGGCACTCCTTGGGTCCATCAATCCACAGGGTTCGCCCTCACGCCTCCCACACGGCCGCCGCCGTACGGTCGTCGGCGTAGCCCTTCACCCGGACCTGGGTGTCGGCGAGAAACGCGGCGAGGCCCGGCGGCTGCGGGGACGACCACCGCTCGCGCAGATGCGCGGGCAGTTCCGGTTCGCCGCGCAGCGGCTCCGCGAGGCCTGAGGTGCACATCAGGAGCGTGTCGCCCGGCCGGGCGACGGAGGCGCGGAAGCGGAAGGGTTCACGGGGCGGTTCGGGGGCCGGTTCGTAGGGGCTCGGCGGGGTCGGTATGCCGAGGTCCATGGTGAGCCGGTCGCCGGCGCGGGTCTCGGCCGGCGGTGAGCCGAAGCTGAGGACCGGCTCGCCGGTGATCTCGCCGGCCTGCGGTTCGATGTCCTGCCACGCGCCGTCCCGCAGCCGGAACAGGCCACCGGCTCCGACGCCGAAGAACACGCGGGTACGGCAACCGGGGTCGGCGGGCAGGAGCAGACAGCGCAGCGTGGCGGCGTACTCGTCGGGCCGCAGGCCCTGTTCGGCGGCGCTGGCGCGGAGTCTGCCGAGGCTGCGGTCGGTGAGCCGGTGCAGGCCGGACTTCAGGTCGCCGCGCCGGCCGGCTCGTATGTCCTCGGCGAGCCGTGCCTGGCTGCGTCCTACCGCCCGCCCGATCCACTGGCACACCTCGGCCGCGGCACGGTGCGCCCCGGCGGTGGCCCGGGCGCCGGTGGCCATGGCGACCAGCACGAGCGCGGTGTCGCCGGTGCCGAACCGAGCGGTGAACAGGGCGTCGCGGCGTGGTTCGCCCCGGTACCGCGCGGAGTCCCCGCGCACCGAGGCCGCGCGCAGGGTGCAGGCGCCGTAGTGGGCGCCGTCCAGGACGGTGTCGGCAACCAGGCCGCCGAGGTCGTCGGGGTCGGCGGGCGGGAGGGCGGTGGGTTCGGGTTCGTAGGTGGGCGGGCCGGAGCCCACGTGGTGGAGAGGGGTGGGGGTGACCGGGTTCGGGCGGGGCGGGGCGGGTGGGGGCGGCACAGGCGGTGGGGGCGGCTCCGTGAAGGTGGGCGCGGGGGCGCCGGTGGCCGAGGTGGTGGGGCCCGTGGGAGGCGGTGGGGTTCGTACGGAGGGGACCGGCCCGGCGTCACGGGACGCGGGGCCGGTGCCGTCGGCGCGGGGCGTGGCGTCCGGGCCGGCGGCGCGTGGGCCGCCGCGCGGCGCCGGTAAGCCGCCCGGAGCGCCCGGCGGTGCGGTCACCGCGCCGGACGCCGAGGCGAAGCGGTCGTCGAGCGACTCGGGCGTGCGTGTGGGGCCCGTGTCCTCGGTGGTGTCGTCGTACAGCTGCCCCCACCAGTCGTCGGAGTGACCGGCGGGCCTTCCCCCCTGCTGGCTCATGCCCCCAATTGTCCACCGCGGGGGCCGGATGAAAACGGGGCGTCGGGAAAATGCGGCGCGACGCCCGCGTTCACGCGGCGTGTCCGGGTGAGGTGTCGTACGGGTGTCGGGTGCGAAGTACGCAGGCCGCGGCGGGAAGTGCCGTACATGAGTTCGAAAAGGCCGCCGGACGGCTCCACCCCCCACGGGAGAACCGCCCGGCGACGCGAAAGACCCGGTACCCGTCGGCGCCGGTGGCCCCACCTTGGCAGAGTTACGCGCGGTACGGCGATGATGTGCCGTGGCGGTTTTGCGCCGTGGCCTGTTTGCGCCACGGGCGGTCCGCGGGGTCCGGATTCCGGGGAGGCGCGACAGCCGGTGCCGGCGGCGACAGGGCTGGACGGGACGCACGAGTCTGCGTACCGCGCGCCGGTGGCGGTGGGCGCCGCCGAAGTGCCCGAACCGGCCCGGCGGCCGGCCCTCGGCGAGCACGACACCGAGCGCGCGCCGCGCAGCCTGGAACGGCACGGCCTCGCCGCCCGGTCGTCCGCCCGGCCCGGCCACTGGGTGGCCGCCCCGCCCGGCGTGGCGCTGGGCGCGCTGCTCACCCGGCGCCGGCACGAACTGGTACAGGTGGAGCCGGCGGCCGCGCTGCTCGCCGAGAAGTTCCGGGCGGCGGGGGCCGAACCGGCCGTGCACGACCTGGTCGAGGTGGTGACCGGGGCGGCCGCCGTCTCCGAACAGGCAGCCGCGCGCTGTCGGGTCGTGGTCGAGCGGGCGGCGCTGGACCAGCCGGGCGGCCTGACCGAGCTGGCGCTCGGGCGGGGCGAGGAGGTACAAGTAACCGGCCTGTTCGAGCCGGTGTGGCGGGAGGCACTGCCGCTGCGGTGCGGCGACTCCGGCGTCACCGAGTGCCACGAGGATCCCGACGGCACCGTCCTGGAGATCGTTTCCTGCTGCTGGCCCGCACGTGCGACCTGCGAGCTTCCGCGGGCTCCGGCACGCTGGGCAGATGGGAGTGTGGCAGCTCCTGCTGACCGGCCTGCTGATGGCGGCCGGCCTGTGCGGAGTGCTGGTGCCCGGCGTTCCGGGGTCGTGGCTGGTGTGGGCGGCGGTGATGTGGTGGGCGCTGCAGGACCCGCGGCCGGCCGCCTGGTTCCTGCTGGTCGGCGCCACCGTCGCGCTGTTCCTGGCACAGGTGGCGCGCTGGGCCCTGCCGCCCCGCAGGCTCCGGGAGAGCGGCGCGACGCCCCGGATGGCGGTGTACGCCGGACTCGGCTCGGTCGCCGGCTTCGTCGTCGTACCGGTCGTCGGCGCCGTCCCCGGCTTCATGGCCGGCATCTACCTCTGCGAACGTCTCCGGCTCGGCCGCCACGGCGAGGCCTGGGCAGCGCTGCGCACGGCGATGCGCTCGGGGGGCTGGAGCGTGCTGGCGGAGCTGTTCACCTGCCAGCTGATCATGGGCGCCTGGCTGGGCGTCGTGATCTGGGGCTGACCGGCCCGCCGGGGCCTCGGAGCGTTCAGTCCTTGCGGCCGGTCACCGCGACCGTCACGCCCAGGCCGATCATGGTCAGGCCGCCGGCGCCGCCGATGGCCGCGAGCCGTCCCGGGGAGCGGGCGAACCAGTCGCGCGCACCGGCCGCGGCCAGCCCCCAGACGCTGTCGCAGGCCACGGCGATGAGGTTGAAGACCAGGCCGAGCAGCAGCATCTGCGCGGCGACGTGCCCTTGCGCGCGGTCGACGAACTGGGGCAGCACGGCGGCGAAGAACACGATCGTCTTCGGGTTGGTCACCCCGACGGCGAACCCCTCCCACAGCGTGCGCAGTCCGCCATGGCCGGGTTCCGGCCGGCCGAACGCCGCCCGCAGCGCGTGCCGCCCGCGTATCGCGCGGACGCCCAGGTGGACCAGATAGGCGGCGCCCGCGAGCTTCAGCGCCATGAAGACCAGGGCCGACCGCTCCACCACGGCGCCCACGCCGAACGCCACGGCGACCACGGCGGCGTATGCCCCCATGGTGTTGCCGACGACGGTGGTCAGCGCAGCCCGGCGCCCCTGCGCCAGGGCCCGCCCGACCACGAAGAGCACACTCGGTCCGGGGACCACGATCAGCAGGAACGACATGGCGGCGAAGGCCGCGAGTCGATCGGTCGGCACCATGCCGCCCACGGAACCACGTGGGCGGCAGACGGTTCAATCGGTTAACCGGCGGCACCCACGGGCGGCAGCGCGCCCTCCAGCGTGAGCAGCCGCACCTTGCGGTCCAGGCCGCCCGCGTAGCCGGTCAGCGAGCCGCCGGCGCCGATGATCCGGTGACAGGGGCGCAGGACCAGCAGCGGGTTGGCGCCGATCGCCCCACCGACGGCCCGTACGGCGGCGCGGGGGGCGCCGATCCGTGCGGCGATCTCACCGTACGTGGTGGTCGCGCCGTAGGGCAGGGACTCGATCGCGTCCCACACCCGCTGCCGGAACGGCGTCCCGTCGGTACGCCACCGCAGCCGGAACTGCGTCAGCTCCCCGGCGAAGTACGCGGCGAGCTGCTCCCGCGCCTCGCGGAACAGCGCGGGATCGTGCAGCCAGCCGTCCTGGACGGTCCGCCCGCCCTTCTGTCCGGGCACGGAGAGGGAGGTGAGGGTGCCGTCCTGGTCGGCGGTGAGCAGGAGCTCACCGAGCGGGCTGCCGACGGTGGTCCAGTGGGTCTCGGTCACGAGGGTACGGGCGGTGATGCTCACGGGAACTCCAACTCCCCTGCGGTGCGCAGGTGCTGTACGGCATACGAGCGCCAGGGGCGCCAGCTGACGGGAACGTCCACGCCGGGCGGGGCGACGTCCGGGTCGCCCAGGGCGCGGGTGCGGATGACGGCGACGGTGGTGGCGCCGAGGCCGGGCAGGGCGAGCAGGGCGGCCTGCGCGTCGTCCCGGTCCGCGCCCGGATCGAGGCGTACGACGCCGTCGGCGAGGGCCGTGGTGAGCGTGCCCAGGGCGCCCTCGGGTTCGGCGCCGGCGAGGACGGCCGGTTCGGGGAAGAGGTGGGTCAGGGTGCCGCAGGGCGCGTCGAGTGCCTTGCCGTACCGCCGTACCAGCCGCTCCGCCGCCGGCCGCCCCACCAGTGCCCGCACCGCAAGCTCCTCCGGGTCCGCGGCGCCGGGTGACCGCAGCCCGGGCCGCGCGGCGACCAGGGGCGCGAGCCTCGGATCGGCGCCGAGCCGCCCGTCGACGGCGTACGGGTCGGCGTCGAGGTCGAGCAGCCGCCGCAGCCGCTGCACGGCGGTGGTGAGGTCCCGCTGGTCGGTGAGGTGCATCCGGGCGTCGAGCCAGCCGCCCGGGTGGGTGGCGGAGCCGGAGCTGCCGGTGCGCTCGTCGACGGCGACGATGCCGGTGCCGTACGGCAGCCGGAGGGTGCGCCGGTAGGTGCGCCGGCCGGGCGTGCCGCTCACCTCCTCCACGCCGGGCACCGCCTCGCGCGCCAGCAGGTCGAAGACGGCACCCGCGTGATACGGCCCCCGGTGCGCGAGCCGCAGCGGGATCCCGGCGCTCGGTGCGTCCGCCCGCCGGGCGGTACGTCCCCTGGGCGCGGCGGCCCGCAGTTCGCTCGGGGTGGAGGCGTACACCTCGCGCATGGTGTCGTTGAACTGCCGCACGCTGGCGAATCCGGCCGCGAACGCGATCTGCGTGATGGGCAGACCGGTGGTCTGGATCAGCACGCGCGCGGTGTGCGCCCGCTGGGCCCGGGCGAGGGCGACGGGCCCGGCACCCAGCTCCGTGGTGAGCTGCCGCTGCACCTGCCGGGCGCTGTATCCGAGCCGCGTGGCGAGCCCGGCGACGCCCTCCCGGTCCACGACGCCGTCGCCGATCAGCCGCATGG
The DNA here is from genome assembly GCF_044548465.1 of Streptomyces sp. NPDC052023. Lineage (NCBI taxonomy): Bacteria > Bacillati > Actinomycetota > Actinomycetes > Kitasatosporales > Streptomycetaceae > Streptomyces > Streptomyces sp. NPDC052023. Next base: position 287,453 of record NZ_JBIUBW010000004.1, on the reverse strand, counting down.
CGCGGCCCACGACATCGGCCCGGACGTTCCACTCGGCGGAACCCGGCACGGCGTCCGGACGGCACCGCCGGCAGGCCCGGAAGCCCGCTGTCTGCGCGGCGGCGGCCGTCGCGAAGAACCGCACGTTGGGGCGCTTGGGGGTGACGGCGGGGCAGCTGGGCCGCGGCAGTAGATGCCGGTGGTCTCGACCGCGAAGAAGAACTCGCCGTCGAACCGGGCGTCCCTGCTGCGCACGGCCTCGTACCTGGTGTCTTCGTCCATCACGCTGTCCAGTCTGCGCCCTGGGCAGGGGTGCGGCTGGCGGAATTCGGACGCCCTGCTGTGTGACGTGGGACGAGTTCCCCGTGGGCGGGCGGACCGGGCACGGGTGGTCGCGGCGGCGCCGCCGGGCACCGGCCGGTGCCCCCACCCGTGCCCGCCCCGGACACGTCCTACCGCCGGTGCCCCCGCTTGGCCTCCATCGCGGCCCGCCCCTCGGCGCCCTTGCGCTTCCAGTCCTTGCGGATCTCCGCCCGGAGCCGGGCGTCGGTCTTGGCCACGATCCACTGGTTCTCGCGGAGCAGCTTGCGATAGCTCTCCAGCCGCCGCACGGGCAGTTCACCCGAGTCGATCGCGGCCAGCACCGCGCAGCCCGGCTCGGACTCATGGGCGCAGTCGTGGAACCGGCAGTCCGCCGCCAGCTCCTCGATCTCCGCGAACACCTGCCCGACCCCGGTACCGGCGTCCCAGAGCCCCACGCCGCGCAGCCCCGGTGTGTCGATCAGGACACCGCCGCCGGGCAGCGGCAGCAGGTTGCGCGTGGTGGTCGTGTGCCGCCCCTTCCCGTCGGCGTCCCGGATGGCCTGCACCTCCATCACGTCCTGTCCGAGCAGCGCGTTGGCGAGCGTCGACTTGCCCGCGCCGGACTGCCCGAGCAGGACGGAGGTCCCCCCGGCGACGACGGCGGCAAGGACGTCCAGCCCGTCCCCGCCGACGGCGCTGACCGCCAGCACCGGCACGCCCGGCGCCGTCGTCTCCACGTCCTGGACGAGATGCGACAGCGTCACCGCGTCCGGCACCAGGTCGGCCTTGGTCAGCACGACCACCGGCTGCGCGCCCGACTCCCAGGCCAGGGCCAGGAAGCGTTCGATGCGGCCGAGGTCGAGTTCGGCGGCCGGCGACACGGCGACGATCGCGTGGTCGACGTTCGCGGCGAGGATCTGCCCCTCGGACCGCTTGGAGGAGGTGGAGCGTACGAAGGCGGTACGGCGCGGCAGATACGTCCGTACGTAGCGGGGATTGCCCGCGGGTTCGACGGCGACCCAGTCGCCGGTGCACACGACCCGCAGCGGGTCGTGCGGTGTGACGAAGGCGGTGTCCGCCCGCAGCGTGCCGGCGGCGGTGGCCACGTCGCACTGACCGCGGTCGACCCGGACCACCCGCCCGGGCAGCATCCCCTCGGAGTCGTAGGGGGCGAACTCGGCCGCCCACGCGTCGTCCCAGCCGTAGGGAGCGAGCGCGGCGAAAACAGAGGTGGAGGACAACAGGGAGACCCTTCACAAGGGTGGCCCCGGCGGGCGCGCGTACGGACGACGGGCGCGAAGTGTGGAGTGTGTGTCAGCCGGCGGCCACGGAGGTGGACTTGATGAGCTTCTGAAGGCGGGCAGCGCCCGGCGCAGCGACAGTCATCGGGTCGGCACCTCCTCTCCGGATACGCGGCGGGACGGCGGCGGCACGGGGGCCACGGCCAGTTGCGCCCTCACTCTAACGGGGCCCCTCGGTGGCCCGTCAACGCGTTTTCCGCACCGCCGTCCCCCTCAGGCGCGTGCGCACTCCCGCCCGTTCAGCGTGAAGTCGTAGGCCGGTGAGTTGGTGCCGCGCCAGGAGGCGAGGAAGCCGAAGGCGAGGCTGCCGCCGGCCGCGACGGTGCGGTTGTAGGCGGCGGCGGTGGCGGTGACGCGGGAGCCGTCCTGGCCGGCGCTCGCGTCCCACATCTGGCCGACCCGCTGGCCGTCCCGGAAGGTCCAGGCGACCCGCCAGTCGTCGAGGGGGCGTTCGGTGGTGACGGTGACCTGGGCCTGGAAGCCGTCGGGCCACTGGCCGACGAGTTCGTAGGTGACATGGCAGGACGGCCGGACGCTCGCGCCGGGCACCGGCCGGGTCCGCGCCGCGGTGGTGGCCGAGCCCTGGGGTTCCGGGTCTGCGCCCGCGCGCCCGGACGGTGGGGCGGAGGTCTCCGCGCCCGGCTCGGGGGCCGGTGACGCCGGCGCGGAGGGGGCACGGGTGACGGCCGGCGGGGACGGGCGGGGCGCGGCCACCGGGCGGCGGTCGGTGGGGACGGCCGGGGGCGCGGAGCCGTCGCCGGTGCCGCCCTGCGGCATCAGGGTGACGGCGAGAGCGAGCAGGGAGACGAGGACGGCGGCGACGAGCAGGCCGCCGCGCAGCAGCCGCGCCCTGCCGGCACCGGCGGGGGCCGCGTCGTCGGGGTCGGGGGTGCCGGGGCGGCCCGCGCCGAGGCGTACCTCCGCGGCCCTGCGGCGGCGCTCCAGGTAGGCGAGGCCTCCCCAGCCGATGACGCCGCCGGCGAGGGCGCCGGGAAGGCCGCCGCCGTGCAGGCGCAGACAGGCCGCGGCCTCGGCGCAGAGCACGCAGCGGGCGAGGTGCCGGGAGAGGTCGTCGGGGGTGTCGGCGACCGGCGAGCGGGTGACGGCGTCGAGGAGCCGGGCGTAGCTGCGGCACTGCGGATCCATCGGCGTGTCGAGGTGGTTGCGCAGGCAGCGGTCCCGGAACAGGCCGCGCACATCGGTGAGTTCGCCACCGACGCCGCTCGGGTCGAGGCCGAGGCGGCGGGCGACCAAGGGCAGCGGGAGGGCCTCCACCTCGGCCAGCCACAGCAGTTCGGCGTCGGGGCCCTGCATGTCACGCAGGGCGCGCAGCGCCAGCGGGCGGCGCAGCGGGGGGCCGGTGTGGCGGGCGGCCCCCTCGGAGTTGAGCCACAGTCGCAGCTCTGGGTCGAGCCGGTGGCCCTGGCCCTGCGCCTCCCAGTCGGCCGCGGTGGCGCGAACGGCCGTCAGGAGCAACGCTATTCGGGGCAGCCGGGGTTGCCGGGGCGGGCGCCGGCCGGCGTTGCGGTCCGGTCCGGACCGGGCGGTGCGGGCCTCGCGTATCCCGCGGGCGAACGCCTCCCGGGCGAGTGCGGTCGCGGCCGCGGATCCGGCCGTGCACAGGTCGGCGTAGGACAGCACCGTGTCCCAGTACTCGGAGAACAGCGCCGCCTCGGTGGCGTCCTGAGGGGTCGGCAGGTCGGGCATGGGTCTCCTGCGTCGGGCGAGGTCAACTCCCTGTGGGAACATGGGGAGTTGTGGGGAAACCTCGGGCAGGGCAAGAGCCTTTCACGGTTTCGACACAACTGACAAGCGAGGTATGCAGAACGCCGCGAGGGCCCGGTCGCGGACGAGCGCGACCGGGCCCTGGGGGATTCAGCGGGCCGAGTGCCTTTCTTACCGTGCCGCCGTAGGGGACGCCTGCTGTGCCGTCCGCTGCTCCTGCGGCTCCTGACTGGCCGGGAGGCTGTCCATGAAGGAGCTGACGGAGAAGACCGCCTGGCCGGGCCCGGGCGGGCCGTAGCCGGGCGGGGAGGTGAGACCGAAGTCGTCCATGGTGGCGCGGTAGGCCTCCAGCAGCCGGATGTGGTACTCCAGCGGCGCGCCCTGCGGGTTGGCCTTGCCGAGCGGGGTGGTGGGCTCGGGGCACCAGGTGGTGAACCGGGGCGTGATGCCGTGCGACATGAAGAACCGCAGGCCCTCGGTGGTCGAGGCGATGGCCTCGTCGACGGTCGTGAAGCCGAAGGGCTCCGCCATCTCCACGCCCGCCACGAAGTTGGGGATGACGTTGCGGGCGCCGAAGATCTCCGCCGAGTCCAGGATCCGCCTGTGCCACTCGTCGCGGCCGACGTAGCGCTCCTTGCCCGGGCAGTACATCTTGAAGAGGTACTCGTCCCACACCTCGTAGTTCGGGTGGTAGATCTGCACGCCGTAGTCCTTGAAGCGCTGGACGTCGTCGCGCGGCAGGGCCTGTGCCACCACCTTGCCGATCCAGCGGCCCGGGAAGCGCTCCTCGATGGCCTTGGCGTAGTGGCCGTAGAAGTCGGCCTCGTCCCGTCCGGAGACGGTCTTGGTGATGGCGCCGCCGGTGAGCGTGTAGGCGGTGGAAGCCTTGGCGGTGTCGTACCGGTCGATGATCTCCAGGGCCTCCAGGACCTCCTCGACGTCCTTCACCCCGGTGTACGGCCGGCCGGCCGCCTTGTGCTGGCGCCAGTTGTGATTGATGTCGCAGTACTGGCACTCCTCCTTGGCGCCGAAGTACTGGCAGACCCGGAAGACGGTGAGGTAGATCAGGTAGCCCCACTGGATGGTGGGGGCCACCTCCATGACGGACTTCCCGTTGGACAGCGTGTGCCGGTAGTACTCCGGCATCGGCGGCACACCGACGTCGGCGATGCGCCGCCCGTCGAGGTAGAGGCCGAGCAGCCCGTCCTCGCCGGCGGCGACGCGGTAGGGCGAGGCCGGGTTCACGCGCACCGACACCACCGTGCGGCGCAGGTCGTACGGGCCGCCGGTGAGAATGATCTCCTCCGGCGGCCGGCGCAGCGCCGCCTCGCCCAGCTCGGGCAGGGTGCCGTGGTCGAAGGAGAAGATGAAGTACGACTTCGGCTTCACCTCGCCGCCCTCGTTGTCGCTGAGCGCGGAGGGATCGAAGGCGACACCGCCCCGGAGCAGGTCCTCCTTGAAGACGGCTTCCCGCGGCACGTGCGGGAAGCGCTCCATCAGATCCTCGACGAGCGCGGTGCGGCTGCTCATCCCGTGACTCCTCCCTGCGACGGCCTGCTGCGGTGTTCGACTCCTCACGGTATGCCCCCCGCCTCCGGGACCGTGCAGCCGGGTCCGGCACGAGCCCTGGAAGAAGGACGAAACGGACACCGCCCGGCGGCCGCCTCCCGGTGACCTGTCGCTCCTGGTCAGGTCGGTCGCCCCCGTCGCGCGGGGGCCGGATCCGGCCCCCGGCCCCCGGGTGCCGGGAGCGGGTGATGTGCTGGTCCCCGACGTTGACACGTTTCGTCGGGAAGAGGCGACCGCATGACCGGGACCGTGACCAACTGGGCGGGCAACATCACCTACGGCGCCGAGGAGCTGCACCGCCCGGCCACGCTCGGCGCGCTGCGCTCGCTCGTCGCGGGCGGTGCGCGGCTGCGGGTGCTGGGCAGCGGCCACTCGTTCAACGAGATCGCCGAGCCGGGCCCCGGGGGCGTGCTGCTCTCCCTGGACGCCCTGCCGCCCGCGATCGACGTCGACACGGCGGCCCGCACGGTACGGGTCCCGGGCGGCGTCCGTTACGCCGAACTCGCCCGCCGGGTCCACGCACACGGCCTCGCCCTGGCCAACATGGCCTCGCTGCCGCACATCTCGGTCGCCGGTTCGGTGGCGACCGGCACCCACGGCTCGGGCGTGGGCAACGGGCCGCTGGCCGTGGCGGTGCGGGAGGTCGAGCTGGTCACGGGAGACGGTGCGACGGTGAGGATCGGCCGGGGCGAGGAGCGGTTCGGCGGCGCGGTCACCTCGCTCGGCGCGCTCGGGGTGGTCACCGCGCTCACCCTCGATCTCGAGCCGGCGTTCGAGGTCGAGCAGCACGTGTTCACCGAACTTCCCCTGAAGGGACTGGACTTCGAGCAGGTCATGGCGGCGGCGTACAGCGTCAGCCTGTTCACGGACTGGCGTGCGCCGGGCTTCCGGCAGGTGTGGGTCAAGCGCCGCACCGACCGGCCGATGCCCGCCTTCCCGTGGGCCCCGCCCGCGACGCGGGCGCTGCATCCGGTGCCGGGGATGCCCGCGGTGAACTGCACCGAGCAGTTCGGCGTCCCCGGACCCTGGCATGAGCGACTGCCCCACTTCCGCGCGGAGTTCACCCCGAGCAGCGGTGCGGAGCTGCAGTCGGAGTATCTGATGCCGCGGTCCTGCGCGACCGGTGCGCTGCACGCCCTCGACGCGATCCGTACCGTGCTGGCGCCGGTCGTGCAGACCTGCGAGGTGCGCACGGTGGCCGCCGACGAGCAGTGGCTGAGCCCCGCGTACGGGCGGGACAGCGTGGCGGTGCACTTCACCTGGGTCGCGGACATGGCGGTGGTGCTGCCGGTGGTGCGACGGGTGGAGGAGGCACTGGAGTCTTTCGGGGCTCGGCCGCACTGGGGGAAGGTCTTCGCGATGCCGGGGGCGGTGGTGCGGGAGCGGTTCCCGAGGTTGCCGGAGTTCCGGTCGCTGGTCGAGGAACTGGATCCGGCGGGGAAGTTCACCAACGCCTTTGTACGGGGTGTGCTGGGCGGCTGATCCCGGACGGCCCTCGGTGCCGCCTTGCGAACCCGCCCGGGTCCCGGTCCCTGACACGGCGAGGATGCGGCCGTCGGCAGCCTCCCGGCGTGCTGTCGCGTCATCCGGTCGGGTGGACGGCCACGGGGACCTGATCGTGCCGGGGAAGGGAACTGGAGGTGCCTCACCCGAAATCCCCGGCACCAAGGCTTACCTAGGAGACCGATGTCCCTGCGCACCACCACACCTGCCGTCGGCTACGTCGAGGACGTCGCGCCGGGTCGCGGAAGCCTCCCGCCCCGCGCCCGGTTCTCCTCCGACGCGCCCTGCGTGTCCCTGAACGGCGAATGGCGCTTCCGGCTGTCACCCACCGCCGACGCCGAGGACGACTCCTTCGCCGGACCCGGGTACGACGCCACGGGCTGGGCCGGGATCACCGTCCCCGGCCACTGGGTCCTCCAAGGGCACGGGGCGCCCATCTACACCAACCACCGCTACCCCTTTCCGGTGGACCCCCCGCGCGTCCCCACCGACAACCCGACCGGCGACCATCTCCGCCACTTCGACCTCCCGGCCGGCTGGCCGGACTCCGGTGACGCGGTCCTCCGCTTCGACGGCGTCGAGTCCTGTGCGCGGATCTGGCTCAACGGCACGGAGCTGGGCGAGTTCAAGGGCTCCCGGCTGCCGCACGAGTTCGCGGTCGGGAGGCTGCTGAAACCGGCCGGCAACGTGCTCGCCGTCCGGGTGCACCAGTGGTCGGCGGGTTCCTACCTGGAGGACCAGGACCAGTGGTGGCTGCCGGGCATCTTCCGTGACGTCACCCTGCTGCACCGCCCCGTGAACGGCGTCCGGGACTTCTTCGTCCACGCCTCCTACGACCACGTCACCGGCGAGGGCACCCTGCGTGTCGACGCCGACGTGCCCGGCCGGGTCACCGTCCCGGAGCTGTCCGTCGACGTGGCCACCGGCGAGCCGGTCACGGTCGCCGTGGAGCCCTGGACCGCGGAGACCCCGCGCCTCTACGACGGCGAACTGGCCACCGAGGGCGAGCGGGTCCCCCTGCGCATCGGGTTCCGCACCGTGACCGTCGAGGACGGTCTGATCAAGGTCAACGGAAGGCCGGTCCTCTTCAAGGGCGTCAACCGGCACGACTGGCACCCCGAGCGCGGCCGCGCCCTCGACGCCGGGACCGTGCGCGCTGACGTGCTGCTGATGAAGCGGCACAACATCAACGCGGTCCGCACCGCCCACTACCCGCCGCACCCCGCCTTCCTCGACCTGTGCGACGAGTACGGCCTGTGGGTGATGGACGAGTGCGACCTGGAGACGCACGGTTTCACCGCGCAGTCCTGGCGGGACAACCCCGTCGACGACGACCGCTGGACCCCGGCCCTGCTGGACCGCGCCGCCCGTATGGTCGAGCGGGACAAGAACCACCCGTCGGTCCTCGTCTGGTCGCTCGGCAACGAGGCCGGGACGGGGCGCGGACTGACCGCGATGGCGGAGTGGATCCACGGCCGTGACGACTCCCGCCTCGTGCACTACGAGGGAGACACCGGCTGCCGTGACACCGATGTGTACTCCCGGATGTACACCCATCACGCCGAGGTCGAGCGGATCGGCCGCGGCCTGGACGGCGGCACGCACAAGCGCCGCGGGCTGCCCTTCGTCCTCTGCGAGTACGGCCACGCGATGGGCAACGGCCCCGGCGGTCTCGCCGACTACCAGCGGATCTTCGAGTCGCACGAGCGGCTCCAGGGCGGCTTCGTCTGGGAGTGGATCGACCACGGTGTCACCCATCCGGAGCTGGGGTTCGCCTACGGCGGGGACTTCGGCGAGGAACTGCACGACGGGAACTTCGTGTGCGACGGGCTGGTCTTCCCGGACCGGACGCCCTCGCCGGGCCTGGTCGATTTCAAGAAGGTCATCGAGCCGGTCCGGATCGAGGGGGACGGCCCGTCCGGCGCGGTGCGGGTCACCAACGCCTACGACTTCGCCGACCTGTCCGCACTGGCCTTCGAGTGGTCGTTCCAGGTGGACGGCGAGACGGCCGAGTCCGGCCCGCTGTCCGTCCCGCCGCTCACGCCGGGCGAGTCGGCCGACGTGAAGCTGCCGGCACCGCCCGAGGCTCCCGCCGGCGCGGAGACGCAGTGGACGGTGCAGGCGCTACTGGCCGAGGACACGGCGTGGGGCGACCAGGGGCATGTGGTCGCCTGGGCGCAACTTCCGGTGGTCAGGCGGGAGTTCACGGCACCGGCCGCCACGGCGCCGCCGACCGCCGACGGACCGCTCATCCGGCTCGGCCCGGCCGCCTTCGACGCCCGCACGGGCGCGCTGCGCACCATCGGCGACATCGAGGTGACGTCACTGCGCCTCGACGTCTGGCGCGCCCCCACCGACAACGACAACGGCGCCCCCTGGCAGCCCGACGCCCGCCACGCCCCGCGCTGGCGCAAGCTCGGCCTGCACCGGATGCAACACCGGCTGGACGGCGTGGAGCCGGGCGAGGACACGCTGACGGTACGCACCCGGGTGGCACCCGCGGCCGCCGAGATCGCCCTGCGGACGGTGTACCGCTGGACGAGCGACGGAACCCGGTTGCGGCTCTCCGTCTCCGTGACGCCCGAGGGCGACTGGACCATGCCCCTGCCCAGGCTCGGCATCCGCTTCGGCCTCTCCTCGGCCGACCGGGTGACGTGGTTCGGCGGCGGCCCCGGTGAGGCGTACCCCGACACCAGGTCGGCCGCCATGCTGGGCCGCTGGCACTCCACGGTCGACGAGATGCAGACCCCCTACGTCCACCCGCAGGAGAACGGCGCCCGCGCCGACGTCCGCCGGGCGGAACTCGGCGGGCTGCGCATCGACGGCGACCCGGAGTTCTGGTTCACCGCCCGGCGCTGGACGACCGAGCAGCTGGACGCCGCCACACATCTGACCGACCTCACGCCCGGCGGGACGGTGTGGGTCAACCTGGACCACGGTCAGACGGGCATCGGCTCCCAGTCGTGCGGCCCCGGCCCCCTCCCCGAGTACCAGCTGCACGCACGGCCCAGCACGTTCGGCTTCGTCTTCACGGAGATCGGCTGAGCGACGGTACGAGGCCCCGGGTGACCCCGGGCCTCGTACACTTCACGGCCATGACCGAACCGCACACTCCCACGACCGACTGGCGCGGCGACCGGATCGGCAGCGCACTGCGCGGCGAGAACCCGACCGTGCTGCGACGCCTGGACGCCGGCTTCGCGGTCATCGGTGATGTGCAGTTCCTGCCGGGCTACTCGGTGCTGCTCGGCGACGACCCGGCGATCGGCCGGCTCTCCCAGCTGCCGAGGCGGCGGCGGCTCGCGTTCCTCTCCGACATGGACCGGCTGGGCGAGGCGGTGGAACGCGCCTGCAAGCGGTTCGATCCGGCGTTCCGCCGGGTCAATCTGGAGATCCTCGGCAACACCGACGCGTTCCTGCACGCCCACGTCTGGCCCCGCTTCGACTGGGAACCCGCCGATCGCGTGCACCTGCCGGTGTGGCTGTACCCGCGCGACCACTGGGCGGACGAGCGGCACGCGCTCGGTCCGCGGCACCTCGCCCTGCGCGAGGCGATCGGTGAGGAGCTGGACGCGCTGCCCGCCTGAAGGCCGGCCCTCAGTGGTCCGCGCAGCAGGGGGTCGGGTCCGGTACCTCGAAGGGCGTCAGGGTTCCCCCGGCCGCGGGCTGGACGGTGAGCACCAGTGCGCCTCCCTGCCACTGGGGCCGCACGTGGTCGCGGGTGACGACGGGAGTTTCCCCAGCGGGTGGCCCCGTGGTGCCCAGGACGGTCACGCTGTCGATCGCGGAGCGGGACAGCAGCTCCGCGATCGACAGCGTGCCGGTGAGGTGGGCCATGCCGGGGTAGAGCACGGCGCGGCCCGCCGCGTCGGGGGCCCCGTCCGTCACCACGTGGCCCCTTGCCGTCAGCCCCTCCCGGGTTGTCAGCAGGACCTCCTCCGACTCCACCGCGAAGGACAGCGCGACGCGCGGCCGCTCGTCACGTACGAGGTGTGTGCAGCCGAACGTGCTCTCGGGGAGGGCGAGTTCGGCCGCCAGCGCGAGCAGGAGGTGGTCGGTCCCGCGCAGGTCCTTCAGGCCCGCGTCGACGGTGAGGACGTACGGCGTCACGAGGGCAGGACCCACACCGGGTTGGAGTAGAACCACAGGTCCAGCCACGGGTCGGCGTCACCGACGACGTCGAGGGCCGGGCCCGCCGGGTCGACGGCCGGGCCCATGGCGCCGACGGCGCCGCGGTTGCCGTCGGTGCCGCGCAGCCGGACGTAGACGGGGCGGTCGACCTTGCCGAGGTCGTAGGTGAGGCGGACGGTGCCGCTGGACCTGTCGACCTCGTAGGACTTGACGACCCTGGCGGTGGGCGCGGTGAAGGTGTCCTTGTCGGAGACCTCGCCGGTCACGTCGCCCTGGATGACGTCGACGCGGGCCAGGGCCGGGAGGAAGCCCGCCCAGTTGGGGCCGCCGGCCAGGGCCACGTCCACGGTGAGCGTGACCTTCGTACCCTTGCGCACGTGCAGGGCGCCGCCGAGGGTGGCCCAGCGGCTGCCGCCGGAGACCCGGACGTCGAGGCCGCTGATGAGCTGGCCGTGGTCGACCCAGATACGGCCCGCGCGGATGCCGTCCATGACGGCGGCGTAGGAGAAGCCGTCGGCGCCGACGTGGGTGCGGCTGTAGTAGCCGGGCCAGTAGTCGCCCTGGCTGACGTCGATCTTCCCGGCGTAGACCGGGTCGTCGTAGCGGCCGTTGGCGTTGAAGTCGCCGCCGCCGCGCGCCGCGGTGTCGGCGTAGACCTGGTGGGAGTCGGAGTTGGCGGTGATCCACCAGGGCTTGCCCTCGGCGAGGAGGCTGTCCCACAGACCGCCGACGGTGGCGGTCATCCAGTCGAAGCCGCCCCAGGTGCGGTAGCTCTCCAGCGGGTAGCCGGCGAAGGAGTCCGCGCTCGGGTTGTTGTCGTAGATGCCGCGGGCCCGGCCCATGCCGAGCGGTGCCGGGAGGCCGGCGGCCTGGTGGCCGGGCGCGCCCTCGAAGCCGACGGCGATCTGGTGGCTCGCGGGCGTCGCGTCCCGCCAGGCGCGGATCTCGTGCGGGGAGTCGACGCCGCGCCGCGCCGGGTGGTTGGCGAGCATCAGCGCGTCCTTGACCTTGCGCCGCCTCACCTGGTCGGAGAGGAAGGCGAGGCCCGCGACGGCCAGGGCCTCGTTGGCGGGCGAGTTGCCACTGGCGCCCTTGACGCTGCCGTCGTAGTCGGTCTCGAACTGCTTGAGGACGGAGACCTCGTTGCTGCCGGGGTGCACGAACACCGTGCCGTGCTCGGCGGCCGGGATGTTCCACTCCAGGCCCTGGAAGACGAGGGTGTCCTCGTAGGCGGCGCGGGCCTGCCGGATGTCCGGGTTGACCTTCTCCACACCGATCTTGGCGTGCGTGGCGCTGCCGTGGTCGGTGATGACCAGCCAGTCCATGCCGTGCTTGGCGCCCTGGCGGACCTGGTCGACGACGCGGTACTTGCCGTCGCTGCTGTACTGCGTGTGGATGTGGTGGTCACCGGCCAGCCACAGGAACCCCTTGCCGCGGCGGCTGCGGGGGGCGGCGGCAGCGGGCGCGGCACCCGTGGCGGCGGCGGCGCCCGACAGCACGCCGCCGGCGGCCAGGCCCGCGCCCAGCAGACCGGCGCGGCGCAGCAGCGAGCGGCGGGACCGCTGTTCGGGGGTCAGCGCGTCGTCGGGCACGGCAGTGTCGAACGCGGCCGGCAGAGCCGTGTGCTCGTGGTCGTGGTCGTGTCCGTGGTGGTGATGCCCGGGTCCGTGGCTGTGCCCCATGATGCGCCTCCTGGATCAGCGGCGCCCCTGCGCCGTGCCGAGGAGAATCGAGGCAGCAGATGAACTTTCCACGACCCCCGCGTGTTCACCGGGCGTCATGGGGACGGATGCTCGCCCCCACCCGCAGCGGTCCCCTCAACTGGTCCTCGCACAACGGCACTTACAGCCGATTCGAGGCGCCTCCCCCTCCCTTGCAGCACTAGGCAGTAACCTAAAGCTCCTAGGTCCGGACGGGATCCGGGAATGAGGACAGGAGGTGACCGTGGCCAGGGCAGGCCTCACCGCCGGCCGTCTCGTCGCGGCCGCCGCCGACCTCGCCGACGAAGTCGGCTTCGACAACGTCACCCTCTCCGCGCTGGCCCGGCGCTTCGGTGTCAAGGACGCGAGCCTGTACTCGCACGTCCGCAGTCTCCAGGACCTGCGCACCCGCATGGCACTGCTGGCGGGCGGCGAGATGATCGACCGGATCGCGGCGGCGGTGGCGGGGCGGGCAGGCAAGGACGCGCTGGCCGCCTTCGCGGGCGCCTACCGGGAGTACGCGCTTGCCCATCCCGGCCGGTACGCCGCCACCCAGGTCCACATCGACCAGGATGTGGTCGCCGCCGCCCCCGCCATGCGCCGCACCGCCGAGATCACCTACGGCATGCTCCGCGCCTACGGCCTGGAGGAACCCGATCTCACCGACGCCGTACGGCTGTTGCGCAGCAGCTTCCACGGTTTCTGCGCGCTGGAGGCCTCCGGCGGCTTCGGCGCGCCACGGGACCTGGCGACATCCTGGGAGCGGGCCGTCGACGCCCTGCACATCGCCCTGGAGCACTGGCCCGCACGCTCCGCCCCGCAGCCGTAGGGGCGCCGGATCGACCGTTCGGCCCGCGTCTGCGCAGGAGTCCGTGAGCGCCTGTCGTACGACATCGAGACCGGCGGGACCTGGAGCAGGCGCCGCCGCCCGCCGTGCCCGCCTCAGTTGCTCAGCGCCTGCACCTCGGCGTAGCTCGGCGCCGGGCCGTGGGGCGTGCGGCCCTCCCGTACCTCCGCGACGGCCTCCAGGGCCGCGCCCAGCGCGCGCCGGTAGAGCAGCGAACCGAGGCTGACGCGGCGCACGCCGAGGTCGGTGAGCTGGGTGAGGGTGGGGCCGGAGGGCGAGTGGAGGACGTTGAGGGGCGCGTCGAGGTGCTTCACGAGCGCGGCGATCCGGGTGGGGTCGGCCAGTCCGGGAACGAAGACGCCGTCCGCGCCCGCCTGTTGGTAGGCGTCGAGACGGGTGAGCGTCTCCTTGCGGCGGTCGCCGGCGCCGAGCCAGTACGTGTCCGTGCGGGCGTTGACGAAGAGACCGGGCGCGGCCGACTTGACCGCGGCGATCTTCGCCGCGTGCCGGGCGGCAGGTCCGAGGCCGTCCTCCAGGTTGACCCCGACGGCACCGACGACCGCCAGCTGCCGCGCGAACTCCCCCACCTCGTCCGGATCCTCGCTGAATCCGCCCTCCGCGTCGACGGAGAGCAGGAACGGTCCCCGGCCCAGCGTGAGGGCCAGCCGCAGCGTCTCGTCACGGGTCGCCGCGGCCCCGTCGGGCAGCCCGGCGGCCGCGGCGACCGCGAGGCTGGTCGTGCCGACCGCCGCGAAGCCCTGTGCCGCGAACGCCCGGGCCGAGGCGTGGTCCCAGGCGTTGGGGAGCAGCAGGGGGTGAGCGGAGTGGTGGAGTGCGGCGAAGGGGGTCGTGAGAGCCATGACCGCACGCTAGGCGGGGATCGCTTCGGCTCCGGCCGAACTGTCGCGGCACAGGCGGCCGGCGACGACGCCCGGTCTCACCCGGCCGTGACCGTCCACGACGACACTGCCGACGCCTCGTCCGGCACCGTGAAACGGAAGCGCGCGGTCGATCCGGAGCGCCACCGTACGTGCAGCTCGTAGGTGTCACGCACGTCCACCGAGACCAGTCGCGCAAGCGGCTCCGGGTCCGTCTCCCCGGTCAGGCGCGCGAGGGCGACGAACAGTCCGGGGGTGCCCGTGATGGTGCCGGTGAGGGCGTCGTCGAGCCCGGCGGCCGGGACGAGTTCGGCGCGCAGGCCGTCCTCGGCCGCCCACCCCGTGACCCGTACCGGGGTCCCGGCCGCCGCGCCCGCCACCAGATGCGCGCGCACCTCCACCGCGCCCTCGGCGGCGACCAGGCTGGTGACCCGGATCCCGTCCCGGACGGTGTGCCGGGAGGCCGCCCAGCCCTCCCCGGCGCCCAGCGGCACGATGTCCGTCCGGCTCGCGTCGTCCCCGACGATCACGCTGTTGTCGTACGACTCCGAGGGCGCCGTCACGGTCGAGTAGGCGAGCCGCGTGTAGTACGGGTCGTAGCGCGCGTCCTCGCTGCCGTGGTTGTGGAGCCGGACCACGCCGTCCGAGCGCGTGGACTGCACGAGCCAGTTGGGCGGCCCGACCGGCGTCACCGCGTCGTCCCGGTCCGCCGGACCCGGTTCCTCGGTCGCCGTCCAGACCTCGTGGCCGGGGGGCAGAAGGAGCCCGAGGAAGCCCTTGCCGGCCCAGTACGGCGAGGCCGGACCGGAGTACCTCTGCACCAGCGCCTCGTCGGGGCCGTGCCAGCCCAGGGTCAGCAGTCCGTGTTCGTCCACCGCACCCCGGTCCAGGAAGTACCGGAGGGCGCCCGAGGCCAGCCGCCGTGTCTCCCCCGGGGTGAGCGGGGTGTGGCCGGTGAGCGCGCCCAGCCACAGCGGGGCCGCGGCGGCGAAGCGGTAGGTGAGGGAGCGGCCCTGGTGCATGGGGGCGCCGTCGGCGCCGAACAGGCGGGCGTAGCCGTCGAGAAACCGGGCGAGCCGGCCGCCGTACAGCTCCAGCAGCCGGCGGTCGCCGGCGAGCCAGGCGTGCAGGACCGGGTAGAGATGCATCGCCCAGCCGTTGTAGTGGTCGAACTTGCGTCCGTCCCCGTCGGTGTACCACCCGTCCCCGGCGTACCACTCCTCGATGCGCTCCAGCCCGCGGTCGATCACCTCGCGGGAGGCCTCCGTCTCATGGCCGACCTCCTGGAGGAACCCACCGACCGTCACGGGGAACAGTTCCCAGTTGTTCGGCCAGGGCCGCGCCGTGAGCGCGTCGGTGAGCCAGGCGGCCGCCCGCCCGCGTACGCGCTCGTCGAGCCGGTCCCACAGCAGTTCGCGGGTCAGGCGCAGGCCGAGGGCGATGGACGCCGCCTCGACCAGGGGCTGGCTGCGGTCCCGGACGCGGGGCCAGACGCCGGCGACGCCCGCCGCGAGCCCGTCCGCGTACCGTTCGAGGACCGTGCCGTCCCGCCGGAAGGCGGCGAGCAGCAGCGTGCGGGCGTAGCCCTCCAGGCCGTCCGAGAGCCTGCCGGAGGAGCTGGTGTGGTCGCCGGGCAGGTGGTAGAGGGCGTGGTCCTTCGTGGCGTACGGCACCACAGCGGCGAGCAGGCCGTCGGCGGCGGCCTCCCAGTGGGCACGGGTGTAACCGGTGCGGGGGCTCGGGGTGCGGTCGTCCGGGGGCAGGTGCATCGGCAGGCTCCCTTGCGGCTGGGCCGGGCGTCCCGGTTCCGGTCGGAACGCCTCAGGAGTTCATCCCACCCGCATCGTGCCCCGCGGCACCGGACGCCGGGCGGTGAGGGGGTCCCCGGCCGGCGAGGGAGGCGGCGGGGACTTCGGTTAGCGTCGTGACATGAGCAGCGACCCGCCGCACGACCCTCCCGGCCTCGCCGGAGCCCTGGCCGCCGGGACGGTCGTGCTCGACGGCGGCATGTCGAACCAGCTGGAGTCGGCCGGCCACGACCTCGGCGACGAGCTGTGGTCGGCACGCCTGCTCGCCGAGCGCCCCGAGGCGGTCACCGAGGCGCATCTCGCGTACTTCCTGGCGGGCGCGAGCGTGGCGATCACCGCCAGCTACCAGGCCACCTTCGAGGGCTTCGCGGGGCGCGGCATCGGCCACGACCGGGCGGCCGGACTCCTCGCGCTCAGCGTGCGGTCGGCACGCGAGGCGGCCGCGCGGGCGAGGGCGCACGGAGTCGGCCGCCCGCTGTGGGTGGCGGCCTCCGTAGGACCCTACGGGGCGATGCTCGCGGACGGCTCGGAGTACCGGGGCCGGTACGGGCTGACGGTGGCGGAGCTGGAACGCTTTCACCGCCCCCGGCTGGAGACCCTCGCCGCCGCCGGTCCCGACGTGCTGGCTCTCGAAACGGTTCCGGACACCGACGAGGCGACGGCCCTGCTGCGGGCGGTGCGCGGACTCGGTGTGCCGGCCTGGCTGTCCTACACCGTGGCCGGCGACCGGACCCGTGCCGGACAGCCGCTCGCGGAGGCCTTCGCCCTGGCCGCCGGTGTGGACGAGGTGATCGCGGTGGGCGTGAACTGCTGCGCGCCGGAGGACGTCGGCGCCGCCGTCGCGCTCGCGGCCCGCGTGACCGGCAAGCCGGTGGTGGCCTACCCGAACAGCGGCGAGGTCTGGGACGCCCGGGCACGCGCCTGGAGCGGCGGCTCCATGTTCACGCCGGAGCGGGTCGCGGGCTGGCGCGACCATGGCGCCCGTCTGATCGGCGGGTGCTGCCGGGTGGGCCCGGAGGCGATCAGGTCCGTCGCGCGGACGCTGGCGGATTGATCGCAGGGGGCGCGCGGTCAGGTCCGGCGGACGCCGCCGGTGCGCCGCAGGAGCCGTACGACCGACCGCAGGTCCGCGGTGCGGGCAGGCGTACCGTCCGCCGCCGGGGCGGACGCGTCTACCCGCCTGCCGGGATCGGCGGTCCACAGGGCGAGCTCCCGGTCCCGCGGACCGTACGCGGTGTACGGCTCCCGGGCCGGCCCCCGCTGCCCCTGCTCGCCCCGCACTCCCTGCTCCTCCTGCCCGCACTCGCCGAAGATCCGCACCGGATGCGAGTCGTCCCACGGCTGCCAGCCCGGGTCGCCGTCGGCCGCGAACCGCACCCACGCCGAGTGCATCGTGTCGGCCAGCTCCGCCGGCGCGCCCCAGCCGGCCAGCTGGGCCGATTCGGGGACCTCACCGGTGTCGAAGACGAAGCCCAGCTCCAGGGCGTGGCAGGCGCCGAGCCCGGGAAGCAGCGACGGCCAGGCGAACTCGTAGACGTACGCCGAGCCGGGGCGGGCGCCGGCGAGCCGGTGCAGCGGCCGGCGCAGCAGGTGGTCGGTGACGAGCTGACCGACGATCTCGGCGGTGCCGGCATCGGGGTCCAGGGCGCGGTAGCCACGCGGCACCTCGTGGCCGCAGCGGCAGCGGGCCATCGCGCCGGCCAGGGCGAGGGCGCCGAGCCGGTCGACGCGGTCCACCAGACCGCCGGGCACGAGCCAGAGGCGGTACTCGTCGCGGGTCCAGCCCATGAGCAGCTCCACGCCGGGCGCGGCCGTCCCCTCGACCAGCGCCTCCAAGGGATCGCGGGGTACGAGGTCGCCGTCGACGACGATGCCGAAGGCGGGTCCGCCCACCACCGGGCTGCTGCGGCGGCCGGCCTCGGCCTGGCTGCGCAGGAGCAGTTCGCGGTCGACGGCGGCGAAGGCCTCGGCGGTCGCGGGCACCTTCAGCCGGGCCGCCATCCGGCGCACCATCCGCCGCACCTTGTCGCGCTCGGACACCTCGGGTGGCCCGCTCTGCAGGACCGCCCGCCGGAACAGGCCCTGTGCCTGCGGTGCGGCGATCAGGGCACCGGCGCTGATCGCCCCCGCCGACTGACCGGCGAGGGTCACACGGCCGGGGTCACCGCCGAACGCCCGGATCGCTTCGTGCACCCATTGCAGGGCTGCGAGCTGGTCCCGAAGGCCGGCGTTGGCGGGCGCGTCCGGGAACAGCCCGTACCCCTCCACGCCGAGCCGGTAGTTGACGGAGACGAACACGACACCGTCACGTGCGAAGGTGCGCCCGTCGTACACGGGAACGCATGACGAGCCTCTGGTCAGGGCGCCGCCGTGCAGCCACACGAGCACCGGCAGGCGGGCTCCGGGAGCGGGTTCGGGGGTCCAGACGTTGAGGTTGAGGCAGTCGTCACCGGGGATGACCGGGTCGCAGAGGTAGTGGGCGAACGCCTCGGAGTACGGCGGCTTGGGCGGCGTGGGGCCGAAGGCGCCCGCGTCGCGCACCCCGTCCCAGGGCTCCGGCGGCACGGGCGGCCGGAAACGGTTCGGGCCGAAGGGCGGCGCCGCGTACGGGATGCCACGGAAGACGGCGACGCCGTTCTCGTGACGGCCCCGCACGGCCCCGTACGGCGTCCTGACCACGGGGGCCGCCCGTTCTGATGCCGTCATCCGCCCACCAGCCCTTCCACCGCGCCCGTGCACCGCTCAGGTCAGAGCATCACATCATCGGGATGCGTTCCGCCGCACGAGCGGGGATTCGGGGCCGTCGGCTGGGCTGATCGGCGTACCTCCGCGTCCGCAGGGAGACGTGGGTCCCTCGCGTGGCCGGCGCACGCGGACCTACCGTGGAAAGAACCTGTCGGAGAACGCTTTTCCGCGGCCCCGCCACCTCTCCCGCACGCCCCAGGAGGGTCATGCCCAGCGTCCCGCTTCCCAGGGCCGTGTTCGCCATGGATCCGGTGCACCTCCCACTGCTCTTCCCCGCTCGGCTCCTCGCGCGGCTGCGGCGGGCGGCCGAGATCGATCCCGCGCTCGTCGCGCGGGACTTCGCCGACCCCGGCGCGGCGGCGGCGCTGTCCGGCGCCGAGGTGCTGATCACCGGCTGGGGCTGTCCGCGTCTGGGCGACGACGTCCTGGCGGCGGCCCCCCGACTGCGCGCCGTGCTGCATGCCGCCGGCTCCGTCCGCTCGCTCGTCGGCGAGGCCCTGTGGGAGCACGGCGTCACCGTGTCCAGCGCCGCCGACGCCAACGCCGTGCCGGTGGCGGAGTTCACGCTCGCGATGATCCTGCTGTCCGGCAAGGACGCCTTCGCCCACCGCGAGCGTTACCGCACCACCCATGCGCGGCCGTCGGCCGCGCAGACAGCGGGAACCGGGAACCTCGGCCGCCGCGTCGGCGTCGTCGGCGCCTCCCGTGTGGGCCGCAGGCTGCTCGAACTGCTGCGGCCGCACGACTTCGAGATCCTGCTCCACGACCCCTGCGTGGACGCCGCGGACGGCGCGGCGCTCGGCGCCCGCCCGGTGCCGCTGGAAGTCCTGCTGCGCGGCAGCGACATCGTCACCCTGCACGCCCCCGAGGTCCCCGGGACGCGCCACATGCTGAACCGGGGCCGCCTCGCCCTGATCCGGGACGGCGGCGTACTCATCAACACCGCACGGGGCGCCCTCGTGGATCACGGCGCCCTCACCGACGAACTGGTGGCGGGCCGGCTCAGCGCGATCCTGGACGTCACCGAACCCGAGCCGCTCCCTGCGGACTCCCCCCTCCACACCCTTCCCAACGTCTTCCTCACCCCGCACATCGCGGGTTCCCTCGGCAACGAACTGGAACGCCTCGGCCGCGTCGCCGTCGAGGAACTGGAACGCCTCACGGCGGGCCTCCCGCTCGCCCACGCGGTGCGCCGAGCGGACCCGCCACGGATCGCCTGACGCGCCGCGGCGCGCGGCACGGGCGGGCACCACGGCCGCTCTACTCCAGCCCCGCCGCCCAGCGGATGCCGCCGAGCAGATGAGCGCGGAAGTCCGGGTCCCCGTAGGCCTCGCCGGCGTGGCCGAGGGCGGTGTAGAAGGCGCGTCCTGCGCCCTGTTCGCGGCACCACACCAGGGGATGGCCGTCACCCATGCCGCCGCCCTCGTACGAGGTCTCGTCGGCGGTCACCAGGACGCGCGCCGAAGCGTCCGGGCCGGCCCGGAAGTCGTACCACTCGTCGGTGAAGTGCCAGACGGCGGGCAGATGCCGGGTGGCGGGGTGGTCGTGGTCCGCCACGAGCGCCGTGCCCGGCTGGTAGGCGGGGTGGCGGGCGAAGCGGGCGCCGAGCAGTTCGCCGTAGTAGGGCCAGTGGTACTCGGTGCAGGCCGCCGCGTGCACGCCGGCGAAGCCGCCGCCCGACTCGACGTACGCGGCGAGCCGGGCGCGGCCGGGCGGGGTGAGGACCTCGCCGCTGGTGGAGAGGAACAGCACGGCGGCGTAGTCGTCCAGCGGGGCCTCCAGGGCCGCCGGGTCCTCGGTGTGCTCGGCGTCGAAGGCCCCGAACGCGTCCACCGCGGCCACGGCGTCCGGTATGGAGTCGTGGCGGTAGTCGGTGGTGCGGGTGTAGACGAGGAGTCGCGGGGCCATGGGACACGAGCGTAGAGGCGAGCGGCCGGGCGTGGGCGGCGGTCCTGTGCGCCGCCCACGCCGGCGTCATGACTCAACGGAGCAGCAGCACGGCTGCCGAGCAGCATGCGAGCAGAAGGCACGCGCCGGCGGTGTGGACTCTCAGCAACATCTGGCGCAACTCGGCGTAGCGCGCCTCGTATTCGCCGCGGAGGAGCTTGGCCCGGTCGGCGGTGGCCTGCAGGGCTTGCCGTGTGAGCCCCATGCGCTGCTCCACGTAGTGCCGGCTGAGGTCCTCCGCCTGCCCGGTCGTGAGCCAGGGCAGGCGGCCGCACAGGGCCGCTGCCTCGGACCGTGCCTGCCCCAGCTCCGCCTGTGCGAGGAGAAAACCCTCGGCCTCGTTGGCGAGTACGGCGCCCTGCGCCTCCTCGGGGCCTCGGGAGCGGCCGGCTCTCATGACCGCTCGCTTCCGGGCCGGGCGGCCACCCTGCCGTGGTCCTCGAGTTCGTACTGCTGGCTGATGTCGGGGTGGTGCAGGTCGAACGCCGGGGATTCGCTGCGGATCCGCGGCAGGGTGAGGAAGTTGTGCCGCGGCGGCGGGCAGGACGTCGCCCACTCCAGGGAGCGGCCGAAGCCCCAGGGGTCGTCGACGCCGACCGGCTTGCCGTACTTGGCCGTCTTCCACACGTTGTAGAGGAACGGGAGCATCGACAGGCCCAGCACGAAGGAGCTGATCGTCGAGACCATGTTCAGGCCGGTGAAGCCGTCGACGGCCAGGTAGTCGGCGTACCGGCGTGGCATGCCCTCGGCGCCCAGCCAGTGCTGGACCAGGAAGGTGCCGTGGAAGCCGATGAACAGCGACCAGAAGGTGATCTTGCCGAGCCGCTCGTCGAGCATCTTGCCGGTCCACTTCGGCCACCAGAAGTGGAAGCCGGCGAACATCGCGAAGACGACGGTGCCGAAGACGACGTAGTGGAAGTGCGCCACCACGAAGTACGAGTCGGAGACGTGGAAGTCCATCGGCGGCGAGGCCAGGATGACGCCCGTCAGACCACCGAAGAGGAACGTGACGAGGAACCCGGTCGCCCAGAGCATCGGTGTCTCGAAGGACAGCGAGCCCTTCCACATCGTGCCGATCCAGTTGAAGAACTTCACACCGGTCGGCACCGCGATGAGGAAGGTCGTGAAGGAGAAGAACGGCAGCAGCACACCGCCGGTGACATACATGTGGTGCGCCCAGACCGTGATGGACAGACCCGCGATCGCGATGGTCGCCGCGATCAGACCGGAGTAGCCGAACATCGGCTTGCGGGAGAAGACCGGGACGACCTCACTGACGATGCCGAAGAACGGCAGCGCGATGATGTACACCTCCGGGTGCCCGAAGAACCAGAAGAGGTGCTGCCACAGCAGTGCTCCGCCGTTGGACGCGTCGAAGATGTGCGCGCCGAACTTGCGGTCCGCCTCCAGCGCGAACAGGGCCGCCGCCAGGACCGGGAAGGCGAGCAGGACCAGGACACCGGTCAGCAGCACGGTCCAGGTGAAGATCGACATCCGGAACATCGTCAGGCCGGGGGCGCGCATGCAGATGATCGTGGTGACGAAGTTGACCGAGCCGAGGATGGTGCCGAAGCCGGAGAAGGCCAGGCCCATGATCCACATGTCGGAGCCGACGCCCGGCGAGCGGACCGCGTCCGACAGCGGTGTGTAGGCGAACCAGCCGAAGTCGGCCGCCCCCTGCGGGGTGAGGAAGCCGGCCACCGCGACCAGGGAGCCGAAGAGGTAGAGCCAGTAGGCGAACATGTTCAGCCGCGGGAACGCCACGTCCGGCGCGCCGATCTGCAGCGGCATGATCCAGTTGGTGAAGCCGGCGAACAGTGGCGTCGCGAACATCAGCAGCATGATCGTGCCGTGCATCGTGAACGCCTGGTTGTACTGCTCGTTCGACATGATCTGCGTACCCGGGCGGGCGAGCTCGGCGCGCATGACCAGGGCCAGCACGCCGCCGATCAGGAAGAACACGAACGACGTGGCCAGGTACAGCGTGCCGATCGTCTTGTGGTCGGTGGTCGTCAGCCACTTGACCACGACGTTGCCGGGCTGCCTGGCCCGGACCGGTAGCTCATTCGCGTAGTAGCTCTCCGCCGCCGAGTCGTGCGGTTCGTCGAGAATGCTCACGGGCTGCTTCTCCCGGTGTTCATGGCCTGGACCTGGTGATAACGGCAATCCTGGCCGCGCGGAGCGAAGGATCGGCTCCTGAGCGAGCGACACACGGGAGACCTGCGGGCGATCCCACCCGCATGGAGTACCCGACCCACACCGACGGCTCTCACCGAGGGCCCTTCAGCGGTACGGCGGCGGCCCCCGGACGGCACATGCCCGGGAGAAGGCGCTCAGCCCGAGGTGCCGACCTCGTCGCGGGGCGCCCCGTCGCCCACCGGCGGCAGGTCGCCGCGTTCCAGGGGCGCGGTGGGCGCGGGCGCGGCGGACGGCAGGAGGGCGTCGAGTTCACCGGCGGACGGGCGGTGGGCGCCGAGAGCGGCCTCGCGCAGGACGTCGCGGGAGACACCCGCGCTGCCGCCGACGTGGACGACATGGCCGTCCTTGGGGACGGCGTACTCGCGGTGCCCGCCGGTGACGCGGTACCAGGCGTCGCCGTCGCGGACGCACTTCGTGGTGCCGCCGGACGCGCCGGCGACGGGCCGCCCGGGACAGCCGGCGGCGGTCATCGTGCCCCTGTCGACCGTGAGCTGTATGTGGGCGCCGGTCTCCTGGGAGACGTACACGGCGGAGAAGCCGTCGCCGCCGTACACCCCCACGGACTGCTGGGCGAGGGTGAAGCCGGCCGCCCCGGTGGCGTAGAGGTGCTCCGGCGCGATGCCCGACGCCCGGGCCCGCGAGGCCGCTTCGGCCCCGGCGGCCGGCTCCGTCGCGGTGCCGCAGCCGGTGACCAGCACGGGGATCAGCAGGGCCGCCCAGGGCAGGGCACGCGGGGGACGCATCATGCGCCCATCGTGCCGCACAGGTGTTCCACACAGCCGAGCGGGTTGCGTAGCCTCGGCGGGGATGAACACGATTCCCGCACATCTCGACCACCTCGTCCTCGCGACCCCGGATCTGGCGGCGACGGTCGCGGAGTTCACGCGGCGCACCGGTGTGACACCGGTCGCCGGCGGTTCGCACGTGGATCTCGGCACCCGCAACTACCTGGTCGGTCTGGGCGGAACCGGTTACCTGGAGATCATCGGCCCGGATCCCGAGCAGTCCACGCCCGGCGGACCGGGACCTTTCGGTGTCGACGAGCTGCCCACGCCCCGCACGCTGACCTGGGCGATCAGCCCGCCCGACCTGGACGCGGCGGTGGCGGCGGCGCGGGCGCGGGGCTACGACCCGGGAGCGCCGCAGGCGATGAGCCGCCGCGCTCCCGACGGCACCGTGCTGCGCTGGCGGCTGACCGACGGCGCGGCCGCCCACCCCTCCGGGCTGGTCCCCTTCCTCATCGACTGGGGCGCCACACGCCACCCCACGGCGACCGGTCTTCCCGTCACGCCCCTGCTGTCCCTGGCAGCCACGGCCCCCGACCCCGCCGAGATCCGCCCGCTACTGGCCGCCCTGGACACCGAACTGCCGCTCGGGAAGGGGCCGGTGGGGCTGTCGTTCACGGTGGACACGCCGAGGGGGCCGGTGCGGTTCGACTGAGCGGGTGCCCCGCGGCACCGGGCCTGTCCGTTTTCTTCAAGACCGTTGCGGCCGCCGCTGCCTACCGTGGGCCCCATGACTCCACGATTCGATGCCATCGGCCTGGTCGTCTCGGACATGGCCGCCTCCGTCGCCTTCTACCGCCGCCTGGGATTCGCGTTCCCGCAGGGGGTGGAGCGGCAGCCGCACGCGGAGGCCGGATTGCCGGGCGGCTTGCGGCTGTTGCTGGACACGGAGGAGAGCGTGCGGTCCTTCCACGCCGGGTGGCAGCCGCCCACCGGGGGCGGCCGGTCCTCGCTCGCGATGCTGTGCGACGGGCCGGGCGAGGTCGACGCGGTGTACGAGGAGCTGGTGGGCGCCGGGTACCACGGCGAGCTCAAGCCGTGGGACGCCTTCTGGGGCCAGCGGTACGCCGTCGTGAACGACCCGGACGGCAACGGTGTCGACCTGTTCGCCCCGCTGCCGTCAGCCGCCGCCGAGTAGCCCGGCCGGGGTGGCACCCGTCAGGTCCCTGACCTCCCGCGCCAGATGCGGCTGGTCCGCGTAGCCGGCCGCCACGGCCGTCCCGGCGAGCGGCATGCCGCTCCGTGCGAGGGCGAGGGCCCGTTGCAGGCGCAGCACGCGGGCCAGGGTCTTCGGGCCGTATCCGAAGGCGGTCAGCGCACGGCGGTGCAACTGACGTGCACCGAGGCCGAGTTCTTCGGCCGTCGCGGCGACCGGCCGGCCCGCGTCCAGCGCCGTGACGATCCGTCGCAGCAGCGGGTCCGGGGGATCCGCGTCGGCCGCGAGGGCCAGCGCCAGCTCCTCCAGGCCGCGTGCGGGACCGGAGGCCGCGTCCACACGCGCGGTGAGCAGGCGTACCCGCGCGGCCGGCCAGAGATCGGCGAGTTCGACGCGCCGGTCGCGGACCTCGTACGCGGGCAGGCCCAGGAAGGTGGGCGCGGTGCCCGGGAAGAAGCGGACGCCCGCCCAGCTGCCGCCGCTGCCGTCCGTGCGCTGCGCGTGGGTGTCCGGGCCCGCGACGAGCAGCCGCCCTTCGTGCCAGAGCAGGTCCATGCACCCGTCGGGCAGCACCCGCCCCGGGCCGGCGCCGGGCTGCGGGGTGTTCGTCCACACCACCGCCCCGGCCAACCGCGACGCCCGCTCCACGTACACGCCGGCCACGCTACGCCGCCGGGCCCGGATCGTGCTCCGCCCGCGTCGCGGGGTACCCCGGGGCCGGCCCCGCGCCACGCACCACGCCCACTCCCACCACGCGTCCCCGCGTGCGATGCTCCTGCGGGCTCACCCCGTACACCCGCTTGAAGGCGTTGGAGAGGGCGAAGGCGCTGCCGTATCCGACCCGGCGGGCTATCGACTCCAGGGTGTCGTCGCTGTCGCGCAGGCGGTCGGCGGCGAGGGCCAGGCGCCAGCCGGTGAGGTACGTCATCGGGGGTTCGCCCACCAGTCCGGTGAACCGGCGGGCGAGCGCGGCCCGGGACACCCCGGCCTTGGCGGCCAGCGATGCCACCGTCCACGGATGCGCGGGATCGTCCTGGAGCAGGCGCAGCACGCGGCCGACGACCGGGTCGGCCTGCGCCCGGTACCAGGCGGGGGCCTCGGCGCCGGGCCGCGAGAACCAGGCCCGCAGCGCGGCAATGACCAGCAGGTCCAGGAGCCGGTCCAGCACGACCTCCTGTCCCGGTTCGTCCCGCACGACCTCCTCCATGAGGAACGGGGTGAGCGGGCAGTCCCAGACGTCCGAGGTCAGCGACAGCAGCGGGGGCAGCGCGTCGAGCAGCCGCCCGCTGATCTCGCCCTGCCAGAGGTAGGTGCCGATCAGCATCACCGCGGAGCCGTCGAGCCGGTCGCCCCAGGTACGCACGCCCAGGTCCATCCGGCCGCCCAGGGGCCTGCCGTCGGGATGGTGGCACTCGCCGCCCGGCAGGATCAGCGCCTGCGGCACCGTGCCGGGGTCGTCGCCACAGGTGTACGGGGCCGGGCCGCGCGCGACGGCGAGATCGCCGGCCCGCAGCCGCACCGGCTCGCCCGTGTCCGGGACGATCCAGGCGCCGCCGCGCACCATCAGCATCACGGTCAGCGGTGCCCGGTCCTCGACCCGCACGGCCCAGGGCGGGTCGAAACACGCCCGGATCATGAAGGCGCCCCGTGCCCGTGGGCCCTCCAGCAGGGTTGCGAGTGGGTCCATGGCGTCAGCGTAGACGCGCACGCAGGGGAATGAGCCGTTCAGTGATGGGCTCCGCGGCGCCACGGCAGTTCACTGGAGGCATGACGCGGAAAACGGACATGACAGTGCTGGTGACCGGAGCCTCCGGCCGCACGGGCAGCCGGGTGGCGCGGGCCGCGCAGGCGGCGGGGCTGACGGTGCGCCCGGCCTCCCGCGCCGAGGGCTTCGACTGGACCGACCGGTCCACGTGGGCGCCGGCGCTGCGGGGCGCCGACGCCGCGTACCTCGTCCACCCCGGTGACGTCGGTTCTCCCGAGGCCACGCGCGCGGTCGGGCTGCTCGCGCACGAGGCGGTCGCGCTCGGCGTACGGCGGCTGGTGCTGCTGTCGGCGCGCGGCGAGGTGCAGGCGCGGCCCACCGAGGAGGCGCTGCGGGAGTCGGGGGCGGACTGGACGGTCGTACGGTCCGCCTGGTTCATGCAGAACTTCAGCGAGGGGCCGCTGGTGGAGGGGCTGCGGCTGGGCGGGGAGCTGGTGTTCCCGGGTGGAGCGGTGCGGGAGCCGTTCGTCGACCTGCGGGACGTCGCGGACGTGGTGGTGGCCACGCTGACGGCCGGGGACCGCTACCTGGGGCAGGGCATCGACGTGTCGGGGCCCCGGCTGCTGACCTTCGGGGAAGCGGTGGCGGAGGTCGGGCGGGCGGCGGGGCGCGAGCTGACGTACCGCCCGGTGCCCGCGCAGGAGTACGGCGCGCGGCTGGCCGCCTTCGGGGAGCCGCCCGAGGTGGTGGAGCTGCTGGTGGACGTCTTCGAGACCCTCCTGGACGGCCGCAACGCACACCTCTCGGACGGGGTCCGGCGGGTGCTGGGCCGCGAGCCGAGGGACTTCACGGCGTTCGCCACCGAGGCCGCGGCGGCGGGCACCTGGGCGGCGTGAGCGGCGGCCTCCGCGAGGCCTGCCTCACCTCTCCCCCGGCGGTTCCTCCCCGCGCTCCACGGTCCCGTTGCGCGCCGGGTTCTGCGCGGCGTTCTGCGAGGAGTGCTGCGACGCGTTGTTCGTCGCGTTGCCGGTCGCGTTGTTCGTCCCGCTGTTCGTCGCGTTGTTGCTCGCGTTGTGGCTCCCGCTGTTGCTCGCGTTGTGCGAGCTCTTCACCTGCGTCCGCAGCCGTGCCGTCACATCCTCCGGCGGCAGGAAGCGGGACCAGCGTTCGGGGAACTCCGAGGGCATGTCGGGGTCGTCCGGGTCGGGGTCGGCGTCGCGGGCCGCGGCGGCGCGGGCGACGTACTCGGCGACCTGCGCCTCGCGCAGCCGCTCGTTGGCGGCGCGGGCGGCGGCCGTCGCGGCGGCCGGCCAGACCCGGTCGATCGCCGCGTTGACGGCGGCGCCGACCAGCACGGCGAACGCGGACACGCCGATCCACAGCATCACGGCGACGGCGGCGGCCAGCGAGCCGTAGATCGTCGCGCCCTCGATGGTGCTGGTGAGGTAGATACGCAGCAGGAAGCTGCCGAGCACCCACATGGCGAGGGCCACGAGCGCGCCCGGTACGTCCTCGACCCACGGGGAACGGACCGGGACGGAGACGTGGTACAGCGTCGTCAGGAAGACGATCGACAGGACGATCACCACGGGCCAGTACAGGACCTGCACCACGGTCGTCGACCACGGCACGATCCGCACCACCGCGTCCGGGCCCGCCACCATCAGCGGCAGCGCCACCGAGCCGATCAGCAGGGCCGCGATGAACAGCAGGAACGCCACCAGCCGGGTCTTGACGATGCCCCGGACCCCGTCGAGGCCGTACATGACGGTGATCGTGTCGATGAAGACGTTCACCGCCCGGGAGCCCGACCACAGCGCGAACAGGAAGCCTATGGAGATGACGTCCGGCCGCCCGCCCCGCATCACGTCGTCCAGGATCGGCCGTGCGATCTGGTTGACGCCCTGGTCGGACAGGACCGTGCGGGAGGCCTCCAGGATGTTGGTCTCCAGACTGGAGATGGTGTCGGTGCCGGTCCAGTCGTCGACGTAGCCGAGCAGGCCGATCAGGCTGAGCAGCAGCGGCGGCACCGACAGCAACGTGAAGAAGGCGGCCTCGGCGGCCAG
Source organism: Streptomyces sp. NPDC052023 (assembly GCF_044548465.1). Lineage (NCBI taxonomy): Bacteria > Bacillati > Actinomycetota > Actinomycetes > Kitasatosporales > Streptomycetaceae > Streptomyces > Streptomyces sp. NPDC052023. Next base: position 259,106 of record NZ_JBIUBW010000004.1, on the reverse strand, counting down.
GCCGAGGATGCGGTACTCGATGCAGGAGTTGACGGTGTCCTTCAGCAGCAGCCAGGCGGTCCTGCGCTTGGAGACGTTCCGGTAGAGGGCACGCGCCCGGTGGAGGCGACCGGAGGGCTCGGGGATGTCACTTGCTGGCTGCACGACCCAAAGGTATCCGCCGCGACGGTCGCGGTTCACCCTGGTGGGACGGTGGCCGACGGCGCCCCGTCCCCGGGGTGACCACCCCGGTACCTCGGGGTAGGTTCCGAGACATGGCAGGCAGCACCCACACCGTGACCAACCAGGCCCCGCCGCTCGTCGGACACGACGTCTTCGGCGCCGACCGCGCCCTTGCCGACGCCGTCGAACGGCACGTCGTCCCGGACCTGCTCGACGACGTCCTGGACGAGCTGTCGGCGCTCGGCCGCACGTGCGGGTCGGCACAGGTGCAGGAGTGGGGGGTGCTCGCCAACGAGAATCCGCCGAGACTGCGCACCCACGACCGCTACGGCCACCGTGTCGACGAGGTCGAGTTCCATCCGTCCTGGCACCGGCTGCTCGGCAAGGGCGTCGCCGCCGGCCTGACCGCGGCCTGGACGCGGCCGGCCGGGCATGTGCGGCGGGCCGCCGGATTCCTGATGTGGTCGCAGGTCGAGGCCGGCAACGGCTGCCCGCTGTCCATGACCCACGCCGCCGTGCCCGCCCTGCGCACGGACCCGGACCTCGCCGCCGAGTGGGAGCCCCGGCTCACGTCCGTGATCTACGACCGTGATCTGCGGCCCGCCGAGCAGAAGGCCGGGGTGCTGTTCGGGATGGGCATGACGGAGAAGCAGGGCGGCAGCGACGTCCGTGCCAACACCACCGTCGCCCGGCCGCTCGCGCAGGACGGGACGTACGAGCTGACGGGGCACAAGTGGTTCTGCTCGGCTCCGATGTCGGACGGGTTCCTGGTGCTGGCCCAGGCCCCGGGCGGGCTGACCTGCTTCCTGGTGCCGCGGGTCCTCGCGGACGGCAGCCGGAACGTGTTCCTGCTCCAGCGGCTGAAGGAGAAGCTGGGCAATCGTTCCAACGCCTCCAGCGAGGTCGAGTTCGACGGTACCTGGGCACGCCGGGTCGGCGAGGAGGGGCGCGGGGTGCGGACCATCATCGAGATGGTCGCCGCGACCCGGCTCGACTGCGTGCTCGGCTCGGCGGGACTGATGCGGCAGGCGGTCGCGCAGGCGATCCACCACTGCACGTACCGGGAGGCGTTCGGCGGGAAGCTGACCGACAAGGCGCTGATGCGCAACGTCCTGGCCGATCTGGCCCTGGAGTCGGAGGCCGCGACCACGCTCGGGCTGCGTCTCGCCGCCGCGTACGACGACGGGGGCGAGCAGGAGCGGGCGTTCTTGCGGCTGGCGGTGCCGGCCGCCAAGTACTGGGTGACCAAGCGCTGCACGCCGGTGACGGTGGAGGCGGCCGAGTGCCTGGGCGGGAACGGCTATGTCGAGGAGTCGGGGCTGCCACGGCTGGTGCGCGAGTCGCCGCTGAACTCGATCTGGGAGGGCGCGGGCAACGTCCAGGCGCTGGACGTGCTGCGCGCGCTGCAACGCGAGCCGGAGGCCCTCAACGCCTTCCTCCAGGAGGTCGGACGGGCGCGCGGCGCCGACCACCGGCTGGATGCCGCGATCAAGAACCTGCTGACCGAACTGGCGGATCTGGAGGGCGTCGAGGCCCGTGCGCGGCGTGTGGTCGAGCGCATCGCGCTGGTGCTCCAGGGCGCGCTGCTCGTGCGGTACGCGCCGCCGGAGGTCGCCGACGCGTTCTGCGGGTCGCGACTGGGCGGCGACTGGGGGCACGCGTTCGGGACTCTGCCGCACACGCTGGATCTGGCGTCGGTGGTGGAACGGGCGCGGCCGGTTTCCTGACGCGGGTACGACGGCCCCGGAGCTTGGAAAGCGCGTACGCCGTCTTGCGTCCGTAGCTCGCGAAAGCTTGTGTCCGTGACCCGCGGCACCGCGCGCCGACAGGGGTGGTGCTGCGCCGACACGGCACCACCCCTGCCCCTGCCGGCCCGTTGAGGCCATGCGCGCCACACGGGCGACGTCGCTCAAGTTTCAAACACCGGGGGGCGGTTCACCAGGGTTGCAAGGGGTTGCAACTTTCTGGTGTCTCTGACCGGACTGCATCCCTCCGTCATCGGCGGGCGGCAGTATGGAACACACCAGCAGGACGCGACCGGAAAGCGACGCCACCAGGCCTTGACAGCCGGTCGCACATCAGTGTGAACCCGGGGGAGGACCTCAGTGCCGCGGTCGCCTATGAATGTCACGCACCTGGCCGCCGTCGACGCGCCACGGGCCGCTCGGATGCTCAGCGCCCTGCGCGACGCCGCCCTCTCCGGCCGGAGCCCGCACCTCGCCCCCCGCCCGGTGATCGGGGAGTCCTGGGGACGCATGCTGCGCAGCGGGGTGGACCCGGAGCACGACTTCAGATCCGGTCTGCTGCCGCCGGAGGAGGTCCTGCGGCGGCGTGAGGACTCGCGGCTGCGGCATGTGCTTCCGGTGCTGAGAGAAGGCCTGGTCTCGGTCGCGGACACCGCCCAGCACATCATGGTGATCGCCGACCCGGAGGGCAGGGTGCTGTGGCGCGAGGGCAGTTCCGCGGTGCTGCGCAAGGCGGACGGGCTGGGATTCCTGCTCGGCGCCGACTGGCGGGAGAACACCGTCGGCACCAACGGCGTCGGGACACCGGCGGTGGTACGGCGGCCCGTTCAGGTCTCCGGCGCCGAGCACTTCGTCCGTTCCCAGGCCTCGTGGACGTGTGCGGGTGCCCCCATCACCGATCCGCGCGACGGCCGGCTGATCGGGGTGGTGGACGTCAGCGGGCCGCTGGAGACGATGCATCCGGCCACCCTCGCCTGGGTCGACTCGGTGGCCAAACTCGCCGAGGCGCGGCTGCGGGAGCTGCATCTGAGCGCGCTGGAGCGGCTGCGCGCGGTGGCCGCCCCGGCGCTGGCCCGGCTGGCCGGACGCGCGCTGGTGGTCGACCGGGAGGGCTGGACGGCGGCGGTGACGGGGATGCCGTACACGGGCCGGGTGGCACTGCCCAAGGAGCTGGCGCCGGGGTACCACGCCCTGCCCGCCCTCGGGCCATGCGCCGTGGAACCGCTTGCCGAGGGCTGGCTGCTGCGCCCCGCCGACGAGCCGCTGCCGTCCGGCGCCACGCGGATCGTGCTGGACCTCGGGCAGCCGCGCCGCTGGACGGTGACGGTGTCGGGCAGCGCCGGCTCCTGGACCCATGAACCGAGTCCCCGGCACGCCGAGTTGCTGTTCCTGCTGGCCGAGCACCGGGGCGGCCGCACCGCCGCGCAGCTCGCCGCGGACGTCTTCGGCGACCCGCGCCGCACGGTGACGGTGCGCGCCGAGATGTCGCGGGTACGGCGGTACCTCGGCGGAATCCTGGAACACCGTCCGTATCGTTTCCGCGACGACGCCGAGGTCCAGATGATCCTGCCACCCGAACCGTCCGACCTCCTGCCGCACTCCGACGCCCCGGCGGTGGTCCGGACGCGGACCGCCTCGGCCGTGCCCTGAGCCGGGGTGAGGTTACACACCGTGACACCAGGGTATGCCGTCGCCGTACATCCGTTGGCGACTTTCCCGTATCCGAGGGCTTCTTCCGCATATTTACGGGGTCTTCGTCCCCGGTCCGCCGTACCTGACGTAGCATCCCCTACCGGGCCACCCCACCTGCTCCCAGGGCAACGCACGGATCGACAGGCGCAGTTGGCCCACCTCGGGAGGACAGATGAAGCAACGCGGCAGACACCGCCGACGCAAGCGGGGCCAGGCGCTGCGGGCGTTCCTGGCCGGGACCGCTCTCGCGCTCACCGGCGCCGCCACCCTGATCAGCGCCTCCCAGGCCACCTCCGGCACGGATCCGGGTGCCCTGAAGCCCATAAGCTCCCCTGCCTCCCTGGGTGATCTGCGTCTGAGCGAGGAGCCACTCGCGGGGGCCGCGGCCGACGGCCCGGCCCGGCCGGTCGGCGTCGCCGCCGTCCTCGCGGACGCCGACCGCAGCCTGCGTACCGCGGCCGACTGCCCCGGCGCCGACCGCTCCGCGCTGCCCGTGGCGCCCGCGGCCACCCGGGCGCACTGCTGGGACGAGACCGGCACCGGGAGCTGGCGGACCGGGGCGGTGACCACCTCGGGTGACGCCGACGACGACGGCCGGTGGGGCGCGAACCGGGTGATCCTCTCCGGCTGGAGCGACCAGCGCGGCCACTCCCGGGTCGCCTTCGTCGACGCCGGCGATCCGGACCACCTCACCTACACCTGGGTGACGCTCACCGTCCCCGCGCGCGGGGAGCCCGCCGGCCGGCCGCTCGTCTCGGCGCTGTCCGGCATGGTCTGGTACCAGGACAAGCTGCTCGTCACCGCGGCCGACGGGCGCGGCCTGTACGTCTACGACCTGGACCGCATCCGGCGCGTCTCCACCGACTCAGCCGCGACCGCGCCGCCTGCGCGTGGCGACCGGTACACCCTGCCCGCCGTCCGCTCGTACCGGCTGTCCGGTGCCCGGATCGGCGCGCTCTCCCTCGACCGCAGCACCACGCCCGACAGCCTGGTGGCGAGCGAGTCGGTCCCGGCGGACGCCGACCGGCCCACCCGCCTGTGGCGCTACGCGCTGGACGACGACCCCTCCGGCGCCGGCCTGCTCGGCACGGAACCGCGGGAGGTGTACGAGACGAAGGCGGCCGGGGTCCGGGGTGTGCTCGCCCACCACTCCCGCTGGTACCTGGCCCGCGCGGCCGGGGAGCACGGGACCCTGTGGCGTCAGGACGGCGACGGCGCGCGGGCGGCCCGGTGCGGCACGGACGAGACGTATCTGTGCTGGAGCGGCCCCGCGCAGTCCCTCTCCTACTGGGAGGAGAGCGGCGAGGTCTGGTCGCAGTCGGGACGCATGCTGTTCTCCCTGCCGCTGGCCGCGATCGACAGGGCGCTGGGCTAGATGATTCCCTGACGGGCATGACGAACATCCCCGTGACCACCTGGTCCCTGGAGCAGACCGCCCCGTCCGACCTGCTCCCGGCCGCGGCGCCGCAGGGCGACGTGCGGATCGCCCGCGCCGAGGTGCCCTCCCCCGAGTTCAGCCGCTTCCTGTACGCCTCCGTGGGCGGGGACATCCGCTGGACCGACCGGCTGGGCTGGCCGTACGCGCGCTGGCAGGAGCACCTGGAGCAGCCCGGGGTGGAGACCTGGGTGGCCTACGACCGGGGCACTCCCGCCGGCTATGTGGAGCTTCAGCCGCAGGACGACGGGGTCGTGGAGATCGTCTACTTCGGGCTGATCCCCGCCTTCCGCGGCCGGGGCGTCGGCGGTCATCTGCTGTCGTACGGCGCCGCCCGCGCGTGGGATCTCGCGGACCGATGGCCGGGGCTGGCCGCGACGAAGCGGGTGTGGCTGCACACCTGCAGCAAGGACGGTGCGCACGCGATGGACAACTACCTGCGGCGCGGCTTCAAGTTGTTCGACACCAAGGTCGAGGAGGAGCCGGAGATCGCGACGCCCGGCCCGTGGCCCGGTGCGTACCCTGGCTGACCTGCCCGGACAAGACGGCGTTCGCGCCATGTGACCGACGACACCCTTGTTCCATATTCCGGGACAAGGGTGTCCACATTTTGGATAAAGCTGGACTGTGTCCAGAACGCCGTGACACGCTTCCGTCATGTCTGGAACTGGAATTGCCTTGGTGAGTCGGCGGCACGTCGACCTCGGCCGCATGTCCAGCGCCATCTGTCCGGCGAGCTGAGTCCGCTCCGGCAACGCCGATCCCCCGCTTCGTCTGCCCCTGCGCAACGCTGCGCCCGCATGCCCGCATGTGCCCGTACGCGCAGGTCAGTGCCGCTTTCCGCCTGTCCCGAAGGACGTAGAACCATGGCCGCCAACCCGCAGAACCCTGCTGCCGCGACTCCCCGCCGCAAGGTGAGCCGTCACCGCGGTGAGGGTCAGTGGGCCGTGGGTCACTTCACCCCGCTCAACGGCAACGAACAGTTCAAGAAGGACGACGACGGTCTCAATGTGCGGACACGCATTGAGACGATCTACTCCAAGCGCGGCTTCGCCTCGATCGACCCGAACGACCTGCGCGGCCGTATGCGCTGGTGGGGCCTGTACACGCAGCGCAAGCCCGGGATCGACGGCGGCAAGACCGCGATCCTGGAGCCGGAGGAGCTGGACGACGAGTACTTCATGCTCCGCGTCCGCATCGACGGCGGCAGGCTCACCACCGAGCAGCTGCGGGTGATCGGTGAGATCTCGCAGGAGTACGCGCGCGGCACGGCCGACATCACCGACCGGCAGAACGTCCAATACCACTGGATCCGGATCGAGGACGTGCCCGAGATCTGGAACCGGCTGGAGGCGGTCGGCCTGTCCACCACCGAGGCCTGCGGTGACACGCCCCGCGTGATCCTCGGCTCGCCCGTCGCCGGTATCGCCGCCGACGAGATCATCGACGGCACCCCGGCGATCGAGGAGATCCACCGCCGGATCATCGGCAACAAGGACTTCTCCAACCTGCCCCGTAAGTTCAAGTCCGCGGTCTCGGGCTCGCCGCTGCTGGACGTGGCGCACGAGATCAACGACGTCGCCTTCGTCGGCGTGACCCACCCCGAGCACGGCCCCGGCTTCGATCTGTGGGTCGGCGGCGGCCTGTCCACCAACCCGAAGATCGGCGTCCGGCTGGGCGCCTGGGTCCCGCTGGACGAGGTGCCGGACGTCTACGAGGGCGTCATCTCGATCTTCCGTGACTACGGCTACCGGCGGCTGCGCACCCGCGCCCGCCTGAAGTTCCTGGTCGCCGACTGGGGCGCGGAGAAGTTCCGCCAGGTGCTGGAGGACGAGTACCTGGGGCGCAGGCTGACCGACGGCCCCGCGCCCGCGCAGCCCGTGGAGCGCTGGCGCGACCACGTCGGGGTGCACCGGCAGAAGGACGGCCGCTTCTACGTCGGTTTCGCACCGCGGGTCGGCCGCGTCGACGGCGCCACGCTGACGAAGATCGCCGAGGTCGCGGAGGCGCACGGCTCGGGCCGGGTCCGCACCACGGTGGAGCAGAAGATGATCGTGCTGGACGTCGACGAGTCGCAGGTCGGCTCTCTCGTCGAGGCACTGGAGGCGCTGGACCTCACGGTCAGCCCGTCCTCGTTCCGGCGCGGCACGATGGCCTGCACCGGCATCGAGTTCTGCAAGCTCGCCATCGTCGAGACCAAGGCGCGCGGCGCCTTGCTGATCGACGAACTGGAGCGCCGGATCCCGGACTTCGACGAGCCGATCACCATCAACATCAACGGCTGCCCGAACGCCTGCGCCCGTATCCAGGTCGCGGACATCGGTCTCAAGGGCCAGCTGGTCACGAACGAGCAGGGCGAGCAGGTCGAGGGCTTCCAGGTGCACCTCGGCGGCGCGCTCGGCCTGGAGGCCGGCTTCGGCCGCAAGGTGCGTGGCCTGAAGGTCACCTCCCAGGAACTGCCCGACTACGTCGAGCGCGTCCTGAGGCGCTTCCAGGCGGAGCGCGAGGACGGCGAGCGGTTCGCGACCTGGGCGGCCCGCGCCTCCGAGGAGGCCCTTTCGTGAGCGCGGCGAGCGAGACGAAGGATGCCCCATGAGTGAGCGTGCCGCACCTTTCTACTGCCCCTACTGCGGCGACGAGGACCTGCGTCCGAGCGAGCAGGGCCACGGCGCATGGGAGTGCGCGGCGTGCAACCGCGCGTTCCAGCTGAAGTTCCTCGGGCTGCTGTCGCGTGGGCTCCAGCAGGACACGAAGGGAGGGGACGACATATGACGACGGCTCAGCAGACCCGGGAGACCGAGGAGCTGAAGGCGCTCGCCGAGCAGGCGGGCCGTGACCTGGAGGACGCGTCCGCGCTGGAGATCCTCCGGTGGGCGGCGGACACCTTCGGCAAGCGGTTCTGCGTGACCTCCTCCATGGAGGACGCGGTGGTCGCCCACCTCGCGTCCCGTGTGATGCCCGGCGTCGACGTCGTCTTCCTCGACACCGGCTACCACTTCGAGGAGACCATCGGCACCCGGGACGCCGTCGAGGCCGTGATGGACGTCAACGTCCTCACCCTCACCCCGGCGCAGACGGTCGCCGAGCAGGACGCCGAGTACGGCCCGAGGCTGCACGACCGTGACCCCGACCTGTGCTGCTTCCTGCGCAAGGTCAAGCCGCTCGAGGAGGGTCTCACCGACTACGCGGCCTGGGCGACCGGACTGCGCCGCGACGAGTCCCCCACGCGCGCGGGCACCCCCGTCGTCGGCTGGGACGAGAAGCGCCGGAAGGTCAAGATCTCGCCGATCGCCCGCTGGACCCAGGACGACGTGGACTCCTACGTCGCCGAGCACGGCGTCCTGACCAACCCGCTGCTGATGGACGGCTACGCCTCCGTCGGCTGCGCCCCCTGCACCCGCCGGGTGCTCGCGGGCGAGGACGCGCGCGCCGGCCGCTGGGCCGGGCGGGCCAAGACCGAGTGCGGGCTGCACGGATGACGACCACCACACCGACCCCTGGGGAGAAGCACGTGACGAGCGGAGCCACCGTCTGGCTCACGGGCCTGCCGAGCGCCGGCAAGACCACGATCGCGTACGAGCTGGCCGGCCGGCTGCGCGCCGAGGGCCACCTGGTCGAGGTGCTCGACGGCGACGAGATCCGCGAGTTCATCTCGGCGGGCCTCGGCTTCTCCCGCGAGGACCGGCACACCAACGTGCAGCGCATCGGCTATGTCGCCGAGTTGCTCGCACGCAACGGCGTCAAGGCCCTCGTGCCGGTGATCGCGCCGTACACCGACAGCCGCGACGCGGTGCGCAAGCGGCACGAGACGAACGGCACCGCCTACGTCGAGGTGCACGTGGCGACCCCGGTCGAGGTCTGCTCCGTGCGCGATGTGAAAGGGCTGTACGCCAAGCAGGCCGCCGGCGAACTGAAGGGGCTGACGGGCGTGGACGACCCGTACGAGGAGCCCGTCTCGCCCGAGCTGCGCATCGAGTCGCAGCACCAGAGCGTGCAGGAGTCCGCGGCGTCGGTGTACGCCCTGCTCACCGAAAGGGGACTGGCATGACGACCGTCGCACCCGTGACCGAGGAGACGCAGACCCCGTACGCCCTGTCGCACCTGGACGCCCTGGAGTCCGAGGCGGTGCACATCTTCCGCGAGGTGGCGGGCGAGTTCGAGCGGCCGGTGATCCTGTTCTCCGGCGGCAAGGACTCCATCGTCATGCTGCATCTGGCGCTGAAGGCGTTCGCGCCGGCCACGATCCCCTTCTCGCTGCTGCACGTCGACACCGGGCACAACTTCCCGGAGGTCATCGACTACCGGGACCGCACGGTGGCCAGGCACGGTCTGCGGCTGCATGTCGCGTCCGTGCAGGAGTACATCGACCGCGGTGTGCTCAAGGAGCGTCCGGACGGGACGCGCAACCCCCTGCAGACGCTGCCGCTGACGGAGAAGATCCAGGCGGAGCGTTTCGACGCGGTGTTCGGCGGCGGGCGGCGCGACGAGGAGAAGGCACGCGCCAAGGAGCGGGTGTTCTCGCTGCGCGACGAGTTCTCCCAGTGGGACCCGCGCCGGCAGCGGCCCGAGCTGTGGAACCTGTACAACGGCCGGCACGCCCCCGGCGAGCACGTCCGCGTCTTCCCGCTGTCCAACTGGACCGAGCTGGACGTCTGGCAGTACATCGCCCGCGAGGGGATCGAGCTGCCGGAGATCTACTTCGCCCACGAGCGTGAGGTCTTCGCCCGCAACGGCATGTGGCTGACCGCCGGTGACTGGGGCGGCCCCAGGGACGGCGAGACCGTCGAGAAGCGGCAGGTGCGCTACCGCACGGTCGGCGACATGTCCTGCACCGGCGCCGTCGACTCCGACGCCGGGACCCTGGAGCAGGTGATCACCGAGATCGCCGCCTCCCGGCTCACCGAGCGGGGCGCGACCCGGGCCGACGACAAGCTCTCCGAGGCCGCGATGGAAGACCGTAAGCGCGAGGGGTACTTCTAGCCATGACGAGCACCACCGAACCCACCGAGACGCTGTCGGTCGAGCAGTTGTCGGCGACCACCCTGCTGCGGTTCGCCACCGCCGGCTCGGTCGACGACGGCAAGTCCACGCTGGTCGGCAGGCTGCTGCACGACTCCAAGTCGGTGCTCACCGACCAGCTGGAGGCCGTGGAGCGCGCCTCGGCGAGCCGCGGCCAGGAGGGCCCGGACCTCGCGCTGCTGACGGACGGCCTGCGCGCCGAGCGCGAGCAGGGCATCACCATCGACGTCGCGTACCGCTACTTCGCCACGCCACGGCGCCGGTTCATCCTGGCGGACACCCCGGGGCACGTGCAGTACACGCGCAACATGGTCACCGGTGCCTCCACCGCCGAGCTGACGATCGTCCTCGTCGACGCCCGCAACGGCGTCGTCGAGCAGACCCACCGGCATGCCGCGATCGCCGCCCTCCTGCGCGTCCCGCACGTCGTCCTCGCGGTCAACAAGATGGATCTCGTCGGCTACGAGGAGAGCGTCTTCGGCCGGATCGCCGAGGAGTTCACGGCGTACGCCACCGAACTCGGCGTCCCCGAGGTCACCGCCATCCCGATCTCCGCGCTGAACGGCGACAACGTGGTGGAGCCGTCCGCGAACATGGACTGGTACGGCGGCCCCACCGTCCTGGAGCACCTGGAGACCGTTCCGGTGAGCCACGACCTGGCGCACTGCCACGCGCGCCTTCCCGTGCAGTTCGTGATCCGGCCGCAGACCGCCGAGCACCCGGACTACCGGGGCTACGCGGGCCAGATCGCGGCGGGCACCTTCCGCGTCGGCGAGCAGATCACCGTGCTGCCGTCCGGCCGTTCCACGAAGATCTCCGGCATCGACCTGCTGGGCACGCCGGTCGACGTCGCCTGGACCACGCAGTCGGTCACCCTCCTGCTGGAGGACGACATCGACATCTCACGCGGCGACCTGATCGTGCCCAGCAAGGACGCGCCGCCGACCACGCAGGACATCGAGGCCACCGTCTGCCATGTGGCCGACCAGCCGCTGACCGTCGGCCACCGGGTGCTGCTCAAGCACGGCACGCGCACGGTCAAGGCGATCGTCAAGGACATCCCGTCCCGGCTCACCCTGGACGACCTGTCCCTGCACCCGCACCCCGGGCAGCTCGCCGCCAACGACATCGGCCGGGTGAAGGTCCGCACCGCCGAGCCGCTGCCGGTCGACTCCTACGCCGACTCGCGTCGTACCGGCTCGTTCATCCTGATCGACCCCAGCGACGGCACCACGCTCACCGCGGGCATGGTCGGCGAGTCGTTCGCCTCCCCGGAGCCGGTCCGGGACGAGGCCGAGGACGACGGGTGGGACTTCTGACCATGAACGCGACCGACTTCTACTCGTCCTTCGCGAAGGAGGGCGGCCGCGTCGGCAGCGGCGCCCTCGGCAGCGGGCAGGGCGGAGTGGCGCGATGTGCGTGACGCGCGCGAGGTGTGCGCTGACGTACGCGCCCCGCGCGCGCCGCCGAAAACCCGCCGACCCCCCGGCCACGACCTGAGGTGTCGTGACCGCCGGGACACCGAGAGGAACCCCTCCCGTGCCTGCCACCACCGCCCTGCGCCGCTCTCTCGTGGCGATGGCCGCGCTGCCGTTGCTCGCGCTCGCCGCCTGCGGCTACGGCTCCCAGGCCAAGGACGACGACGCCGTCCAGGTCGCCGCCGGGGCGAAGAAGATCGACGGTCTGGACTCCGTGCGGATCGGCTACTTCGGCAACCTCACGCACGCCACCGCGCTGGTCGGCCGGCAGCAGGGCTTCTTCCAGAAGGAACTCGGCGCCACCAAGGCCGAGTACGCCACCTTCAACGCCGGGCCCTCCGAGATCGAGGCCCTGAACTCGGGCTCCGTCGACATCGGCTGGATCGGCCCCTCCCCGGCGATCAACGGGTACATCAAGTCGGGCGGCAAGAACCTGAAGATCATCGGCGGTTCGGCGTCGGGCGGGGTGAAGCTCGTGGTCAACCCCGAGAAGATCAAGTCCCTGAAGGACGTCAAGGGCAAACGGATCGGCACCCCGCAGCTCGGCAACACGCAGGACGTGGCGTTTCTCAATTGGATCGCCGAGCAGGGCTGGAAGGTCGACGCGCAGAGCGGCGAGGGCGACGTCTCCGTGGTCCGCACGGACAACAAGGTGGTGCCGGACGCCTACAGGTCAGGGTCCGTCGACGGCGCCTGGGTGCCCGAGCCGACGGCGTCGAAGCTGGTCGCCGAAGGCGGGAAGGTACTCCTCGACGAGGCCGGCCTGTGGCCGGACAAGAAGTTCGTGATCACGAACATCATCGTGTCGCAGAGCTTCCTCAAGGAGCACCCGAAGGCCGTCGAGGCGGTACTGCGGGCGTCCGTCGAGACCAACAAGTGGATCAACGCCAACCCCGGCAGGGCGAAGGCCGCGGCGAACGAGCAGCTCGGGACGGACACCGGAAAGCCCCTGCCGGCCGAGGTGCTCGACCCGGCGTGGCAGTCGATCCGGATCACCGACGACCCCCTCGCGGCCACCCTCGACGCCCAGGCACAGCACGCGGTGAAGGTGGGGCTGCTGGAACGGCCCGTCCTCAAGGGCATCTACGACCTCGCCCCGCTGAACAAGATCCTCGCCGCCCAGGGCGAGGCCACCGTCGCCGACGCCGGGCTCGGCGCCGCTTCATAAGTCCCTGACCAGTTCCCAGGAGGTGACGACCATGGCCACGACCTTCGCCAAGGCCGCCGACGCCGGTACGTCGGTGGAGCACGCCGCGCGCATCGAGCACGTCTCGAAGTCCTTCGCCGGCCCCGCCGGGCAGCAGCTCGTCCTCGACGACATCACGCTCGATGTCGCGCCGGGCGAGTTCGTCACCCTGCTGGGGGCCTCGGGCTGCGGCAAGTCCACGCTGCTGAACCTGGTGGCGGGGCTCGACAGGCCGTCGTCCGGCACGATCACGACGGACGGCCGCCCGGCGCTCATGTTCCAGGAGCACGCCCTGTTCCCGTGGCTGACCGCGGGCAAGAACATCGAGCTCGCCCTGAAGCTGCGCGGCGTGCCGAAGGCCGGCCGGCGCGGCCGTGCGGAGGAACTGCTGGAGCTGGTCCGGCTCCAGGGTGCGTACGGCAAGCGGGTGCACGAGCTGTCCGGCGGTATGCGGCAGCGGGTGGCGATGGCCCGCGCGCTCGCGCAGGACAGCAGCCTGCTGCTGATGGACGAGCCGTTCGCGGCGCTCGACGCGATCACCCGGGACGTGCTGCACGACGAGCTGACCCGGATCTGGAACGAGACACGGCTGTCCGTGCTCTTCGTGACGCACAACGTGCGGGAGGCGGCGCGGCTCGCGCAGCGCGTCGTGCTGCTGTCGTCGCGTCCGGGACGGATCGCGCGCGAGTGGACGGTCGACATCCCGCAGCCGCGCCGCATCGAGGACGCCGCGGTGGCGGAACTGTCCCGTGAGATCACCGAAGAACTGCGTGGGGAGATCCGCCGACATGGCCAGCACTGACACGCCCGCCGTCAAGGACGGTCACGATCTGGCCGGCCTCGAGGCGGGCCTGGACGCCCTGGACACGGTGCAGACCGGCCGTACGCCGCTGCGCACGACCTTCACACAGAAGATCGTGCCGCCGGTCACCGCCGTCCTGCTGGTGCTGGCCGTGTGGCAGGCACTGGTCGCGTTCCACGTCGTCGACGACCCCAGCAAGCTGCCCTCGCCGTCGGACGTGTGGGGCGAGGTGCGCACGGCCTGGCTGCAGGGCACGCTGCTCGACTACGTCTGGACCAGCGTCTCCCGCGGGCTGCTGGGCTTCCTGATGGCGCTGGCCATCGGCACCCCGCTCGGCCTTGTGGTGGCACGGGTGCGGTTCGTGCGGGCCGCGATCGGGCCGATCCTGTCCGGTCTGCAGTCGCTGCCGTCGGTGGCCTGGGTGCCGCCCGCCGTGATCTGGCTCGGCCTGAACAACCAGATGATGTACGCCGTGATCCTGCTGGGCGCGGTCCCCTCCATCGCCAACGGCCTCGTCTCCGGTGTGGACCAGGTGCCGCCGCTCTTCCTGCGGGCGGGCCGCACGCTCGGGGCGACCGGGCTGAAGGGCACCTGGCACATCGTGATGCCGGCCGCGCTGCCCGGCTACCTGGCCGGCCTGAAGCAGGGCTGGGCGTTCTCGTGGCGGTCCCTGATGGCCGCCGAGATCATCGCCTCCTCCCCCGACCTGGGCGTGGGACTCGGCCAGTTGCTGGAGAACGGCCGCAACACCAGTTCCATGTCCATGGTCTTCCTCGCCATCCTGCTCATCCTGATCGTCGGTATCGCCATCGACCTGCTGATCTTCAGTCCGCTGGAGCGGCGGGTACTGCGCAGCCGCGGCCTGCTGGTGAAGAGCTGATCCCCATGCGCCACGAACCGGTCCTTGTCGTCATCGCCCACGGCAGCCGCGACCCGCGGCACGCCGCGACCGTGCACGCCCTGGTACGGCGGGTGCGCTCGCTGCGGCCGGGCGCGCGGGTCGAACTCGGTTTCCTGGACTTCAACATCCCGTCGGTGCAGGGCGTGCTGGAGTCCCTGGCGGCGGAGGGCGTCCGCGACGTCGTGGCGCTGCCGCTGCTGCTGACGCGCGCCTTCCACGCGAAGGCGGACATCCCGGCGGTGCTGCGGGAGGCGCCACGGCGGCTGCGGATCCGCCAGGCGGAGGTGCTCGGCCCCTCGCCGCTGCTGCTGGACGCGCTGGAGCGGCGGCTGTACGAGGCGGGGCTGACGCCCGCCGACAAGTCCTCGACCGGGGTGGTGCTGGCCTCGGCGGGATCCACCGACCCGGAGGCGATCGCAGTGATCGCAGAAATCGCGCGGGAGTGGCGGCACACCGGTTGGTGCGCCGTGCGGCCTGCGTTCGCCTCCGCATCTCTTCCCCGCACCGAGGAGGCGGTACGCGAACTGCGCGACCTCGGCTGCGCACGCGTCGCCGTCGCCCCGTACGTCCTGGCTCCCGGTTTCCTGCCGGACCGCATCGCCCGGGGAGCGGCCGAGGCGGACGTCCTGGCCGGTGTGCTGGGTCCGGCACCGGAGGTGGCCCGGGTGCTGCTGGAGCGGTACGACGGGGCACGGCTGCCGATGCCGGCGGCTGTCGGCGCCTGAGCCGGCGCTGCTCGCGCCCCGCTCGGTCAGTCGAACCGGAGCCCTCCGGTGCGCGTCCGCTTGAGCTCGAAGAAGTCCGGGTGGCCGGCCAGGACACGGAAGCTGTCGAAGAGTTCGGCCGCCCGCGGGCCGCGCGGAACGGCCCGCAGCACGGGGCCAAACCACACCGTTCCGTCGACATGCACGGTGGGAGTGCCGACGTAGCCCCCGGTCTCCGCCTCCGCGCCTGCCTCGTGGCTACGGCGGACCGCCTCGTCGTACGCCGGGTCGTGCGCGGCGGCGGCGAGGTCGCCGGCCAGGCCCAGTTCGGTCAGGGACTCGGTGATCACCGCGTCGAAGTCCTCGGCCTCGCGTTCGTGGATGCGGACGCCGAAGGCGGTGTACAGGTCGCGCAGCACCTTCTCACCGTGCCGCTCGGCGGCGGCCACCGCCACCCGCACCGGCCCGACGGATCTGTCCACCAGGTCCCGGTACCAGTCGGGGAGTTCGTTCCCGGCGTTGTGCAGGTACAGGCTCATCACACGGAACCGGAGATCGATCGGACGGTGGCGTTCGACCTCCAGCAGCCAGCGGGAGGTGATCCAGGCGAAGGGGCACGCGGGGTCGAAGTAACAGTCGACACGGGTCGGTACGGAGTCGCTCATGCCGGGGATGCTAGTCGCGCAATGGCACCCGCCCTCGGTCCAGTTGCCGGGTCATCTCCTGGGCCACTTCGGCCCACTCGGGTGACAGCGTGCCGTGCGGCTCCGGCCGCACGCGCCGTCCGGTCACCCTGCCGCCGGTCCGGTGAGCTCCACCAGCTTGGTCACCGTGTTCCAGTTCCTGCTCGTGGCGATCACGCCTTTGGTGAGGCGGGGTCTGGCCAGGTACTCGGCGAGCTTGGAGCGGCCCAGGCCGTTCGGCGCGTACAGGTACAGGACGCGGTCGCCGAGCCGGAACTCCTCTGGGAGGAAGGCCACCTGGTCGATCTCGGCGAAACGCTCCGCGTCGACCGGCTCGGAGAAGTACGTGGCGTGGAGCTGCCTGGCCTCCAGTTCGGCGGCCGGGAAGGGGCAGTGGGCGGCGACCGCCTCCAAGTAGGCGTGGTCGCGCACGATGACGTCCACGCCGAAGCCGAACCGGTCCTCGATCGCCCGCGTCAGCTCCGCGGCCAGGGACTCCTCGTCGCCGTGGACTGCGGTGAACACCGCCTGTCCGCTCTGGAGATACGTCCGCACGCCCTCGTGACCGAGGCTCTCCAGCAGGGCGCGCAGATCGGCCATCGGGACCTTCTTGCTGCCGCCCACGTTGATCCCGCGCAACAGCGCCGCATACGTCGTCACCCGTCCACCCTAAGCGGCCGTCGTGCCCCGTGGGGGCGGGCACGACGGCCGGACCCGGGGTACGGGTTGCGCGAAACTCTGGCCCATGGAACCGGCCGGCAGCAACCACTGCACACAGCTGTGACTTGTTCAACAAAGTTTCGTAATCATGAGTCGGCACAAAGGGCCCCAAGGGCGGATCCCTGATCATCGGCCCGGACATCGGCCGATAGATGTAGGGGGCCGGTGTCCTCCTCAGTGCTGAGCGCGAGCTGGCCGTCCGGAGGAGCGTGCTGCCCGGCGCCTCACCGGGCAGCACGACGAGATGGCCCTGTCCGGCCCATAACTTCGAGACGGAAGGGGGCGGCAGGGGGCCGCCACCGCTCACGAGGGGGCAGCCCGTCATGGGGAACGGAGACATACGCGTGCGGGGATTCGCCGCACGGGCCGGGGGCTGGAGCGCCCGGCACCGATGGGCGGCCGTCGGCATCTGGGTGCTGTTCGTGGTCCTGGCCACCGGGCTCGGTTCGGCGGCGGGCCGGGTCGACGTCAAGGACAGCGACCAGCTCAAGGGGGAGACCCACACCGCCGCGAGGATCATCGAGGACGCCGGGATCGAGGAGCCGGCCGGCGAGACCGTCCTGATCCAGTCCGAGGGCGGCGGTCTCAAGGCCACCGACCCCGCGTTCCGTGCCGCGGTCGCCGATGTCGTCAGGGCCGTCGACGCGACCGGCGAGGTCACCGACGTCACGACGCCGTACGAGACGAGGACGATCTCCCCGGACGGACGCAGCGCGCTGGTGCAGTTCGACATGCGGGGCGCGTCGGACACCGCGGGCGAGCGGGTGGAACCGGTGCTGAAGGCCGTCGAGCGGGTCCAGCAGGAGCACGACGGGCTGCGGATCGAGGAGATCGGCGGCGCCAGCATGATGAAGACGTTCGACGACGCGTTCGGCGACGACTTCCGCAAGGCCGAGTACTCGGCCGTGCCGGTGGCGCTCGGCATCCTGCTCATCGCGTTCGGCGCGCTGGTGGCGGCGCTGCTGCCGGTGCTGCTGGCGATCACCGCGATCATGGCGACGATGGGCCTGATGGGCGTGGTCAGTCATGTGATGCCGATGAGTGACACCGCGAACTCCGTGATGCTGCTGGTCGGTCTGGCCGTCGGCGTCGACTACTGCCTGTTCTATCTGCGCCGTGAGCGTGAGGAGCGCGAGGCCGGCCGGGACGCGCAGACGGCCCTGCGCATCGCCGCCGCGACCAGTGGGCGCGCGATCGTCGTCTCCGGTGTCACGGTCTGCGTGGCGATGGCGGGGATGCTGTTCACCGGGCTCGCCGAGTTCGAGGCGATGGGCCTGGCCTCGCTGATGGTGGTCGCCGTTGCCATGGTCGGTTCGGTGACGGTGCTGCCGGCGTTGCTGTCGCTGCTGGGCGAGCGGGTGGAGAAGGGCCGGATCCCGTTCCTGCGCCGTCGTCCGGGCGGCTACGGCTCCGGGGAGAGCCGGTTCTGGACGGCCGTGCTGAAGGGCGTCCTCGCCAAGCCCGTCGTCTCCGTGACCGTGGCGGCCGGGGCGCTGCTGGCGATCGCGGCTCCGGCGGTCGGCATGAAGACGCAGAACCTCACCCTGGACCAGGAGTTCGGCGACTCGCTGCCCATCGTGCAGACCTACAACCGGGTCAACGAGGCGTTCCCGGGCGGCACCGAGCCGGCCGAGGTGGTCGTCAAGGCCGACGACATCAACGCGCCCGAGGTGCGGTCGGCACTCGCCGACTTCCGTGCGCGGGCGATCAGTTCGGGCGCCTCACGCGGCCCGGTCGACATCGAGGTGGACGACGCCAGGAACGTCGCCTTCGTATACGTCCCACTGGTCGGCGGTTCCGACCTGGACAAGGCGGGCGCCGGGCTGGACATACTCCGCGACGAGGTACGGCCGGCGACACTCGGGAAGGTCGACGGCGTCCAGGCGCCGATCACCGGTCAGGTCGCCGGCTCGAAGGACTTCAACGACCAGCTCGTCGGGTCCGTGGCCCCCGTCTTCGCGTTCGTCGTGGTGTTCGCGTTCCTGTTGATGCTGCTGTCGTTCCGCTCGCTGACGATCGCGATCACCTCCATCGTGCTGAACCTGCTGTCGGTGGGCGCCGCGTACGGCATCCTGGTCGCCGTCTTCCAGCACGGCTGGGGCGCGTCGCTGGTGGGCGCGGAGGGCGTCGGTGCCATCGTCAGCTGGCTGCCGCTGTTCCTGTTCGTGATCCTGTTCGGGCTGTCGATGGACTACCACGTGTTCGTGGTCTCGCGGATTCGCGAGGCACGGCTGCGCGGCCGGACGACGCGGGACGCCATCACACACGGCGTGGTCACCACGGCGGGGGTCGTGACCAGCGCGGCAGTCATCATGGTCGCCGTCTTCGCGATCTTCGGCACCCTGTCCATGCAGTCCATGAAGCAGATGGGCGTCGGCCTCGCGGCGGCGGTGCTCATCGACGCGACGATCATCCGCGGTGTGCTGCTGCCGGCGGTGATGGCGCTGCTCGGTGAGCGCAACTGGTACCTGCCGAAGTGGCTGCACCGCCTCCCGGACCTGACGCACGACGAGGCCGCCGACGCGGTGACGGGGGCCCCGCGCACGCCGGTGGTGGCGGAAGGGGAGCGGGTGCGGGCCTGATCTCCGCCTCGGCACAGACCGAGGGCCCGTCGGCCCTGGGGAACCGATGGGCCCTCAGCGCTGTCCTGGCACAGTCACGCGCGGGTCGCGGCCAGTTCGGCCTCGATCAGGTCGGCGGCACGCCGTGTACCGCCCTCCTTCGCCATCTCCGCCTGGAGTTGCGCCAGCCGGCGGGCGACCTCCGGGTCGTCGACGAGCGCGAGAGCCGCCTCGCGGAGCTTCCCGGCGGTGGCCTCCTCGGCCGGGACATGACGGGCCACGCCGAGGCCCTGGAGCATGTCCGCGTTGCCGAACTGGTCGACCGCCTGCGGTACGGCGATCATCGGGGTGGCCGTGGCCATGCCCTCCTGGCTGCCGCCCGCCCCCGCGTGGGTGACGAACAGGTCGGCCTGCTTGAGGATGGCGAGCTGCGGGACCCAGGACCGCACCTCGACGTTCGCCGGCACCTCCCCCACCTCCGCGGGATCGACGTGCTTGCCGATCTGGAGCACCACGTGCCAGCCCGGCAGCCCGGCGAACGCCCGCACGCACTCCCGGTAGAACGCCGGCTGCTTGGTGAAGGCCGACCCGAGCGAGACCAGCACGACCTTCTCCGCCCCGGCGGGCCGCTGCCACTGTCCCTCCGCGCTGCGGTCGCCCTGGCAGGCGCCGACGAAGCTGTGCACGGTCTCGTCGACCCGGTCGGCGTTCGGCTGCAACGCCTTGGGGATCAGCACGATGGAGCGGGCGGGCCGCCCCGCGAACGGGTCGGGGTGCTGGGTGATGCCGTTCTCCTCCAGCCAGGCCTGGAATCGCGCGTAGTAGGCCTGGCCGCGCTCGGTCTTCTTCGGCTCCTCCCACATCGGCTCGGCGACCTCCTTCTCGTAGCCGTCCCAGGCCACCAGGTTCGGCGAGAGGGAGACGGCCGGGACGCCCCAGCGGTGGGCGAGCACCCGCGCCGGATACGAGCTGATGTCGTGCAGCACGAGGTCCGGCTCATCGCCCTCGTACGCCTCGATCAGCTGCGGCAGGGCCTGGATGGCGTCGTTCAGGAAGGGTTCGACGTTGTCCAGCAAGGTGCTGCCCCACGCCTGAGGGTCGTCGTCGGGTGACGGCAGCGTCGAGTTCCAGGGCTTCACCTCGGCACCGGTCTCGGCGACCTTCTCCGCGAACACC
This sequence comes from Streptomyces sp. NPDC052023, assembly GCF_044548465.1. NCBI lineage: Bacteria > Bacillati > Actinomycetota > Actinomycetes > Kitasatosporales > Streptomycetaceae > Streptomyces > Streptomyces sp. NPDC052023. The sequence goes on along the minus strand of NZ_JBIUBW010000004.1, from coordinate 238,842 downwards.
GGAGGAATCGCGTACGTCACCCGGTGCCCGCGGGCGACCAGCTCACGGATCACCTCCAGGCTCGGGTTCACATGACCGTGGGCGGCGATGGAGAACATGGCGATGTGCGTCATGCCCCGAACCGTAGACGAGACGATACGTCTCGTGCAACTGCAGTCCCCGCCCGCCTGCGTCCGGGCTCCCGTGCCCGTTCAGCGCTGATACCGCGCCAGCACCAGATTGCCGTCCTCCTCCAGCCGTCTTCGCAGCTCGCCGAGGCCGATCGCGCCGCTGTAGTACTCCTGCAACGCAGGCGTCGCCACCTTGTCCTTCCACTCCGGATAGCCCCGGACCGACAGCGCGGGCGCGGAACGCAGGTGCGAGGCAAGGGCGGTACCGGTGGCCCAGCCGTATCTGGCCGTGCGCAGGGCGGGATCCTTCAGGGCCCGCGTGCCGGTGGGCAGCATCCAGTCGCCCAGGGCCAGGCGCACCATGTTCTCCGGCCGCAGCAGGAATCCGATGAAGGCCGCCGCCTCCTTCTTGTACGGGCTGTCCTCGGCCACGGACAGCGTCTGCGGACTGACCCCCTGGGCCGGCCCGCCCACACCGGCCGGCGCCGGCAGCACCTGCCAGTCGAAGCCCTCCGGCGCCTGCTGCACGATCTGCTGACGGTAGGAGAACCCGAGCGGCACCATCGCGTACCTGCCGCCGAAGAAGCCGGGGAGCGTGTCCGAACCGCCGCTGCCCAGCGTCGAGGCCGACGCACTGGCGTCGGTGGCGACCTGGTCGTGGATCGTGCGCGGTACCACCTCGTCACCGGCTTCGAAGCGGACCGTGACCCTGCCGTCCGCACCGCGGTGGAAGAGCTGCCCGCCCGCCGACAGGGAGAGGTTGAGCGTGGCCGAGACGGGTTCCTTCAGCGGCCAGGCCACTCCGTACTTCCCCCCTCCGCTCAGCTCCTTCGTCACGTCCCGGAACTCCGTCCACGTCCACGGCTCTTCGGGAGTCGGGATCCGTACGCCGGACTCCTTCAGCCAGGTGGAGTTCGCGATGATCACCCGCGGCTCCTGGAGGAACGGCACCCCGTAGATGCCGTCCCCGAAGGTCACAGTCTCCCAACTGCGCCGGGGGATGTCGGTCCTGAGCCGCTCGGGCAGCAGGCCGGTGAGATCGGCGAGGTAACCGCCGTAGGCGAAGTCGGCCAGGTCGTCGGAGGCGTCATGGATGATGTCCGGCGCCTCACCGCCCTCGAAGGAGGTGAGGAGCTGGTCGTGGACGCTGTCCCAGCTGCCCTGGACGTACTCGACGCGCACGTCCGGATGGGCCGCGTTCCACTCCGCCACCAGTTCCTTGTTGACCTCCACGGACTCCTGCTGCCAGGCCAGGGACTGGAAGCGGAGCGTGATCACGCCGTCCGCCGGGTCGTCCCGCGCGCCGCCCGTGCAGGCGGTGAGCAGCATCAGGGCGACGGCGACGATCCCTGCCTTCCTCGCGCGCATCAGCTCTTCACCGCCCCGGCGAGCATGCCGCCCGTGATCCGCCGCTGGATGAGGGCGAAGACGAGCAGGGAGGGCAGGGTCGCGAGGAACGCGGCGGCGGCGAGCGGGCCGAGGTCCGCCACACCCTCCGCGCCGATGAAGTGGGTCAGGATCACGGGCAGGGTCTGTTTCCCGGGAGTCTTGAGCAGGACCAGGGCGAAGAAGAACTCGTTCCAGGCGGTGATGAACGCGAACAGGGCCGTCGCCACGATCCCCGGCGCCAGCAGCGGCGCGGTCACCGACACCAGCGTCCGCAGCCGCCCGGCGCCGTCGACCGCCGCCGCCTCCTCCAGCTCGGCCGGCACGGCACGGACGTATCCGACGAGCATCCACAGCGCGAACGGCAGCGCCCATACGACGTACACCAGCACCAGGCCCGGCAGGGAGTTGATCAGCCGCAGGTTCTTCAGCACGAGGAAGAGCGGGATGATCACCAGCACGAAGGGGAACGCCTGGCTGACCACCACCCAGCCGGTCGCCGCCCGCCCCAGCCGGGTGCGGTGGCGGGCCATGACGTACGCCATCGGCGTCGCGATCAGCACCGCGATCACCGCCGCTCCGGTCGCGGCCAGCAGGGAGTTGAGTGCGGCGCGCAGCAGTGGCTGCTCGTCGAATGCCTGCCGGAAGTTGGCGAGCGTGGGGTGCTCGGGGATCCACGTGGGGTGCAGACTGCCCAGCTCCTGCGGGGGTTTGAAGGCGGTGGAGATCAGCCAGAGGAAGGGGAAGGCGAGGAACACGAGATACGCGAGCAGTGCCACGTACTGGCCGACGCGGGCGCCGGTGCGGGTCCTCATACGTCGTCACCTCCCCTGAGCCGGCCCACCAGGAACAGGGCGAGCAGTATCGAGATCACCGCGACCATCACGCAGCCCATCGCCGCCGCGTAGCCGAACTGGCCGTAGCGGAAGGCCTCTTCGTAGGCGAACAGCATCGGCAGCCGGGTCCGCCCGCCTGGACCGCCGCTGGTCAGGACGTAGACCAGGGCGAAGGAGTTGAAGTTCCAGATGAAGTTCAGGGCCGTGATGGCCAGCGCGACCGGTCTGAGGGCGGGCCAGGTGACCGTCCGAAAGCGCCGCCAGGCGCCCGCGCCGTCGATCGCGGCCGCCTCGTGCAGTTCGCGCGGGGTGTTCTGCAACCCGGCGAGCAGCGCGACGGTCGTCTGCGGCATCCCCGCCCAGACGCCGACGACGACGACCGCGGGCAGTGCGGTGCCCAGGCCGCTGAGCCAGTCACGGCCGTCGCCGAGGCCCAGGTCGCGCAGTGTCTCGTTGAGGACGCCCGCGTCCGGGTTGTAGACGAGGCGCCACATGATGCCGACGACGACCTCGGGCATCGCCCAGGGGATGATCGCCAGGGCTCGGGCCAGCCAGCGCAGTCGCAGTCTTTCGTTCAGCAACAGGGCGAGGCCGAGCGCCAGCAGGAACTGCGGCACGGTCACGCCGACCGCCCACACCAGCCCGATCCGGAACGACTCCCAGAACAGTGTGTCCCGCAGCAGGTCCCGGAAGTTCAGGGTGCCGATCCACTGGGTGGGCTCGGTGCGTCCCGACTGGGCGTCGGTGAACGCCAGCAGGATCCCGTACAGCAGCGGTCCCACGCTCAGTACGAGGATCGGCAGGAGCGCGGGCAGCACCAGGAACCATGCGCCGTGGTCGCCGCCACGCCGCTCACGGCCCCGGCCGGGCGCGTGTTTCGCGCGCCTCACCTCGGTCACCAAGGTCACGGAATTCGGCTCCTTCGCGCGGCTCGTGACGTGCTGGAGCCCGGTGGGCCCCCGTCATGGTCGTGAAGGCGGTCTGGGTCGTCAAGGGACCGCGCACGCCGTCCGACCTGTGCGAATGCGACACTGGCCGACGGACGGCACGGACGCGGCACCCGCGGTTCGGGCCACGGACCCGGTGACGGCGGATCACGGAGGCGGACGATGGACGAGGCACGGGCGCGACACGTACTGGACGCGGCAGGGGTGCTGCCCGGTCCGGCACGGGACGCGCGGCTCCTCGCCCTCGGCGAGAACGCCGTGTTCGCCGTCGGTGACCTGGTCGTCAAGGTGGGCCGCGACGCCGAACTCCTCGACCGGGCGCGCCGGGAGCTGGCCGTCGCGCTGTGGCTGGCACGGGCCGGTGTCCCCGCCGTCCGGGCTGCCGCGGAGACGGCACTGCTCGTCGACGGGCACCCGGTGACCGTGTGGCACCGGCTGCCCGACCCCGTACGGCCGGCCGAGCCCCGGGATCTGGCCGAACTGCTCCGGGTGGTGCACGCGACCCCCTCCCCCTCCTTCGCACTGCCGCCCCGCGAACTGCTGGGCGGTGTGGAGCGCTGGCTGCGGCTCGCCGGCGACGCGATCGACCCGGCGGACGCGGCGTATCTGCGCGAGCGGCGTGACGGGTTCGCGTCGGCCGCGGCCGCGCTCACCCCGCAGTTGCCGCCCGGCCCGATCCACGGCGACGCGCTGCCCCGCAACGTGCACATCGGCCCCGACGGTCCGGTCCTGGTCGATCTGGAGACCTTCTCCGCCGACCTGCGGGAGCACGACCTGGTGGTGATGGCCCTCTCCCGCGACCGCTACGGCCTCTCGGCGGCGGCCTACGACTCCTTCACCGAGGCCTACGGCTGGGACGTGCGTGAGTGGGAGGGCTGTGCGGTGCTGCGCGGGGCGCGGGAGACGGCCAGCTGCGCCTGGGTGGCCCAGCACGCGCCGAGCAATCCCAAGGCGCTGGCCGAGTTCGCGCGCCGGGTGGCGTCCCTGCGGGACGGGGACACCACGGTGCGCTGGTATCCGTTCTGAGCAGAGGGCCGCCGTCGGCTGGTGTACCGGTTTCCGCTCCCCCGCCGCCGGACCGGCCTGGCGTGGCTCAGACCCGCTCGCCCGCCGGCTCCCTCAGCGGCCACAGCCCGTCCACCACGGCGGTGGCGTCCCCCTTGCGGCGCAGGAAGGTCTGGAAGTCCGCCGCCCACTCGGCGTACCACTCGACCTGGCGGCGGTGCAGTTCCGCCGGGCCGAGGGCCGCGACCTTGGGGTGGCGGCCGGCTATCGCGCAGGCCAGCCGGGCGGCGGCGAGTGCGTCGGCGGAGGCGTCGTGGGCGCCGTCGAGGACGATGCCGTACTCCGTGCAGACGGCTTCGAGATTGCGCTTGCCCGGCCGGTACCGGTCGACCTGGCGGTCGATGGTGTAAGGGTCGATGACCGGCGCCGGGTGCAGGCCGCCGAGACGGTCGCGCAGGGACGGCAGGCCGTACCGCCGCAGTTCGGCGGAGAGCAGGGTGAGGTCGAAGGCGGCGTTGTAGGCGACGACGGGGACGCCCGTCTTCCAGTAGCCCACGAGCACGTCCGCGATCGCGCCGGCGACCTGGTCGGCCGGGCGGCCCTCGGCCATCGCGCGCTCGTTGCTGATCCCGTGCACCGCCACCGCGTCCGCCGGGATCTCCACTCCCGGGTCCGCCAGCCACTCCCGGCGTCCCAAGGGCTGACCGGCCCTCACCTCGATCACGGCCCCCGTGACAATGCGCGCCTCGCGCGGATCGGTCCCGGTCGTCTCCAGGTCGAAGCCGATCAGCAGCTCCCGGTGCCAGCCCATGGGCGGCCCCCCTTCTTGGTGGTGCTTTCCCCCAGTGATCTCCACGATCGCATGCGGCACTGACAATCAGAGGACAGCGTTCCGCTTGGGCCCCTGGCGTGACGCCGGGACAGGTGACGCCGATTCAGGACACAGGGCGTGAATCCACCCATGCCGCTTCGAACTCCTCCCGGTACGTTCCGAAGAGTCCGGCCTCGTCCGTCTCGCCCGACTTCACCACCCGGCTGCCGTTCCGCAGCACCAGTACCGGTGCCTCCATACCGCGGGTGCGGCTCAGATAGGACTGCACGACCGCGATGCCGTCGGATCCGTCGCCGTCGACGAGGTAGGCGGTGAAGCGCGGGGTCTCGTCGTAGACCTGGATCTCGAAGGCCCCCGGGTCCCGCAGCCGGGCGCGCACCCGGCGCATGTGCAGGATGTTCATCTCCACGGCCCGGCTCAGCTCGCCCCGCTTGATGTTCAGTTCGCGCTCGCGCCGCTTCACCGCGCTGGAGGCGGGGTTGAGGAACAGCAGCCGCACCCGGCAGCCGCCCTCGGCGAGGCGCACCAGCCGGCGCCCGGAGAAGTTCTGCACGAGCAGGTTGAGGCCGATGCCGACGGCGTCGAGACGGCGGGCGCCGCCGAAGATGTCCTCGGCGGGGAACCGGCGCATCAGCCGCACCCGGTCGGAGTGCACGGCGACCACGTCGGAGTAGCGGTCGCCCACCAGGTCCTCGACCGCGTCGACGGGCAGCCGGCGCGCCGAGGGCACGTCCCCGCCCGCACCGAGGACCTCCAGCAGACGCGCCGAGGCCCGCTCGGCCTGGTTCAGCACGGCCTCGGACAGGGCACGGTTGCGGGAGACGACGTTCCGGGTGACCTCCAGCTCGTCGAGCGCGAGTTCGACGTCCCGGCGCTCGTCGACGTAGGGCTCGAAGCAGGGCCAGTGCTGGACCATCAGCTCGCGCAGCTGGGGCAGGGTGAGGAAGCTCAGCACGTTGTCGTCGGCGGGGTCGAGCAGATACCCCTTGCGGCGGCTGACCTCGCGTACGGCGACCGCGCGCTGGACCCACTCCTGGCCGGCCGGACCGGCCGCGGCGACCACCCAGTCGTCGCCGTGGACCGGTTCGTAGATGGGCCGCAGGACGGCGGCCACGACCGCGCGCAGGCGCTGCTCGACGAGGTTGAGCCAGATGTAGGCACGCCCGGCTCGCTGGGCGCGGGTGCGCACCTCGCGCCAGGCTTCGGCGTCCCAGTCCAGTTCCGGGCCGATCGAGTGCGTCTCCATCGGTCTGGCCAGGGACACCGTGCCGGGCGGGACCTCTGCGGAGCTCCCCTCGTGACCCTCGTCACCAGGGGGCAGCTCCAGCCCTCCCGAGCCCACCCGCGCACCGCCTTCCGCTCCCCCGAGCACTCCCCGTCCCAACGATCAAGGAAGGGTACTCCGGGAGCGGTCGGCGGTGCAGCCGGATGGGCAGGCTCGTCTCCCAACTTCCTTACTCGGGACGTCCATTCTGACCGGCCAGCTCGGCAGGCGTGAGCGGATTCATAGCGGTGACGTCACGCGGGGCGACGGACAGGCCCTGCCAGTGGACCGGCATGGGCTGCTGGTCCTCGTCCCGCGCCACGTGGTGGTAGCCGATGTTGACCCAGACCACGGGGTTCTTCAGGGCCTGGCCGTTCACCCACTTGTCGACGGACTTGCCGTGTCCCGCACCGCAGTTCGGCAGGTTGTCGCTGGCGTACTGCTCGCACTTGTCGTACTCGGTGAAGTACACGTCGTGCTTGGTGTAGCCGCGGCCCGGGTACTTGGCGCCGGCGCCGGGCACCAGCTCGTACGAACGCCGGTGCCCGTCCTTGTTCTTGCCGGTCGCGCTGACCACACGCCACCAGCGCATGTTCCTGGCGTCGCCCGCGAGCTCCTTGGTGATCGCGGTGCGGGTGGTCTTGTTGGTGGGTGCCGGTCGGCCGTTCGCGGGGGCGCTGACCTTGGAGTCGTACTGCTCGATCCGGCCCTTGGTGGAGCCGTCCAGGTTGAAGTTCAGCCGCCAGAAGACGTTGTGGCTGTGGCTGGTGGCGTAGGCCTTGGCGCCCTTGCCGATCGGCCAGCCGCGGCCGTCGCCGGCGTCGTAGTCCATGGGCGACAGGGAGCCGGTGGCGCCGACGTTCATGTTGATCGTGCCGTCGTCCTGGAAGCGCCACTCGGTGATGTACTCGTACCAGCCGACCTGGTTGACGGTGTAGACGAGCAGGTCCTTGCCCTGCTTCTGGAAGACCTTGCTCGCGGTGTCGCCCTGCATGCGGTAGGCGTGACCACGCGAACGAGTGGTGGTGCACAGGCCCTTGACGTTCTGGTGGGACGGGTCCCAGGCCTCGGGCACGCGGACGGTCTTGATGGTGCCCCCGGGGCACTCACCGGGCGCCAGGTCCTTCAGGCCCTGGCCGAAACCGGCCTGGGTGAGGTCGTGGTACTCGTTCTTGCCGTCGTCGTAGGGCACATGGATCTGGCCGAGCTTGGCGGAGGACAGCACCTTGATCGGGCGGGCCTCCCCCGGCGGCTGGTAGGTGATGTGCTCCAGGACGAGACCGGCCTCCTTGTGGTAGCGCCAGCACATCCGCCAGGTGGTACCGGTGGAGAGCTTCTGCTCGATGCGGTATGGGGCGCTGCAGTCGGCCGCCGGAGCGGGCGCGGCCTCGGGCTGGGCGGTGGCCGGGGAAACCCCGGTGGTGGCGCCGGCGGCCAGCCCGGCCAGGGCGAGGGCCAGGGCCGTCCGCCTGCGGGCGCGGCTGTTGCTGATCACGGGCATGACGAATGCGGCTCCCTTGCGGAAGGCTCCCCGGAGCCTTCTGGAGGATCGGGCGGGATGTGGTCCGGTACGAAGGCGGCGGGGCTGCTCCCGCGCGCGGGTGGCTCAGCCGGCGAGCTCGCCGACCTTGCGGGCGCTCAGGTCGACCACCAGGTGACGGGTGTCGATCCAGGGGCCGTTCTTCACCTTGGGAAACAGCCGTACGCAGCGGTGCTCCCCGCACCTGTCGAGCACGGCGGGCTGGGCGCCCGGCGTGGCCCGGTACACCATGCTGTTGAGCAGCAGCTGGTCCGGCGCGGTGAGCTCCTTGCCGGTGGCGTCCTTGTAGTCGGCCCTCAGACCCGCGCCCAGCGGGTCGGCGATCAGCAGCCGGGCCGCCTCGGTGGCCTCGTCGCGGCTGAGCGGCGGCTGGACGCCCTGCTGGCTGGCGGTCCGCTCGACCTTTCCGGTGGCGAGGTTGACCGTCCGGGTGACGAGGGTGTCGTCCCGGTAGTCGTAGAACGAGACCTCGGCCCGCCGGGGCGCGTTCGCGTCTCCCAGCTCCGCGGCCTCCGGTTCGGCGAGCTCGACTCCGAGCCGCTGCGGTCCGCGGCCGCCGTCGACACCCTGGCCGGAGGTGATCAGCTGCCGGCTGAGCGCGATCCGCTCGACCCGCTTCGTCTCGTCCTCGGTGAGCGGGTCACGGCCGGTGCCCTTCTCACCCTCTTCCGGGGCCTGCTCGACGACGCCCGGGGGGACGGCTGCCTGGCCGTCTCCCGCGTTCCGGGCCGCCTGCTGGCCCCCGCGTCCACCGGCCGTTCCCCCGGCCGTGTCGTCCGCGCCTGCCGTGCCCGGCAGGGTGATGCCCACCATGACGGCCGTCCCGGCGACCGCGATGGCGGCACCGGCCACGACCTTGCCCAGGTGGCGGTGCACCGTGTTGCGCACAATCTCCCCCTACTGCCCCTGATCTCCAGGGGAGTACGTGTCTGCCCCACTGATTCGGCAAACCTCCGTATGCACTGGTCGACCGGTAAGAGGGCAGTAAGTCATAGGTGGTTCCCTCACTTTCGTGGAGACTCGGGGTCAAGGCGGTCCCACCGGCACGACACACCTGGAAGAGTCGTATCCATGCAGGTCTGGCCTGGAGAGGCATATCCGCTCGGCGCCACGTACGACGGCGCCGGCACCAACTTCGCGGTCTTCACGGAGGCCGCGGACCGAGTAGAGCTGTGTCTGCTGCACGACGACGGCTCGGAGACGGCGGTGGAACTGCGGGAGAGCGACGCGTTCGTCCGGCACGCGTACCTGCCGGGCGTGATGCCCGGGCAGCGGTACGGCTACCGCGTGCACGGCCCGTACGCCCCGGAGCGGGGGGTGCGCTGCAACTCGGCGAAGCTGCTGCTCGACCCGTACGCGCGCGCGATCAGCGGCTCCATCTCATGGGGCGAGGAGGTGTACGGCTACCCGTTCGGCTCACCGGACAAGCGCAACGACCTGGACTCCGCACCGCACACCATGACGTCCGTCGTGGTGAACCCGTACTTCGACTGGGGCGACGACCGGCCGCCGCGCACGGAGTACCACGAGACGGTGATCTACGAGGCTCATGTGAAGGGCCTGACCATGCGCCACCCGGGACTGCCGGAGGAGCTGCGCGGCACCTACGCGGCGCTCGCCCATCCGGCGGTGATAGAGCACCTCACCGGGCTCGGCGTCACTGCCCTGGAACTGATGCCCGTACACCAGTTCGTCAACGACCACCGGCTGGTGGACATGGGCCTGAACAACTACTGGGGCTACAACACCATCGGCTTCTTCGCCCCGCACAACGCGTACGCCTCCTGGGGCGACCGGGGCCAGCAGGTCCTGGAGTTCAAGTCGGCGGTACGCGCGCTGCACGAGGCCGGGATCGAGGTGATCCTGGACGTCGTCTACAACCACACCGCCGAGGGCAACCATCTGGGCCCGACGCTGTCCTTCCGGGGTCTGGACAATCCGTCGTACTACCGCCTGGCGGACGACCCCCGGTACTACATGGACACCACCGGGACCGGGAACTCCCTGCTCATGCGGTCCCCGCACGTGCTCCAGCTGATCATGGACTCGCTGCGGTACTGGGTCACCGAGATGCACGTCGACGGCTTCCGCTTCGACCTCGCGGCCACGCTGGCGCGGCAGTTCCACGAGGTGGACCGGCTGTCGTCGTTCTTCGACCTGGTGCAGCAGGACCCGGTGGTGTCCCAGGTGAAGCTGATCGCCGAACCCTGGGACGTGGGCGAGGGCGGCTACCAGGTGGGCAACTTCCCGCCGCTGTGGACGGAGTGGAACGGCAAGTACCGGGACACGGTACGGGACCTGTGGCGGGGTGAGCCGCGCACCATGGCGGAGTTCGCGTCCCGGCTGACCGGCTCGTCCGACCTGTACCAGGACGACGGGCGCCGGCCGCTCGCCTCCATCAACTTCGTCACGTGCCACGACGGCTTCACGCTGCACGACCTGGTGTCCTACAACGACAAGCACAACGAGGCCAACGGAGAGGACAACCGCGACGGCGAGAGCCACAACCGGTCCTGGAACTGCGGCGCGGAGGGCGAGACCGACGACCCCGCCGTGCTGGCGCTGCGGGACCGGCAGATGCGCAACTTCATCGCCACGCTCATGCTGTCCCAGGGCGTGCCGATGATCAGCCACGGTGACGAGTTCGCGCGCACCCAGCGCGGCAACAACAACGCCTACTGCCAGGACAGCGACCTGGCCTGGGTACGGTGGCCCGAGGACGGCAGCGAACTGCTGGACTTCACGCGCGCGATGGTGTGGCTGCGCAGGGACCACCCGGTGCTGCGCAGGCGCCGCTTCTTCCACGGCCGGCTGGTGGAGGGCACCCATGACGAGCTGTCCGACATCGCATGGTTCACTCCCGAGGGCAACGAGATGACCCAGCGGGACTGGGAGTCGGCGCAGGCGTCGGCGCTCACGGTGTTCCTCAACGGCAACGCGATCTCCGAGCCTGGGCCACGCGGGGAACGGATCACCGACGACTCGTTCCTGCTCATGTTCAACGCCTCACCCAAGGCGCTGGACTTCGTGGTGCCGGTCAACCACGGCCGGCAGTGGCAGGTCGTCGTGGACACCGCCCGGCCCGAGGGCGTGCCCCCGGGCACGGGCACGAAGGTGGCGGACGGCGACCGGCTGACGCTGCCGGACCGGAGCCTGACGGTGCTGCAGCGCCCCGCCTAGGTGCCGCTGCCGGGCACGCGCGCGTGGGAGGTGCTCCCGGCGCGCCCGGTGTACGTCGCCGGGCGCGCCGTCCGGTGCGGCGGCCGTGGTGGTGCCGAAAGCGGCGCCGATCACTCCCATGGCGGCGTGCACGGGCCCGTCCGGGCGAGCGGGCGGCGGGGCGCGGGCGAGTTGCGGGCCTCCCCGTCGCCCGTGGCCGGCCACGCGTGTGGGCGCACGCGCAGGGGGCGATGACACGAAACGCGGCGGGGCGGGTACGTAGCTTTCCATGACACCTGAGCGTCCTGACCCGGTGGTGCCCACGGCCACGTACCGGCTGCAGCTGCAGCCCGAGTTCCCGTTCGGTGCCGCGGCGGCGGCCGTGCCGTATCTGGCCTCGCTCGGCGTTTCCCATCTGCATCTGTCCCCCGTCCTGGAGGCCGTACCGGGCTCACTGCACGGCTACGACGTCGTGGACCACGCGCGCGTACGTGCGGAACTGGGCGGCGAGGAGGGGCTGCGGGCCCTCGCGAACACCGCGCGGGAGCACGGGCTCGGCCTGGTGCTGGACATCGTGCCGAATCACATGGCGATGGTGCCGCACCACAACCGGGCCCTGTGGGAGGTGCTCCGGGAGGGTCCCAAGTCGCCGTACGCGCGCTGGTTCGACATCGACTGGGAGGCACAGGGCGGCCGGCTGCTGGTTCCGGTGCTGGGACAGCCGCTCGGCGCCGCGATCGAGCACCTCCAGGTCGACGGCGGCGTCCTGCGCTACCACGACCACGCCTTTCCACTGCGCGAGGGCACCGAACAGCTGCCGCTGCCGGAGCTCCTGGACGCGCAGTGGTACCGGCCGGTGTGGTGGCGGCTGGCCCGTACCGAGCTCAACTACCGGCGCTTCTTCAGCATCTCGGAGCTCATCGGGGTGCGCGTGGAGGACCCGGAAGTGTTCGAGGCGACGCACGCGAAGATCCTTCAGCTCCTGCACGACGGCGTGATCGACGGGCTGCGCATCGACCACCCCGACGGTCTCGCCGACCCCGACGCGTACCTCCGGCGGCTGCACGAGGCGACCGGCGGCCGCTGGACGGTCGTGGAGAAGATCCTGTCCGACGGGGAACACCTGCCGGCCTCCTGGCCCGTCGCGGGCACTACGGGCTACGACGCCCTGCGGCACGTCGACGGCGTGTTCACGGACCCCGCCGGCGCCGGTGAACTTCTGGGACAGTACCGGCGGTTCGCGGCGCCGCAGACGGACCGCGGCGGGCACTGGGAGTCGACGGTACGGCGTGCGGCGTACCGCGTGCTGGAGCACGAGCTGGCCGCCGAGGTGGACCGGCTGACCCGGACGGCGAGCCGGCTGTGCGCCTCCTCGCGGGACCTCGAGCTGCGTGACCGCGCGCCCTGGGCGCTGCACACGGCGCTGCGTGAGCTGCTGGTGCGGCTGGAGGTCTACCGGCCGTACAGCTCCGGGGACGCCGCGGCCGTCGTCACCGAGGAGGCCGCCGCGGAGGCCAGGGCGGCCTTCGTCGTACCCGAGGAGGCCGGAGCCGTCGACGTCGTGCGCGGGCTGGTCCTGGGGCGGTACGGCGACGCGCCGGGCCATCTGGAGTTCCGGGCGCGCTTCGCGCAGACCGCGTCGGCGCTGCGGGCGAAGTCCGTGGAGGACACGGCGTTCTACCGCTATGTGCCGCTGCTGTCGGCGACCGAAGTGGGCGGCAACCCGGGGGTCCCCGCGCTGCCCCCGGAGGAGTTCCACGCGTACTGCGCGCGCGTGCAGCGCGACTGGCCGCTGACCGGGACGGTCGTGTCGACACACGACACCAAGCGCAGCGCCGACGTGCGGGCGGCACTGGCCGTGCTCACCGAGTGCCCGCAGCGCTGGGCGGACGTGCTCACGGACGTGACCCGCACGGGTGAGGGTGTGCCGGACGCGCAGCTGGCGTGGGCGGCCTGGCAGACGGTGTTCGGCCTCGGCGCGGCCGACGCGGCCCGGGTACGGCAGGCGCTGCTGAAGCATGTGCGCGAGGCAGGGCTGTACACCAGCTGGACGGAGCAGGAGCCGCCGTACGAGGAGGCGGTGGCGGCGTTCGTCGACGCGGGCCCGTGCGGGCCCCCGGGGGAGGCCGTGGCCGCGCTGCGCGCGGAGCTGGAGCCGCACATCCGGGCCAATGTGCTCGGCACGGCGCTGGTCCATCTGACCATGCCGGGGGTGCCCGATCTGTACCAGGGCACGGAGGGCGAGTACCGGGCGCTGGTCGACCCCGACAACCGCGGGCCCGCCGGGTTCCCCCCGGCCGCGGATCCCGGCGCCAAGGGGGAACTGACCAGGGCGGCGCTGGGGCTGCGGGCGCGGCGGCCCGAGGTGTTCGGGGACGCCGCGGCGTACACGCCGCTGGCGGCCGAGGGCGCGGCGGCCGCGCACTGTCTGGCGTATGCCCGCTCGGGTGAGGTCGTCGTGGCGGTCACACGGCTGTCGCTGCGGCTGGCGGAGGCGGGTGGCTGGCGCGACACGGCGCTGCCGCTGCCGCCGGGCAGCTGGGCCGATGTGCTCGATACGGGGCGGAAGTTCAGCGGGCACGCGCGCGTGGGGGAGCTTTTCGAGCCACTGCCGGTGGTGCTGCTGGAACGGGTCGGTTGACAGGGGCGGCTGAGGCGTTGCGGCTGAGAAGGGTCGGGTGAGCAATGCCGCTGGAGTGGGTGGCACGAGACGACTCGGCTGAGAAGGGGCGGCTGCGGCGGAAGTGGGTGGGCTCGGCGAGCCGGCTGTGAAGGGTCGGCTCGGCGAGTCCGCTGTGGTGTGGGCACCCGGAGGGGCCTGCGGGGAGAGCGCCGGAGGCGGGGCGGCCAGGATGTGGGTGCCATGCCTGGCGTGAACGCGTCTCCCCTCGCGGTACGTGCCTCCGGGCGCCCCCTGCAGGCTCCCCGCCCTCTCCTTGACACTGTCTCCGGAGCGTGCGGTACTGCGGGTGCGAAGCCGGGCGGAACAAGTCGGGGGTGAGTCTTCTGCCGGAGCCGCGCTACCCCACCGTGACCGAAATCGTGGCGTCCGCCCGGGCGTTGGCCGCTCGGGAACCCGGCTTGTGCACCCTCCGGCAGATCGGCGTCTCCCGCGCGGGCCGGCCTCTCCACCTGCTGTCCGTGGGGCGCTCCCGGCATGCCGTCCTGGTCGTCGCGGGCGCGCACGCGAACGAACCGACGGGGGGCTCGACGCTGCTGGCGGTCGCCGAGCGCGTCGTGCACGAATGGCGGTTGCGGTCCGGCATCTCATGGCACTTCCTGCTGTGCGCGGACCCCGACGGGGCGAGTCTGCACGTCACCCCCGCGCCGCGCAGTCTCTTCGACTACCACCTCGGGTTCTTCCGGCCCGCCGGCCCGGAGCAGCCGGAGTGGTCGCCGGCCGTGCTGCCACCGGACCGGCTGCCGCCCGAGACCCGGGCCCTGACCGGCGTCATCGACGAGCTGCGCCCCTACCTCCAGGTGTCCCTGCACGGCACGGACCTGGGTGGCAGCTGGGTGCAGCTGACGAAGGAGATACCCGGACTGGCCGAGCCCTTCGCCAAGTCCGCGGCCGAGCTGCACATCCCCGTGGAGACGGGGGCGTCGGACGCCGCGGGCTGGCCGGCGACCGGCCCCGGCGTCCATGTGATGCCGGCCGCCGGTGCGGGACTCGCGTATCCGAGCATGCCCTCGGACGACGCGCGGCACAGCACCTGGTACCACGTGCACCGGTACGGTGGCCTGACGGCGGTCGTGGAGGTGCCCATGTGGGCGAGCGACCTGGTGGACGACCCGGCCACGCATCCGGCGCCGGCCACCGCGATGCGGCGCCTGGCGGGCCGGCTGCTGCGGGACGCGCGCCGGGTGGAGCGGGTGCTTGCGGAGGCATCGCCTCGTCTGGAGGGCGTCGACGGGCCCCTGCTGCGGGCCGCCAGATGGGCGCTGGAACTGGTGCCGGGGCTGGCCGCCGACTGGACACACACGCCGCCCGCCGGGCACACGATGGCCTACATCGGGAGCGTCGACGCCTTCGCCCGCCGCCTGCCGCTGCGGGCGGCGGCCATGCTGCTGCGGGTCCTTCAGGAGACCGACGACCGGGCGGCCCCGCGCCTGGAACGGCTCGTCGCGACCTGGAGCGAGGCCTTCGCCGACCGCTTCCGGGCCCGCTGGGTGCCCCTGGAGAACCAGGTCGAGCACCAGGCCCGCACTGTCGTCACGGCGGCCCTGCACGCGCGTGACCGGTCGGCGTGACCGCGGCGCACGCGCGCGGCGAATGGGGCCCCGAGCGCCACGTGGACCCGTCGGCGCGACCGGGGGACACGCGCGCGAGCGGCCCAGCCCACGCGCGCGTGCCCCCCGTCACCGCGTCAGCCCGCAGGACGCGTCCGCCCGTTCGGTTCACTCGACTCGCCGACCTCTTTCACCTCTTTCACCTCGTCGTCGTCCAGCGCGAAGACCGCCCCCGTACGCGCCGTCGCCACGCAGTCGTTCGAGAACGTCTGCCGGTAGTCGACCGCATGCCCGCGCCACTGCCCGCGCGCGTGGACGGTCACCGGCGCATGCACCATGGGGCAGTAGGCCTGCTTCAGCGGCAGGCGGCTGATGTCGCCGCCCACGGAGTCGAGCTGGGCGCAGGCCTCGGCGGCCCGCCGGTGCCCCTGGGGCGGCTCGCACAGCAGCAGCGTGCCGCGTGTGTCGCTGGACCCGCCGTCGCCCCGGGTGACCGAGAGGTAGAGCCAGTCGCTCGCACGGGACTCCTGGACGGTCGCCGGCGCCGGTGCGGCACCGACGAGGAGGAGGGCGGCCGCGGCCGCGGCCCACAGACCGCCCCGTACGGCTTTCGTGGTGAGGGTGTGCGTCATTCCCGATGCATCGGCACGACCGGTTCGCACCCCCAGCCGGGCTCACCCGAACGGAAGCCCCGGGACCCGTGCCGCAGGGCCGGCTCGAACGCGTCGAGAATCACCTGGGACTGGTACTCGGCCTGGAGCGCGACGGGGATCCAGCGGGCCCCGCAGCCGTCCCGGTACTCGGCGCACCACCGGTCGACCAGCGCGTCCAGTTCCGGCAGCACACCTGCCGGGTCGCGCCCCTCGCGCGTGACGAGCTGGTGCAGCAACCCCGCCGTCCGCAGCACCAGCCGCCGTCCGGCGATGCGCAGGGCCGTCAGATGGGCGGTGGTCAGCGGCGGCAGGGCGCGGCGCGGCCGGTCGCCGAGGTCGGGGTCCCAGGCGTCGGCGAGCCCCGGGCACACCAGCAGGTAGTCGTCGACCGGGGCGAGCAGGCGGGCCGCGTCCGGGGACGTGGCGGCATGCGGGCGCACGCGCGCGAGGACGCCTCGCAGCAGCCGGGTGTCGTGACGCAGGGCCTGGCTGAGGGTCCGCAGCGCCGCGTCCGCGTCGGCGGGCGCGGCGCCGTCCCCCACGGCTTCCACGCCCCACATGGGCGCCTCCACGACCGCTGTCACGGTGCCGTGCCGGTGCGGGTGGTACCAGGTCGACTCGACGGCCGCCTCGGTGATGGCGGCGACCAGGTCACCCCGGTGCGGCGGCGGTATCCGGTAGACGGCTGGCCCGAGCACCGGCCAGTACAGCGCGTCGTACGCGCCGAGTTCGCGCGGGATGCCGAGGCGGGCCGACGTCCGTGCCACGGCCTGCGGGAGGCCGGGGAGGTCACGCGTGAGTTCGACGAAGCCGCCTCCGACGTCGACGCCGTGCAGGGAGCATTGGAAGAAAGGTTTCAGTTCGTCCTGGAGAGCGAGCAGGGCACGCGTCTCCGGCAGTGCGGCGCCCGCCGCGCCGTCGGGCAGCCACTCGGGCTGTTCCAGGAAGCCGGGGCGGAAGAACCTCCGGAAGTACCGGTCGAGGCTGTAAGGACCCGACAGCCAGCCCTCGTTGTGCCGCAGGCCGTCGGGGTCGAGGCACAGCAGCAGGTTCCAGGTCGTGTCGGCGTCCTCGGTCAGGCGGGGGTCGGCGAGGGCACGCTCGGCCAGCAGCAGGACGGTGGCGCCGCCGACGGGCTCGTTGGCGTGCGGTCCGGCGACGATCAGGGCGTGACGGCTGCCGTGGCCGACGGACAGCACCCACAGGGGCGTGCCCGCCCGTGAGGTGCCGACGCGGCGCAGCCGTGCGGCACGGGGATGGCGGGCCACGAGGGCGGCCGCTCGCGCGCCCAGCTCGTCGACGGTCGGGTAACGGAGGAGAGGCGGCAGGGCACACCTCCGTGGTGCCGTCGGTTCACCTGGTGTGCGTGGTGTAGGCACAGTCAGTCACGAGTTCAGGTGTACGTCAACACCGCAGTCATCGGGGCGACTTGAGGATGAGGACGTGAAAGCAGGAGGCGAGCGCCCCGAGCGCCGGCGTACCGGGCCCGTGAGGCCGTCCGGACAGTCTGCCGCTCAACTGGCCGCGAGCCGGAACGCCGTCTGCCCGAAGCCCACCAGGTCGCCGTCGCGGACCACGGTGGCGCCGGTGACGCGCCGCCCGTTCACCGTGGTGCCGTTGGTGGAGCCCAGGTCCCGCAGGACCCACATGCCGCCCTGGCGGGTGAGTTCGGCGTGCACCCGGGAGACCGTCTCGTGGTTCAGCCGCAGTCCGTTGGCCGGGTCACGGCCTATCCGCAGGGGATGGCCGGCCGCGGGGTGGGGCAGGAGCAGCTTGGGCAGCCGTTCGGCCCGCCAGGCCCTGCGCAGCCGCTCGGTGAAGCCCGACACCGCCTCGACCGTGCCGAACACCGCGCGCGCGATGCGGCTCTCGGAAGGCAGGTCGGCGGTGAGGACGGCGAGCTCGTCGGACCGGCGGGCGGCGAGCGCCAGTTCCATCCGCCGGACGAACGTGTCGTGCGAGAGACGGCCCATGGCGACGCCGTCACGCAGCACCTTGAGCGCCTTGTCGCGCTCCGCGTCGGACAGCCGCGCGGGGTAGGTCGAGAACTCGAAGGACGACGTCACACCGGTGATTGTCGGGCAGTGAACCCCGGGTGTCCAGAAATCGGGGAAACGGCCACCACGCGCGCGTACCGGACGACACCCGGCGCAAAAGGGGGTATGCACAAGCGGATTGATCTCGTGTGAAGCACGATGGTCGAGCTACATCACGGTGAGCAGACGAAGGGGAACCGTCCGTGCAGTTCGAGGTGTGGGCACCGCAGGCCGGCCGTGTGACGCTCCATTGCGACGGAGTCACGCGCGCCATGGAGCAGGACCCGGAGCGAGCGGGGTGGTGGACGGCCGACGCGGATGCGCGTGACGGCACGCGCTACGGCTTCGCGCTGGACGACGGGCCGGCGCGGCCCGATCCGCGCTCGCGGCGGCAGCCGGACGGCCCGGACGGGCTGAGCGCCGTGGTGGACCACGGGCTCCACTCCTGGCGTGCCGAGTGGCCCGGGCGCCCGCTGCCGGGTGCGGTCCTGTACGAGCTGCACGTGGGCACGTACACGCGCGAGGGCACGCTGGACGCGGCAGCGGAGCGGCTGGAGCACCTGGCCGAACTCGGTGTCACACACGTCGAGTTGATGCCCCTGTGCCCGTTTCCCGGCCGGCACGGCTGGGGGTACGAGGGGGTCTCGCTCTGGGCGGTGCACGAGCCGTACGGAGGGCCCGCGGCGCTGAAACGCTTCGTCGACCGGGCCCACGAACTCGGTCTCGGCGTGGTCCTGGACGTCGTGCACAACCACCTCGGGCCGTCCGGCAACTACCTGCCCGAGTTCGGCCCCTACTTCACGGACCGCCACCACACGCCCTGGGGCACGGCCGTCAACCTGGACGCGCCCGGGTCGGACGAGGTGCGCGCCTTCCTGATCGGCAGCGCGCTGGCGTGGCTGCGCGACTACCGGCTCGACGGGCTGCGGCTGGACGCCGTGCACGCGCTGGTGGACACGCGCGCCGTGCACTTCCTGGAGGAGCTGTCGGCCGCGGTGGACGCCCTCGCCGCGGATTCGGGCCGCCCGCTGTTCCTGATCGCCGAGTCCGACCGGAACGACGCTCGGCTCATCACCGGCCGCGCGGAGGGCGGGCTGGGACTCCAGGCGCAGTGGAACGACGACTTCCATCACGCCCTGCACACGGCGCTGACCGGCGAGTCGCAGGGCTATTACGCCGACTTCGCGCGCGCCCCCGTCGCCGCACTCGCCAAGACGCTCACCGGCGGTTTCTTCCACGACGGCACCTACTCCAGCTTCCGGGGCCGGCGGCACGGCCGGCCGCTGGACCGTTCGAAGATCGCCGCGCACCGGCTCCTCGGATACAGCCAGACCCACGACCAGGTGGGCAACCGCGCGCAGGGCGACCGGCTTTCCGCCGGCCTCGCCCCCGGCCTGCTCGCCTGCGCCGCCACGCTGGTGCTGACCGGTCCGGCGACGCCCATGCTGTTCATGGGCGAGGAGTGGGCGGCGGGCACGCCCTGGCAGTTCTTCACCGACCACACCGATCCCGAACTCGCGGAGGCGGTACGGCGGGGCAGGCGACGGGAGTTCGCGTCCCACGGCTGGGCCGAGGAGGACGTGCCCGACCCGCAGGACCCGGCGACCCGGGACCGCTCCTGCCTCGACTGGGCCGAACCCGGCCGCGAGCACCACGCGCGCGTGCTGGCGTGGTACCGCCGGCTCATCGCCCTCCGCCAAGAGCAGCCCGACCTCACCGACCCCGACCTCGCCGACATCAAGGTGGCCCACGACGAGGAGGCCCGCTGGCTGGCCTTCCGGCGGGGGGACATCTGCGTGGCCGTGAACCTTTCCGGCACCCCCGTGGAGATCCCCCTGGGCACCCGCCCTGCCGAAATCCTCGCCGCGTGGGAACCGGTGTCGCCGCCGGACGACGAGGGGGTGCTCCGGGTGCCCGGGGAGAGCTGCGTCGTGGTGGCGCAGCCGTAGGGGTGGGGGCGCGCGGGTGGACCTGCGGCCGGGCAGGCCCACCGGCACACCCGCGCGCGTACCCGCGCCGACGCGCCGGCGCGCCGGCGCGTCCGCCGCCTGCGTCTTCCGCTTCCCGCTTCCCGCTTCCCGCTTCCCGCTTCCCGCCTGACGCTCCGCCGGTCGCCTCCGCCGGTCATCTTCGGCCGATGTGCCTCCCCGCCGGTCGCCGTCGGCGGTGCGCGGGTGCGCCTCCCGCCAGCCGTCTTCGACCGGTGCGCAGGTCGCCGGTCGCCCTCGCCGGCCGGTAAGTCGCCCGTCGCCAGCCGCTTCGGCCGGTGCGCGGGTGCGCCTCCCGCCAGCCGTCTTCGACCGGTGCGCAGGTCGCCGGTCGCCCTCGCCGGCCGGTAAGTCGCCCGTCGCCAGCCGCTTC
>NZ_JBIUBW010000004.1:154255-218387 GCF_044548465.1 Streptomyces sp. NPDC052023 | reverse complement strand
CGTCGGCCGGTGCGCGGGTGCGCCTCCCGCCGGTCGGCTGGCCGGTGCGTCAGGGGCCGGTCGCCTTCGACCGGTGCGCCAATCGCCGGTCGCCGAACGGCAAGTGGCCGCCGCCTGCCCCCGTCGACCGTTCACCAGTCACCAGCCACCAGCCACCAGAGAATGCCGTGCGCTGCGCATCGCCCCGGCCCGGCCCGGCTCCGCGTCCGGCGGCCCCGCCTCGTCTAGGGCGCGTCCTCCCCCTCGTCCCCCCGGAATTCCGTCACGCGTTCCAGCAGGATCGCCTCCCACGCGTTGCGGAGCTGGGTCCTGAGGTCGGGCAGGGCCGCGTTGCCCCGGCCGGAGAGGCGTTCGGCGAGGTGGACGACGCTGTCGCAGCGGGCGAGCCACAGGCCGCGCAGGCAGGGCCGGGCGCCGTACCCGGCGAGGGTGGCGGCGCGGACGGCCGCGGGGGCGCCGACGGCGAGGGCGAGGGCGGCGATGTCCTCGGCCGGGTCGCCGACGACGACGTCGGCCCAGCCGAGGACGCCGCGGACGCGGCCGTCGGCGCCGACCACCAGGTGCGCGCCGGTGAGGCCGTGATGGACGAGGACCGCGCCGCCGGACTGGGCGGCGAGCTGGACCGCCGCGGCCGGGGTGAACTGGTGCATCCGCGCCGCGTCGAACTCGTCGGCCGGGGCGAGCTGTTCGGCGGCGTTCCCGGCGGCGCAGCGCAGCCCCTCCAGGGAACGCGGCGCGGCACGCGGTACGCCGAGCGCCTCGGCCTGCCGTAGGGGCACCTCGCGCAGCCCCGTGAGGAGCCCGGCCAAGTCGGCCTCGCCGAGGGCGGAGATGTCCGGCTCCGGCGCGGAGCCGCCGGAAACCTTGGTGTCCAGCGTGTAGGTGAGGCCGGGCGCCCATTCGCCGTGCGCCACGCTCACCGGCACCGCGACCGGGAGGTGCGGGCGGACGACCTCGCGCAGGCGCAGCTCGCGGCGCTGGCGTGCGGCGCTCTCGCGGTCGGGGGCGAGGCGCAGCACGTGCCGCGTGCCGACCCACCACGTGGTGAGCCCGCCGCTCTCGTCGACGGGCCGGACGTCCGGGCCGGCCGTGCCCTCCTTGAGCAGGGAACGGACCAGTCTGCGGACGGTGTCCTCGGTGGGCGTCGGTGCCTGGGTCATGGTGGGACCGTTGTCGCTCGGGTGCGGACAGGGGCTCCTGGGGTCGGCTCACTCCACTATCAGCATCTCCCGGGTCGTGTTGTTCAGGCGCCGGCCGCCCTCCTCGGTCACGGTGACGATGTCCTCGATGCGGACCCCGAACCGGCCCGGCAGATAGACGCCGGGCTCCACGGAGAAGCACATCCCGGGGACCAGGGGCTGTTCCTCGCCCTCGATGACGTACGGCGGCTCATGGGTGGTGACGCCGATGCCGTGCCCGGTGCGGTGGATGAAGTACTCGCCGTACCCGGCGCCGGCGACGACCGCGCGGGCGGCCCGGTCGACGTCCTGGCAGGGCACTCCCGGCCGGACGGCCCGGAAGCCCGCCTCCTGGGCCTCCCGCACGAGGTCGTGCACCTCGCGCTCCTCGGCGGTGGGTTCGCCGACGTGGACCGTGCGGGAGGTGTCGGAGCCGTAGCCGTCCTTGAGGCCGCCGAAGTCGAGGACGACCATGTCGCCGCGTGCGATGACACGGTCGCCGGCCTCGTGGTGCGGGTTGGCCCCGTTCGGGCCGGAGGCGACGATGGTGAAGTCGACCTGGGAGTGGCCGAACCGGCGCAGCAGGCCGGCGAGGTCCCGGGCCACGTCGGACTCCCGGCGGCCACCGAAGCGAACGTTCCTGATCTCCTCGAACGCCGCGTCCGCGGCGGCTCCCGCGGCGGCCAGGAGCTCCAGCTCCGCCGGGTCCTTGACGGCACGCAGCATCGGCAGGGCCTCCGTCAGGGAGGCGTACGACGTGCCCGGGAGCGCCTTCTGCAGGCCCAGCAGGTGCATGGCCCAGGCGTTGTCACTGATCCCGAAGCGCCCGGAGACACCGAGAAGGCCCGCGGTCAGGGCGTAGGGGTCCTTGCCGTCGGTCCAGTCCCGCAGGGTCACGGCGCTCGCGCCGGCGGCGTGCGCGGCATCGGGGGCCTCCAGGGCCGGGACGACGAGGACGGGGTCCCGGTCCACGGCGAGCACCAGCAGGGTGAGCCGTTCGGTGGCGGCGGTGGGCGCGTAGCCGGTGAGCCAGACCAGGTCAGGCCCCGGCGCCACCAGCAGCCCGGCCAGCCCCGCGTAGGCGGCCTCCCGCACCGCGCGCTCCATCCGGGCCCGGTAGTCGTCTGCGGTGAAGGGCGCGGCCGTACTGCCGGTCATGCCAGCCTCCTTGAGCCGGTACGGGAACCACGGGCAGCATCCTGCCCGCCCGGCGGGGGCGACGCGAGCCGGTAAGGCGCGGTTCGCGGTGTCCTGTGCCGGCGAGCCCGGAACGCGTGCCGTCGGCGTTCGGGCCGGGCTCTCGGCGGACCACGGTGAAAGCCGCCCGGACCGGTGGCGGTTTGCGATGATCCACGAGCGTCTCGCGGCACAGGCGACCGCTCGAGATCACCCTCTGGAGGCTCTGATGGACGTGACGCTACGAGAAGTGCGGGACGGCGATCTACCGGTCTTCTACGCCCATATGACCGATCCCGAGGGAAACCTGATGGCCGCGTTCACCGCCGAGGACCCGTCGGATCGTGCCCGTTTCGACGCCCACTGGGCGCGGATCCGCCGCGATCCGGCGGTCATGGTGCGCACCGTCACCGGGGAGGACGGGGAGATCGTCGGCCACCTCGGTGTGTTCGGTCCGCGCGGGGAGCGTGAGGTCACCTACTGGATCGGGCGTGAGTACTGGGGCCGTGGAGCCGCCACCGCCGCGTTGCGGGAGCTGCTCGCCGTCGTACCGGACCGCCCGCTCCACGCCCGTGCGGCTGCGGACAACGGCGGCTCGATCCGGGTCCTGGAGAAGTGCGGGTTCGTGGCGACCCGCACCGAGCGAGGCTTCGCGAACGCACGCGGCGCGGAGATCGACGAGGTGATCCTCACCCTGTCCGGCTGACCTGGCGCCTGCTCGGACTTCGCGGGGCACGCCCTCTGAGCTCGAAGGCGCAACGGGCGGGGCAAGGCTGGCCCGAGCATCTGATCTAATGCTCAGATGCAGCTGATCCATTAGACAGCGCCCCAGGAGGCCCGGCGTGCTTGTACTCGCACACATCAGCGATCTGCACCTGGACGGAAGCGCGCGGGCGACGGAGCGTGCCGAGCGGGTGCGGGACCGGCTGTGGGAACTGCCGGGACACCTCGACGCGCTGCTGGTCACCGGCGACATCGCGGACCACGGCACGGAGGCGGAGTACGAGGAGGCGGCCCGCATTCTGGGCCTGCGCTCCGGTGGCGCGCCCTTCCCGGTGCTGACCTGCCCCGGCAACCACGACAGCCGCGCACCCTTCCGCAAGGCTCTGCTCGGCCGGGCCGCGGCCGAGGGGCCGGTCAACGAGGTGCACCTGTTCGAGGGCGCCGCCGTGCTGATGTGCGACTCCAGCATCCCGGGGAGCGACGAGGGCTGCCTGGACGACAAGACCTACACGTGGATCGACGCGACCCTCGACGAACTGGACGGAAGAGTTCCGGCGCTGCTCGCCCTGCACCACCCGCCCGTGGCGCTGCACCACCCGCTGCCCGACTCCTACCCTCTGCGGGCACCCCACCGGCTCGCCGCCCTCATGGAGCGCCGCCCCGAGGTCGCCGGCCTGATCACGGGGCACGCGCACACGGCCACCGCCACCACGTTCGCCGGGCGCCCGCTGGCCGTCGGCCCCGGCGTGACGTGGACGCTGCGGCTGCCCTGGGAGGGTGAAGGGGCCGCCGACCGGGATGCTCCGGTCGGGCTCGCCTTCCATGTACTGGACGACGAGGGGCGGCTCACCAGCCACTTCCGCGTGGTCACGTGAGGACGCCCGGAGCGACCGACAACTGCTGATAACCACCGCTTTCGTGACGTACCGTCACCAGAACCGCCGTTCCGGGGCGCGCCTCGTCCACCGCCCGTACGAGGTCGGTCGCGGACTCGACGGGCGTGCCGTCGAAGGTGAGCAGTACGTCGCCCCGCACCAGGCCCGCCGCGTGTCCCGGGCCGGGGATGTGCACGCCGACGACCAGGGCGCCGGACTTCTCGGCGTCGGTGACCTCGACGCCCAGGACCACGTCCGCCGCGGGGACCGGCCCGTCGGCGGACGGCCCCGGGGAGCCCGGGCCGGGCGAGGCGGACGGATCCGCCGGTGCCGAGGGCGCCGTCCCGCCGGCCTGACTGCGGACTTCGGCGAGCTTGCTCATGCCGATCACCGTGGCGGCCACCGTGCCGATTCCGACGCCGGTCAGCACGAGCACCGCCGCGGCGAGCAGCCCGAACAGCGGGGTCGTGAGCCGTCGGCCGCGCCGCCGTGCGGCATGCGGCCGCGGGCCGGGATCGGAGCCGCCGCCTCCGGCTTCCTGGCCGGGGATCGGCTTGGGTCGCAGCGCAGTCTGTTCCATGGTTCGCCTCCGCTGATGCACTACCCGGCGCACCGGCGCACGACGAGCCACGAACGAGTGAGACTGCCGCGCGGCGCAAGCGCTCCCGGCACCACCAGGGGGCCGGACGGCCCCGAGGTCGGCCGAGCGGGCCGAGCGACCGCGTCAGCCGACCGGCAGGGGTGTGGACGGCGCGCGGTCCGGCAGGAAGCCGTGGGCCCGGCCCTCCAGCCAGTCCGCCTTGTAGCGGGCGACCGAGCGGTGCCAGTTCAGGATGCCCGCCATCCAGTTCTGCAGGGCGGCCACATATCCGGCCATGCTCTCCCGGTCCTCCGCGGACAGCGCGAAGTCGTCGTACACCACCGGCAGTTCGGTCGCCGCCACATGCTCGAACTGCTGCATCCGCTGCGTCATCAGGTCGTTGACGATGGTGAGGGCGGTCGGGTAGTCGGTGCCGAAGAAGTTCTGCACCACGAGGATCGCGTTGTGGATCTCGCCCTCGTACTCGATCTCCTTCTGGTACGAGAAGACGTCGTTGAGGAGGCACGCGTAGTCGATGGCGGCGTTCTCCAGCGAGCGGACGGGGCCGCTGCGGTAGACCTCCGGCGGGATGTGGGGGCCATGGCCCATCCGGCAGAGGCTGATGGTCAGGTCCGAGCCGAAGGTGGCACGGCGCATCTCCAGATAGTCGACGGGGTCGGGGATGCGGTTGTGGAGCTGGTTGGCCACCTCCCACACCCAGCTCTCGGTCATCACGTCGATCGCGGCCTTCAGCCGGCGGCGGGAGTCCTCGTCCATGTTCACCGTGGTGCGCCGCCACAGGTCGACGAGGCCGCGCTCCATGGCGTTCACCGGGACGATCGGCGCCGCGCCGTCGACGGGCATGCAGGCCGAGAGGCGTTCCGTGGACAGTCTGGCGGCGGCGAGGTCACGGCGGTGCCCGAAGACGAGCGGGTAGTAGTCGTCGCCGTAGGTGCCCCAGGCCAGCCAGCAGGCGCTGAGCTCGAGGGCCTGCGGACCGCCGTCCGGGTCGAGGCCCGCCGAGCACAGCGGCAGGTCGTTCGCGGCGAGTTTGTCCTCGTCCCAGACGCCCTCACTGAGCATGCCGACGCCCTGCACCCAGGGCAGGAGGCGGGCGCGGGCGCCGTCCAGGCCGGGGTTGAGGCGCACCTGGAACGGCATATACACGTCGGGAATCCGCGACGGTCCGACCTTCTGGAACGGCACGTGCGTGTACGCGCGCAGCCGTTCGGCACCTGCCGAGGCGAGCAGCGAGCGGATGTCGGTGCCGGAGGTGCCGATTCCGGTGGCTCCCGCGCTCCACGGGGTGGTGGCCGTGGCGTTCTCGTTCATGTAGCGGCTGGACCGCATGTGCCACTCGTGGCCGCCGGACTGCCAGTCCTGCAGGCCCTTGGTGTAGGCCGCGACGGCCGCCAGTTCGTCCGGGGTGAGGCCCTTCTCCAGGGCCAGCGCCGGGACTTCGGTGAACGCGGTGTGCTCGAACTGGTGGAGCCGGGAGGTGAGGATGTCGTTGACGGCCTCGGCGGCCTCCTGCGTGGTGCAGCCGAAGAAGGTCTCCAGCACGAGCACCCCGTTGCTGAGCTCGCCCTCGTCCTCGACCTCCCGCTGGTAGGAGAACAGGTCGTTGCGCAGATGGACGCCGTCGGAGAACGTCTCCATCAGTACCCTCAGCGGCCGGGAGCCGGCGACGGACGCGGGCACCTCGGCGGTCGCGTACTCCACGAGACCGGCGGACCAGGGAGCGCCCCCGACCTTGCGGCGCATCTCGATGTACTCGACGGGGTTGGCGATCCGCCCCTCGTTGATGTTGGACAGCTCCCACAGGGACTCGTTCAGCAGATGCTCGGTCGCGACGGAGAACCGGCGGCGCCAGTCCATGGACATCGAGGGCACCGTACGGGTCCAGAGGTCGGCCAGGCCCGCCTCCACCGGGTTCTCCGGCTCCGGAAGGGGGGCCGACAGATCGAGCGGCATGAACAGCGGCAGGCGGTCCAGGTAGGCCTTGCCTCCGGCGCGGTCCTGGCTGCGCTTGAACGTCTCCAGGAAGTGGTCGTCGAAGAAGAAGACCCACACGTACCAGTCGGTGACGAGCGAGAGGGCCTCGGCGTCGCAGTCGGGGTGGGTATAGGCGCAGAGCAGGCCGTAGTCGTGCGCGTCGAGGTCGGCCTGCTCCCAGATCCCGGACCCCTCCAGCATGCCCATCTCGCGCGCCCAGACGGTCGAATGGGCACGCGCCTCGTCGAGATGCGGGTTCAGCCGCGCGGGATACGGCATGTAGAAGTGCGGGAGTTCGAACGGCTGCTGCGTCATGGCCGGGCCCTACCCGCGGCCCGTCGAGGGCATCCACCGGCCAGGACATGATCACACCATCGCGTGAATCGGGGCCAGATCCGGGAGCGCGCAACGCAGTTCATGGGCGTTCCGCTCCCTGTCCACACCTCAGGCACCCTTGCCCGGCCCCGCAGCACCGGCCACGGTGGGTCCATGACCTCCTTCGTGCTCCCCCATGAGCTGCACGGCGACGGCGCCCACAAGGTGTTCGCCGTGCACGGCTGGTTCGCCGACCGGTCCGCGTTCGCGCCCGTCCTGCCGGATCTGGACCGCACGTCGTTCCAGTACGCCCTTGTCGATCTGCGCGGCTACGGGCAGGCCGAGCACGCGGACGGCGCGTACACCACCGGTGAGGCGGCGCGGGACCTGGTCACGCTGGCCGACCGGCTCGGCTGGGCGCGGTTCTCCGTCGTCGGGCACTCCATGGGCGGCGCGATCGCCCAGCGGCTGCTCGCCGTCGCCCCGCACCGGCTCCGCTCGGTGGTGGGCATCTCGCCGGTGCCCGCCTCCGGTCTCGCGCTGCCGCCGGAGCAGTGGGAGCTGTTCGCGGACGCCGCCCACCGGCCGGAGAACCGGAGGGCGATCATCGACGTCACCACCGGCGGCCGCAGGCCCGCCGCATGGCTGGACCGCATGGTCGCCCGCTCCCTGGCGCGGAGCGATCCCAAGGCCTTCCGCGCCTGGCTGGACTCCTGGGCCCGCGAGGACTTCCACGAGCGGGTCGAGGGCGCGACGGTCCCGGCGCTCGCCGTCGCCGGAGCGCTCGACCCCGCCCTGTCGGCGGATCTTCTCCGGGGCACCTGGCTGACCTGGTACCCGCGTGCCGAACTCCACGAACTGCCGGGCGCCGGCCACTACGCCATGGACGAGACCCCGCTCGAACTCGTGCGCGTGGTCGAGGACTTCCTCCGCCGCGACCGGCCGGAAGGAGGCAACCCGGCGTGACGCCGCACGCGGCCCCGCCCGTCCCCGACGTCTTCGATCCGCGCCGGTACGCCGCCGGGGTGCCGTACGACGCCTACCGCGTCCTGCGTGACCACCACCCCGTGGCCTGGCAGGACGAGCCCGAGGTGCTCGGCTGGCCGGCCGGGCCGGGGTTCTGGGCGGTGACCCGGCACGCCGACGTCGTCCGCGTCCTGAAGGATTCGGTGGCCTACTCGTCGCATCTCGGCGCCACCCAGATCCGTGATCCGGACCCGGACGACCTGCCGTTCATCCGCCGCATGATGCTCAATCAGGACCCGCCGGACCACAACCGGCTGCGGCGCCTGGTGAGCCGCGCGTTCACGCCCGGGCGCGTCGAGCGCTTCACGGCCGTCGCCCGGGAACGCGCGCGGGCACTGTTCGCGGACGCCGTGGCACAGGCCCGGTCCGGGGACGGCACGGTCGACGTCGTCACCGCCGTCACCGACGACTACGCCCTGCTCAACCTCGCGGACCTGCTCGGCGTCCCGGTAGGTGAACGCGGGCTGTTGCTGCACTGGACCCGGCGGGTGATCGGCTACCAGGACCCCGACGAGGCCGGTCCACCGGTCCTGGACGCGACGGGCAGACCGCTCGACCCACGCTCACCGGCGGCGCTGCGTGACATGTTCGCGTATGCCCGGCAACTCGCCGCGCACAAGCGCCGCCACCCCGCCGACGACATCCTGACCACGCTCGCGCACGAGGGCGAACTCGAGGGCGCCGAGCTGGAGATGTTCTTCTTCCTGCTCGCCGTCGCCGGCAACGACACCGTGCGCAGCGCGGCACCGGGCGGGCTGCTGGCGCTGGCCGAGGACCCGTCCGCGTACGCACAGCTGCGCACCGGGTCGGCCGGTCTCGGCCCGGCCGTCGAGGAGTTGCTCCGCCGGCACCCGCCCGTGCTCACCTTCCGCCGGACCGCCGTGTCGGACACGGTGCTGGCCGGGCGGCCCATCCGGGCCGGGGACAAGGTGGTCGTCTTCCACGCGGCCGCCAACCACGACGAGCGGGTCTTCACCGAGCCCGGCCGGCTGGACCTGCTGCGCGCGCCGAATCCGCACGTCTCCTTCGGGGACGGCCCCCATGTGTGCCTGGGCGCGCACTTCGCCCGGCTGCAACTGCGGGTGCTGTATCAGGAGGCGCTACGGGCCCTGCCCGCGAAGCTCCGGCTCGCCGCGCCCCCCGAGCGCCTGGTCTCCCACTTCATCAACGGCATCAAGCACCTGCGTCTCGACGTCCACCCGGAGCCGCGTTGACCTGGATCAGCGCATGGGTGCCGCCGGTCCGCCAGCCTTGCCCCTCGGCGGCGACCAGCGCGGCCTCGGTGTCCGCGTCGAGGCCGCAGATCACCTCGGACTTCAGGGTGCGCAGGGCGGCGACCGGACCGGGGAAGTAGTCGGTCAGGTCCGCGAAGGAGGTGGTCGGGGGCAGGCGCCGGTCACCCACGAGGCGGCGGTAGTTGAGGTCGCCCTTGACGATCGTCACCGTCGCCGCGGCGAGCTCGGTGCGCAGGTCGCCGGGCATCTCGGCGTACGGCAGCGGTCCGCAGGAGAACGGGTGGACCCGTACGGTCAGCCGGCCGTCGGTCGTCGCCGCCCACAGCCGCCGCCCGTACGCGCCGGCCGCGCCCGGCGCCCCGGTCAGCCGGCGCAGCGCGTCGAGCACGTCGGCCGGGGTGGCGTCGGAGACGTAGTACGGGTGGGGCTTGACGTGCAGCACCGCTCGCCCGGCACGGCCCTCGGCGAGGAGGTGGGCGACGAGCAACAGGTCGGGGACGAGTTCGCGGCCGGCGTTGTCGGCGATCAGGCAGAGCGTGCCGGTGCCGGAAGGCGGCAGGAGGGACCACAGCGTCTCGCTGTCGTCGGCGACCAGACCGGGGGCGGCGGCCGCGGTGTCGCCCCCGGCGGAGAGCCGGAATCCGAGGTCGGCGCGGTTGCCCCAGAGCGAGCCGTGCAGCAGGGCCTGGGCGCGTTCGTCGGCGGGGCGGGACTGCAGGTCGTCGAGGGCGGCGAGTTCCTCGTCGGTCGCGGGCGCGTCGAGTTCGGCGAGCTTGAGGGGGCGGAACGGGTCGATGCCCTGCTCGGGTCCGGAGCCGAAGTAGCCGACGGCTTCGAGGAGCGCGCGATAGAAGTAGCTCTCCGACCACAGCCAGGGCACGTCGAACCAGGACTGCCCGGCATAGGTGCCAAGACCCCACGCGGCCCATCGGTCCCGGTCGTGCGCGTCGGAGGGGAGTGGCTCGATCACGCCTTCGGCGCAGCTGGTGAGCAGGGCGTCGAGCGCGCGCTGCCGGTCGGGGCCGTACGGCAGGGACTCACGCACCTGCCGGATGATCGCGGGATGGCGTTCGGCCAGCACACTGTGCGGGAAGGAACCGGTTTCGTTGCCGAGGATCACGGGCGCGGGCGCGGTGTCGGGCATGCGGCTCACCGTACCGCGCGCCGCTCAGACGGTTCTGATCTCCCGTTCCAGCTGCGTGGCGAGGCCTAGGTAGCGCGGGCGTCTGGTCACCGGCACGAGGCCGCGGATGAGGACGTACCACATCTCGGTGAGCCGGCGGGGCAGGCGCAGGACGGGTTCGAGGGTGCGGCCCGCCACGCGTATCCCGATGAAGAAGCTGACGAGGGAGTGGGCGACCGCGTCGACGTCGACGTCCGGATGCATGTCGCACTCCTTGACGGCGCCGACGAGCTTTCGGGAGACGATGTCGAGCCACTCCGTGAAGGGGTGCGGCAGGGGCGGCCGCACCCCTACTCCGCCGGTGGCGAGCCGGAGCCCGGCGCGGGCCACCGGCCCCTCCACGGTGAGCCGCACCAGGCCGAAGGTGATGCGGATCAGGCCTTCGAGCGACGAGCACTCCCGGTCGTCCACCTCACGGGCCAGCCGTCGTGCGGCGTGCGACTGGATCTCCATGATGGCGTGTGCGAGGTCCTCCTTCGCGGCGAAGTGGAAGTACAGGGCGCCCTTGGTGACTTGGGCGTGCTCGACGATGTCGCTGAGGCTGGTCGACTCGTAGCCATGACGGTCGAACAGGTCGGCGGCGGCCCTGATGATCGTGGCGCGGGTCTGCTCGGCTCGTAACTGCCTCGCCATCGGCTGGACTCTCCTGGGAATGAAAACGGGTTATGCCGTTTGTTTCTTACCCCCCGCACACGATATCTCACTCCTGTGCCGAGCCGACCAAGCACTCGAAGACCGTCAACTCCCCCTGTGTCGCGACGACTCGCAGTCCGGGGCCGGCGCCGCCGGACGCCTCGATCCATACAGGTTCATCCAGTTCGGCGTAGCGATGGAACACCGAACGGAAGGAACTGGGCGTCCCGCCGCCCGGCGTCCGGGCCCAGGCCGCCTGACGGGCGGACTCCAGCAGCAGCATGCCGGGGGCGTGATCGAGCGGATGGTCGAAGAAAACGGGATGCGCGGTATCAATTCTGAGGCGCCAGCGGTCCTCCCGTTCGGTGGGCGCCAGAACGACGTCGCCCGGCAGCGCGCGGCCCACGACCCGGGGCGGCAGACCCGGCGGCGCGGGCGGGACGGTCACGGTCGCCGGGGTACGGCCGGCGCGCAGCCTGCGGTAGACGGCCTCGGCGACGCAGGTGAAGGCGACCCGGGCGGTCGCCACGCGGGCGCCGTCGAGCAGTACTTCGGCGGCGTAACGGGCGCCGGCCGGACGGCCGGCCCGGTGGCGGACCTCGACGAAGTGGACGTCGACGACCGGCTCGGCGGGTACCGGGCCGACGGCCAAGTGCCCGGGAAACGTGTCGACTTCGAATTCCTGGAGCACGAAGTGGTGCCCCAGGGGCACGTCGTACTCGGTGTGCGCGATCAGGGTTCCGCTCTGGCGGATGGTTTCCACGACGAGAAGGGGCTCGTAGGCGGAACGGTCGTGCGACACGTGTAACCCGTGGCCCCGGGGCCACTGGGCCGCAACGGCGAAGCGGTCGGTTCCGGTCTGTTTCCAGCCGGTGAGGAAAGTCTCGGCGACGGCCGCGCGATGCACGAACTGCCGGGGGACAGTCGCCGTCAGGGTCGGGGTTTCGGCAAGTTGCCGCGCTTGTGGCATGTTTCTCCCTACGGTCCCCCGAAGGGTGGCGCGGACGGTGGGGCGTCCGCCGTGGGTGGGCGTCAGAATACGAGGTGACCGGTTTGTTTTCAATGCGATCACTCCGTAACACCCTATGATCAGGGAAGTTCCGGCACGATCGTGGCGCCAGCGGCATGAACCGGCCAACTGGGCGCCGGAGAGGGTCTCTCATGGCGAAACAGGAGCGCGCCATCAGGACACGCAGGGCGATCCTGGAAGCCGCCGGCGCGGTCTTCGACGAACACGGTTACACCTCCACCACCATCGCCATGGTGCTGGACCGCGCCGAAGTCACCAAAGGGGCGCTGTACTTCCACTTCCCGTCCAAGGAATCCCTCGCCCAGGCCGTCCTCGACGAGCAGGTGCCCTTCGGTTCGATTCCTCCCCAGGCGTGCAAGCTGCAGGAGATCGTCGACATCACGTTCGTCGTCGGCCGGCGGCTGCTGAGCAACGCCCTGCTCAGGGGCAGCGTGCGGCTCGCGGTGGATCAGTGCGCGCCGCCGGGGGTGGACCACACGGGGCCGTTCCGGCAGTGGGCCGAGCATCTGACGCCCCTCATGGAACAGGCGAAGGCACAGGGCGAGTTGCTGCCCACGGT
Organism: Streptomyces sp. NPDC052023; assembly: GCF_044548465.1. Classification (NCBI taxonomy): domain Bacteria; kingdom Bacillati; phylum Actinomycetota; class Actinomycetes; order Kitasatosporales; family Streptomycetaceae; genus Streptomyces; species Streptomyces sp. NPDC052023. Next base: position 205,879 of record NZ_JBIUBW010000004.1, on the reverse strand, counting down.
GGACCCCCGGGACACGGTGGAGCTGCTGATCGGTTCGTTCACGGGCATACAGCTGATGTCGCGGGCCCTGACGGAGCGGGACGACCTCGGGCACCGGCTGTCGGTGCTGTGGGCCCATATGCTGCCGAGCATCGCCGTGCCCGGGCTGCTGCTCGGCCTGGACAGCCGTGCCGACCGGGGAGCGCGGGTGCTGGACTCGCTGGACACCCGCGTCGCCTCATGACAGCGCAACGATCCCGCAGGCGCCCCGGAGAAGCGTTCAGCCGTACGCCGGTCAAGGCCTGAGAGGGCCTTGACCGGCGTACGGCCGTTGTCGGGCGGGTCGCTCAGAAGGTCAGGCTCCAGGTGTTCAGGCGGCCGGTGTCCTGGGCGGCGGTGTCCTGGACCCGGAGCTTCCAGGTGCCGTTCGCGGACTCGGTGGACGCGTTGACCGTGTAGGTGGTCCTGACGTCGTCCGCGGAGTCCGAACCGCTGGACGACTTCAGGCGGTACGCCGAGCCGTCCGGGGCGACCAGGTCGACGACCAGGTCACCGCGGTAGGTGTGGGTGATGTCCACCGCGACCTGCAGGGCCGAGGGCGCGTTGCCGGTGCGGCCGCCGACGGTGATCGGGGACTCGACGGCCGGCCCGGCGTCCGGGACGGCGACGGCGGAGCTGCTCGAGAAGGTCGTCCCCGTGGGCGTACCGCCCGCCACGGCCTGGACCGTCTTCGCGGCATCCGCCAGGCCCGCGCCGCAGCCGCCGGAGCAGGCGCCGGGCAGCGCACGGGCGTTGGACTTGATCGCCGACTCGATCTGTGCCGGGGTCAGCGAGGGCTTGGCCGACTTCATCAGCGCTGCGAGGCCGGCGATGTGCGGAGTGGCCATGCTGGTGCCCTGGTAGTAGGCGTAGGACTCGGTGGACGGCGTCCTGGTACCGGAGTTCAGCGTGGAGTAGATGCCGTTGGCCGTGCCGGTGCTGGTCTGGCCTCCCGGCGCCGAGATGTCGACCAGGGAGCCGTAGTTGGAGTAGGACGCCTTGGCCCCCGAGCGGTTGGTGGCGGCGACCGAGATGACGTTGGCGCAGTTGCCCGGCGAGTGGTTGGCCACGTTGTCGTTGTCGTTCCCGGCGGCCACGACGACGGTCGTGCCCCGGTTCACGGCGGCGTTGATGGCGCTCTGGGTGGCGGAGGTGCAGGCGCCGTCGCCGCCGAGGCTCATGTTGATGACCTTGGCCACGTGGGAGTTGGCGGGCACGCCGGTGACCGTGCCGCCGGACGCCCAGGTGATGGCGTCGATGATGTCGCTGTCGTAGCCCCCGCACTTGCCGAGCACCCGCACCGGGGAGATCTTGGCGCCGTGGGCGACGCCCGCCATGCCCTTGCCGTTGTTCGTGGCCGCGGCGATGGTGCCGGCCACGTGCGTGCCGTGCCAGGAGGAGTCGCTGCCCGGGATGCCCGAACCACACTCGTTCGTGAGGTACCAGTCGCCCGGGTCGGCCGGGTTGCTGTCGCGGCCGTTGCCGTCGACGGACACGGCGGTGTCGGCGATGAAGTCGTAGCCGCCGACGATGTTCGCGGCGAGGTCGGAGTGGGCCACGTAACCGGTGTCGATGACGGCCACGGTCACGCCGCTGCCGGTGGAGGTGGGCCAGGCTCCGGGGACGTTCATGCCGGCGGCTGCCTCGAAGAGGTCCCACTGCTTGGCGTAGTCGGTGTCGTTCGGGTCGGCCTGGGCGGTGTTCAGGCGGTCCGGAACGACGTAGGCGACCTGCGGGTCGGCCTGGTACTCGGCGACCACGTCGGCGACGTCCGACCTGGTGAGGTTCTGGCCCAGGTCGACGAGGGCGGCGCCGGTGCCGAGGCGGCGCCGGAAGTCGAGGTCCTCGCCGGTCTCCGCGCCCTTGGCCGCGGCGTCGGCCTCGGCGGACCGGTTCGACCTGGCCTCGGCGGCGCCGGACCTGTAGCCGACGATGAGGCGTTCGGCGGTGGTGCCGGGGGCGGCCTCGGTCTGGGCGGTGGGGACAGCGGCCGCACGGGCCTCACGCGGGGAGGTCTCCTGGGCCGCGGCCACCTGAGCGGTGGCGGCGGTGAGCAGCGCCGCGGAGACCGCGGCGACGGATATCAGCTTGCGTCTGACGGCAGGGGAGGTTCGCAAGAGCTTGCCTTTCGTGGCCGTACTCCGGACAGCGCGGAGTGGCGGTCTGTGCGCTTCGTCGTCGAAGCGGAGGGGGGTGGAGCCGAAAAGCGGGCGTGCGGAGGCCGGCCTGGCGCGACGCCGACCCGTCCGGGGTTACCTGTGGGTCAGCAGTGCTCGAACGATAGGCAACGGAACGGCCGTGCGGATACAGGGGAAACCCTTTGCCGGGCCGGAAATGCACCCTCGTTGTTGAAGGGTTGACCGCCAATGTCTGCTTTCGCTTCATGAGGCGCTCGCTTTGCTGCGCGCCGCCCCGGGGAATGGGCGCGCGGGCATCGGCTCGGCCTGGAAACAGCTGTGCCCCGCACGCTCCAGGGCGGTGCGGGGCACATCGGGTCCGCCGGTACGGCGGGACGGGTCAGTCCAGGCCGACCGACGTCAGCCAGGCCTTGGCCACGTCCAGCGGGTCCTTGTTCTCCAGCTGCACCTGGGCGTCCAGGTCGAGGAGCGTCTTGGTGTCGAGCTTGGCGGAGACCGCGTTGAGGGCGTCGACCCCCTCCTGGGAGAGGCCGCTCTTGTGCACCAGCGGGGTCACGTTCGCGAAGCCGAAGAGGTTCTTCGGGTCCCGCAGGACGACGAACTTCTCCTTGACGATGGTCGGGTCGGTGGTGAAGATGTCCGCGGCCTGCACGGTGTTCTTCGTCAGTGCCGCCTGGGTCAGCGGGCCACCGGCGTCGAGGGCCTTGAAGGACTTGAACTTCAGGCCGTACTCCTTGTCGAGTCCGACCAGCCCCTGGTGCCGGGTCTGGAACTCCGGCGAGCCGCCGATGACCAGGTCGGGCGCGATGTCCTTGAGGTCGGCGAGGGTGGACTGCGGGCCGAGGTCGTACTTCTCGGCCGTCTCGGCGTTGACGGACACCGAGTCCTTGTCCTCGGCCGGCGACGACTCCAGCAGCGTGAGCTTGGCGTCCAGCTTGGCCTTGACCTCGGCGTTCACGGCCTCGGCCGACTTCTGCTCGGCGTCGGGGTCGAGGTAGGCCAGCAGCGAGCCGTTGTACTCGGGCAGGACGGTGATGGAGCCGTTCTTCAGCAGGCCGTAGGTGGTCTCGCGGCTGCCGATGTTGGGCTTGTACTCGACCTCTATGCCCTTGGCCTTCAGGGCCTCGCCGTAGATGTCGGCGAGGAGGATGCTCTCGGCGAAGTTGTTGGAGCCCACGACGACGGTCTTGCCGTCCGAGCTGCCCTCCGAGAGCGGGTCGGACGTGTCGTCGGAGGACGAGCCACAACCGGCGACCAGCGCCGCCGCGACGGCGAGGGCGACGGCGGCCGCACCGCGGTGTCTCGTACTGGACAAGGTGCTCTTCACGGTTGAAGTCACGATTCCCGTTCCGGGCTCGACGATGTGGCGGGGGTAGCGGTGACGTGACGTGCGGGCACATCGCACCCACCGCGGACGTGGCACGCACACCGCACCTACTGATCCAATCCAGCCTGTTCTCGCCCAGTCAAGCGAATTCAGGTCACCAATCGGCGTCGATGAGTTACCACTTGTGATGAAGATGATGAAGGAAATGTGGATGAGTTCCGGTCGAGTTCCGATCGAGTTCCGCTCACCTAAGAGCAGGTCGTAACTGATTCTTGACGTGGAGTGGCGCGATCCGCCCTCCCAAGAGGCGATAGTCTCACCGCAGTTGCCCTCCGGTCACAGCGGTGACACGAACCGCACCGGTGTCGCCGTACACCGGCCGAACGTCGATCGGAACGACACCCGAACGGACACGCGCGCAGCTTCTCCGCGCGGTGCGACACCCCACGAAGGAGGCTCGGTGTCCACGAACGAGGTGGGCGCGCCCTCCCCCGGGCCCTCGGCCTCGCCGGGACAGGGGGACCCCCCGATGCCGGCACCTCCGACGTCGCGGGGTGGCGTGCGCGGCTTCGCCGACCGCCTGCCGTTCCGTCAGAAGCTCAACATCCTGGTCGGCGTGCCGCTGGCGGGTGTCGCGGTGCTGCTCGCCCATCTCATCTCCGGCCAGGTGGCACAGGCGCGCAGCGCGGCGGAGGCCGCCGCGCTGGTCCGGGACAGCGCGCAGGTCGCCGGTCTCGTCGACCGGGTGGAGACCGAGCACCAGCAGGCCATCCTGCTCTCCGTGCGGTACGAGGCCCGGGGCGGCGACGCCAAGCCCGCGCTGACCGGCTACCGCGTGGCGCAGCGGGAGACCGACGCGCAGGTCGAGCAGGTGCGCGCCGCCTTCGGCGACCGGCTGCCGCAGACCGAGTCGCAGGCGCTGCGGGAGGTCGAGGGCCTCGACAACCTGCGCCGGACCATCGAGCAGGGCTATCTGCCCGCCGACAACATCGACCCGGCTTACCACAACGCCGCCCAGGGCCTGATCGACGGCCTCGGCCTGGACCGCAACCCGGCCCTGGCCGCCACCTTCACCGGCAATCTGCTGGACTCCCTGCTGCGCGCGGACGCCGCCCACAGCTCCTTCGAGACCAGCGTCTTCTCGGCCACGACCGGCGACTCCAACGCACTCATCGAGTTCGTCGGCGCGGTCGGCGCCTACGAGCTGTACCAGCACCAGGCCGAGCGGTTCGGACGGTTCGCCACCGAGGAACAGGCGGCCGAGCTGCGCGGCATCGAGCACAACCCCGCCCAGGCGATCATCCTGCGGCACTACGCGGAGCTCCAGATCGACCCGAGCTCGCTGCAGGCCGCGACGCCGGCCGCGGTCCGCGAGAAGTTCACGCGCGCCCTGTCCGACTACCCCACCTACGGGCAGCAGTCCGACACCCGGCTGGCGGTCACCGGCTCGCTCATCGACCAGATCGCCGACCGGGCCGACGAGGCCTCCGACGACGCCTGGTGGAACGCCGCCTGGCTGCTGGGCCTCGCGCTGCTCGGCTTCCTGCTGTGGGGTGCCGCCTCGGTGGTGGTACGCCGCTCGGTGGTGCGGCCGGTGCAGGCGCTCACCGGTGCCGCCCGGCAGGTCGCCGACGTGGCCGGCCGCGAACTCGCCCGGGTCGCCGACGACGACACCGAGGACGACGCCCCGCCGAGGCTGCGGGAGATCCCCGTCACCGCCCAGGACGAGATCGGCGACCTCGCCGACGCCTTCAACCAGGTGCAGACCACCGCGGCGGCGCTGCTGGAGCGGCAGGTGCTCAGCCGCCGCAACGTCGCCGAGATGTTCGGCAACGTCGGCCGCCGGGTCAGCAACCTCACCACCCGGCAGCTCGCCCTGATCGACGCCGTCGAGCGCGGCGAGACCGACCCCGCGCTGCTCGAACGCCTCTACCGCATCGACCACATCGCGGTCCGGCTGCGCCGCAACGCCGACAGCCTGATGCTGCTCGCCGGTATCCGCGAGACCGTGCTGGACGGCGGCCCGACCGCCCTCACCAACGTCGTACGGGCCGCACTCGGCCAGATCGAGGGCTACCAGCGGGTCGAACTGCACGCCGGCACCGAGATCATGGTCGAGCCGGACATCGTCGGCGACCTCACGCTGATGGTGGCCGAACTCCTGGAGAACGCCGTGTCGTTCTCGCCCGCGGGCAGCCCCGTCGAGGTGACCGTGCGGACCGGTGACGACGGAGCGACGATCACCGTCGCCGACCACGGCCTCGGGATGAGCGCCGAGCGGCTCGGCGAGGAGAACGCCCGCCTGATCCGCCGGGAACGCCTGGATCTGGTGCCGACCAAGGTGCTGGGCCTGTTCGTGGTGGGCAGCCTGGCCCGGCGCTGGGAGATCGGCGTGACCCTCTCCCGCACGCCCGGCGGGGGTGTGACGGCCGAGATCGGCATCCCCTCCACGCTGCTGCTCACGATGAGCCCGGTGGCCTCCGGCGGTACGACGCGCTACGGCGCCGAGGGGGACGGCACGGGCGCCGGCAACGGTTCCGGCACGGGTGGACGGGCGGCGGACGCGGCCGCTTCGGCGTCCGGGCCGGGACCGCGCCCCGCCGCCGGGTCCGGGGCGCCCACCGACGACTCCGCCTCGCTCCCCCGCCGGGTCCCGCGGCCCGCATCCGGGGCGGGCGACGGTTCCCCGCTCATCCCCCGGGCCCGCGGCGAGGCGTCCACGAGCGGCGCCCGCCCGCTGCGCCGCCGCGTCCGGGGCGCGACCCTGCCGAGCACCGCCGGTGCCGAGGACGGCCGCCCGCAAACGCACCGGGCCGCCACTCCCGCCGACGCCGAGGCCGTCCGTGACGCCCTGGAGGAGTTCGAGGCGGCCGTGGCACGCGCCCACCGCGACGCCCGTCGCGACGAGGACACGGCCGACGGCACGCGACCGCCGTACGGCCGCGACGAGGGCGGCACGGGTGACCCGCACGGTGCGCCCGGCAGCGACTCGCAAGACCCCAGGCATCTCCCGGAAGGAGCGGAGCAGTGAGCACGTCGACAGGTGGTACTCCGACGGGAGGCACCACACCGGACGAACTGCGGGCCGCCGCGGCCGACTTCACATGGCTGCTCAACCGTTTCGCGACCGAGACCGCGGGCGTGGTGGACGCCATCGCGGTGTCCTCCGACGGACTGCTCATCGCCGTCGCGCAGCTGCGTGAGCGCGCGCACTCCGAGCGGCTGGCCGCGATCGTCTCCGGCCTCACCAGCCTGGCCGCCGGCGCCTCCGGGAACTACGGCCTGGGCGCGCTGAACAAGGTCATCATCGACCTGGAGGGCGGACACGTCCTGGTCTCCGCGATCGGCAGCGGCGCCGTGCTCGGCGTGGTCGCCGACAAGGAGGCCAAGCTGGGCAACATCGCCTACGAGATGACGCTGTTCGCGAACCGGGCGGGTGCCGCGCTCAGCCCCCAGCTCGTGCTCGAACTGAAGAACAGCGTCGGCGCCGGGTCCACGGGCTGACCGGTCACCGCCCGGTCGAGGAGGAAGACACCCATGGCGGACGACCCGACGCCCCCGGGCCCGGACCCGGCAGGCCCGGTCCCCGCCGTACGGCCGTTCCTCGTCACCGCCGGCCGGGTGGCGGGCGCGGGTCAGGCCGCGTCCGCCCGGACCCTTCCCGTCGAGACCCAGGTGGTGGCCACCGCCGAGGGGCTCGACGCGCTCGGCCGGCTCACCTTCGAGCGGCACGACATCGTCGCCGCCTGCAAGCAGCCCCAGTCCATCGCGGAGATCGCCGCGCTGCTGCGGCTGCACCTCAACGTCGTCCGGGTCCTCGCCGAGGACCTGCGCACCGCCGGGCATCTGGCGGTGTACGTGCCGAACGCCGCCGTCACCCATGAGGCGTCCGTCCTGCGCAGGGTTATCGATGGCCTCCGCGCCATCCCCGACTCCCGGGGGGTACTCCGTGACACCGACTGAACCGCTCGCCGCCGGCGGGGCCGCGCAGAGCTCCGTACGGCCGCCGCTGCCGGTGAAGCTGGTGATCGCGGGAGGCTTCGGCGTGGGCAAGACCACCGCGGTGGGCGCCATCTCCGAGATCGAGCCGCTGACCACCGAGGCCGCCATCACGGAGGTCGCGGCGGGGGTGGACGACCTGTCGCACACCCCGCGCAAGACCACCACCACGGTCGCGATGGACTTCGGCTGCATCACCATCGACCCGACGCTGAAGCTGTACCTGTTCGGTACGCCGGGACAGGACCGCTTCGGCTTCATGTGGGACGACATCGTCGAGGGCGCGGTCGGCGCGCTGGTCATCGTCGACACCCGGCGGCTGGACGACTGCTACGCGGCCGTGGACTACTTCGAGCACCGGCAGATCCCGTTCGCGGTGGCGGCCAACGCCTTCGACGGGAAGGTCGAGCACGCGCTGGAGGAGGTCCGCTGGGCGCTCGACGTCGCCGAGCACGTCCCGGTGGTCGTGTTCGACGCCCGGGAGCGCGGCTCGGTGCGGGACGCGCTGCTCGTCGTGCTGGAGCTGGCGCTGGCCCGCACCGGGGGATGAGGCGGCGTCAGGCGCCCCGGCGGACCCCGCGGGAGACCGTGAGGCGCGCGACCGCCCAGAACAGGCCGAGGGTGGCCAGCGCCAGCACGGCGACCAGGGTGGCGCCGCCCACGACCTTCTCGTAGTTGCGCTGGTAGAGGCCGTCGACGATGTAGCGGCCGAGGCCTCCGAAGCTCACGTACGCGGCGATGGTGGCCGTCGAGACGATCTGGATGGCCGCCGAGCGCAGACCGCTGAGGATCAGCGGCAGCGCGACCGGGATCTCGACCCGGAACAGCACCCCGGCCTCGCCCATGCCCATGCCCCGCGCGGCGTCCACGGGAGCGGGGTCGACCGAGCGCATCGCCTCGTAGGTGGTGACGAGGATCGGCGGGATCGCCAGCACGACGAGCGGGATCATCACCGGTGCCAGCCCGAGCCCGAGCAGCACGAACATCAGCACCATCAGGCCGAAACTGGGCAGCGCGCGGCCGGCGGTGGCGATCAGGGCGAGCGTGTTGCCGCCGCGCCCGGTGTGCCCGGTCAGCAGTCCCACGGGCAGTCCGACCGCGGCGGCGATGCCGAGCGCCATCAGGGTGTACTGGACGTGTTCCAGCAGGCGGGTGGGGATGCCGTCGTAGCCCTGCCAGTGGGCGCTGTCGCTGAAGAAGGCGTCGACGAAGTTCAGTACGTTCACCGGGCGGCGTCCTTCAAGGCGGTCGGGCGCGGGGTCCTGCGGGTGTCGCGCGGCATCCACGGGGTCACCAGGATGCGCAGGCCGATCAGTACGGCGTCGACGAGGACGGCGAGGACGGCCGTGCCGATCACGGACAGCCAGATCAGGCGCGGCTGGTTGTAGATCATGCCGCTGTTGAGCAGGTTGCCGAGGGCGCCCTGGTTGCCGATGAGCATGCCGACGCTGACCAGGGAGATGCTGGAGACCGACGCCACCCGCAGCCCGGCGATGATCGCGGGCGCCGCGATCGGCAACTGCACCTGGGCGTAGCGGCGTACCGGCCCGAAGCCCATGGCCGTGGCGGCGTCGAGGGTCTCGCGCGGCACCGAGCGGACGCCGTCCACGATCGCCGGGACGAACACCACCAGGCTGTAGACGGCGAGCGGGATCATCACCGTCCTCTCGCTCAGCCCGGTGTAGTCGATGAGGACGACGAAGAAGGCGAGCGAGGGGATCGCGTACAGCACGGTCGTCACCCACAGCACGGGCGGGTACAGCCAGCGCAGCCGCACGCACAACTGCGCGACGGGCAGCGCCACGAGCAGTCCGGCCAGCACCGGGAGCAGCGCCTCGCGCAGGTGCAGCGCGATCAGTCCCCAGTAGCTGTGCTGCAGGTCGCTCGGCAGGTCGAAGAGGCCGTTCATCGAGCGGCCTTCGCGGGGCCGGCCGCGGTGCCGGCGGCGGGGACCCCGGCGTGCGCGCCACGGATCGCCTCGGCGATGGTCTGCTGGGAGACCACCCCGGCCACCCGGCCCTCACCGTCCACGGCGACGGCCCAGCCCGTGGGCGACAGGACGGCGCAGTCGAGCGCGGCCCGCAGCGAGTCCCGTTCGGCGACGAACGGCCGCCCGTACGGCAGCAGTCCCTCCCGCTCGATCCGCCCGGCCATGAGGTCGCGTGGCGCGCTCCAGCCGAGCGGCCGGCCGTCCAGGTCGGTCACGAGGAGATAGGGGACGTCGCCCGAGCCGCGGGCGGCGATCTGCTCGGCGGTGGCGTCGACGGCGACGATCGGGGTGGTGAGCAGCTCCAGTCCGGCGGACGGGAAGAAGGACAGCCGCCGGATGCCGCGGTCGGCGCCGAGGAAGTCCTCGACGAACTCGTCGGCGGGGCTGGACAGCAGCTCGGCGGGCGGGGCGAACTGGGCGAGCCGGCCGCCGGTACGCATCACGGCGACCATGGTGCCGAGCTTGACGGCCTCGTCGATGTCGTGCGTGACGAAGACGATGGTCTTGCCCAGCTCCGCCTGTATGCGCAGGAGTTCGTCCTGAAGACCCTTGCGGACGACGGGGTCGACCGCGGAGAACGGCTCGTCCATCAGCAGCACCGGCGGGTCGGCGGCGAGCGCCCGGGCCACGCCCACGCGCTGCTGCTGTCCGCCGGAGAGCTGGTAGGGGTAGCGCCTGGCGAGTGCGGCGTCGAGGCCGACCCGCTCCATCAGCTCCCGGGCGCGGGCGCGGGCCTTGTCCTTGCCCCAGCCGAGCATGCGGGGCACGGTGGCGATGTTGTCGACGATGGTGCGGTGCTGGAAGAGGCCGGCGTTCTGGATGACGTAACCCATCGAGCGGCGCAGCGTGTTGACCGGCTGCTGCATGATGTCGGTGCCGTCGAGCAGGATCCGTCCCTCGCTGGGCTCGACCATCCGGTTGATCATCCGCAGCGTGGTCGTCTTGCCGCACCCGGAGGGTCCGACGAGGACGGTGATCGAACGGTCGGGTATCTCCAGTGACAGCCGGTCGACCGCCACCGTGCCGTCGGAATACCGCTTGGTGACTGAATCTATCCGTATCAAAACGCCGAACGCCCTTCGGGTGTGGCAGTCGCCGCCCGCTCTCGCCTGGTGGCGGGCCGTCGCCGGGAGAGTCTAGACCCGTTGTGTTGCGAGATTTTGTTGACCCTCGTCCGGTTGCCGTCCGTAGCGGACCGGGCAAGGTCGCCGGCGGAGTCCTGTGCCGCGACCGGCAGCCCCGCCGTCCGCCGCACCCGGCGCCCGCTGTCCCATGGACGACATCGAGGACACCGTCCGGCAACCCGTCACGATCCATGCGGTCACGTTTCGGGCGGCGCAGGGCGGACCTGGGCTCAGACGTCCGCCGTCGGCAGCGTCACCTCGAAGCGGCAGCCGCCCGAGACGTTGCGCACGGCGGCCCGTCCCTGATGGGCCTCGACGATGCCGCGCACGATGGCCAGTCCCAGCCCGGCGCCGGCCGGGGGCGTACGGGCGTCGCTGCCGCGCCAGCCGGTGTCGAAGACACGCGGCAGGTCTTCCTCCGCGATCCCGCCGCAGCCGTCCGTCACGGACAGGACCACGCCGTCCGGCGAGCGTTCGGCGGCCACCGCCACCGTGCCGTCGGACGGCGTCCGCCGGATCGCGTTGACGAGCAGGTTCCCCAGCACGCGGCTCATCTCCTTGCCGTCCACCTCGACCGGCACGGACTCGACCCGGTCACCGACGAGGCGTACGCCGAGCTCACGGGCGAGCGGGTCGGCGCCCGCGAGGGCGTCGCCGACCAGGTCGTACACCGAGATCCGGCTCGGGCTGAGGGCCAGTGTGCCCGCGTGGATGCGGGAGAGCTCGAAGAGGTCGCCGACCATGTCGTTGAGGCGCTCGGCCTCGGCACGGATCTGGCGCAGATAGCGCTCGGGGTCGGCGGCTACGCCGTCCTCCAGCGCCTCGGACATCGCGCGCAGCCCGGCGAGCGGGGTGCGCAGGTCGTGCGAGATCCAGGCGACCAGTTCGCGCCGGGAGCTCTCCAGGGCGCGCTCCCGGTCCCGCGACTCGGCGAGCTTGCGGCTGGTCGCCTCCAGTTCGCGGCTGAGGGCGGCCAGTTCGGCGGCGGCGGGGCCGGCGGGGCTGGTGAAGGCGCCGCCGTCACCGAAGGAGCGGGCGGCGAGGGTGAGGGCCCGGCTGCGCGCGGCGACCCAGCGGCCCAGCAGCAGCGCGGTGGCCAGGGAGACCACGGCGGCCATGGCCACCACGGTGGTGACGACGGTCAGGTCGTGGGCGGACAGGAACATCGCCTGCGCGACCGCGAGCGTGCCCGCGAACATCGCGCCGACGGCGACGGCGGCGACCACGGTGATGTGCTCGGTGAGCGAGCGCCGCCGGATCAGCAGCAGTACCCCGGCGCCGAGCAGTCCGGCCGCGGCGGCGCCCAGGAACGCGAACAGGGCGATGAGCAAGGTGTCCCGCACGGCTCACACCTCCCCGTCGCCCGCGTCGAAGCGGTACCCGACGCCCCACACCGTCTGGATGAACCGCGGCCGGGCCGGGTCGTCCTCCACCTTGCCGCGCAGCCGCCGCACATGGACGGTCACCGTCGACAGGTCACCGAAGTCCCACCCCCACACCTCACGCATCAGCTCCTCCCGGCTGAACGCCCGCCCCGGGTGCCGAAGGAAGAACGCCAGCAGGTCGAACTCCCGGATGGTCAGCGCGAGTTCGTCGCCGTTCCTGGCGGCCCGCCGCGCCGCGGGGTCCACCGTGAGCCCGGCGGCGCCCAGGGAATCCGTGGACTGCTGCGGGACGGGCCTGGTCCTGCGCAGTACGGACTCCACCCGCAGGACCAGTTCGCGGGGGCTGAAGGGCTTGGTGACGTAGTCGTCGGCGCCCACCTCGAGACCGAGGATCCGGTCGTCCTCGTCCCCCCGCGCGGTCAGCATGATCACCGGCACCGGGCCGCGCACCCGCATCCGCCGGCACACCTCCAGCCCGTCCATGCCGGGCAGCATCAGGTCCAGCACGACCAGGTCCGGCCAGTGCGCGGTGGCCCGCGCCAGCGCGTCCGGGCCGTCACCGGCCCGGTCGACGACGTATCCGGCCCGGTCGAGATATCCGGAGACCACCTCGGCGACGGTCGGGTCGTCGTCGACGACCAGGACCCGGGCCCCGTACGACTGCTGTTCCATGCCGTCAGCCTCGCATCCCGCCCGCGGGTAGGGGACCGGCGGGACCGGTCGTCCCTGATTCGTAAGGAACGGCGTCCCGTGCGGGAGGTGCTTCGCGCCGCACGAGGCGGCCGGCGCTCACCGGGAGCGGCTCACGTGGCGAAGGTGACGCCCTCCTCCTCCGGCTGTGGCCGGTGCCGCAGCTTGGACGCCAGGATGGCCACGTCGTCCTCGGCGTGCCGGGCGTCGAGCTTGGCGAGGACCGTGTCCAGGATGGACTCCACCCCTTCCGAGCCGGTGAAGCGCAACCGGGCCAGCCGGTTCAGGGACTGGTCGATGTCCTCGCCACGGTGCTCGACGAGCCCGTCGGTGAACAGCAGAAGCGTCTCGTCGCCGCCTATCCGGAACGTCGCCGGCTCGTAGCCGCCGAGCCCGGTGCCGAGCGGCGGGCCGACCGGCACCGGCAGCAGCGAGGTCTCGCCGCTGCCGCCGACCACGGCGGGCGGCAGATGGCCGGCGCTGGCCAGCGTGATCTGGCCGCGCACGGGGTCGACGCGGGCGATCAGGCAGGTGGCGGGCCGGCGCTCCGGCTCGTTGGAGGCGATGTCGTCGAGCTGGCGCAGCACACGGTGCGGCGGAAGGTCGGCGGAGGCGATGTAGCGCAGGGCGGAGCGGTAGGCGGTCATGTCGACGGCCGCCTCCAGGCCGTGGCCCATCACGTCGCCGACCACGAGCAGGGTGCGCCCGAAGTGCAGCCGGACGGTCTCGCACCAGTCGCCGCCGACCAGGGCGCGCTGCCCCACCGGCAGATACCGGATGGCTACGTCCAGGTTCGGGTGCGGCCGGCCGGGCTCGGCGAGGAGCGCGCGCTGGAGGTCTCCGACGATCCGGCTCATCCGGTCGTGCTCCCGGGCGTGGCGGATGTGCGAGGCGGCGCGCTCGGCGAGCAGCGCCAGCACGTCCACCTCGGCCGGGGTGAAGGCCCCGTCGCCCCGGACGCACACCAGGACGCCGTACCGCTCGTCGCCGGTGGCGAGCGGCACGCAGAGCGCGGAGCCGCGCCTGGCGCGGCTGTCCCGGCTGTCGCGGCACGCCACTGCCGCCGCCACTGCCCACCGCAGGTCGGGCAGCAGGGTGCGGTCACCGCTCACCGCCAGGAACTCCGCCTCGCCGTCCTCCACCTCGCGTCGCACGATCGCCGTGGTGCACCTGGTCAGCTCGGCGGCCACCTTGGTGAGCTCGACACAGGTGGTCTCCTCGTCGAGGGTCGTCCCGATCCCGGCCACCGTCGACCGCAGCGCCGTCAGCCGCGACGACACGCCGGTTCCCGGTGCGGGCGTGTTCGTACGGCCGACGGTGCCGACCGTCGGGGGCCTTCGGAAGGACTGGAGCCATCGCGCCACACAGAACACCTTAAATGGGTAACAAAGGGACATCAGCCACGTATCGGCTGCCCAGGGCTCGGGCCGACCCGCTCGGGGCGGCCGGAACCACCGGGGCGTCCCCTCGGCCACCACCGTAGATCCGCTCGCCTTGACTACGCTTGCGCTTCCATGAGCTGGTTCGCATCCATCATTCTCGGCCTGGTCCAGGGACTGACCGAGTTCCTTCCCATCTCGTCGAGCGCCCATCTGCGCCTCGTGGCCGCCTTCTCGGGGTGGCAGGACCCGGGCGCGGCCTTCACGGCGATCACGCAGATCGGCACCGAGACAGCGGTGCTGATCTACTTCCGGTCGGACATCGCCCGAATCGTCACGGCCTGGTGCCGCTCGCTGACGGACCGCACGATGCGCGCGGACCCGGATGCCCGGCTGGGCTGGATGCTGATCATCGGCTCGCTGCCGATCGGCGTCCTCGGCGTCACGTTCAAGGACCAGATCGAGGGACCCTTCCGCGATCTCCGGCTGACCGCGGCCATGCTCATCGCCATGGGCGTGGTGCTGGGCGTCGCCGACCGCCTCGCCGCTCGCGCCGAGCGGGAGAGCGCCGAGCGGGAGAGCGCCGAGCGGGAGAGCGCCGAGCGGGAGAGCGCCGAGCGGGAGAGGGCCGAGCGGGAGGTCGCGGACCGGACGGGCGCCGGGTGGGGGAGCGGCGCCCTGGCCACCCTGTCCAGCGGTCCCGGCTCCTCCGGCCCCTCCGGCCCCTCTGACCCCTCCGGCCCCCCGGTAGCACTCGGCGCCCCCGGCGCCGCCCGGCCCTCCGGCAAGACCCTGCACGACCTCACGGTCAGGGACGGCCTCATCTACGGCCTGTGCCAGGCGATGGCCCTCATCCCTGGCGTCTCCCGGTCCGGCGCCACCACCAGCGGCGGGCTCTTCATGGGCTACACCCGCGCGGCCGCCGCCCGCTACTGCTTCCTGCTCGCCATCCCGGCGGTTCTCGCCTCAGGGCTGTTCGAGTTGCAGGACGCCACCAAGGGCGGTCACGTCAGCTGGGGGCCGACGGCACTGGCCACACTCATCGCCTTCGGCGTCGGGTACGCGGTGATCGCCTGGTTCATGAAGTTCATCGAGACCAGGAGCTTCATGCCGTTCGTGCACTACCGCATCGCCCTGGGCGTGGTGATCATCGCCCTGGTCACCTTCGGCGTGATCAGCCCGCACGCCGCCGAGTCGGCCGGGTGAACCCTCCAGGACTCCGGTCGGGCACCCCCTGAAGCCTTGGGGAAATCCGGGTCGGGGGGATTCCGGGGTGCTGCGGTATGTGACATATTACTGACGTGACCAAGTCGCTGACCTGCGATGTCGTGGTAGTCGGGGCGGGCATGGTGGGCGCGGCCTGCGCCTTCCACGCGGCCCGGGCCGGGCTGGACGTGACGCTCGTCGACCGGGGCCCGGTGTCCGGCGGCACCACCGGCGCCGGCGAGGGCAACGTCCTCGTCAGCGACAAGGGACCCGGCCCCGAGCTCCGCCTCGCCCTGCTGTCCGCCCGCTTGTGGGCGCAGCTCTCGGAGGAGTTCGGGACGGCCGTCGAGTACGAGCCCAAGGGCGGCGTGGTCGTCGCCTCGTCACCCGGGGGCCGTCTCGCCCTGGAGGAGTTCGCGACCGCCCAGCGGGCCGCCGGCGTCGAGGCCGTGCCCGTCGGTGAGCGGCAGCTCGAGGAACTGGAGCCGCACCTGGCTCCCGGACTCCCGGGCGGCATGCACTATCCGCAGGACGCCCAGGTGATGCCCGCCCTGGCCGCCGCGCATCTCGTACGGGCCTCCCACGCGAGGCTCGAGACCTGCCGGACCGTGACCGGCGTGCTGCGCTCCCCCGGCGGCGCCGTGCGCGGCGTCCGGACCGACCGGGGCGACATCCACGCGCCGGCCGTGGTCAACGCGGCCGGGGTCTGGGGCGGCGAGGTCGCCGCGCTGGCCGGCGTCCGTCTGCCGGTCCTTCCCCGGCGCGGGTTCGTGCTGGTCACCGAGCCGCTGCCGCGTCTGGTACGGCACAAGGTGTACGCCGCCGACTACGTGGCCGACGTGGCCAGCGACTCGGCGGCGCTGCAGACCTCGCCGGTCGTCGAGGGCACGGCGGCCGGCCCGGTGCTGATCGGCGCCAGCCGTGAACGGGTCGGCTTCGACCGGTCGTTCTCGCTGCCGGTGGTAAGGGCCCTGGCGGCCGGGGCGGTCCGGCTGTTCCCGTTCCTGGAGCGGGTGCGGGCCATACGGACTTATGCCGGCTTCCGCCCGTACCTTCCGGACCATCTGCCGGCCATCGGCCCCGACCCGCGCGTGCCGGGCCTGCTGCACGCGTGCGGTCACGAGGGCGCGGGCATCGGCCTGGCGACCGGGACCGGGCATCTGCTCGCCCAGGTGCTCACCGGACAGGTCCCGGAGCTGGACCTGACGCCCTTCCGTCCGGACCGGTTCGAGGGGGAGTTGCCGTGAGCCTCCGGCGGGAAGCCTCACCACGCGCGCGGGAGGAACGCCGCATGGATCCGTTGGAGTTGACCGGCGCCCGGCCCGGTCCCGCCTTCGCCGTCACCTTCGACGGCCGTGAGATCGCCGCACTCCCCGGGCAGACGGTCGCCGCCGCGCTCTGGGCCGCCGGGGTCACCTCCTGGCGCGGCACACGGCGTACGGGCCGGCCGCGCGGGGTGTTCTGCGGGATCGGCGTCTGCTTCGACTGCCTGGTGACCGTCAACGGCCGTCCCAATCAGCGCGCCTGCCTGGTCCCGGTGCGGCCGGGCGACACGATCCGCACACAGGAGGGGACGGGCCACGATGACTGACTCTCCCCGTCTCGCGGTGCTCGGCGCGGGCCCGGCGGGGCTCGCGGCGGCGACGGCGGCGGCCGCCGCGGGCGTCCGGGTCACCCTCGTCGACTCCGCCCCGGAGGCGGGCGGCCAGTTCCACCGGCAGCCCGCGGCCGGGCTGGGCGCGCGCCGCCCGCAGGCGCTGCACCACCACCGGCGCGCCTGGCGGCGGCTGCGCGAGAGGCTCGACCGTCAGCTCGCCGCGGGCGCCGTCACCCACCTGCCGGAGCATCACGTCTGGTGCGTCGAGCGGCACTCCGGCGGCTTCACCGTGCACGCGCTGCTCGGGCCGCTCCAGGAGGAGGGGGTGACGGTGGACGCCGACGCGGTCGTCCTCGCCACCGGCGGCTACGAGAAGGTGCTGCCCTTCCCCGGCTGGACCCTGCCCGGCGTGGTCACGGCGGGCGGCGCACAGGCCATGCTCAAGGGCGGGCTCGTGCTGCCCGGACGCACCGTCGTGGTCGCCGGCACCGGGCCGCTCCTCCTGCCCGTCGCGACCGGGCTGGCCGCGGCGGGCGCGCATGTCGCCGCGCTGGTCGAGTCCACCGGCCCGACCGCCCTCTTCCGCAACGCCCGCGCGCTGGCCGCGCGGCCCGCGAAGCTCGCCGAGGGCGCCGGGTACGCGGCCCGGCTCCTGCGTCACCGGGTCCCCGTGCTGGCCCGCCACACGGTGCTGGAGGCACACGGTGACCGCCGGCTGGACGCCGTGACGGTCGCCGCCCTCGACGCCGGGGGCCGGGTCCGTGGCGGCACCCGGCGCCGTATCGCCTGCGACGCGCTCGCCGTCGGCCACGGCATGCTGCCGCACACCGACCTGGCCGCCACCCTGGGCTGCCGCCTCGACGGGGTCGCCGTGTGCGTGGACGACGAGCAGCGCTGCGATGTGCCGGGCGTGTGGGCGGCCAGCGAGGCCACCGGCGTCGGTGGCGCCGAACTCGCCTGCGCCGAGGGGCACATCGCCGGGTGCTCGGCCGCCGCGCGGCTGACCGGCCGGCAGCCCGATGCCAGGACATGGCGGGCCGCGGCGCGGCGCCGGGCCGCCCTGCGCCGGTTCGCCGCCGCGCTCGACTCGTCGTACGCGCCCGCCGTCCACTGGACCGGGCTGGTGACCGACGACACCGTGGTCTGCCGGTGCGAGGAGGTCCCGGCGTCCGCCGTCCGGGCGGCGGCCGGCGAGCTCGGCGCCGGGGACGTGCGGACCGTGAAGCTGCTCACCCGCGCCGGGATGGGCTGGTGCCAGGGCCGGATGTGCGGGCCCGCTGTCGCCGCCCTCACCGGCTGCCCCCCGACCCCGGCCCGTACGCCGTTCGCCCGGCCGGTACCCCTCGGGGTGCTGGCCGGACATGCCCCGGACGCAGGGACCGGACCGGCCCCCGACAACCAGGACGGGAAGGACCCTCATGACGACTGACCGGCAACGCCCCTGGCGCGGCGTCCTCGTCGCCACCGCGCTCCCGCTCACCGCCGATCTGGCCGTCGACCACGACGCGTTCGCCGAGCACTGCGCCTGGCTCGTGGCGAACGGCTGTGACGGCGTCGTACCGAACGGCTCGCTCGGCGAGTACCAGGTCCTCACGCCCGAGGAGCGTGCCCGGGTCGTCGAGACCGCCGTCGCCGCGGTCGGTGGCGAGCGGGTGATGCCGGGGGTCGCCGCCTACGGCGCGGCGGAGGCCCGGCGCTGGGCCGAGCAGGCGCGCGACGCGGGCTGCGGCGCGGTGATGCTGCTGCCGCCCAACGCCTACCGCGCCGACGAGCGATCCGTCCTCGCGCACTACGCCGAGGTGGCCCGGGCGGGCCTGCCCGTGGTGGCGTACAACAATCCGATCGACACCAAGGTCGACCTCGTGCCGGAGCTGCTCGCGAAGCTGCACGGCGAGGGGTACGTCCAAGCCGTGAAGGAGTTCTCCGGCGACGTCCGGCGCGCCTACCGCATCGCCGAGCTCGCCCCGGATCTCGATCTGCTGATCGGCGCCGACGACGTCGCGCTGGAACTGGCGATCGCGGGCGCCAAGGGCTGGGTGGCCGGGTATCCGAACGCGCTGCCGAAGGCCTCGGTCCAGCTGTACCGCGCCGCGGTGGCCGGCGACCTGGACACCGCGCTGCCGCTCTACCGGCAGTTGCATCCACTGCTGCGCTGGGACTCACGCGTCGAGTTCGTGCAGGCCATCAAGTTGTCCATGGACATCGCCGGACGGTACGGCGGCCCGTGCCGGCCCCCGCGGGAGCCGCTGCCGCCGGAACAGCGGGCGGCGGTGCGGGCGGCGACGGAGAAGGCCCTTGCCGCGGGGCTCGGATAACGGAGGCGGCCATGCGCAGCACTCTCGTCCTGCACGCCGTCGACTCGCACACCGAGGGCATGCCCACCCGTGTGATCACCGGCGGCATCGGCACCGTTCCCGGCGCGACCATGAACGAGCGGCGGTTGTACTTCCGTGACCACCGCGACGACGTCAAGCAGTTGCTGATGAACGAGCCGCGTGGCCACGCGGCGATGAGCGGCGCGATCCTCCAGCCGCCCACCCGTCCCGACTGCGACTGGGGCGTCGTCTTCATCGAGGTCTCCGGCTATCTGCCGATGTGCGGGCACGGCACGATCGGGGTGGCGACCGTGCTGGTGGAGACCGGCATGGTCGAGGTCACCGAACCGGTCACCACGATCCGCCTGGACACCCCCGCCGGTCTCGTCGTCGCCGAGGTCGCGGTCGAGGGCGGCGCGGCCAGGAACGTCACCCTGCGCAACGTGCCGTCGTTCTCCGCGGGCCTCGACCGCAAGGCCACGCTGGCCGACGGGCGCACGGTGACCTACGACCTCGCCTACGGCGGCAACTTCTACGCCATCCTGCCGCTCGCGGAGTTCGGCCTGCCGTTCGACCGGTCCCGCAAGGACGACATCCTGAAGGCGGGCCTGGCGCTCATGGCCGCCGTCAACGCCGAGGAGGAGCCGGTCCACCCCGAGGACCCCTCGATCCACGGCCTGCACCATGTGCACCTGCTCGCCCCGGACGCCACCGCCCGCCACTCGCGCCACGCGATGGCGATCCACCCCGGATGGTTCGACCGCTCCCCCTGCGGTACGGGCACCAGCGCGCGCATGGCACAACTGCACGCCCGCGGTGAACTGCCGCTGCACACCGAGTTCGTCAACGAGTCCTTCATCGGCACCCACTTCACGGGCCGGCTGCTCGGCACGGCGGAGGTGGGCGGGATCCCGGCGGTGCTGCCGAGTCTCACGGGGCGGGCGTGGATCACGGGCACGGCCCAGTACCTGCTGGATCCCGAGGACCCGTTCCCGGCCGGATTCGTGCTGTGAGGGAGGCTGTGAGGAGACATGTCAGCAAGCCCGCACGACATCCGAGGAGCCACCTCATGACGGCGCCGCCCCCCAGCCTCCCCACGCTCGGCGGCAGGAGGAGCAGCTACCGCGAGCGGGTCGCCGACGCCCTGCGTGCCGCGCTGATCGCCGGCGAACTGCGCAGCGGGGAGGTCTACTCGGCGCCCACGCTCGCCGCGCGCTTCGGGGTCTCCGTGACGCCGGTACGCGAGGCGCTGCTGGACCTGGCCAAGGAGGGCCTGGTCGACACGGTGCCCAACAAGGGCTTCCGGGTCACGGCCGTCTCGGAGCGGCAGCTCGACGAGTACACGCACGTCCGCGCGCTGATCGAGATCCCGACCACGGCCGGGCTGGCCCGCACCGCCGACCCGGTGGCGCTCGCGGAGCTGCGTCCCGTGGCCGAGGAGATCGTCACCGCCGCGGCGGCCGGCGACCTCATCGCCTACGTGGGGGCCGATCTGCGCTTCCACCTGGGCCTGCTGGCCCTCGCGGGCAACGAGCACCTCGTCGAGGTGGTCCGCGATCTGCGCCGCCGCTCCCGCCTCTACGGACTGACCGCGCTCGCCCGCCAGGGAGGCCTCCAGGCGTCGGCCGAGGAGCACCTGGAACTCCTCGACGCCCTCCTCGCCCGCGACGAGCAGTCCGTCCGCACCATCATGACCCGCCACCTGAGCCATGTCCGTGGCCTGTGGGCGGCCCCGCACCCCGCCCCGGACGGCACCTCCCGGCCCACGCCCACGGACGCCGCGACCGCCCACTGACCGACGACTCAGCACCACGGCCGACGGCGAGTTCGAGACCGCCGGGCGAGCGGGGGCAACCGGACACCTCCGGTCGCCGATGCCCGAGGACCTGGCGCCCGGGCGACCGACGGCCGCGGACCCCCGGCCGAGCTTCCGCCGTCCGGTCGGCGGGCGCGCGTGACAGGAGTCACACCGCGGCGTAGTACGGAATCCGCCGCCGCTTCAAGGCTCACCCGGAGAGGGCAAGGTCACAGCCGCGCCCTCTGCTGCTCCTTTGTTTCCCTGACCTAACATCCGAGCATGACGGTCCTGCCCGACGACGGGCTTACCCTGGCCGCCGAGTTCTCCGACGCGACCCGTGAGCAGTGGCAGCGCCTTGTGGCGGGTGTCCTGCGCAAGTCGGGCAAGGACGTCGAGGGCGCGGCAGCCGAGGATGCCCTGGCCACCACGCTGGAGGACGGACTCCGCGTCCGGCCCCTGTACACCGCCCACGACGCCGCGCCCGAGCCCGGCTTCCCCGGTTACGCGCCCTATGTGCGGGGCGCCCGTGCCGAGGGGAACACCCTCGGCGGCTGGGACGTGCGGCAGCGGCACGCGACCGTCGACGGCGGCGCGGTGCTCGCCGACCTGGAGAACGGCGTCACCTCGCTCTGGCTGGTCGCCGGCGAGGGCGGCCTGCCGGTGGCCGAACTCGGCCGCGTCCTCGACGGCGTCTATCTCGACCTGGCCCCCGTCGTCCTCGACGCCGGACGCGATGTCGAGGACGGGGCACGGGAGTTGCTGCGGCTGTACGCCGAGCGGGGCGTCGCCCCGGAGGCGGCGCGCGGGAACCTGGGCGCCGATCCGCTGGGTCACGAGGCCCGTACGGGGCGGACGTACGACTTCCCCGCCGTGGCGGGGCTCGCGCGCCGCTGCGCCGAGGAGTACCCGGGGCTGCGAGCGCTGACCGTGGACGCGCTGCCGTACCACGAGGCCGGTGGCTCGGCCGCGCAGGAGCTGGGGTGCTCGCTGGCGACCGGGGTCGCGTATCTGCGCGCGCTGACCGAGGCGGGCCTGAGCATCGAGCAGGCCTGCGGCCAGCTGGAGTTCCGGTACGCGGCCACCGCCGACCAGTTCCTGACGATCGCCAAGCTGCGCGCGGCGCGCAGGCTGTGGGCGCGGGTCGCCGAGGTGTGCGGCGGGCCGGGTGCCCAGACGCAGCATGTCGTGACCTCGCCGGTGATGATGACGCGCCGCGACCCGTGGGTGAACATGCTGCGCACCACGGTGGCCACGCTGGCGGCCGGGGTCGGCGGCGCCGACGCCGTGACCGTGCTGCCCTTCGACCACGCCCTCGGGCTGCCGGACGCGTTCGCGCGCCGTATCGCGCGCAACACCTCCACGATCCTGATCGAGGAGTCGCATCTGTCCCGGGTGATCGACCCGGCGGGCGGCTCCTGGTACGTGGAGCGGCTGACCGATGAACTCGCCCACGCCGGCTGGGAGTTCTTCCGCACCATCGAGCGCGAGGGCGGCCAGGCCGCCGCCCTGCGTTCCGGCACGCTCCGCGAGCGACTGGCCGAGACCTGGGCCGCCCGCGGCGCGAAGCTCGCCGAACGCCGCGAACCCATCACCGGTGTCAGCGAGTTCCCGCACCTGGCCGAGAAGCCCGTCGTCCGCGAGCCGGCCCCCGAGCCGCCCTCCGGCGGCCTGCCCCGCGTGCGCCGCGACGACGGCTACGAGGCGCTGCGCGCCCGTTCCGACGCCCATCTCGCCGCGACCGGCTCCCGCCCCCGGATCTACCTGGCCACCCTCGGCCCGGCCGCCGCGCACACCGCGCGCGCCACCTTCGCCGCGAACCTCTTCCAGGCGGGCGGCATCGAGCCCGTCACCGGGGGCACCTTCGAGGAGAGCGGGGCGAGCGAAGCCTGCCTGTGCTCCAGCGACGAGCTGTACGCGGAGCAGGCCGAGGCCCGTGCCGCCGAGCTGACCGCGGCGGGCGCCACGCACGTGTTCCTCGCGGGAAGGCCCGGTCAGTACCCGGGCGTCGGCGGTTACGTCTTCGCGGGCTGCGACGCGATCGCCGTGCTCTCCGCGACCCTCGACCGGATGGGAGTGTCCTGATGTCCGTCCCCGACTTCTCCGGCATCGAGCTGGGCACCCCGGCCGCCGACGGCGGCGCCGACGAGTGGCGTACGGCGGTGAAGAAGGCGGCCGCCGGCGACGACCTGCTCTGGGAGACCCCGGAGGGCATCGCGGTCAAGCCGCTGTACACCGGGCAGGACCTGGAGGGCCTGGACTTCCTGGACACCTACCCGGGCATCGCGCCGTATCTGCGCGGCCCGTACCCGACGATGTACGTCAACCAGCCCTGGACCATCCGCCAGTACGCGGGCTTCTCCACCGCCGAGGAGTCCAACGCGTTCTACCGGCGCAACCTGGCGGCCGGTCAGAAGGGCCTGTCGGTCGCCTTCGACCTGCCCACGCACCGCGGCTACGACAGCGACCACCCGCGGGTGACCGGTGACGTCGGCATGGCGGGCGTGGCGATCGACTCGATCTACGACATGCGTCAGCTCTTCGACGGCATCCCGCTGGACCGGATGACCGTGTCGATGACGATGAACGGCGCGGTGCTGCCGGTGCTCGCGCTGTACATCGTCGCGGCGGAGGAACAGGGCGTACCGCCCGAGAAGCTGGCCGGGACCATCCAGAACGACATCCTCAAGGAGTTCATGGTCCGCAACACCTACATCTACCCGCCGAAGCCGTCGATGCGGATCATCTCCGACATCTTCGCCTTCACCTCGCAGCGGATGCCCCGCTACAACTCCATCTCCATCTCCGGCTACCACATCCAGGAGGCGGGTGCGACGGCCGACCTGGAGCTGGCGTACACCCTCGCGGACGGCGTGGAGTACATCCGGGCGGGCCGGGAGGCGGGCCTGGACGTGGACGCGTTCGCGCCCCGGCTCTCCTTCTTCTGGGCGATCGGCATGAACTTCTTCATGGAGATCGCCAAGATGCGCGCGGCCCGCCTGCTGTGGGCCAAGCTGGTCAGGCAGTTCGACCCGCAGAACAGCAAGTCCCTCTCGCTGCGCACGCATTCGCAGACCTCCGGCTGGTCGCTGACCGCCCAGGACGTGTTCAACAACGTCACGCGTACCTGCGTCGAGGCGATGGCCGCGACCCAGGGCCACACCCAGTCGCTGCACACCAACGCGCTCGACGAGGCGCTCGCGCTGCCCACGGACTTCTCCGCGCGGATCGCCCGCAACACCCAGTTGCTCATCCAGCAGGAGTCCGGCACCACACGGGCGATCGACCCGTGGGGCGGCAGCGCCTACGTCGAGAAGCTGACGTACGACCTCGCCCGCCGCGCCTGGCAGCACATCCAGGAGGTCGAGCAGGCGGGCGGCATGGCGCAGGCCATCGACGCGGGCATCCCCAAGCTGCGTGTGGAGGAGGCCGCGGCCCGCACCCAGGCCCGGATCGACTCCGGGCGGCAGCCGGTGATCGGCGTGAACAAGTACCGGGTCGACTCCGACGAGAAGATCGAGGTGCTCAAGGTCGACAACTCCTCGGTGCGCACCCAGCAGATCGAGAAGCTGCGGCAGCTGCGCGAGGAGCGGGACGAGACCGCCTGCCGGGACGCCCTGGACGCGCTGACCCGGGCCGCCGGCGGCGACGGCAACCTGCTGGAACTTGCCGTGCACGCGGCCCGGGCGAAGGCGACCGTCGGGGAGATCTCGGACGCCCTGGAGAAGGTGTACGGGCGGCACGCGAGCCAGATCCGTACCATCTCGGGCGTGTACCGCAACGAAGCCGGCGAGTCCCCGTCGGTCGACCGCACCCGCGCCCTGGTGGACGCCTTCGAGGAGGCCGAGGGGCGCCGCCCGCGCATCCTGGTCGCCAAGATGGGCCAGGACGGCCACGACCGCGGCCAGAAGGTGATCGCGACCGCCTTCGCCGACCTCGGCTTCGACGTGGACGTCGGCCCGCTGTTCCAGACCCCGGCCGAGGTCGCCCGCCAGGCCGTCGAGGCGGACGTGCACATCGTCGGGGTGTCCTCGCTGGCCGCCGGTCACCTCACCCTCGTACCGGCGCTGCGCGAGCAGCTCGCCGAGGAGGGCCGCGAGGACATCATGATCGTGGTCGGCGGGGTGATTCCCCCGCAGGACGTGCCGACGCTGCTGGACATGGGCGCGGCTGCCGTGTTCCCGCCCGGGACGGTGATCCCGGACGCGGCCCATGACCTGGTGCAGCGGCTGGCCGCCGGCCTCGGACACGAGCTGTGATCGATCTCGACGCGTATGTGAAGGGCGTGCTCGACGGCAAGCGGGCCATCGTGGCGCGCGCGATCACGCTCGTCGAGTCCACCCGGCCGCAGCACCGGGAGCTGGCCCAGCGGCTGCTCACCGAGCTGCTGCCGTACAGCGGCAAGGCGCGGCGGATCGGCGTCAGCGGAGTGCCGGGGGTCGGCAAGTCGACGTTCATCGACGCCTTCGGGACCATGCTGACCGGTCTCGGCCACCGGGTCGCCGTGCTCGCCGTCGACCCGTCGTCGAGCCGCACGGGCGGCTCGATCCTGGGCGACAAGACGCGGATGGAGCGGCTGGCGGTGGATCCGGCCGCCTTCGTACGGCCCTCCCCCACGGCCGGCACCCTCGGCGGGGTCGCCAAGGCGACCCGCGAGTCGATCGTGGTGATGGAGGCGGCGGGCTACGACGTGGTCCTGGTCGAGACGGTCGGCGTGGGCCAGTCGGAGACCGCCGTCGCCAACATGGTCGACTCGTTCCTGCTGCTCACCCTGGCCCGCACCGGCGACCAGCTGCAGGGCATCAAGAAGGGCGTGCTGGAGCTCGCCGACGTGCTCGCCGTCAACAAGGCGGACGGCCCGCACGAGCGCGACGCCCGGGCGGCCGCGCGTGAGCTGTCCGGCGCGCTGCGCCTGATGCACGGCAAGGACGCCTACTGGACGCCGCCGGTGCTGCACTGCAGCGCACGCGAGTCGACGGGCCTGGACACCGTCTGGGAGCGCCTCGAACAGCACCGCTCCCTGCTCGGCTCCACCGGCCGGCTCGCCGCCAAGCGGCGTGAGCAGCAGGTCGACTGGACGTGGACGATGGTCCGCGAGGACCTGCTCGGCCGGCTGCACGCCCACCCTGCCGTACGCGCCCTCGCCCCGGACCTGGAGCGGCAGGTCCGCGAGGGCGAGCTGACGGCGACGCTGGCGGCGGAGCGCATCCTGCGGGCGTTCGGGGGCGGCGAGCCGGCCCCGGTCCCGCCCTCCGGGTGAGACCGGGGCCGGCCGTGGCTCCTTACTCGTCGTCGGGAGCCAGCCGCAGCGAAATGCTGTTGATGCAGTACCGCTGGTCCGTAGGTGTGGGATAGCCCTCACCCTCGAACACGTGCCCGAGGTGCGATCCGCAGCGCGCGCAGCGCACCTCGGTGCGCACCATCCCGTGCGAGCGGTCCTGCACCAGCTCCACGGCGTCGCCCTCCTTGGGGTCGTAGAACGAGGGCCAGCCGCAGTGCGACTCGAACTTCGTGTCCGAGGTGAACAGCTCGGCACCGCAGGCCCGGCACGAGTACACGCCCTTGGCCTTGGTGTCGGTGTACTCACCGGTGAACGCGGGTTCCGTAGCGGCCTGGCGCAGCACGGCGTACTCGGCCGGCGTCAGTTCAACGCGCCACTGCTCGTCCGGCTTCTCGACGTCGTACGACATGGGTGTCAGCCCCTTACTTCGGCAGGCGGTCCAAGATGCGCGGTCCGAGGTCGGTGACATCGCCCGCGCCCATGGTGAGAACCAGATCGCCCGCCCCCGCCATTCCCGCGACCACCTCGGGCACCTCGCCCTTGTCGTGCACCGCCGTCACGTCCGCGCCCGCCGCCCGGGCGGCCTCGATGATCAGCTCGCTGGTCACGCCCGGGATCGGGTCCTCCCGGGCCGGGTAGATGTCCAGCACCACGGAGGCGTCGGCGAGGGCGAGGGCCTGGCCCATCTCCTTGCCCAGCTCCTGCGTCCGGGAGAACAGGTGCGGCTGGAAGACCACCAGGATCCGCGCGTCGCCCGCCGCCGCCCGCATCGCCTCCAGGTCGGCGCTCATCTCGGTCGGGTGGTGCGCGTAGGAGTCGATCACCTGCACCCCGGCCGCCTCGCCCTTCAGCTGCAGCCGCCGCTTCACCCCGGTGTACGCCGCGAGCGCGGGGGCCAGCTCCGTGGCCGGGATACCGAGGGCCACGCCCGCCGCGAGGGCGGCGACCGCGTTGTGGGCGTAGTGCCGGCCGGGGACGGAGACCGCGAAGGTGAGCTCCCTGCCGTCCAGCAGAACGGTGACCTCGCTCTTCAGCCCCTGCGGCACGACCGACAGCACCCGCACGTCGGCGTCGTCGGCCGCGCCGTAGGTCACGGTCCTCACGCCCGATGCCGCGACCCGCCGCGTCAGCTCCCGGGCCCCCTCCTGGTCCGCCGAGATCACCAGCGTGCCGCCGGGCACGATCTTGCCGACGAAGGTCTCGAAGGACTCGTGGATCTCGTCCATGGACGCGTAGTTGGCGTGGTGGTCGAGCTCGACGTTGAGCACGATCGCGACCTCGGGCGCGTACGTGTGGAAGCTGCGGTCGCTCTCGTCCGCCTCGGCGACGAAGATCTCGCCCTCGCCGTGCAGCGCGTTGGAGCCGGGCGCGTCGAGGTCCCCGCCGATCGCGTACGACGGCCGCAGCCCGAGCGCGGACAGCGACACGGCCAGCATCGAGGTGGTGGTCGTCTTGCCGTGCGTACCGGCGACCGCGATCGGCCGCAGGCCCCGCATCAGGGCGGCGAGCGCGTCGGACCGGTGCACCACGGGGATGCCCAGCTCGGCCGCGCGGGCCAGCTCCGGGTTGTCGGACCGGATCGCGGACGACACCACGACACAGCTGGCGTCGTCCGCGAGGTGCTCCGCCGCGTGCCCGAGGTGCACGGTGGCACCCAGCGCCCGCAGCGCCTCGACGGTCTCCGACTCCTTGGCGTCACTGCCGGCGACCTTGGCACCGCGCTGCGCCAGAATCTTCGCGATACCGGACATCCCGGCCCCGCCGATGCCGATGAAGTGCGGTCGGTCCATGGCGGTAGGAAGGCCGGGTGCCATGTGTGTTCTCCCCAAGATCCGGTACGACGAGCAGCGCACCCCGACGGGGAAGCGCGGCCCCAGCCTATTCCGTGCGGCGCGGGGTGCCCGGTAAGGGGGCAGCGGGGTCAGGCGGCCGGGGGGCGCCGGCGACCGGTGACAGGCCACCAGGCACCCGCACCCGCCGCGCCGCCCTACGCCTTGCTGTGCGAGAACAGCTTCAGCACCGGCACCCCCACCTTGTGCCGAGCCCGCGAGGCCCAGTCCCGATGGAAGAACTCCTCCACGTAGTGGGGATCCGTCAGCACGATCACCTCGTCCGCCCCGACCTCCTCCACCACGCCCTTCAGCGCGTCCAGCGGATGGTCCTCGATCAGCCGGCCCTCGGCCGCGCTGCCGGAGGCCCGCAGGGCCTGCAAGGACACGTCCAGCGCCCGCTGCCCCTCGCTCCTGGCCGCCTCGCCCTCCGGCGTCTCCCCCTCGCGCGCCGCCTCGTCCAGCTCCCCCAGCGCGAGGTCGTCGATGGCACGCAGCAGGCGGTCCGCCTGCTCGCCGCGCGGCTGGAGCAGCACGTGGAAGGTGACCGGCTCCTCCCCGTGCAAGGTGGTGACGAACTCCACGTCGGCGGACGTCAGGGCCTTCTCGATCATCAAAACGCTTGTGAACACCAGGCGCCCCTTCTCCTCCGAGGGCCGTGGGCCCTTTCGTCCTGCGGTGGCCGTCCGGCCCTGCGGAAACCATCCTGCCCCGTGATCGCGCGGGTAGTGCGGGTCACGGCGTGCCCGTCGCGAGCGAAGCGGCGCATTCCGTCGATCTCAGGTCCGACGGTAACGGGAGAACAGAAACCCGGCCTCTTCCAGCAGGGACGCCAGTTCGAACCGCTGCGGGACCGCCACCGCCGGCCCCCCGGCGATGCGCTGCGCACCGCCCGCCGTGAGCATCGGGGAGACGGTCAGGCACAGCTCGTCGAGCACCCCGGCCGCCACCAGCTGACCCAGCAGCCGGGGACCGCCCTCGGTGAGCAGCCGGGTGTGACCCAGCTCGGCGAGCGCCCGTACGGCCCGTGCGGGCTCCACACCGGCACCGTCCCCGGCGACCACCACCCGGGCGCCCGCCTTCTCGGCCGCCACCACCCGGTCCGGCGCCGCCGCCGCACCGGTGAGGATCAGCGTGGGGACCACGGGCGAGGCGAACAGCGGCAGGGAGAAGTCCAGGTCCAGACCGGCGCTGACCACCGCGATCGCGGGTACGGGCTGCTGCCCGGCCGCCTCACGCCGCGCCGCGAACTCGGCACGCACGCGTGCGGGGCGGTACCCCTCCTGGCGGACCGTTTCCGCGCCGACCAGCACGACGTCCGCGAGCGCCCGCAGCGTGCCGAAGATGCGCATGTCGGTGGCGTTGGAGATGGGCTGAGACCTGCCGTCGTGCTGCGCGGCACCGTCGAGCGTCGCGACCATGTTGGCCCGCAGCCACGCCACCGGCTCCCCCGTCTGCGGCTCGGGGTAGGCGTAGGCCTCCGCCAGCTCCGCGAGATCCCACTCACGGTCGGCCGGGTCCACTGTCGTGTCGGTCACAGGAAAGAGGCGTCGCATGCCACGCAGTGTTCCACGCGTGCCGCGATTCATCCGGGGCGCCGTCGGGCGGCCGGGCGTGCGGGACGGCGGATCGTCCGGCTCCGGGGCCGCACCCGCGCGGACCGGCGCCCGGACGCGTCCGCGGATCGGCCGGTGGCCGCAACCGCCCCCGGACCACCCCTTAGCATGGGTAAGCGTGTCCTCCTCCACCGCCGCCGGCCGAAGCCCCATAGCCGCCGAAGCCGCCCCCCTCTCCCTCTGCGCGCGAGAGCCGCACGTTCCCGCGGACCGCCTGGTGGCCGAGATGGTGCCCCCGCCCCGCTTCGACTCGGTGCGCTTCGGCACGTACATCCCGGACCCGAACCAGCCCAGCCAGACCGAGGCGGTGCGGGTCCTGGAGGGCTTCGCGGCCGGCCTCGGCGCGGCTCCCGGCGCCGGCAGGCGGGGTTTCCTCGGGTTCGGCAGGGCCAGGACACCGAAGGCCCCCGCCGGGCCCCGCGGTGTCTACCTCGACGGCGGCTACGGCGTCGGCAAGACCCACCTCCTCGCCTCCCTCTGGCACGCCACCCCCGCCGAGCCCGACCGCAAGGCCTTCGGCACGTTCGTGGAGCTGACCAACCTGGTCGGCGCCCTCGGCTTCCAGCAGACCGTCCGGACGCTCTCCGGCCACCGCCTGCTGTGCATCGACGAGTTCGAGCTGGACGACCCCGGCGACACCGTGCTGGTCTCCACCCTGCTCGGCAAGCTGGTCGACGCGGGCGTCGCGCTCGCCGCCACCTCGAACACCCTGCCGGGCAAGCTGGGCGAGGGCCGTTTCGCGGCCGCCGACTTCCTGCGCGAGATCCAGGGCCTGTCGGCCCACTTCCGCGCCCTGCGCATCGACGGCGAGGACTACCGCCACCGCGGCCTGCCGCAGGCGCCGGCGCCGTTCACCGACGAGCAGGTGACGCGGGCGGCGCACGCCACCGAGGGCGCCTCGCTCGACGCGTTCCCGCCGCTGCTCGAGCACCTCGCCCGCGTTCACCCCAGCCGGTACGGCGCGTTGACCGACGGCGTCAATGCGGTGTGCCTGACCGGCGTGCGGCCGGTTCCGGACCAGTCGACGGCGCTGCGGCTCGTGGTGCTCGCGGACCGGCTCTACGACCGTGAAGTGCCCGTCCTGGCCTCGGGGTTGCCCTTCGACCAGCTGTTCAGCGAGGAGATGCTGAAGGGCGGCTACCGCAAGAAGTACTTCCGGGCCATCTCGCGGCTGACCGCGCTGGCGCGGGACGCCCAGCGGCTGACCGAGGGCCGGTAGACGCCACGCCGTACGCCGCGTCGGGGGACGGATCACGCCAGCTCAACCTCACTTTTGAGGCTCTCTTCGGCTCGAAACGCCAAGTTAACCCTGCAAACAACTCTGCAGGGTTAGTGTCCTTCTTGACCAGCTGTTGACCAACCGTTGGTGCGGGCTAGAGGTGTGACCGAAGCGGAGGGAGGCCCGATGCTCCGAGGTACGACGATCCGGACCCTGCGCACGGCCCTCGTCGCGGTGTTGTTCACCCTGCCCTTCTTCGCTCCTCCCCCGCCCTTCGCAGCTGCGTACACGGCCCGTCACTTCGAGGCCAAAGCTCAGCCCGGAGTGACACGCTCCGGCGAGCGGATACGCGAGGGGGCCGAATCCGACGCGGTCGTGCCCAGCGCCGCGTACGACCACATGTCGAGACCCTCGACTGCCCACAACCCGGCCCTGTTCGAGGCCTGAGGCCCCTGAGGCCGGCCGCCGCGACCGACCGCCGGGAACGGAGCAGTCCCCTCACGCACCCTGTCACGCACGTCCGACGCGCCCCCACTGCGCGCCAGGAGGAATCACCACGTCATGCAGCCCCTCATCGACAACGCCCGCATGTTCGGACAGCGCCCTGAGGAGTTCGCTCAGCTGGCTCAGGGACAGTCGCCTGAAGTCCTGTTCATCACCTGCTCCGACTCCAGGGTCGTTCCGGCCCTGATCACCGGCGCCCGCCCCGGCCAGCTGTTCGAGCTGCGCACCGCGGGCAACATCGTTCCCCCCTACACCCCCGGCCGCCCCACGGGGGAAGCTGCCACCATCGAGTACGCCGTGGAAGTGCTCGGCGTCCAGGACGTCGTCGTCTGCGGCCACTCGCACTGCGGTGCCGTCGGCGCGCTGGTGCGCGGCGACGACCTCGACGCCGTACCGGCCGTGCGCGACTGGCTGACGCACGCCGCCGACCAGCCGCGGGCCGCCGACCCGGCCGACCCGACGGTCGCCGAGGCGGTGCAGACCCACGTCCTCGCACAACTACTGCGCCTGCGCTCGTACCCGTGCGTCGAGCGGCGACTGGCGGACGGCCGGCTGCGGCTGCGCGGCTGGTACTACGAGGTGCACACCGGCGCCGTACGCGAACACCGCACCGGCACCGGCACGTTCGAGGCCCTGTGAGGGCCTCCATGACCAAGTACCCCTATTTCAGGCAGGACTTCGCCGCCTCGGTCGTCGTCTTCCTCGTCGCGGTGCCGCTGTGCATCGGTGTGGCCGTCGCCTCGGGCGCCCCGGCCGAACTCGGCCTGGTCACCGGCATCGTGGGAGGCATCGTCACCGGTCTGCTGCCCGGCAGCAGTCTTCAGGTGTCCGGCCCGGCGGCGGGCCTGACCGTGCTGGTGTACGAGGCGGTCACCGAGTTCGGCCTGCCGGTGCTCGGAGTGCTCGTGCTGGCGGCCGGCCTGCTCCAGCTCCTGATGGGCGCCCTGAAACTGGGGCGCTGGTTCCGGGCCATCTCGGTCTCGGTCGTCGAGGGCATGCTGGCCGGCATCGGACTCGTGATCATCGCGGGCCAGCTGTACGCGGCGGCCGGCATGAAGGCCCCCACGTCCGGCATCGACAAGATCATCGGCCTGCCCGAGGCCCTCGTCCAGGCCGTCGGCAGCACCACGGCGGTAGCCTCCGTGGCGATAGGGGCCGGCACGATAGCCGTCATGGTGTCGTGGAAGCGGCTGCCGCAGAAGGCCCGCGCGGTGCCCGGTGCTCTCGCGGCAGTCGCCCTGGCCACGCTCGTCACCCTCGCGTTCGACCTCCCGGTCGCCACGGTCGAGGTGAACGGCCTGATCGACTCGATCCAGCCACCCGGCGCCGACGCCTTCGGCGAGCTGGCGAACCCGGCCGTCCTCGGCACCGTCCTGGCCTTCACGTTGATCGCCTCCGCGGAGAGCCTGTTCAGCGCCGCGGCCGTGGACCGGCTGCACGACGGTCCACGCACCCGTTACGACAAGGAACTGATGGCCCAGGGCGCGGGCAACACCATCTGCGGCGTTCTCGGTGCCCTGCCGATGACCGCGGTCATCGTGCGCAGCTCGGCGAACGTTCAGGCGGGTGCCCGGACCAAGGCCTCCCGGGTGCTGCACGGCGTCTGGCTGCTGCTGTTCGCGGCCCTGCTGCCGTCGGCACTGGCGCTGATCCCGCTGCCCGCGCTGGCCGGCATCCTCGTCCACGCGGGCTGGAAGCTGATCCCGTTCCGGCAGCTCGTCACGATGTGGCGCGACCACCGCGGTGAGGCACTGATCCTCGTCGTCACCGCGCTCGCCATCGTCGGGGTGAACATGTTCGAGGGCGTTCTGATCGGCCTCGCCCTGTCGGTCGCCAAGACCGCCTGGGAGGCCTCGCACCTCAAGCTGGAGGTCATAGACAAGGGCGCCGGGCCGATCCAGGCCCATCTGTCGGGCAACGCGACCTTCCTGCGGCTGCCGAAGATCCTCGACAGCCTGGAGTCGCTGCCCCAGGACCGGCCCATCGAACTGAACCTGTCCGGTCTGCATCACCTGGACCACGCGTGCCGTACGGCGCTGGAGAGCTGGGCCGAGCGGCACAGCACCACGGGCACCGATCCGGTGAAGGTGACCATACCCTGACCGGCCTCACGGCCCGGTGTCCGGTCCGGAGCCCCCGTGGCCCCGGACCGGACACCGGGCATATCGTTGCAGGAACAGACATCGCGGACCTCTGGCGAGGAGGTCGTCATGCTCGAAGAACTCCTGGTGGTGGCGGCCACGGCCGGTTCCGTGGGCGTGGTGTACCTCGGCGCCGCGGCGCGGGTCGTCAAGCAGTACGAGCGTGGTGTGGTGCTGCGGCTCGGCCGGCTCCGGGGCGAGGTGCGCTCGCCCGGATTCACGCTGATCGTCCCGTTCGTCGACCGGCTGCACAAGGTCAACATGCAGATCGTCACGATGCCGGTGCCGGCCCAGGAGGGCATCACCCGCGACAACGTGACCGTGCGCGTGGACGCCGTCGTCTACTTCAAGGTGGTCGACCCGGCGAGCGCGCTCATCAAGGTCGAGGACTACAAGTTCGCGGTCTCGCAGATGGCCCAGACCTCACTGCGCTCGATCATCGGCAAGAGCGAACTGGACGACCTGCTGTCCAACCGCGAGAAGCTCAACCAGGGCCTTGAACTGATGATCGACAGCCCGGCCGTCGGCTGGGGCGTGCAGGTCGACCGGGTGGAGATCAAGGACGTCTCGCTGCCCGAGACGATGAAGCGCTCCATGGCCCGCCAGGCGGAGGCCGACCGCGAGCGACGTGCCCGCGTCATCAACGCCGACGCCGAGCTGCAGGCGTCGAAGAAGCTCGCCGAGGCGGCCCAGCAGATGGCCGACACCCCGGCAGCGCTGCAGTTGCGACTGCTCCAGACGGTCGTGGCGGTCGCCGCCGAGAAGAACTCGACGCTGGTTCTCCCCTTCCCGGTGGAGTTGCTCCGCTTCCTGGAGCGGGCACCCCAGCTGACGGACCACCCGCAGGGGAGCCTCCAGGGCCAGGGCCGTGCGCAGGATGCGGGAAGCGTTCCGGAGGTGTCCCAGGAGCCGGGCCCCGTGCCCGCGGCGACACCGGGGCAAAGGCCCCAGCGGCCCGACGAGACCGCGAGCCTCACCACGCAGGCCGACGGCACTCCCGGCACCGGACAGCAGTCGCGCCCCACCCCGGGGCTCGCCGACGCTCCATGACAGGTGCCACACGCGTGGTTCCAGCGACCGGCGGTAGCTGATAGACACGGCGGGGTCACTGTCCTGTCCGCCAGCAGGAAGGTTTCCCCATGTCTGTGACGCGTCGTCATGCCCTCTCCCGTGGTGGTGCCCTGGGAGTGGGCATCGCCTTCTCGGGAGCCCTGTCCGAGCTCTTCGCCGGTACGGCCGCCGCCCAGCACCTCGGCCACACCGGATACGGCCCCCTGGTGCCCGACCCGAACGGCCTGCTCGATCTGCCGAAAGGTTTCCGCTATCGGGTCCTCTCCCGCGAGGGCGACCCGCTGCTCTCCGGCGAGGGCCGCGTCCCCTCCAACCAGGACGGCATGACCGCCATCCCCGGGCGCCACGGCCGTGTCCACCTCGTCCGCAACCACGAGAACCGCGTCACGTCGAGGCGCCCCGTCCCGGTGGTCGAGGGCCTCACCTACGACCCGGCGGCCAAGGGCGGCTGCACGGCGCTGACGCTGGAGTCCGGCATCCACGTCCGCTCCGAGCGGGTCGCCGTCGCCGGCACGGCCGTCAACTGCGCGGGCGGCCACACGCCGTGGCGAACCTGGCTGACCTGCGAGGAGACCGAGGACCGGGCCGGCACGGCCGGCTACACCAAGGACCACGGCTTCATCTTCGAGGTCGACCCGGCCGACCCGCACCGCACGGGCGCGGTCCCGCTGACCGCGATGGGCCGCTTCCAGCACGAGGCGATCGCGGTCGACCCCCGCTCGGGTGTCGTCTACGAGACGGAGGACGCCTTCGTCCCGCCCTTCGGGCTCTTCTTCCGGTTCCTGCCGAGGAAGCCGCTCGGCGGCACGGGCTCCCTGCGCGCGGGCGGCCGGCTCCAGGCGATGCGCGTGCCCGGGGTGCCCGACCTGTCGGCGGTCCAGGAGACGGGCGCGAGTTTCGGCGGCGTCGAGTGGGTCGACGTACCGGACCCGCTCGCCACCAGCACCTCCGTACGCCTCCAGGACTACGGCCCGAAGGGCATCACGCGCGCCCAGAAGCTGGAGGGCTGCTACTGGGGCGGCCGGAGCGTGTACTTCGTCTCCTCGTTCGCCCGCAGCGCGGACGGGTCGGCGGGCGACCACTCCGGCCAGGTCTGGCGCTACGACCCGGGGGCCCGCCGCCTCACCCTGGTGATCGTCTTCGGCCCGGACCACCATGTCGATCTGCCCGGCGAGTGGCCGGACAACATCTGCCTCGCCCCCGGCGGCGGCCTGATGGTCTGCGAGGACGGCAACGGCGCGCAGCACGTCTTCGGCGTCACCCGCCGGGGCGAGGTGTACGCGCTGGCCCGCAACCGTCAGAACACCGGTACGCCCCAGGCGCCCAAGTACGGCGAGTTCGCGGGCGTCACCTTCTCGCCGGACGGCGGGACGATGTACGTCAACTGCTACGACCCGGGCACGACCTTCGCGATTCGCGGTCCGTGGCGGAGGCCGCCGGCCGGGTGACCCGGCGTCGCGTCTGCGCCGAAGGCCGACCTAAAGGTCATATTTTCATACGGTGATCACTTATGCGCGTGGAGTCATCACCGTCTGTGTCCTGAGCGCCGCCCTCGCGGCCTGCGGCACCGACCGGACGCCGCAGGGCAGCCGGTCGGTGGCCCCCTCGGCACCCGCCTCCCCCTCGAAGCCGCCCACCCTCGCCCCCGGCCCCGCGGGCCTCACGCCGGTGTTCACCAGCGGCCCGCGGACCGGGGGCAAGACCGTCGCGCTCACCTTCGACGCCGACATGACCGCCGACCAGGGGCCTCGCGCGGCGGGCGGGGAACACTTCGACAACCCCCAGCTGATCGCGACATTGCGGGCGCTCAAGGTGCCGGCGACCGTGTTCATGACGGGCCGGTGGGCGGAGCAGTACCCGATCCAGGCCCGCGGCATCGGCCGGGACCCGCTGTTCGAGGTCGCCAACCACTCCTACAGCCACTACGCGTTCACCGCCGACTGCTACGGCCTGCCGACCGTCGGCGAGGAGAGGATGCGCACGGAGGTGGAGCGGGCGTACGCGGCCTTTCGCCGGGCCGGCGTGCGGGACGCGAAACCGTACTTCCGGTTCCCCGGCGGCTGCTACGACCAGCGGGCGCTGCGCGCGCTGAGCGGTTCCGGCGTGACGGCCGTGCAGTGGGACGTGGTGGGCGGGGACGCCTTCGCGACGGACGCGGACGCGGTGGCCCGGCAGGTGCTGGAAGGCGTGCGGCCCGGGTCGGTCGTCGTGCTGCACTGCACGCGCAGCGCGGCGCCGACGACCGAGCGGGCGATCCGGACGATCGTGCCGGAGCTGCGGCGGCAGGGGTACCGGTTCGTGAAGGTGTCCGAGCTGATCGGGGCGTCGGCCGCGGCCTCCGGAGGATCCTCGTGACCGGCATACGCTGGAGCCATGAGCGACGGTGACGACTACTGCCTGATCGACGCGAGCAGGCCGCCCAAGGCGGACGGGCCGCCCTACGCGGAATGCGTGCTGTGCCGGGAAGCGACGGAGTACCCGGAGTCGTACAAGGGGATCACGCTGTGTCCGGCGTGCGAGTGGCTGGAGGCGCAGCGCACGGCCTGTTCGGGGTAGCCGGCGCGGTGCGGTCGTGGGGACCGGGCGCATGGTTCTTCACGTCGAAGAGGTTGGCAGACTGGACGGCGTGACCACGGAACCCGCTGACAGCCCCTTCCGCTCCGAGCCCGGCGTACGCGACGCCGCGCCCCAGTTCGTGTTGCCACTGGTCGTGCGGATGGAGCGGGACGCCCCGCCCGCCCGGACCGACGCGCTGGAGACCGCCGCACGTGCCGTGCTCGTCATGCTGACTGATGCCCGGTCGCTGGACGACGGGGAGTGGGCCCAGGCCGTACGGGACTGGCAGGACGCGCGGATCCGGAAGGTGGTGCGACGGGCCCGGGGCGCCGAATGGCGGCGGGCCGGAGCCCTGCCCGGGATCACCGTGACGGGGAAGTCGGCCGAAGTGAGGGTGTTTCCGCCCGTGCCGCTCGACGGGTGGCCCAAGGACCTGGCGCGGCTCCAGGTGTCCGGAACCGATCTCGACGATCCCGAGCCGCCGCTCGACGCGGACCCGGGCACACCCGTGCTGTGGCTGAACCCGGAGGTCGGCATGTCCGCCGGCAAAGCCATGGCACAGGCCGGTCACGGCGCCCAGCTCGCCTGGTGGGAACTGCCGGACGAGGAGCGCGCGGCCTGGCGCGACGCCGGCTTCCCGCTGGCCGTCCGGACCGCGGAGCCCGCGCGGTGGCGGCGACTGACCACGTCCGGGCTGCCGTTGGTGCGCGACGCCGGGTACACCGAGATCCCGGCCGGCAGCTGCACGGTGGTCGCCGACCATCCGGCGTTGCGCTGAACCGTTGCACGGCTCGCGGGACCGGCTGAACATCCGGCGCCCCACTCGCGTAGAGACAGATGGAGACACCGGGGACCCAACCTCAAATGTTGCTCTGAAGGCGCACGCGGCAGGGTTCGGGCCCCGCGAGCGGGGCCATACCCCCCTCACGCCAAAGAACAGCGGTCCGTCGAAGGAGACGACACAGCGGATCCAGGTGCGTCAGGACGGACGTGAAGGAGGGGGCCATGCAGCGACTGGGAACCGGAATCGGGTGGCGGCCGGAGATCGCGGACGCCGTGGAGCACATGCCGGGCGTCGACTGGGTCGAGGCCGTCGCCGAGAACGTCTGCCCCGGGCACCTTCCCCCCTCGCTGGAGCGGCTGCGTGCGCGAGGGGTGACCGTCGTCCCGCACGGCGTCTCCCTCGGCCTCGGTGGCGCCGACCGGCCCGACCCGGCGCGTCTTTCGGCGCTCGCCGAGCGGGCGGAGGTGCTGGGCTCGCCGCTGGTCACCGAGCACATCGCGTTCGTCCGGGCGGGCGGCCCGCTGACGGCGTCCCCCGCCTTGGAGGCCGGGCACCTGCTGCCGGTGCCGCGTACCCGGGACGCCCTCGACGTGCTCTGCGAGAACGTCCGCATCGCGCAGGACGCCCTGCCCGTGCCACTCGCCGTGGAGAACATCGCCGCACTGATCTCCTGGCCGGGCGAGGAGATGACGGAGGGGCAGTTCCTGTACGAGCTGGCCGACCGGACCGGCGTACGGCTCCTGATCGACGTGGCGAACCTGCACACCAACCACGTCAACCGGGGCGAAGACCCGGCCAAGGCGCTCGCCGAACTCCCGCTGGAGGCCATCGCCTACGTCCATGTCGCGGGCGGCTTCGCACGGGACGGCGTCTGGCACGACAGCCACGCCCACCCGGTCCCCCGGCCGGTCCTCGACATCCTCACCGACCTCGCGTCCCGGATCTCCCCGCCGGGTGTCCTGCTGGAGCGCGACGAGAACTTCCCGGAACCGGCCGAACTGGAGCGGGAGCTGGCGGCGATCCGGGGGGCGCTGGAGGAAGGGGCGCGGGCGAGGACCGCGGCGCCGGCCGCCGTCGCGGGGGCTGCCACGGACTCCGCGGGCCGCTCGTCCTGCGCGCCCGTGGCCGTCCCGGCGGCGCGTGCGTCGGCGGACTCCGCCGCCGAGGCCGCAGGATCCTCCGTCACCGTGTCTCCGGCGCCCGCATCCGGCCACGCCCGGCAGCGCCTCGCCCTCGCGCAGGCCGCGCTCCTGTCCGCCCTCGTCGCCGGTACCCCTGTGCCCGAAGGGTTCGACCGGGCGCGGCTCGGGGTGCAGGCGCGGGCGCTGGCCGGCAAGCGGGCGGACGTGGTGGCCAGGGTGGCGCCCGAGTTGCCGCGGATCCTGGGAGCGGGCTATCGGCCCTCCTTCCTGGCGTACGCCCAGCGGCATCCGATGACCGGGGGGTACCGGCGGGACGCGCTGGACTTCGCCGAGCAGTTGCTGCTCGCCGGCCGGCCCCAGGAGGCGCGGTCGCGGCGGGAGTTGCGGGAGTGGTGGCTGGAGCGGTCCGGCGCGGCGCCGCGTCCGCGTTCACGGATGGCCAGGGCCCGGCGGGTCCTGCTGCGCCGCTGACCGCACCCGGCGGAACGTCACGTACCGGCAACGCCCGGTCCCGGAATGTGAACAAGGCATGGAGTTTGCCGGTCGGCCGGCATAGAAACACGGCATGTTCTGGGTCCTCCTTCTCCTGCCGGCCTGGGCCGTGTCCGGTCTCGCGTGCACCCGGCTGTGCCTGGCCGCCGTACGCGCGGCGGAGGCCGGCGCCGTGACCGGCGGGCAGCACGGTCTGACGTTGTACGAGGCCGCGTTCCTGTCCGGCGGACCGGCGCGGGTCGCCGATCTGACGCTGGTGTCGATGGCACGCCAGCGGCGGCTGCTGCTCGCGCACACGGGCTGGGCGACCGTCGTGGACCCGCGCGGCCGGGACGACATCGAGCGGTCGGTGATAGGCGCCATCGGGCCGGAAGGGCAGTCCCCCATCGCCCCGGTACGGGCTGCGGCGGCCACCGCCGACGCGGTGCACGATCTCGCCGAACGGCTCGTCGGCGCCGGTCTCGCCGTGCCGGCCGGGGTGGGAACCACCGTGGGGGCCGGCGTGCGCCAGGTACGGATCGCCGCGGCCGTCGTGCTCGCGCTCGGCGTGGCCGCGCTGCTGATGCCCGCTCAGGACGCGGTGCCGCGCCATCTGGTCGCCCTCTGGTTCAGTCTGCCGCTGTTCCTCTGCCTGAGCTGCCTCGCCCTGGCCCGGATCGAGGCCCACCCGTACTCGCGCTGGGCCTCTCCGGCCGGACAGCGTCTGCTCGACGCCCTGGCCCGCCACTCGGGCGACGCGGGGGACGACCGCGCCTACCTCACCTCGGTCGCCGTACGCGGCGTGCGCGCGGTCGGCGAGCCGGACCTGCGGGCGGCCTTCGCGCATCGCGGGCACCACCGGCGTGCCTGACGCGGGCTCACCCCCCGCACCGGACGCACCGGCGCCGCAAGGCGTATGGGCGCAATGACGCCGACACCCGCCGTCTGCGCTTGCCTTTGGTCAAAATCGTACGAAGCATCCCTTCTGTCGCTGCCGCACACCGAAGGGATTCGCGATGAGAGCTGCCGCCCTCTACACGGCCGCCGGTTCCCTGCTCCTGGCCACCTTCGCCGCCGCCCCGGCGGGCAGCGCTCCGGCCCGCCCGGACGCGACGGCCGAACTGCGCGGCACCGCCCTGGCCGCCGCGCGCGCCGCGGCCGCCGGTGTCGACTTCGGCGAGTGCCCCGGTGCGGGGGACCTGCCGGCCGGCATGGAGTGCGGCACGGTCACCGTCCCGCTCGACTACGCGCGGCCCGGCGGCGAGCAGATCGGGCTCGCCGTCAGCCGGGTCCGGGCCACCCAGCGCGACCCGCACAACAGCAAGCGCAAGGTCCCCCGTCAGGGCGCCCTGGTCTACAATCCGGGCGGTCCGGGCACCTCCGGCCTGCCCTTCCCCCTGATCGGCC
Organism: Streptomyces sp. NPDC052023; assembly: GCF_044548465.1. NCBI lineage: Bacteria > Bacillati > Actinomycetota > Actinomycetes > Kitasatosporales > Streptomycetaceae > Streptomyces > Streptomyces sp. NPDC052023. The sequence continues at coordinate 164,895 of NZ_JBIUBW010000004.1, read as the reverse complement.
GGCTCCAGGAGTGGAAGCGTCTGGCCGCCGCGTACGACCTGGTCGGCTACTCCCCGCGCGGCGTCGGCCGCTCCGCGCCGCTGTCCTGCGAGGACCCCGCGCAGCACCTCAAGGGGCCCTCACCCGCACCGGCGCACCCCTCGGAGAGGGACAAGCAGGAGCACATCGTGCGGGCCAGGGCCTACGCGCGCGGGTGCGCCGAGCGGTCGGGGGACGCGCTGCGGCACTACCACTCCCTGAACAACGCGCGTGACCTGGACGTGCTGCGCGCCGCGCTGGACGAGGACAGGCTGACGTTCATGGGGTCCTCGTACGGCAGCTACTTCGGGGCGCTGTACGCGACGATGTTCCCCTCGCACGTACGGCGGATGGTGTTCGACTCGGCGGTGGACCCCGACCCGGCGCAGATCTGGTACCGCAACAACCTGGCCCAGTCGGCGGCGTTCGAGGACCGCTGGGCGGACATGAAGCAGTGGATCGCCGGGCACCACGGCGTGTACGGCCTGGGCGCCACACCCGCCGAGGTGCAGCGCAGCTACGACACCGCACGGGCGCGGCTCGCCGGGAGACCGGCCGGCGGGAAGGTCGGGCCGGGGCAGTTGCAGGGCGCGTTCCTGGAGGCCGGCTACTACGACAACCACTGGCCGTCGCGGGCCGAGGCGCTGTCCGCCTATCTGAAGGGCGATCCGGGGCCGCTGGTGAAGCTTGCCGCGCCGCAGGAGAAGACGGCGGCGCAGGCGGAGAACGCGCGTGCGGTCTACACGGCCGTCGAGTGCAACGACGCGCCGTGGCCGACGGAGTGGAAGGTCTGGGACCGGGACAACACCCGCCTCGCGCGCGTGGCGCCGTTCGAGACGTGGAGCAACGTGTGGCTGAACCTGCCGTGCGCCTACTGGCAGGCGCCGCGGCAGCGGCCGCTGGACGTGCGGACCGGGCCGGGCGAGCTGCCGCCGACGCTGATCCTGGCCGCCGAACGGGACGCCGCCGCCCCCTATGACGGCGCCCTCGAACTCCACCGCCGGCTGTCGGGCTCGGTCCTGGTCACCGAGCGGGACTCCGGCACCCACGGCATCGCGGGCGGCCCCAACGCGTGCGTCAACGCCCACGTGGACGCCTATCTGCTCGACGGCCGCCTCCCGGCGCGCCGCGCGTCCTGCGCCCCGCGCCCGGAGCCGGAGCCGGGCGTCCCCGCCGGACGGGGCGTCCCCGCCCGGCAGCGCCAGGCCGCGGCGAGCCTTCGCTGATCAGGCGAGGCCCGCGACCAGCTCCGCGATCTCCTTGCGGCGGCCGGTGAAGAACGGCACCTCCTCGCGGACGTGCATCCGGGCCTCCGAGGCGCGCAGGTGACGCATGAGGTCGACGATGCGGTACAGCTCGTCGGCCTCGAAGGCGAGGAGCCACTCGTAGTCGCCGAGGGAGAAGGAGGCGACCGTGTTGGCGCGCACGTCCGGGTAGCCGCGGGCCATCTTGCCGTGGTCGGCCAGCATCCTGCGGCGGTCCTCGTCCGGCAGCAGGTACCAGTCGTAGGAGCGCACGAAGGGATAGACGCTGACGTACGCGCGGGGCGTCTCGTCGGCGAGGAACGCCGGGATGTGGCTGCGGTTGAACTCGGCGGGGCGGTGCAGCGCCATGTTCGACCACACCGGCTCCATGGCGCGGCCCAGCCGGGTGCGGCGGAACAGGTTGTACGCCTCCTGCAGCTGGTCGCTGGTCTCGGCGTGCCACCAGATCATCAGGTCCGCGTCGGCCCGCAGCCCGGAGAGGTCGTAGGTGCCGCGGACGGTGACGTCCTTGGCGGCGAGCTGGCCGAACAGCTCCTGGACCTCTTCGGCGTAGCCCGCGCGGTCCTCGGGCAGCACGTCCTTCAGCTTGAACACCGACCACAGGGTGTAGCGGATGACCTCGTTGAGGTCCTTGGCCAGCTTGCCCTTGTTCGGGATCCGGTCGGGCGCGGTGGTGGAGGCGTCGTCACTCATGTCCCTCATTCTCCCGCTCCGCCGTGCAGGCTCTGCACCGGGTGGGCGGTGAGCTCCCGCACGGCCGTCAGGTCGCCGTGGATCTGGTCCACCGCGGCGTACGCACTCGCGACGCACGCCGGGATGCCCACCCCGTCGTACACCGCGCCGCACACGGCGAGGCCCGGCAGCTCGCCGACGTGCTCGCGGACCCGGGCCACGCGCGCGTGGTGGCCCACGGGGTACTGCGGCAGGCCGCCGTCCCAGCGGGTGACGCGGGTGGCGACCGGTGTGGCGTCGAGGCCGGTGGCCGCTTCGAGGTCGCACCGGGAGACGTCCACCAGCCCGGCGTCGTCGCGCCTGAGGATCTCCGTCTCGCCGTACCGCCCGACAGAGGTGCGCAGCACGACCAGGTCCGGGTCGTCGCCGGCGATCCAGCCCCACTTCTGGGAGGCGAACGTGGAGGCTTTGATCGTGCGCCCGTCGACCGGCGGGACCAGGAACCCGCTGCCCTCGGGCAGACGGGCCTCGGCGCGGCGGTAGGCGAGGGTCACCAGCGCCATCGACGCGTACTCGATCGCGGCCAGCTCGGTCGCGGCCGACGGGGCCTCGGCGCGCAGCAGCCCGGCGGCGGCGGACGCGGGCGCGGCGACGACCACGGCGTCGGCGTGCAGGACGCGGTCGCCGGCCACGACCCGCCAGCCCGTACGCCCCGCGCGGCGCAGCTCCGTCACCGGGGTCCCGGTCACGATCTCGCCGCCGCGCGCCCGCACCGACTCGGCCACGGCGAGCGGCAGGCTGCCGACGCCGCCCTCGATGCCCATGAACACCGGCCCGCTCTGCGGGGCTGCCGCCGCCCTGGCCTGGATCTCCCGGACCGCCTCGGTGAGCGAGTCGTGCGCCTGGGCGGCCTGGAACAGCTGGGGGACGGCCGAGCGCATCGAGATGCGGTAGGCGTCGCCCGCGTAGACGCCGCCCAGCAGCGGCTCCACGAGCCGGTCGACGACCTCGCGGCCGAGCCGCGCGGCGACGAACTCCCCCACCGCCACGTCGTCGCCGACCTCCGTGCGGGGCAGGCCGGCTTCGCGCTCGACGCGTGCCAGGCCCTCCTCGGACAGCACGCCCGCGAGCGCGGACGCGGTGCCGGGCACGCCCATGACGTGGCCCTTGGGCATGGGTCGCAGCGCACCTCGGGTCCACAGGGCCGCCGTCGCGGTGGACGGGGGCTGGAGCCGGTCCGCCAGGCCCACCTCGCGTGCGAGGGCGACCGCCTCGGGCCGCCGGGCCAGCATCGACTCGGCGCCCAGGTCCACGCGCACGCCCGCGATCTCGCCGGGCAGCAGCTTGCCGCCGATCCGGCCGGACGCCTCCAGCACGGTCACCCGCGCCCCGCGCTCCAGCAGCCGGTGGGCCGCGGCCAGCCCGGCGATCCCGGCTCCGACGACGACGGCGTGCCCGGCGCCGGTGGGTGCTGCGTTCATGACTCCACCTTCTCAGACGCCACCGGCAGCCACCCCGTGGCCCCGTGGCCCCGCCGAGTCCCGACCGTGACCGCATCGGAACCGCACAGGTCCAACGTCCCGGCCCGTCCCGGCGTCGAAGGAGCGTCAGTTGCCACGACCCTCGGGAGTTCATCCACATGCGCGCACCACGCACCGCACGCCGCTTCGCGGCTCGCCCTGTCCCGGCTCTGGCCGGGCTCCTGCTCGCCACCGCCCTCGTGCTGACCGGGTGCAGCGGTGAGGCGATCACCGCTTCGGACTCCAAGGGTGACGCGGGCGCCGCCCAGGACAAGGCGGCCGCCGGTCCCGGCGCGAAGGAGGGCGCCTACGACAGCGACGGCCGCCCGGGCGCGGACAGGCCTCCGGCCGCGCCGCAGCTCCCCTCGAACCGCATCATCCGCACCGCGTCCCTGACCGTGCAGGTCAAGGACGTACCGAAGGCCCTGGACGAGGCCCGTACGGCCACCGAGACCGCGGGCGGCTTCGTGGGCAGCGAGACCACCACCCGGGACGAGGACGGGGGCGAGCACACCCGCGTCGTGCTGCGGGTGCCCGTCGCGCGGTACGAGGACGTCCTGGCCGACCTGGAGGGCACGGGCAAGCTCCTCGAACGCACCGCGAAGGCGACGGACGTCACCGACCAGGTCGTCGACGTGGAGAGCCGCATCCAGACCCAGCGGGCCAGCGTCGCCCGGATCCGCGAGCTGATGGACCGGGCGACCCGGCTGAGCGACGTGGTGGAGCTGGAGGGCGAGCTGAGCGGCCGCCAGGCCGACCTGGAGGCGCTGCTCGCCCAGCAGGCGTCGCTGAAGGACCGCACGAGCCTGTCGACCATCACGCTGTCGCTGTTCGAGACGCCGGTGGCCACGACGCCGAAGGAGGACGGCACCCCCGGGTTCACCGACGCGCTGGCGGGCGGCTGGGACGCCTTCGTCACGATGCTGCGCTGGATCGCCGTCGCCCTGGGCGCGGTGCTGCCGTTCGCCGTGCCGACGGCACTGCTCGTCCTCGTCTGGCTGCGTGTCGTGCGGCCCCGCAGGGCGCGGCGCCCCGCGGCGGCGCCCGCGACGGGTCCCGGGCCGCTGCCGGCGGCACGGCGGGCGCCTGAGCCCGCGGCCGGTTCCGCCCCGGCGGAGGAGCGGGGCGGACGGGACTGAAATGCCCCGTGGCCGTAGCGTGTTCGCATGAGCATGAGCGGTGCGAGAGGTACCAGAGAGCGACTGGTCGTGATCGGCGGTGACGCCGCGGGTATGTCCGCGGCGTCCCAGGCCCGCCGCATGAAGGGCCCCGGCGAGCTGGAGATCGTGGCGTTCGAGCGCGGCCACTTCACCTCGTACTCCGCGTGCGGCATCCCCTACTGGGTGGGCGGCGAGGTCTCCGGCCGTGACGAGCTGATCGCCCGCACGCCCGAGGAGCACCGCTCCCGGGACATCGACCTGCGGCTGCGGACGGAGGTCGTGGAGATCGACGTCGCCGGGGCGCGGGTACGCGCGCGGGAGGTCGATTCCGGGGCCGAGTCCTGGACGCCGTACGACAAACTCGTGATCGCCACCGGCGCCCGGCCGATCCGCCCGGACATGCCCGGCGCCGACGCTCCCGGCGTGCACGGGGTGCAGACCCTGGACGACGGGCAGGAGCTCCTGGACACCCTCACGCGCGCGCCGGGCAGGCGTGCGGTGGTCGTCGGGGCGGGCTACATCGGCGTCGAGATGGCCGAGGCCCTGATCAACCGCGGCTACGAGGTGACGGTCGTCAACCGGGGCGCGGAGCCGATGGCCACGCTCGACGCGGACATGGGGCGGCTGGTGCACCGGGCCATGGAGGGCATGGGCATCACCATGGTCAACGACGCCGAGGTCACCAAGATCCTCACCGGTGACGACGGGCGGGTGCGGGCGGTGGCCACGGAGGACGCCGAGTACCCGGCGGACGTGGTCGTGCTCGGGATCGGCGTACGCCCCGAGACGACGCTCGCGAAGGCGGCCGGGTTGCCTCTCGGTGAGCACGGCGGGCTGCTGACCGATCTGGCGATGCGGGTACGCGGTCACGAGAACATCTGGGCCGGCGGGGACTGCGTGGAGGTCCTCGACCTGGTCGCCGGGCGGGAGCGGCATGTCGCCCTCGGCACGCATGCCAACAAGCACGGACAGGTCATCGGCATGAACGTCGGAGGCGGCTACGCGACCTTCCCCGGAGTGGTCGGCACCGCGGTCAGCAAGGTGTGCGATCTGGAGATCGCCCGCACCGGGCTGCGGGAGAAGGACGCGCGGCGGGCGGGACTGCAGTTCGAGGCGGTGACCATCGAGTCCACCAGCCGGGCCGGGTATTACCCCGGGGCCTCCCCGATGACCGTGAAGATGCTCGCCGAGCGCCGCACGGGGCGGCTGCTCGGCGTGCAGATCGTCGGCCGGGAGGGAGCGGGCAAGCGGGTGGACGTCGCGGCGGTGGCGCTCACCGCCGGGATGACGGTGGAGCAGATGACCGCGCTGGACCTGGGGTACGCGCCGCCGTTCTCACCGGTGTGGGATCCCGTGCTGGTCGCCGCGCGGAAGGCCGCGGGGAAGCTGCGCGGGGCGTCCTGACGGCGGGACGCCAGATGGCGCTACGCCGTCCCGTTGATGCGGTCTATCGCCTGCCGTGCCTGCTCCGCGGGCGGGCGGGAGGGCAGTGACGACACCGAGGCGGCCGGTGCGCCCGGCATGGCCGCGGGCTGCGCGCCCGCCGGTTTCGCGTGCGCGCCCGGGGAGACGGAGCGCAACCGGTTGCCCACCGCCTCGTCCAGCGTCACCGGTCGCTGCAACTGCGCCGCCATGCGGCCGGCCTCCTGGCCGAGCCGGGCGACGTCCTCCCAGGGGAGGTGGACCACCAGCGCGAGCTGCGCCTCGCCGTCGGGGGTGGCCTGCACCGAAGGAGTGACTCGCTCGTTCATCGCCTGTTCCTCACGTCGTCCCGCGACGCGCCTCGCCGGGCCGCGGCCGGTCGAGGAGACATACGCGCGCCGGGCCTGGCGCGTTCACCGGTTCGGCGGGCGCGTCGAGGGCAGTACTTCCTTGTGGTGATCCCCGTCCATGACGTCAACCCCGCGCGCCGCACGCCCTGGGTGACGTACGCGCTGATCGCGGCGAACGTCGTCGTGTTCCTGTTCACGCCCGGCCTCGCCGGATCGGTGGCGGGTGACAGCAGCCTGGCGCAACTGTGCCAACTGCAGGCGTTCCTGGACCGCTACGCGGCGGTGCCGCAGGAACTGATCCACCATCAGCTGCCCAGCCTGGTGCCGACCGGGGGCATCGCGGTCGGCCCCGAGGGCCCGGGCTGTGTGGTGGGCCCGCCGGGGTACGACAAGTCGCCCGAACTCAGCGTGCTGACGGCGATGTTCCTGCACGGCAGCTGGCTGCATCTGCTGGGCAACATGCTCTTCCTGCTGATCTTCGGCAACAACGTCGAGGACCGCATGGGGCATGTACGCTTCACGCTGTTCTACGCCGTCTGCGGCTACGCGGCCTCGTACGGCTTCGCGCTGCTCAACGCCGGGTCCGCCGAACCGCTGATCGGCGCCTCCGGGGCGATCGCCGGGGTGCTGGGTGCCTATCTGGTGCTGTACCCGAAGGCCAGGGTGTGGGTGCTCGTCCCGTTCCTGATCTTCCTGCCGTTGCGGCTGCCGGCCTGGCTGGTGCTGGGCCTGTGGTTCGTGCTCCAGGCCCTGTACTCCTCCGGGGAGGGCGTGTCCGACGCGGGCACCGTGGCGTACGCGGCCCACATCGTCGGATTCCTCGCCGGCATGCTCCTCGCCTGGCCGCTGAAGCCGGGCACGCCACCGCCGCCGGAGCCGCGCGGCCTGCTGTTCGGCAGGCGGGCGCGGCCCCGGCAGACGTGGTGAGCCGTCAGCGCGCGGTCTGCGTGTGGACGTACTCGACGAGGCGGGTGAGGGCGTCCGGGTCGGTGGACGGCATCACGCCGTGGCCGAGGTTGAAGATGTGGCCCTCCAGCCCCGCCGCGGTGTCCAGGACCTCGCGGGCCTTGCTCTCGACGGCCTCCTGGGTGGCGAACAGGACCGTCGGGTCGAGGTTGCCCTGCAGGGCCTTGCCGGGGCCGACGCGCCGGGCGGCCTCGTCGAGCGGGACGCGCCAGTCGACGCCGACGACGTCCGCGCCGGCCTCGCCCATCAGGCCGAGCAGCTCGCCGGTGCCGACACCGAAGTGGATGCGCGGGACGCCGTAGGCCTCGACCGCGCGGAACACCTTCGCCGAGGCGGGCAGGACGGAGCGCCGGTAGTCGGCGGGAGCGAGTGCGCCGGCCCAGGAGTCGAAGAGCTGGACGGCGGAGGCGCCCGCCTCGATCTGCACCGTGAGGAAGGCGGCGGTGATGTCCGCGAGGCGGTCGAGGAGGTCGGCCCACAGCTGCGGGTCGCCGTACATCATCGCCTTGGCGTTCTCGTACGTGCGGGACGGGCCGCCCTCGACGAGGTAGCTCGCGAGGGTGAACGGGGCGCCGGCGAAACCGATCAGCGGCGTCTCACCGAGCTCGGCGGTCAGCAGGCCGATCGCCTCCGTGACGTAGGAGACGTCCTCGGGGGTGAGGTCGCGCAGCTGTGCCAGGTCGGCGCGGGAGCGGATCGGGCGCTCGACGACCGGGCCGACGCCGGGCTTGATGTCGAGGTCGACACCGATGGCCTTGAGGGGGACGACGATGTCGCTGAAGTAGATCGCCGCGTCCACGTCGTGCCGGCGTACCGGCTGAAGCGTGATCTCGGTGACCAGCTCGGGCCGCATGCACGACTCCAGCATCGGGACGCCCTCGCGCACCTTGCGGTACTCGGGCAGCGAGCGCCCGGCCTGCCGCATGAACCACACCGGCGTGTGGGGCACGGGCTCGCGCCTGCACGCCTTGAGGAAGGCGGAGTCGTACGTCGCTGTCGGCTGCTGGCCCGTGGGGCTTCCGTTGGCACTCACGGGAAAAGTCTCGCACGGCGGCCGAACGGGCAGTGCCCGGCACCGGGTGCCGGGCCGGGGCGGCGCGCGCCGGGGCGTGCGCCTCGTCCGAGGTCCGCCGGGGGCAGGACCCGGTGTCCGGGTACCGCCGGGCGGGGTGTCTAGCCTGCGCCCGGCGTCCGTTCCCCTTAATCTGCACCGCATGGCTGCGGCTCAGGGACGACTGTCGGACGGCGCTGGCGGAATGGACGACCCGAAGGAGGGGGACCTGCATACGGGCGACACTGCTCCCGTGCCCTTCCGGGCCGCCGTCGAGGCGCTGCGCTCCGCACGGCTGCGGCCGCAGATCGAGGTCGAGCCCACCCGGGCGCCCCAGCGGCTGGCCCCGCACGCGTACGCGCTGGAGGCCGCCGTCGTCGACGGCGACCAGGACCTGGCCGACGGCCGGCTGGTGCTCCTGCACGACCCGGCGGGACACGACGCCTGGCGCGGCACCTTCCGGCTGGTGACGCTGGTGCGGGCGGAGCTCGAGGCGGAGATGGCCGCCGACCCGCTGCTGCCGGAGGTGTGCTGGAGCTGGCTGACCGGCGCGTTGCAGGCGCGCGGTCTGACGTACGGCGAACCGAGCGGCACGGTCACGCGCGCGAGTTCGCACTACTTCGGCGGGCTGTCCACGCGTCCCGCCGCGTCGCAGATCGAGATCCGGGCCTCCTGGACGCCCCGGGAGGGCCTCGGCGGCGTACCGGACACGGCGGCCCATCTCGCCTCCTGGTGCGACCTGCTGGCCCAGGTCGCGGGCCTGCCACCGGCGGGTCCGGGCGACGCGTCCGTGGTCACCCTGCCGCAGCGGCGCGACCCGCAGGCCCGCTGACCCACGGCGCACACCCGGCCGTGCCCCGGCGTCGGGGCGTGCTTTCGAGCATGCCTCCGGACGCGTTGCCGCCGCGTTTTCCCCTTCCCCCCGCACACCCTGCTCGCCGAAACCGGGCCGGGCAAACACACATGCGTCCATTCGGGTGGATCTCTTTGTCGATACGGCCACTTTCGGCCGGACAACGAATCGAACCGAAACCGTTCGATCTTCGGATGATCGCTCGCGTGTCCGAATTGCTCGGATTGTTACTCACCAGATCGTGATCATTCTCTAAAGGCGGACCGGTTTGGTGCCGAAGACGACTGTGACCTTGAAAGCACGGTTCGTCCCGGCTTCACCCCCCACGAGCCGCCCCGTCCCCGCACCCAGGAGGCCTGGTGTCCGTTCTCCTTGAGCAGCCCGCAAGCCTGGTCGCCTACCGCCCGAACAAGCCGACCGCGATGGTGGTCGTGGCCGATCCCCGCGTCCGCTCCACCGTCACCCGCCATCTGTGGGCGCTCGGTGTGCGCGATGTCATCGAGGCCTCCTCCATCGCCGAGGCTCGTCCCCGCATCGGCAACCCCCGCGACATCTGCGTCGCCGACGTCCACCTGCCGGACGGCTCCGGTCTGACGCTGCTGTCGGAAACCCGCGCCGCGGGCTGGCCCAACGGGCTCGCCCTGTCGGCCGCCGACGACATCGGCGCCGTGCGCAACGCCCTCGCGGGCGGCGTGAAGGGCTACGTCGTCACCGGCACCCGTACCAACGTCGGGCTCCCCACCCGGCCGGGTGCCGCCCCCATCGGCGCGGCCGCCGCCCGTCTGCACCGCCGCCCCCCGGGTGCCCCGAGTCACCCGGGTGGCTACCGCGAGCTCTCCGGCCGCGAGGTCGAGGTGCTGCGCCTGGTCGCCGAAGGCCAGTCGAACAAGGCGATCGGCGTCTCGATGGGCCTGTCCGCGCTGACCGTCAAGAGCCACCTCGCCCGTATCGCCCGCAAGCTCGGCACGGGTGACCGCGCCGGAATGGTGGCCGTGGCCCTGCGCACCGGCATCATCCACTGACCACCGCCCCATCCGGAGCCGCCCTTCCCCGCTTCCCCCGCTTCCCCCCACTCCCCCACTTCCCCCGCTTCGCCGCTCCCGCCGTCCCTCCCCCGGGCCACCCTTTCGCCGGATCACCCCGGCATTCCCTGACGTGAACGGGATCGAGCCGCCGATACCCGCCCGCGTCCCCCTCGGTCGTGACCGGGAACCCCATGGACCTGACTGGTTTGCGACCCTCCGGGGCGCGGCCCCCCCCCCCGGGGGGGGGGGGGCGCGGGGGCGCCCCCCCCCCCCGTATACAGGGAGCGCGGCCCCAGCAACCCGCCCGCCCCATAGAAAGGCACACACCCCGGGGGGCC